>NZ_FXTI01000002.1 GCF_900182565.1 Melghirimyces algeriensis | reverse complement strand
GCAACAATTGCGACGATGATCGCCGCAATTCCTTGCAGCCATTCCATAGCCTCACCCCCTTTGCCGTAAACTCGGCCCTGGCGGTGAGGCTTTTCTGTTCTCCCTTGCCTATGAATATTTTACCATGTAGTAGAAGAATAGGATAGACAAACCACTCAATGGAAAAGAAAAAATCGAGTAGGATTAGTCCTATTCGCCTTTTTCGGATCATTCCGGAATGTTGTTTCAAAGAATAGTGGAGCGAAGTTTAAGCCGTTAATTTCCGCCATTTTGTTCAGCCATCGAGGAACGGTTACGGTTTTTTGATGGTTTTTTCTCCATTTCATCCCGAAAGGGTGGCATCCATACATCAATGAAGACAACAGCTTCGTTGGGATCTTCTTTTTCTACTTTATGAACAGGGGTGGGTTTGGGAATTTCATCACCGTCTTCCTCCATACCGTACAAGTGGAGGGATAGAGCTTCCTTCGCCATACGATATGCATCCGCATCATTTTCTCCAACGGAGACACAACCGGGAAGATCGGGAAATGTTACACCAATGCCAGAGTCAGTGTATTCAAAGATGGCTGGAAAAACATAGCGGTCTTTTCTTTTTGTCATGGTAACACTCCTTTTTCCTCAGGGGAGAGAAGTGGAAGAACCGAATTTGCTCCCAATTATTTTGGAGGAAGATTTTTGTAGCGTGGTACTGTGACCTTTTGCTTATTGATAAATGGGTGATGATCACCTTAGATGTCTTTCAGCTCCCAACCGTGCATTTTAAAATGTACCGATATACTCTTGTGCAGGACCTGTATGATCTTCATCGTATCGGGCCAGACGGACTTGAGAACCACTATCCTTCAGGATAATCCACAGCCCGATCAAGGTTCCCCAGAAACGGACCAACGCGAGAAATGGCTGATAAATGAGGGAAAACAGCGGGAGTAGATACCAATAGTTGACCCCTTGTTTGGAGTATGCGACCAGGGAAACAGTTGCCATGATCATGCCCGTTACAAGGACATGAATGACTGATAACCATGCAAAGCTGTATACGATTCCCTCTATTGAATCTCCCGATAGAAGAAACGCGCCTACAGCTTTCACAGCAATTCCGACAAACGCCTGGTATGTTTGAATGGCTTTTAAAGGGAGTCCGATCAATCCGAGCAATCCGCGACGTCCGAAATTTCGATCTCCGATCTGTTTTCGATGAACGAACAAACAGATAATACCGTATAGCATCCAGATATACCGTAGCCCCAACCCATTCCCATCCGTGTTCTTTCATATCTCATCTCCTTGATTTGTTATAAAATCAATTTAATCCTATTTCAGTTGTTCGTCTTAGATTTTTATTTTTTGTCCATTTTTTCCTGTGTTATCTAAAAATTTTTCGGTAACAATTCAGGTAATTTAATGTTTGTCCAAAATCAATATACAGATAAATGAATGGTGTTAATGAGATCACCTTAATCGATGTATTGGGAACAGACCGGGATGAGATTGTGGAAACGGTTCAGTTAATGATTGAAAAGAAAAAAATATATGGACATCTTCACATTCTGGATCAAAGGGAACAGGAAGTGATTCGTAAGCGGTTTGGTTTATCCGGCGGGGAGGAGCGGACGCAACGGGAGATTGCGCGGGAGTTGGGAATTTCCCGTTCTTATGTTTCCCGGATTGAAAAGCGTGCGCTGATTAAATTGTTTCATGAGTTTTATCGGGAGAAGGCGAAGTAGGTCAGGGGTTTGCCGGATCGTATCCAAAAGAGGAAAGGAAAAAGGGTTGGTTTCGTTTATCGATGCGGCTTAACAACGGAGGTATATGGCAAAAACCGGGCGGGATCAGATCCCGCCCGGTTTAAAAATGGTGGCAATGAGAGGAAGGTATCTTATTTTCTCATGGGTATGATACAAACACCGCTACGCCCCACTGCGGGCGATAACTAGGGAGAGATTTTAATTCCCTTTAAGTGGATACAAACTCTCTTCCCGCATCTTGTGGTCTTTTCCAGTGAACTTAGTTTCAAACCCTCATAGGTACGATACAAACGGTGGAAATAGATGCATGGAACAGAGTTTCAATTCCTTATAGGTACGATACAAACCGGGGCCGACTCCTTCTTTCACATAGATGTTCATGTTTCAATTCCTTATAGGTACGATACAAACTGAACAAGATCCAAGAGTCTATAGTTGACTTGTCAGGTTTCAATTCCTTATAGGTACGATACAAACAAGCGCTTACGGCTCGTCTGAAAGTATTAGACACTGAAATGTTTCAATTCCTTATAGGTACGATACAAACGGCCAACTTCCATGGGCTATATCAATATTGGTCTGGAGTTTCAATTCCTTATAGGTACGATACAAACTCCGTATCACCTACTGTTGTTGAGTTGCCGCGCTGCCTGTTTCAATTCCTTATAGGTACGATACAAACCAGAGCACACAAACGATCTGGGGATACCTACAGATAGTTTCAATTCCTTATAGGTACGATACAAACCCATTTTACCCCCACGATGATTGACTTTTCAAGTAGGGACTTCACATCGACTGTTCTGGTGAATCATCGGTTGCGTATGGTTAAACCGCATTGTGTCGCTAAAAACGGCCATAAAGCATATGTCGTCGATCCCCAGGGGTTTTTACATTACCGGGGGTCGACGACAATGTTAAAAATAATGGGTGTCTTTCCCATTACAGCTTTCATCCACTGCCTAAATGGTAACACAACCAAAACTTTAACGACGGCTTAACGCCAATCCTTAAAAGATCCATATTGGAACTCAATCATTTTTTCATGGCGTCTGCTTTCGTCTTGTGAACCGTACCGAAAGGATGTTCAGGTGGCGCATAGATGGAGTAAAGCTTCAGTGGTTGATCTCCGGTATTGGTTAAATTGTGCCATTTACCGGCAGGGATCAGGATGGCATAATCATCATAAACGTTGGCTTGAAAATCCCATTGATCTTTCCGGTCTCCCATTTGAACCAATCCTTGCCCCTCTTCAATACGGAGGAATTGATCCACGTCAGGATGAATCTCTAAACCGATGTCCTCTCCAACATCGATGCTCATCAAGGTAACTTGCAAATGATCCCCTGTCCATAAGGCGGTACGAAATGTATTGTTTTGTTTGGTTGCCTGATCAATATTTACAACAAATGGATTGTTTCCATAATCTTTTAGTTCAATCTTACCTTCTTGACTCAAAGATAACGTGTGAAATTGGTTCACATGATTGGCCTCATGATAACAAGCTCTTAAAAATACATCCTGAAAGGGGGACTGTTGAGCAAGTAAATAATGATTTCGATTTGCTTCGTAATCACTCACCGCTCGTTTATAAGCCTTTTGTAATCCCTCTTGATAGGTGTCAAAGGTTACATTATCGATTTCATACTTAGGCTGTCTTCCGGTAAGTGTGACATACAGTCCAGCAAATTGGTTCAATTGGGCTTTTTCCTCTTCTGACGCTTGAAGGATATAATGTTTATGTTTTTGATTTGGTGCAGACTTGGCCAACCGGTGATAAAAATCAGTGGCCGTCGCTTTTCTTTTTATTCCAGCAAGTATGGATTCAAGTACTTGTATATTTGCATAATACATTGGGGCGCAATAAGGATATGGATACTGCATGAAGTACAATCTGCTCATTCCTTTCATGGGTTATCAATAAATACTCCCAATCTCTAGAAAAGGAGCAAATAGGGCTGATATATACATATGATAAGATGCTGGAAAAAGTACCCATTGGAATGTTACGCAATGAGAGGGAACGTTTTATTGAAGTCTGCCCTATCTGCAAGTAAAGTGTCTTAATAATAGAAAAGAATATAAAAAATTGTTACAATCATTGTTAAAAGGAAAGATATCAAGTAGATTGGAATGGATCTGAAGTAAGGGTAAAGAGAGGGAATCGGTTTGAAAAAAAAGATTTCATTGGGATGTTTAGGATTCCTTGGAATACTAACGATTATTGCCGTTATTATGGAAGTGTTGGGACTTAATCCTGAGCCGAAAGACCCCCATCCAGACCCGGCGATTGATGAGGAGGTTGAACAGGCAACGGTCACCAAAGTGATTGATGGAGAAACACTGGAGGTGAAGATCAAGGATAACAAGAAAAAGCGCATTGTGCGGTTGGCCCTGATTGACACACCGTCGAAAGACCAGCCTTATGGAAAGAAAGTGCTTCGTTTCTTGAAAAAGGAGTATCTTGGTCAACCTGTAAGTTTGTCTTTTGACAAAATCAAAAAAGATGATCAAGGGCGGCTGTGGGCTTATGTACGTGAATTTGAATATATACAGGAGGATTTGCTGGAGCGGGGACTGGCGCGTGTCGATGTTCCAAAGGGAGAATGGGAATCCTATCAAATTGAAGAGATGAAAGAGGAAGAAGCGGACGCAAAAAAAGAACGTCTCAATATCTGGAAATATAAAGGGTATGTACAGGATGGAACCTATCACCCTGACGTTTATAAACAGGCGAAAGCGAAGGAAAAGAAAAAACGGTTGCAGAAAGCGAAGCGAGAGCGTGAACGTCAGAAGAAATTGGCCGAGAAGAAGAAAAGGTTAGCGGAACAAAGAAAAAAAGAGATGAAAATCAAACGGGAACTGGCTGATAAAATTGATCCAGACGATTATTTAAGTTTCCGGCAAAAACGGAAAGCGCGAAGCCGAGATAAAGATGATGACCGCGATTGTTGGCACTTTGATTCGTGGGAGGAAGCTCAGGCCTTTTATAAATATGCCCGCGGTCGGGATCGCCATGGGTTGGATCTTGATCGAGACGGGATCGCGTGTGCGAACCTTCCGCTGGAAGGTGATTACGACGATGATTAGAAGTGGTCGGTAGGAAGAGTGACGAAAGCCGGGTGGGGTGATTTCCCCGTCCGGCTTTTTATTTTAAAAAATTATTGCAATGGTTGTTAAAAGGACAGATATCAAGTAGATTTTCGAGCGGATATAAAGTAAGGGCAAAGTGAGGGAATAAGAAAAAAGATTTCGCTAGGTGGTTTAGGATTCGTTTTCATACTGATGATTATTGCGGTGATGATGGAAGTGTTGGGATTCAATCCTAAGCCGGACCCGGCTGTAGCCAAGGAAGAAGAAAGTGATTACAGAAAAGAGAAGCGAGAGCGTCAGAAAAAATCAGCTGAGGAAAAGAAAAGGTTAGTGGAGCCGGATGATTCCTGCGGTTGCTGGTATGTTGATTCGTGGGAAGAAGCGCAGGCTTTTTATCGATATGCCCTCCGTTGGATCGGAATGGTTTGATGATCTACCGCTAAAAGGCGATTTTGATGAATATTGGGTATTAGGCTGACGATACATAAAACACATATGCATAGATGAGGGGGAAGGTTGTCAAACTATTGGTGATTCAAAGGTTAAAGAAGGAGGATGATCAAATGGTACTGGCTGGTCATGAGCTTTATGACCTTCATGAACTGACGCTAGGTTGTGTAAATTCCATTACAAACATGGGGAATTTTCTCCTCCATGTCCAAGATCCTGAGCTTAAATCCATCATCGAACGTCATTTTCCCCTTCATGTTCGTGATTACAACATTAAGGTGGAATATCTGAAAAATGCACAAGGTCCTACGAAGGAGCTTCCTGTACCGGATTTAAACCCGGTGCTTCAATCGTTCACTCAGCCCCCCGCTACAGGTCAACCGGTTACCCCGCGAACAAATGCCCAAACCTTGAATGACCGGGAAATCGCCACCGCTTATCTGTTGACACTGAAACGTGCTGGCAGGGAGTATGCGTGGGCCGCGATGGAGATGGCCCATCCGGATCTGAGAAGTTTTCTGGAGGACGCTTTCCGAATGAGTTGCCGTCATGCTTATGATGTTTGGCAATGGATGGTCCAGAAAGGATATTATCCCCTGGAGTCTGGGGCCAAGACATCACAGATGAACATTGGCGGGATCTACCAGCCCGTTCCTGAGCAAAAACCGATGACGACTACACCAGTGATGTAACTGACTGAACCAAACACCCTGTCAATGGTGTGTATGCCACTG
The DNA here is from genome assembly GCF_900182565.1 of Melghirimyces algeriensis. Classification (GTDB taxonomy): domain Bacteria; phylum Bacillota; class Bacilli; order Thermoactinomycetales; family DSM-45169; genus Melghirimyces; species Melghirimyces algeriensis. The sequence continues at coordinate 467,940 of NZ_FXTI01000002.1, read as the reverse complement.
ACAGGGTGTTTGCTTTTAAAGAGGACGATACATGATTATTTCCCGATTGATTGAATAAGTTCAATACAATCCTTTAAACCGCTGAGGATGGCAGCGAGTGTCACAGCAATAGCGGCAATATGCCCGTAATTGGCTTCAATCGTCCCTAACTTTTGGTTGAGCTGGATCAACAGATTTTTTTCAATGCAACCTTGAGGAGCCTGTTCCTTGATCCGCATGGAGATTTCAGACAATTCCGCTGTATCTCGTTCCATCTGAATCATATCCAGGTTTCTTCATGAACCGATGCTTTCTCTTCTGCTGAAGGTGGAGTATTTTGGGATTCCTTCGCTGTTTGACGCTGTTTTCGCATAAAGACGGGGCCAAGGGATTGTTTTTTCTGTGTTCTCTTCATGGCATGCGTTAAATCAGACAAGGCATCCGTTAAGTTTACAGCTTTGCTATTCAATGGGGGAAATCACCTCAAAATTGAAAGGACTCTTTTATTTTAACGTACTATGAGAACAAAAAAATACGCTTGGCGAATGGTTGACGGGTGGTGGTGATGGATTGGTATATGAACCGGGTGACACGGTGGGGGCGGTTTATCAACTGGATTGGGAAGGCGGATATTACGCGACCTACATGGCATGAACTGCAAAAGAATCGATCTGATTTCCAGATGGATCACTCCTATCATGGGGGTGGAGTTTTTGTTGCATCAGGGACCAAATGAGCGGCAAAGCTGAAAAGGGAACGTCAACGTTTGGTTCCTAACTTCCGATACACTTATATTATCGGAAGTTATAAGAGAAGGTGAAAATGGGAGTATTATAAAATGCAACCAATTTCTTTTTAAAAAATTGATATGAACCGGGACTTTAACGTCAAATGAATAGTTTGTTCCAAACAGAAGATTCAACACATACAGAAAACCTCCACCATCCTGGTGTCGATCAACGATGGTGGAGATGGGTGCCACTGCGTAATGGGAAGATATGGGTTCGCGCTTTTGCCATCCAATAATCCACTTCATACTTTTGTCTGGGCAAGGATTTCTTCCTTCGCTGAATCGTGTTGTTCCAATGGGAACCAGGCCAGTTGCTTTTGCAGATGAACCACTTCTCCGAAAACGATGACGGCAGGAGATTGGATATTTTCCTGTCTAACTTTATCTACGATATTCTCCAATGTTCCTGTCAAGGTTTTCTGATATCCTTCCCATGTTCCCCGGTGGATGACTGCTGCTGGAGTCGTAATCGGACATCCCTGTAAGATCATCTGCTTTCGGATGATGGGTAGATGACTCATTCCCATATAAACAACAACCGTTTCCACTTGTTTTAGAAGGCCTATCCAATCTCTTCCGCCATATTCTCCTTTACAGCTGTGACCTGTAACAAAAGCCACGGAAGAACTGGTTCCCCGATGGGTCAGCGGGATTCCGGCGTACAAGGGAGCAGCTGTACCAGAAGTGACTCCCGGTACAAATTCAAAAGGAATCCCATTTTGGGCACAATAGGCTGCTTCTTCTCCCGCCCGGCCGAAAATACCGGGGTCTCCTCCTTTTAAACGCACCACAGATTGACCGCTTTTGGCGTGATGAACCAAGAGCTGGTGGATCTTGGTTTGCGAATAGGAAGAATACCCTGGCTTTTTTCCACAATCGATAAAACGCGTATGGGGGCCTGCATACTGAAGCAGTTCCCGGTTGACCAATCGGTCAAATAAAATGACATCTGCCTGTTGGATCACTTCCTTTCCACGTACGGTAATGAGCTTGGGGTCTCCGGGTCCTGCTCCCACAAAATAGACGATCCTCTTATACTGAGCCATGTGATCCCACCTTTCACTCACATGATTTATTTGACTGACATGAGATCAGCTTTTTCCAGGATGACCCATACACGGTTTCTTTCCATTACCACGGGATATGTTTTGACACATCCGGAGTCCGGGTCTTGTACTTTGCCGTCCTGAAGATGGATTTTCCATTCATGAAGCGGACAATAGACAAAATCACCACTTACCATTCCTTCCGCCAAGGGTCCCCCTAGGTGTGGACACACATTTTCCACAGCGCGAAAACTTCCGTCGGATAGGCGAAAAACAGCGATTTCACATTCCCCTGCATGTACCCGACGTCCCGCTTTAAGTGGGAACTCTTCAATATGTCCGATTGAAATCCGTTTCATTTTTGATTCTCCTTTCCGATTTCTACTTTACGTTTACCGGTACATGGGCTTCCTCATAGAACGTTTGACGTGTCTGTTTGTTGTTTGCATCTGCTTTCCACGGATCCGTTCGGTTCTGAAGGGCCCTTTTCACTTGTTCAAACAGTTTTTTGCGGTTTTGTACGTTTTCGACCACATTTTTTTGGATCACCTCCAGGCCGATCCGTTCCACCCACTGCGATGTGCGCTCCCAGTATTCAGCTGTCTTCCGGTAAAATTGCAGGTAAGCACCGGCAATCTCCAGTACCTCTGCTTGGGTCTTCACCTTGCAGAGGAAGTCCGCACCCCGCAAGTTTACCCCACCATTTCCGCCGATATAAATTTCCCAGCCACCGTCCACTCCAACGACACCAAAATCTTTGATCCCGGATTCAGCACAGTTTCGGGGACAGGCAGAGACAGCCATCTTTACTTTGTGAGGGGTGTCCAGCCCTTCAAAAGCTTTTTCCAGTTTGATCCCCATTTCGATGGAGTCCTGGGTGCCAAACCGACAGAAGTCTTCCCCGACACATGTCTTCACGGTTCGGACCGCCTTGGCGTAGGCATGGCCCGAAGGCATCCCCAACTCCTGCCAGATCTTGGGCAGGTCCTCTTTTTGAACGCCTAGCAGATCGAGACGCTGTCCACCGGTCACCTTTACCATTCGAACCTTGTATTTTTCCGCTACATCCGCAATCCGACGCAACTCTTTCGGTGAAGTCACGCCGCCGTACATTCTTGGAACGACGGAATATGTCCCATCATTTTGAATGTTGGCGTGGCGTTGCTCATTAATAATGCGGGATTCCCGCTCATCTTCATGTTCCTCCGGCCAGACCATCCCTAGGTAGTAATTGATGGCTGGACGGCATTTGGGACAGCCTTCGGGCTGCTTCCATTCCAATACATTCATTACTTCCCGTACGAGGGTCAGCTTTTTTTTCCGGATCGCTTCCACCACTTCATCCCGGCTAAGATCGGTACAGTTACATATCGGGGTTTTACTGGAAGCGGCTGAATCATAGGTGTCTCCTAATTCCTGCTGGAGTAGGCCTTCAACCAAAGGTTTGCATCCTCCACAGGAAGCAGCAGCCTTGGTGCAACGCTTCACCTCTTCAAAGGTGGTAAGTTCCTGCTCCCGAATTGCAGAGAGGATCGTTCCCTTGGAAACCCCGTTGCAGTCACAGACCTGATCATCATTTGTCAGCCTCTCCACAGGAGAAATATTTCCTTCAACGGTACCTCCTGCGAGGGTTGCATGAATCTCTTCCGTCATCTCCTGTTCCTCTCGAATCCAGCGGAACAGCTGGGTGGAGTCGGATGTATCACCGAAGAGAACCCCTCCGACAATGCGATTATCCCGAAGAACGATTTTTTTGTACGTTCCTTTCCAATCATCCTGAATGCGGAGGAGGCGGGTATCTGTGTCATCGTTAAACGCTCCGGCGGAAAAGACATCTACCCCGGAAACTTTCAACTGTGTTGCCAGTACCGATCCTTTATAGGGTGATGTCTCCATTCCGCACAACCGTTTGGCCAGAACTGCGCTTTGTTCCCGATGGGGGGCGACCAGCCCGTAAACCATTCCCCGGTGTTCGGCGCATTCTCCAAGAGCGTAAATATTGGGGATACTGGTTTCCATATAGTCATTGACCACGATTCCCCGATTGACTTCCAATCCGGCCTGTTTTGCCAGTGCGACATTCGGTTGGATTCCAACCGCCATGACCACCAGATCAGCCTTCAAATCGGTTCCATCCTTGAAACGAAGGCCTGTCGCCCTCTTTTCACCGAGAATGCTTTCGGTCTGTTTTTCCATGAGAAAGCGCATCCCCTGTTGTTCCAATGTTTCTTTCAGCATGCGAGAGGCTGTGGAATCCAGTTGGCGCTCCATCAGGTCATTGAAGATATGGACGACATCCACTTCCATTCCCAAATTGAGCAAGCCCCTTGCTGCCTCCAGGCCGAGCAACCCCCCGCCGATCACCGCAGCCTTGCGGTATTTTTGGGATGCCTTCATCATGATTTGGCAATCTTTTATATTCCGAAAAGCGATGACTCCCTCTTTGTCCACTCCGGGCAATGGCAGCATCAACGGCAGGGAACCCGTTGCCAGCACCAGCTGGTCATACGGGGCGGATACGCCTCCTTCAGCATAAACCACCCTGTTCTGTGTATCGATCCGGATAACTTCACAACCGCTATGCAGGCGAATTCCATTCTGTTCATACCAGTCCCAGTCGTTTAGAATGATGTCACTCATTTCCGTGTCTCCAGCCAAAACCTTGGACAGCAGAATTCGGTTGTAATTGGGATGAGGTTCTTTTCCGAAAATCGTGATTTCATAGTCTTCTTTTGTCAGTTTTAATACATGTTCAATCACCTGAACACCGGCCATTCCATTTCCGATGAGCACCAATTTTTTCTTTTCGTTCATCTCTTTTTCCCCTTTCAGCGGTCTGTCGTTTTGGTAGTTGACTTTGCAGGGCTCTACCCGTACGGCACAAGCTTTAAAAGAAGGCATCCGACTTTCAGGGTCCAGTTCCGGCAAGGTTAGCCGATTAACCCCTTTTTCCCCGCCCCAATGCATTGGAACGAACACAGTATCCCTTCGAATCGCCGGGTCCGCCCTTACCTTGAGATGGATTTCGCCTCGGCGAGACCGGATGCAGGCTTTCTTTCCATCTTCCAGTAACCATTCTTTCGCTGTATCGGGATGAATGTATAAAAGGGGCTCCGGTGCCTGTTCGTTTAACGCTGGTGTCCGTCGCGTCTGGACACCCGTCAGATAATGGTGCATCAGGCGCCCTGTGGTTAACGTCAATGGATATTGCTCATCCGTTGGTTCCGGCGGTGCATGGTGAGGTACTGCCAGGAATCGGGCCCGACCATCCGGGTGGAAAAATCGTCCGTCTTCAAATAACCGTTCCACTCCAGGAGCATCTTCTTTTGGACAGGGCCAAAATACGCCGTTTTCTTTTTCAATGCGTCTGTAATCCATCCCGGAATAGTCCGCAATCCCACCTTGGGTAGCTCGACGGAGTTCTTCAAAAATTGTTTCAGCCTTGAAATAGGGAAAAAACGTTTCTTTTCCCAACGCTTTAGCCATTTCGGTCAGGATCATCCAGTCCGGCTTTGCTTCACCAGGAGCTTTCCGGACTGCTCGGCGAAGAAGAACCCGTCCCTCCAAGTTGGTCATTGTTCCCTCACCTTCCATATAGGAGGCACCGGGAAGAACCAGATCCGCTTTTTTGGCAGTTTCTGAAAGAAAAAGATCGATGACTACCAAAAAGTCCAGCTGGTCCAGTGCTTTCTCTGTTTGGCGGCTGTCGGGATTGGAGACAACGGGGTTGGAAGAGAGAACCACCATGCCGCGTATCTTCTTTTCCAACGCCAGGCGGAACATTTCAGTGGCGGAAACACCTGCGCCTGGCAGGCGTTTTTCGTCCACCCCCCAAACATTGGCGACAGCACGTCGGTGTTCCGGGTTTTGTATGAGGCGATATCCCGGCAGTTGATCTGCCTTCTGACCGTGCTCCCGTCCACCTTGCCCATTTCCCTGCCCGGTTACGGCGCCGTACCCGCAGCCAGGCCGTCCGACCTTTCCGGTCAGCAGGACGAGATTGATAAAATTGCGAACATTGCGCACCCCGGTCGTGTGTTGTTCTACCCCTCTGGCCGTAAAAACCATTCCCGTAGCCGCCTGACCGAAAGCCTGAGCTGCACGCTGGATCTTTTCTTTGGAGACTCCGGTAATCATGGCTACCTCCGACAGAGAAACGCTCTCAAGATGGGCAGCCAGTTTGTCAAACCCGCGCGTATGTTTCCGGATAAATGATGGATCTGAATATCCTTCATCCAAGAGGGTTTTTAACATGCCGTTGACCAATGCGGTATCCGTACCTGGGCGAACCGGCAGATGGATGTCCGCATGACGGGCTGTCTTTGTTTTTCGTGGGTCGATTACGATTACGGTGGCTCCATTCGCCTTGGCCTCCAAAATATACGGCATCATGGTAGGTTGACATTCTGCGATATTGGTTCCAGCCAAAATGAGACATCCCGTCTTTGCAATATCTTCCAACGGATTCGTCATCCCCCGGTCGACGCCGAAAGCTTGGTTTGCTGCGGTGGCCGCTGAAGACATGCAGTATCTGCCGTTGTAATCGATGTAGCGGGTCTCCAGGGCGACGCGGGCAAATTTGCCCAAAAGGTATGCTTCCTCATTGGTAAGCGACCCGCCCCCAAATACTGAAACAGCATCTTTCCCATAGATTGCCTGAGTTTTTTCGACTTGCTGGCGAAACCATTCCAGTGCCTCTTCCCAGGAGACAGGCTCCAATCGTCCGTTTTTCCGAAGAAGAGGGTGTTTTAATCGATCTTCGTCCAGTGCATGTACATGCGCATGCATTCCTTTGATGCACCAGCGACCCTGAACAATGGGATCTTGTTGGTTGGGGGTTACAGAGAGCTGATCATCTCTCTTGTCAACCTGCATGGTACATTGCATGCTACAGTAGGGACACTGGCTCTTTTCTGTTTCATTTTGAGGATGTTTTGGTTCCGGCAATAACTCTTCCAATCCTATTTCCTCCCTCTTACCGATTTCGTGCCATTGCCGGCGACGATGTCCATTTTTCAGGGACGGAGAGTCGGCTCCAGCGGGCTCCAATCAAGCGGATCGTTGCACCAGCGACCACAGAAATCATGGAAATGGTGAGAAAACCGATGGCGAAGGTGCCCGTCAACTCCTTTAGGAATCCCAGAACAGAAGGAAGAAAAAAACCTCCGATTCCCCCGGCTGCTCCCACGATCCCGGTCATTACCCCGATCTCCTGTTGAAAGCGACGGGGGACCAATTGAAATACAGCTCCGTTTCCGAGTCCTAAGGCCACCATGACCAAAAATAGAATGATGGTTTCCAGCGGGAACGGCAGTAACAGAGAAATCGTGATAAACAAGACTGCAATCGCGATAAACAACGTTTGTAGCATCCGGGCACCTCCGATACGATCGGAGATCCAGCCCCCAACAGGTCGCACCATACTTCCCGCCAAGACACACAAGGTAACGAAATCGCCGGCGGTTACCCGGTTCAATCCGTACTGATCGTGGAAGAAAACGGATAGAAAACTGGCCATCCCTACAAAACCGCCAAACGTTATCCCATAGAAAAAGCAGAGATACCAAGCATCCGCCACTTTCAGTACCTTCATATATTGGCTCCATTTTTTTGGTTTGGGCCGGTTAGGGGGCTCTTTGGCGATCAGGGCAAATACCAGAAGGACAAGCCCCATCGGGATCATCGCCAACCCGAATACGGTATGCCAACCAAACGCTTCTGACAACCGTGGAGCAAACAGGGTTGCAAAGATTGTGCCGCTGTTTCCGGCCCCGGCAATCCCCATAGCCAAACCCTGGTACTGCGGAGGGTACCACCGGCTGGCAAGTGGAAGAGCAGCTGCAAAACTGGCCCCGGCGATTCCCAATAAAAAGCCGTAGGCATATACCTCGGTCAGTGTTGTACCCGCGATCCAAAGAAGACCAAGCGGTACCATGGATAGTGACATTCCGAGGAGAGCGGTTTTCTTTGCGCCGATCCTGTCTGTTAAAACTCCAGTGAAGATTCGGAATATTGACCCTCCAAGAATGGGGATCGCTACCATCAATCCTTTTTCCGAAGCGTTTAAGCCCAGTTCATCTGAAACGAAAACCGATGTGGCCCCTAACAAGATCCAAACCATAAAACTTGTATCAAAATACAGGAACGAACCCAGCAAACTTGGCCAGTGCCCACTTTTCAAAAATCCCCGCGATTGCATCATCACTCCACCTCCTGAATAAATCAATGTGAAATGAAAACAGAGCCAATCCAATAAAACGGGATCGGCTCCGTTGCCTTCTATCCATACACAATGTTTACATATCAAAATTGTCAGTACCATTTACCGACACGCTCGTTGTGTCGGAGTTTTTGGGTCACATCATTGTGACCAACTTTATTGTAATATAAGTTAACTATACATGTCAATAAAAATGACATAGAAGCGAAAGATCATTTTTTATTAATTTCATGTTATATTTCTTTACATATAAAAGCCGCCATTGTATGATAAAAATACCAAGAATTTCATTGTATAGAGGTGTGATTCAATGAACCCGTCTCTCTTGTTGATTTCTGATCAACAGACCAAAAACAAAGGTGTTTCTTATCAACAGCTTTCAGAAGCCGGATATATGGTCCATTCAATCACACCCAGCGATTTACAGCATGTCTCTCACATCGCTGATGCGATGGTGCTGGATATACCTGTATTTCGATTACCGAAATTATATCATAAGATCCACATATGGCAAGACATTCCATTCATCTGGTGGTGTGATGAAAGTGAACAAATCCCCCATTTATCGGAGTGGGAAGCAGAATTGGACAGCATTGTCTACAGTGGAATGAATAAAGAACAAATCAAGTGGGCGATTTGGTTCGGTATCCAAAATTGCCGCCAAAAAAAGCAATGGCGAGAAGAGCGAAATCAACTGATTCAAAAGTTGGAAGAGCGAAAGTGGATTGAACAAGCCAAAGGCATCCTTCAGGAATGGAAGCAGGTTTCAGAAACGAAAGCCTATCAGATGCTACGTCAACAAGCGATGAACGAGCGGAGAAAAATCGCGGATATTGCTTCTGCCATTGTGAAAGCCTACCCATTGCTAGGGGGAACTAGGAAAGGAGGAGGTTCCCTATGATGTTCAACTTGCTGAAAGAAGTGGGACGAGGAAAAAAGGGGGCAAAAGATCTTTCTTATGACCAAGCGTTACAGGGAGCGGAATGGATTCTTGACGGCCAATCCACACCTGCTCAAACGGGAGCTTTTTTTATGGCGGAGAGAATCAAGATGGAAACAGCAGAGGAAATTCTCGCCTTTGTCCACGCCTGTCAAGATCGCAGTTTGCAGTATTCAATCGATTCCGGTTTGGATTGTGCCGGCCCGTACGATGGAAGGCGAAAGAGCTTTATGGCCACGCTTCCCGTTGCTTTTGTGTTGACTGCTTGCGGTCTTCCCGTCACACTTCACGGTAGTGCTACGCTTCCGCCCAAACGGGGAGTTACACTGATCAATATCCTGGAAGCCTTGGGGGTATCCATCAACCAAGTCGCACCGGAAATTTTGCAACGTGGAGCTGACCATACCGGCTTTCTGTTTGTACCAACGGAAAAATGGTGTCCGCCTTTGCATACTCTCCGCCCAATCCGGGAAGAGATTGGGGTTCGTACCGTATTGAACACTGTGGAAAAACTGCTCCGCTTTTCCAATGCTTCCTATATGGCTGTCGGTGTTTTTCATATGACAGCCTTTAAAAAAATGATCTCCCTGCTTACCCGATTGGGAATTCAACAGGGAGTGGTTATCCAGGGAATGGAAGGTTCTGAGGATGTGTATGTGAATCGGACGACCCGAACCCATCTGTTACGCAAGGGAAAAAGTGAATCCCTTATGATTGATCCCAAGGTCCTGGGGTTGTACAGTGAAATGCCGGAGGTTCAATGGACGACAGATTTACAGGCACAAACCGTTTGGGAGGTTTTACGGGGGCGCCCTTCTCCTTATCGAAACATGGTCCTTTTGAACAGCGCTTTGCGCCTATGGATCATAGACTATGTTTCATCTTTGGAAGAAGGAGTGGAACGGGCCGCCACAATCCTGGATCAGGGTTTGGCTTTGCAGCAGTTTGAGAAGTGGAGGCAAATCATTCTTCAAAAAACCGATTGAAAAGGCATAAACTGTTCCCGGTTTTTGCAAGGTTCCATATCTCAATGGATCTGTGTATATTTTTTGATTCTGAATATTGGAATATAATTTGATATTGAATGGAAAAATACTTATTAAAAATGGTTTTTTGTACGACTACAATCAAGGGCAAGATTTTATTTTCGTATCAAATAGAAAACATCCCCAGCATTTTATCATGAGCTTGTGGAAAGAGGGGATGGATATTCCTGAGAATAGATGAGGAAGGGAAATGGCCGAAAACAGGGGTCGACAAACAGCAGAACTTGTGTCAAGATGCTTTTGATGTGTTTTTGCTTTTATTTTTTTGAATCATTCTGTGATGCAGTCGGGGGAGGGAAAACGGAAAAAAGAGCATTGAGATTCTCATGATCAATCCTATATTTCCTCTATTTCGTAATAAATTTATGGCAGAATTCAAATTGGAAAAGGGAAGTTTCCATTTTGAAAGCTCTTCACCGGCATCGCCATAAATTTTACCGAGTTGACTCTTCGAGATATAATAGAGGCGAGGATCCACATGGTGTGAGAGAGAGTGGGTCCTTGCCTTTTGGACGTTTGTGTAATTATTTGTGCGGTTTATGTGAATAGGGCTGTTATCTGTGGAAACCTAATAAAAAAGCAGTTGGAGGTACATTGAATGTCTACAGGGAAACCCGGAAAGGGAACGCCATGGCAAGGTATTCACAGCCACAACTTGGCTTATCTTTTGGATCAATATGATCGGTATAGCCAAGATCCGGAGGCTGTGGACCCTGAGTTGCAAAAGCTGTTTAGTGAATGGGGACCTCCGCCGGTATCTGTTTATCAAGAAAACATGACACCGAAAGACCCTGCTCACTTTCAAGATAAGTCGGTATCTGTGCCGGATCTGAAAAAGGTGGTTGCCGCTGAAAAGCTTTCCCACAAAATCCGGACATATGGACATTTGGATGCAAAAATTGATCCCCTTGGGGTTCATGGAAGCGATCCGAATCCGCTCCTTGATCCGGCTGAATACGGGTTGTCGGATGAAGATCTGAAAGCGATTCCGGCCCATGTCATGTGGGCGGAGGAATCGGAAGACATCCAAACCGGGCTGGATGTATATAAGCGTCTGAGACAAATTTATACCCAGTCACTTGCGTTTGAGTTTACCCATGTGCACAACCGGGAAGAGCGGCGATGGTTGTTTCACATGGTGGAATCCAAAGAATTTCTCCCGTCCTTTTCCAAGGAAAAGCGTATTGCCGTTTTAAATCGCTTGACCGAAGTGGATGGATTTGAGAAGTTTCTCCACAAAACTTTTGTGGGGCAAAAGCGTTTTTCCATTGAAGGCGTGGATATGCTGGTACCGATGTTGGATGAAATTATCCATCACAGTGTTCACCATGGTTTGAGCGATGTAATGATTGGTATGGCCCATCGCGGTCGTCTCAATGTGTTGGCCCATGTGCTGGGTAAACCCTACGAAATGATTTTTGCCGAGTTTCACCATGCTCCCAATAAAGAATTGGTTCCGTCTGAAGGGTCCATGGGACTCAACTATGGTTGGTCAGGCGATGTAAAGTATCATATGGGTGCCAATCGCCAAGTGGATGGAAACGATACGGTACGTACCCGACTCACCTTGGCCAATAACCCAAGCCACCTGGAGTTTGTGAATCCGGTTGTGGCCGGTTATACCCGAGCCGCTCAAGAGGATCGAACAAAAGCGGGTTATCCGGAACATGACGTATCAAAGGCGCTCAGTGTGATTATTCACGGAGATGCGGCATTCCCAGGTGAAGGCATCGTTGCAGAAACGCTGAATATGAGCCGGCTTAGAGGGTATAACACCGGAGGAACAATCCATATCATTGCCAACAATCAATTAGGGTTTACAACGGAGTCGCTGGATTCGCGTTCGACTACCTATTCCAGTGACTTGGCCAAGGGGTATGAAGTGCCTGTGGTCCATGTGAATGCTGATGATCCGGAAGCCTGTCTGGCAGCCGTTCAGCTGGCATTTCAATATCGTGCCCGGTTTAATAAAGATTTTCTGATTGACCTGATCGGTTATCGTCGTTTTGGTCACAATGAAATGGACGATCCAATGGCCACACAACCGAAGATGTACAATAAGGTTCGCAAACATTCTCCGGTTCGCATCCAATACGCTGAGAAATTGAAGGCAGAAGGTCTGGTCTCGGATGAATCGATCAAGAAGTTGGAGCAAGCCGTTCAGGATCGCTTGCAAAAGGGATACCGCAAGGTAAAGGAAACTCGATCAAACAGCGGTAAAGACGATTTGCTACCTGTGGAAAGCATTCCGGGGCCACTGCCGGAAGTAAAGACGGGTGTTCCGTTAAAGACTTTGCAGGAGATTAATGAAGATCTATTAAAGTGGCCGGAAGGATTTAAAGTCTATCCCAAGCTGGAAAAGGTTCTGAAACGGCGTGGGGGTGGCCTGAAAGAAGAAGGTAAAGTGGATTGGGCATTGGCTGAAACCCTTGCTTTCGCGACGATCCTGAAAGATGGAACCGGTATCCGGATGACAGGACAGGATTCAGAACGGGGAACCTTCGCACATCGTCATATTGTCCTTCACGATCAGGAGACAGGGGAAACATATTGTCCTCTCCATGGCATTCCACAAGCCAAAGCTTCCTTTGCCATTCATAACAGCCCCTTGTCCGAAGCATCTGTACTGGGCTTTGAATATGGGTACAACGTGTTTGAACCGGATTCCTTGGTGCTGTGGGAAGCGCAATTTGGGGATTTTGCCAATGCGGCACAGGTGATTATTGACCAGTTTTTGGCGGCCGGACGTGCGAAATGGGCCCAGCGTTCCAGTCTCGTCATGCTATTGCCTCACGGGTATGAGGGGCAAGGTCCTGAGCATTCCAGCGCCCGTTTGGAACGATTTCTGCAATTGGCAGCCGAAAACAACTTTGTAATCGGCAACTTGACCAGCGCAGCCCAGTACTTCCACATCTTACGCCGTCAAGCCGCCTTGATTGGGAAAGAAGAGGCTCGTCCGCTTATTTTGATGACTCCGAAGAGCTTGATTCGGAATAAACGATCGGTATCCAATGTTTCTGAATTGGAAAAGAATCGATTCCAGCCCGTATTGGAGGAACCTCTTCTGGGGCATAAGCCGAAAAAGGTAAGGCGTTTGGTCTTGGCGAGCGGCAAGGTTGCGATTGATCTGGAAACAAAAATAGAAACGATGGAGAAAAAACCGGATTGGTTGCACATCTTGAGAGTGGAACAATTGTATCCCTTCCCGAAAGAGGAGATTTTGTCACACCTTAAAAAGCTGAAAAACGTGCAGGAAATTGTGTGGGTACAGGAAGAGCCCAAAAACATGGGTTCCTGGTTCTATATGGAGCCCAGACTTCGGGAGGCTGTAGAGGGCCGACTGGATATCCGTTATATCGGTCGTCCGGATCGATCCAGCACTGCTGAAGGACAGCCTGATGTTCATGATATCGAACAGGAACGTATTTTGACCGATGCCCTAAATCCGGAAACACTCAAAACTGAGACGATCGCGGGAGGTAAACGAAATGCATGAAGTAAAAGTACCGGAGCTAGCGGAATCCATTACAGAAGGAACGATTTCCGACTGGATGGTTAGTGAGGGAGACAGCGTCAATGAAGGAGATGTTCTCCTTGAATTGGAAACCGATAAAGTAAATGTGGAAATTCACGCAGAACAAAGCGGCGTTCTTTCCAATATCAAAAAACATGCCGGTGACGTTGTGGAAGTGGGCGAAGTGATCGCTCATATTGGTGAAGGAGAAGGAAAAGGAGCACCTGCTCAAGATAAGAATGAGATCCAAGAGGAGAAAAAGGAAGAACAGAAACAACCGGCAGTTTCCAAGGAAGAGGAAACCCATGCGGATGATGTAACAGCTTCCCCCGCTGCTCGCAAGTTGGCCCGGGAAAAAGGAATTGACCTTCAACGTGTCCGTCCGACAGATCCCATGGGCCGGATTACTGCGGAGGATGTCAAAGCACACACCGAAGAACCTCCCGCGGCACAGAAAGCACCTCAGAAAAAACAACCGGCGGTTCAGCCGTCTCCAGCGGCGGAAAGTGACGCCGGCAAACCGGTGGAACGGGTGCGTATGTCCCGCCGTCGGCAAACGATTGCCAATCATTTGGTTCAGGCACAGCACAATGCAGCGATGCTGACCACGTTCAATGAAGTGGATATGTCTGCGATCATGGAAGTGCGTAAACGGCGTAAAGAAGCATTTAAAGAAGAGCACGATGTAAATCTTGGCTTTATGTCTTTCTTTACCAAAGCCGTTGTTGCCGCTTTGAAAAAGTACCCTGTGTTAAATGCGGAAATTGATGGTCAGGACATCCTATACAAGAAATATTATGATATTGGGGTTGCTGTGGCGACGGATGACGGACTGGTCGTACCGGTTGTCCGGGATGCGGATCGCTCTTCTTTTGCTGAGATTGAGCGGGATATTTACAACCTCGCTAAGAAAGCCAGGGATAACAAACTGGCTCTGGCCGATCTTCAGGGTGGCACATTTACCATTACCAACGGGGGTGTGTTTGGATCGTTGATGTCTACCCCGATTTTGAACGCACCACAGGTTGGAATTTTGGGTATGCACACCATCCAGAAACGACCGGTTACCGTAAATGGAGATCAGCTTGAACACCGTCCGATGATGTATATCGCACTTTCTTATGACCATCGAATCGTCGACGGAAAAGAAGCGGTCAGCTTCCTCGTCACGATCAAAAAACTGTTGGAAGATCCGGAGTTACTGCTTCTTGAGGGCTAAACAAATGAAAACCAGTCAAAATCCCCGTTTTCGGTTGTAACTGGAAACGGGGATTTTTTGTCAAAAAAACAATGGAACGGTTTCGCTGTTTGGATGACAGCTTGCGAAAGAAGTCAAGAATACTGCTTGGGAGAACGGTTTGACTTTGTATTAACCTAAGGTAGAAAAGACTGCTGACCTGTACGGGATCAGCAGTCTTTTCCTGCCTTAAACGGCAAACTTTCGGAATGTATCAGATCAATCTTTCGATCTGCCGCAGGAAGTACCGGTATTTTGTCTCATTGCGAAATAAAGAAAATAGGGGGACAGGTCTCCGGCTGCTTCGGTGAATTCCTTTAGAATATGAAAGTCAAAAAGGAGATTCACCAATGCCCAAACGATGGACATGGAAGCCACCTCCTGTTTTTGGAGACAGCCCCATAAGCTTTCCGTTCTCCTCTCCCTGTTTCTGATGGAAGAATCGGAAAGGTTACCGGTTTCCTACAGCGATTTACATCCCTGTGAACAGAATATGATCGAAAGGCTGTGATCAGAACGATCCAGAGTTCTAAAAGCAGAAGGCGACAAAATATGGCATCAATCATTTGCCGATGGGGATGGACTGAAAATTCTTCTGATCGCATAAGATTTAACGAATGATTATGGGGTCGGGAGGATTTGAAATGGACTTTAAAAGAGAATGGAAGCGGGTGCTGGAAAAGGCACATATGTACGGATTATTGGCGGAATATTACAAATACAGAGACCCGGATCTATTCATGCATTACTATCGGAAACATTACAAGTATACAAAAAAGGTGGCTGGAATGACTCGTCAGATGCGAGGCCGAGGAACGGTTGCCAGAGAAGGTTTCCATAATCCGCAACGTCAAGACGAGGAGCAAAGGGGGACCATTCGGGTGATTCATGCATCACCGGATGCTCCTGCAGTCGATGTAGTGGCCAACGGTCAAACCATTGGACAAAACCTTGCATTTGGGCAGGTATCAGAAACCCTTTCACTTCCCGCCGGAAGTTACCAAATCGGTGTGTATCCCAGAGGTCAAAGAGGTCAACCTCTATACTCTGAAGAAGTGACACTTCAACCAGGCAGGAAATATACCATTGCAGCAATCAATCGTTTGGATGACTTAAATCTCCAGGTGATCGAGGATGAGCCAAGAGTGCGGGAAGGGATGTCTAAAATCCGTCTGGTTCACCTTTCCGTGGATGCCCCTCCATTAGACCTGGCAACGGATGGAGGCGATGTTCTTTTGTTTAATCTGACCTACCCGAATGTATCGGAATACTACGTATCCCCTCCGG
Source organism: Melghirimyces algeriensis (assembly GCF_900182565.1). GTDB lineage: Bacteria > Bacillota > Bacilli > Thermoactinomycetales > DSM-45169 > Melghirimyces > Melghirimyces algeriensis. Next base: position 451,881 of record NZ_FXTI01000002.1, on the reverse strand, counting down.
CCATTCAGGATCTGGAGTTGCGGGCGGCCGGTTCAGAACGGGTTTTGCTGGAGATTCCGAACGTTTCACTGCGGCCGGACTCCGCCTATTCCATATATGTCCTGGGGTTGTCTGAAGGAGAACCACCGTTACAAGCTGTGGTGTTACAGGATTAATATTTCGACTAAAGGCCCGTATTCGGGTCTTGAGACTGCTGACAAAGATCAATAAGAGAGGGAGATCCGGTGGAGCATCCTTTTCCGACAACTCAGCGGAACCCCTGAAGATCCCAACCGTTTAGCGGACAACTTGCTTTTCCCTTTTGTTCGCTGGTTGGGACCGGAGGGGGTGAAGCGGACTCCTTCCACTTCGTTGCTGGAGGAAAGAGATCCGGAGACGGAAATCCCCTCTCCCCCACTTTGTCATGAACCTCAAGATCCGGTATTCGGGTCTTTTTTATTGACATAAATACTTATTAATACTTAAAATCAATTATATAAGCTTATAAAAGCACTTATTAAGACTTAAATTGGAGGGCTGGATATGTACCAGGAAGAAAGATTGGTAGCCATTCTTGAACATTTGAAACAGTACGGTCGCATCAGTGTTCAGGAGTTGTGTAAACAGTTCGGCGTTTCCAGGGATACAGCCCGAAGAGATTTGGTGAAGCTGGATGAGAAGGGAGTCATCCTTCGGACACGGGGAGGGGCGATTCTCCCCGGATTAGAAAGAGAAGTGAAAAGTTATAAGGAACGCCTTCAGGACGAGCCGCAGAGCAAGGGTGAAATCGGTCGAACGGCTGCTTCGATGATTCGGCAAGGAGAGCATATCATTATGGATGCATCCACCACGGTACAGGCTGCTGCCAATTTTTTGGATGCCGAAGATATAACGGTTGTAACAAATTCCATTGATATTGCTTGTATCCTGGCGGAGCGAAAATCCGTCTCTGTCCATTTATTGGGTGGTCGTCTCCATTCCAGGCATCGTTATGTGTTTGGCGCCGGAACCGTTGACCAGTTGAGAAATTATCGTGTGAATAAAGTGTTTCTTGGGGCAAGCGGAATCAACGATGAGGGGCTTTTTTACCCCTGTCCGGAAGACGGGGCGGTAATTCGGGAGACCCTTCGATGTGCAGAAGAAGTGATCGTATTAGCGGATGCCACCAAATTTGGAAAATGCTATTTTTATCGGGTTTGTGGATGGGAAGACGTGGATTATCTGGTGACAGATCTGAGGCCTGAAGGGGATTTGTTAAAAGCATTGATACAGCATCAGGTGGAAGTTGTCAGAAAGGGGCACAGGTCTAGATGATTGAGATGGTTGTTTGTGATTTGGATGGAACGTTGTTGGATCAGGAGAATCGTGTAAGCAAAGAAAATAGGGAAGCCTTGAAGCAGGCTGCAACTCAGGGAATGGAAATTTGTCTTGCCTCAGGGCGAATGCAGTTGGAGTTGGATAAGGTGTCCGAAGAGTTGGACCTTGCCGTACATGGGGTGAGTCAAAACGGCTCTTTTGTCCAGACAAAAAATGGAGAACAGTTGCACCAGTCCACTTTTTCAACAGAAGTCGCTTTGGATCTTTTTGATCAAACCCAAGAGAGCGGTTTGTTTACAATAGTTTGTTTTGAAGATGTTTTGTGGACGCCCGACAAGCATCCCTACTTTGAAGTGGTTCAAGAGCGTATGTTTGTCCCGATTCTGGTCATGACCAATATCCGGGAGCATCTCAAAAAGAAGCCTCCTTCCAAGTTCAGTTTTTTGGGAGAAATGGATCATTGCATAAGGCTAAAAAAGGCTTTGGATCGGTATTTTTCTGAACACATCCAAACGTTTATCTCGGACAAAGATTGTTTGGATGTTGTTCCATCAGGGGTTTCCAAGGGAAACGGACTTTTTGTCTTGACACAACATTTAGGGATTCAACCGGACAAGGTGATGTGTTTCGGAGATGCCTTTAACGATATCTCCATGTTTCAACGCTTCCCAACGTACAGTTATGCGATGGTGCATGCTGACGAAGCCGTTCAAAATGCAGCCAATGATACGATTTCATCCGTAGCTGAAGCGGTAAAAGGAGTATTAAATTCTTGATCAAATGAAAAAACATGGAATAGAATGTTTATTCATTTTGAAATGCGGGAATATACATACTGAAAGGTCACATGACTGAAGTGTTCCAAGGGTGATTTCGTTTAATCTTGTGGCTTGAAGAGTGTATTTTCTGCTAGATAAAGGCAATAGATTCGTATTTTTCCAATTGAAAGGGGTCGATCAAATGTTTCATAACATGATCAAATGGCTGGTGGGGAACAACAGAAACCGTATTCATTCCCAGATTGTCAAACCCTTGAATCATTTGGGAATTTACGAATACCACGATGATTATCTAAAACAAAAGCTCAAGGGAGAACAGAAGAATGTTTATCCCAGAGATTGGAATAATGAACAAAAAGGAGCGTAACAGCCGGGAGGTTCACCCGGCTTTTTTTTGGATACCATGAAGGTGGATGAAAAAAGGGACGGCTTTACGGATTCCCTTTGCGCCGGGCTTTGCGGATATGGTATAGTTATTGCCGATAAACAACCGTATCGTGATGGGGTGGAGAAGTGTTACAGCGGATGGTTCCGGATGAATTTGTACAATCGATCTATGCTATTGATTTAAATGACCTTCAAAGACGGGGTATCAAGGCGATTATCGCCGATTTGGATAATACACTGGTGGAAGCGACGCGACCGAAAGCGACGCCGGAGTTAATCAGTTGGTTGGACCGGTTGCAGAAAATGGGATTCAAAGTCATGATTGTTTCCAATAACAATCGCACACGGGTTTCCCGTTTTGCAATTCCGCTTCAAGTTCCGTATATCCATCGGGCCAAAAAGCCCATGACCCTCGCATTCAAAAAGGCGATGCGCAGATTGGAGGTGACAGCGAGCGAAACGGTCATGATCGGGGATCAATTGCTTACAGATGTCCTTGGAGGAAACCGCCTTGGCTTGCACACCATTCTTGTGGTTCCGGTTTCTGAAGCGGAAGGTTTCTTTACAAAAATCAACCGACGAATGGAACAGCGTGTTTTTCGTTGGATGAAACAACGAGGGTTATTAGCTTGGGAGGATCAAAAGTGATGGAACGAAAAGCGTGGTGTGAAGGTTGCGGTACAGAGTTACAGGTGAGCGATCCAACCCGTCCAGGGTATGTCTCTCCGTCGGCATGGGAACGGGAAAACGTGGTCTGCCGTCGCTGCTTCCGCATCCGTCATTATAATGAAGTGGCCAAAGTGGATCATCAACCTGATATGTACCTTTCAATGCTTCAGGAGATTGGAAATCGGGAAGCATTAGTGGTTCAGGTCGTGGATCTTTTTGATTTCGCTGGAAGCTGGATTCCGGGAATTCATCGCCATATCGGCGGGAATCCCATATTGATTCTGGGAAATAAATTGGATCTTTTCCCTAAGTCCGTCAAGGTTCAGCGATTGAAAGAATGGGTCTATCGAACGGCCAAAGAGCTGGGGGTTCAACCGGCGGATGTGGTGCTCACCAGTGCAGCCAAGGGATACCATTTCCATGAAGTGGCAGAGACGATTGAACAGCTTCGTCAGGGAAGGGACGTTTATGTAGTTGGTACAGCCAATGTAGGAAAATCGACTCTGATCAACCGTTTGTTGCGTGAGTTTGGAAGCGGGGAGGAAGTGATTACCACCTCTCCCTATCCAGGGACGACGTTGGACACCATTCAGATCCCTTTGGATGATGGAAAGCAGATTGTGGATATGCCGGGGATTATACGTAATGACCGAATGAGTGAATGGGTGGACCCTGCCGAATTAAATGAGATTACGCCCAAAAGGGAAATGAAGCCAAAAGTTTATCAGTTGCAGGAGGGTCAGACTCTCTACTTTGGGGGATTGGCCCGAATCGACTATATTGAGGGAGTGCGACAACCCTTTGTCTGTTATATGGCTCACTCACTGTACATTCACCGCACCAAGCTGGAAAATGCGGATGAAATCTGGAAGAAACACCGGGGGAAGCTTCTTTCCCCACCGAAAAATGATGCCGACTTTCCGCCGATGAAACGTCATCGTTTCCATTTAAATAAAAAAGAAAAACAAGATTTGGTTATCTCCGGTTTAGGCTGGGTAGCCACAGGGAAGGAAATCTCCAAAATCGATTTGTGGGTGCCGGAAGGGATTCATGTGGAAGTGCGTCCCTCCATTCTATAAAAGAAAAGAGGGGGAAAATAGGGTTGCATCTTCATGCGAACATTGAAAAGACTGGATTGCTGGGACATCCTGTCGGCCATTCCAAATCGCCGGAAATGTTAAATGCAGCCTATCAAAAAGAAGAGCTTCCTTTTATTTACTTGGCTTTTGATGTAAAGCCTGACCATTTAGGACAGGCTGTAAAAGGATTGCGGGCATTGGGCTTTCGAGGATGGAATGTAACCATTCCTCACAAAGTGACGATCATGGAACATTTGGACCAGTTGGACGAAAGTGCTCGCGCAATTGGAGCGGTTAATACGGTGATCAATAAAGGTGAATACTTATTGGGCACCAATACCGATGGTCAAGGCTATCTTCAGTCGCTTGTTTCCGAAACCGGGATTCACCTCATTCAACAACGCGTGGTGATTCTTGGAGCTGGAGGAGCAGCTAGAGCGGTAGGCTATGCTCTTGCCCAAGCAGGAGTTCAGCACATTACCGTGATAAACCGAACAGAAGGTCGCGCCAAGCAATTGGCTTCCCATCTCAGTCATTGGATTCCGGCGACATGGGTGAGCACAGATCGGATGGAGGAAGCGATTCGAGAAGCGACCTTATTGGTTCAAACGACTTCTGTGGGTATGCATCCTGATGTTGAGGCGTGTCCGGTTCATCCCATTTTTCTTCATGAGGATCTGTTGGTAAGTGATTTGGTTTATCATCCCCGAAAGACCCGTTTGCTGAAAGAAGCGCAAAAGCGTGGAGCGAAAATTCATGGAGGCCTGGGGATGTTAGTTCATCAAGGAGCACTCGCTTACCAGCACTGGACAGGGAAAGAGGCACCGATAAAAATCATGCGTCAAACGTTGGAGAACTCCTTGTGAAGGAGATAGGATATTGAAGGACGAACACAAGAAAAAAAATGTTGGGATCTATGGAGGAACATTTGATCCGGTTCACATCGGTCACCTGATGATGGCGGAACAAGCCCGCCAAAAGGCAAATTTGGATGAGGTCTGGTTTGTTCCGGCTGCATGTCCTCCGCATAAAAAGGGGGCCGTTGCGTCTGCCGAGGATCGCATGACGATGGTTGAAAAAGCTGTACTGGATCATCCTTTTTTTCGGGCATCTGCGATCGAGTTGAAGCGGGAAGGACCATCTTATACAGTGGATACTGTCAGGAAACTGGCACAAGATCATCCAGATGTCCAGTTTCACTTGATTGTGGGTACAGACATGGTACGGGATCTTCCCCGTTGGTATAAAATAAAAGAAATAGCGGATATCGTGAATTTCATCGGGCTGGTCCGTCCTGGATTTATATTGGATATCGATCAGATTCCCGAACATATTAAAAACAGACTAACCTTGATCCATAACGGGATTCAGATGAATCTGTCTTCCACATGGGTACGGGAACAGAGAGCTAAAGGGAACTCCGTAAGATATATCGTTCCGGAGTCAGTTCGTCAGTACATGAAGGAGCATCGTTTGTATGAACCGTAAAGAATTGGCTGAGAGAGTCCGGAGAGAGTTGCCGACAACCCGTTGGGAACATACCTTGCGGGTGATGGAAACAGCGAAAGAGCTGGCAGACCGCTATCAGGCGGATTGCGACCAAGCGGAACTGGCAGCGCTACTGCATGATTATTGCAAGTTTTGGCCGAAAGAGCGGATGAAGCACATCATTCATACGTATCAATTACCCAAAGACCTGTTGGAACATCACGCGGAGTTGTGGCATGCTTTTGTTGGCGCAGAGGTGGTTCGAGAAGAGTTAGGGGTAAATGACCCCGATGTTTTGAATGCGATTCGTTATCATACCTCAGGCCGTCCCCATATGTCTCTGCTGGAACGGGTGATTTTCCTTGCAGATTACATTGAGCCTGGGCGTCGGTTTCCGGGAGTGGACGAGGTTCGCGAACTGGCCCGTAAAAGCTTGGATCAAGCCGTATTAAAATCATTGGATAATACGCTGGTGTTTCTGATTCAAAAAGGGCACAAGGTGTATCCCTTAACCCTGGCTGCCCGGAATGAAATGGTGGATCACGTTCACCAATCAAGATTGAAGGAGGAATCTCTTTGAACCTGGTGGAAATCGCAAAAATGGCAGCTGTCGCCGCTGAGGAGAAAAAGGCCCAACGTGTCAACATTTTGGATATTCGAGGATTGTCCGCCTTTGCCGACTATTTTGTGGTTTGTCATGGCAACTCGCAAACACAGGTTCAGGCAATCGTGGAAGGTATCAAGGAAAAGATGGAAAAAGAGGGGATCTTCCTGCGTTCCATTGAGGGACTGTCTGATGCTCGTTGGGTGCTGTTGGATCTTGGCGATGTTGTTGTCCATGTCTTCCACAAGGATGAACGGGATTTTTATAACTTGGAACGGTTGTGGGGAGATGCCACTCAAGTCGGAGTTCAGTAGGCGAAACAAAAAATAAAAGAAAAACGTTGACATATAACTGTTTGGTTGCATATAATATGAATTAAATTATTTCAGGACATACCACCTGAATATCTAGGCAATAATGGGGAGCAGTAATCCATGAAGTTCCTTTTCAGAGAGTCGGCGGTTGGTGAAAGTCGACAGGGATCAAGGATGAACTCGTCCCATTGCCTCAAAGGGGAACGAACAGTACTCTTCGACGGTTGATCCCCGATATCGGATCTTGAGAGGGCATTTTATGAAATGCCAATTAGGGTGGTACCGCGGGAGACAGTGAACCAACCTCTCGTCCCTAGCCAATGAGCTGGGGGCGGGAGGTTTATTATTTATTTGAGAAGTTGGAGGAAGTGCTGATGAAACCGTACACGCCTCAAGAAATTGAACCGAAGTGGCAAAAGATCTGGAATGATCGCAATGCGTACAAGACACCGGAAAATGAAAATGATCGACCGAAATTTTATGCCTTGGAGATGTTTCCCTATCCATCAGGTGAAGGCTTACATATGGGTCACGTTCGCAACTATTCCATGGGGGATCTGGTGGCCCGTTTTAAGCGGATGAGAGGTTACAAGGTGTTGCACCCGATCGGTGCGGATGCTTTTGGGATGCCGGCGGAAAATGCAGCGATCCAGCGAGGGGTGAATCCACGGGAGTGGACGCTTTCCAATATGCAAAAGATCAAGGAAGAACAGGTCCGACTCGGTTTGTCCTATGACTGGAACCGATATGTGGGAACCTGTACACCGGAATACTACCGGGCGACCCAGTGGTTATTTCTGCTCTGTTATGAACGGGGCTTGGCCTATCGAAAAAAAGGGAGCGTCAACTGGTGCCCCGATTGCCAGACTGTCTTGGCAAATGAACAGGTAGAAGATGGTAAATGTTGGCGTTGCGACTCCGTTGTGGTGAAAAAAGACCTGGAACAGTGGTTTCTGCGCATTACCGACTATGCAGATCGCTTACTGGAAGATCTGGACGATTTGCCAAAGTGGCCGGAACAGGTGAAAACCATGCAACGAAACTGGATCGGTCGCAGTGAAGGAGCGGAAGTGGCATTTTCGATCCCTGAGTTGGGAGATGAAGAGGTGACGGTTTTTACGACCCGTCCAGATACACTTTACGGGGTCACCTATATCGTGCTGGCTCCAGAACATCCCAAGGTGGAACAATTAATCCACGGCAAGCCCCACGAAGAAAAAGTCCGTTCGTTCATTGAGAAGGTGAGGAATCAATCCGAACTTTCCCGTACTGGCGCTGATGTTGAAAAGCTTGGAATGGACACGGGTGCAAAGGCAAAACATCCCCTGACCGGAGAAGAGATCCCGATCTGGGTGGCAAATTATGTTTTGATGGATTACGGTACTGGAGCTGTGATGGGAGTTCCAGCTCATGATGAGCGTGATTTTCAGTTTGCCAAAACCTATGATCTGCCGATTCAGATCGTCATTCAGCCTCATGATGAGGAATCTCCTTCCAGTGATATGGAAGCAGTCTATACAGGAGAAGGGGTGTTGGTCAATTCGGGGCCATTTGATGGAATGGACAACCGTACGGCCATAGGAGCGGTTGCTGATCGTTTGGTTGAAGAGGGGAACGGAAAGAAAACGGTAACCTATCGCCTTCGGGATTGGCTCATTTCTCGTCAACGGTACTGGGGCTGCCCCATTCCGATCGTATATTGTGATTCCTGTGGTATTGTCCCGGTACCTGCGGAAGAATTGCCGGTTACATTGCCAGAGGATGTGGTTTTTGACGGAAAAAGCAATCCTCTTACGACATCAGAGAGTTTTGTAACCTGCACCTGTCCTTCCTGTGGCGGTGAGGCGCGCCGGGAAACGGATACAATGGATACATTTGTCGACTCCTCATGGTATTTTTTGCGTTATACCGATCCGCACAATACAGAAAAGCCTTTTGATGCGGAAAAAGCCGACGAGTGGATGCCGGTGAACCATTATATTGGGGGAATTGAACACGCGGTGTTACATCTTCTATATGCGCGCTTTTTCACCAAGGTTCTGCATGATGCGGGCATGTTAAAGGCCACTGAACCGTTTGAACAGTATTTTCCCCTGGGCATGGTACTGAAGAATGGTTCCAAGATGTCCAAATCCAAAGGCAATGTGGTTTCCCCGATGGATATTATTGATCGTTACGGAGCTGACACCGCCCGTTTGTTTATCCTCTTCGCCGCTCCTCCAGAAGGAGAACTGGATTGGAACGATTCCGGGGTGGAAGGAAGTCATCGCTTCCTAAACCGTATCTGGCGGATGGTACAGCTTAACCAGGAACTCTTTCAGAACCGTCCGGACCCAAAGCCTGAAGAGAAGGCATCCAAAGAATTGTATCGGCTTCTTCATCGTACGATCAAAAAAGTGACTGAGGATATTGAAGATCGTCTGCAGTTTAATACCGCAGTCAGCGCCATTATGCAACTGGTGAATGGAATAAACGCCTATCCCCAGGATGCGGATCGGGGAACATTGGTTGAGGCCATTGAAAAAACGGTGATCCTGCTCGCTCCCTTTGTTCCTCATCTTACAGAAGAACTGTGGCAACAGATGGGGTATCAGACGAGCGTACATGAGCAACCCTGGCCCCAATATGATGAGACGGCTCTGGTACAAAATGAATGGGAAATAGTTGTACAGATCAACGGCAAAGTACGTCATAAATCGACTGTTTCTGCTCAGGCTGATCGAGAAGAAGTAGAGAGACAGGTCATGGCTGAAGAGAAAGTGAAACAGTTGCTTGAAGGAAAAACCGTTCGAAAAGTGATTGTTGTTCCTGGAAAATTGGTGAATATCGTTGCTAAATGAATATGAAAAAAAGCAGAGACTGCTGACAAAGGAAAATAAGAGGGGGATATCCGGTGAAGCATCCTTTTCCGACGACCCAGCGGAACCCCTGGAGGTTCCAACCGTTTAGCGGATATTTTGTCCGCTGGTTGGAACCGGAGGGGGTGAAGCGGACTCCTTCCACTTCCTTGCTGGAGGAAAGAGATGCGGAAACGGATATCTCCCCTTCACCACTTTGTTATGAACCTCAGCACTCCTTGATCTGGAGTGCTTTTTTTATACTGAAAGCGGGTTGGAATGAAGGATTTCATTCATTTTGGTTTGCATCAAGAATCAGTCGTCCGATTTTGGTGGGCTGTTTCCCATTGAAATTGAATAATGTGTCAAGATATAATGAAATAAATCATTCATTGTTCCCTATGTATGAATGATTTATTTCATTTAAGAGGTGAGCAAGATGTCCACACCCGCTCGACCGGTTCATCCATTGCAGAACAAAACACGGGGTTCAGCTAAGCGGTACGAAGAGGCCAAACAATGGATGCCTGGAGGTGTTACAGCCAATATTAAATATTTTGACCCCTATCCGATCTTTATGGAATCTGCTTCCGGAGCCTATCTGTATGATGTTGATGGAAATGATTATATTGATTATAACCTGTGTTATGGAGCTTTAATGTTGGGACATGGGAATCCACAAATTCTGGAAGCGGTTCAAAAACAGTTTGAGCAAATGGGAACTCCTGTTTTAGGTACCCCTCATGAACTGGAGCTGGAGATGGCCAAAAGATTGGTGGAACTGGTTCCCGGTGTAGAAAGTGTTCGCTTTACCAACTCCGGACTGGAGGCTACAATGTTTGCTCTGCGTCTGGCCAGAGCGTGGAGCGGAAAGAAGAAGGTGGCCAAATTTGAAGGTCATTACCATGGGGGCTATGATCAAGTATTGCTCAATGTCCGCATCAGGGAACGGAAACAGGGAATGCCTCCATACGTTTGCGCAGATTCTATGGGAGTGTCGGAAGAGATCCGGAAGCAGACCGTGGTTCTTCCCTTTAATGATTGGGCGACAACGGAACAGATTTTGAATCAAGAGGTTTGTTCAATCGGAGCGGTCATCCTGGAACCGGTTCAAGCAGGATTTATCCCTCCAGACCTCGATTTTTTGAAAAATTTAAGGGAGTACACGCATCACTACGGAATTCCTCTGATCTTTGATGAAGTGAAGACGGGGTTTCGGGTGGGTCTTTCTGGAGCACAGGGACGGTATGGAGTGACTCCGGATCTGACGGCGCTTGGTAAAGTGCTGGGAGGTGGCTTTCCTGTCGGAGCCGTTGGTGGGCGCAGAGAGATGATGGAGCTGGCGTCCCCACTCCGTTCTGGGGATATTCTTAGTGGGGAGAGGAATCAGGAGGGAGGTTCCACCCTTTTTCACAGTGGCACTTATAATGGTCATCCCATGATTCTTACTGCCGGTTTAAAAACCATTCAAGCATTGGAGGAAAAAGGCGCCTATCAATCGGTGGAAGATGCGACAATGAGGTTGCAGAAAGAAATGGAAATGATACTGAAGCGAAATGGTTTTTGCGGGCAGGCTGTTGGAGTGGGAACCATTTTTAACCTTGTCTTCAGCAATAAACCGGTTCGGGAGGCTCAGGATGTCCTTGATTCCGAGCGTACATTACGCCGTAAATTGGACAATTTTTTATTGGAAAAGGGAATTTATATCAAGCCATTGAATCGATTTTCTCTTTCCTCTGTTCATGGGCCTGAAGCGATCGCAGAGACCTTAACGCGTTTTGAAGCAGGGGTGAAACAATTGAAGAAAGGATGATAGAGGCAATGAAGGAGGATGTTTACCGTCGAATTCGGGAGCGGTCCAGTTCCATGAGCCAGGCCCAGCACAAAATTGCCCGTTTTATCGAGAATCATCCGGATATCGCTCCTTTTTTGACAGCTGCCAAAATGGCAGAAAAGGCCCGTGTGGCAGAAGCAACTGTAGTCCGTTTTGCTGTGGCTCTCGGTTACTCCGGTTACACGGAGATGCAACGCAATCTACAGGATCAAATCCGGGAACGAATCACTACAGTGGAACGTCTGGATCTAGCCGATCATTTGTATCCGGAAGAGTCCAGAGTGGCTGTTGAAGTGCTGAATGATGATATAAGCAACTTGCAACAAACCATGCACCGACTGGATGGGGAAGTATTTGCGGAGGCAGTACGAAAAATATCGGAAGCGGAGAAGATCCGGGTTGTCGCGTTTCGAAGTTCCCATGCGTTAGGATATTTTATGACCTTCTATCTTCAATTGATTTTGCAGAACACGGAGTTGATCCACAACTCTGACACCATGCTGGAACACTTGTCTTCTTTGAAAAAGCAAGATTTAGTGATAGGAATTGGTTTCCCAAGATATACACATCGGACCATCCAAGCTATTCAATTTGCTCGTTCCCAGGGAGTACAGACCTTGTGCCTGACCGATTCCGTCGGATCGCCATTGGCACAGGAAGCGGATCTTTCACTGTTCGCTTCCAGTCGTTTGCCTTCCTATGTGGATTCCTTTACCGCTCCTTTGAGCTTGATAAACGGAATTCTGACTTCAGTGGGACGAAATATGAAGAACCTGGCAACCCAGAGACTTTCAGAAATGGAACGACTGTGGGAACGGGAAGGAATCTATTATAGGAAAAAAAGCTGAATCATCCCCCAAAAGGTGAGGAGCATGCTCCCACCTTTTGGGGGATTATGATATACTATATTTATCCAAAAAAGGATTTTTTATTCAATTATTTTTCACCTTCGGAAACAAGGAATTTTGCACTTTTTGGATGTCATTTTCATATTTTGCATGGGTCAGACGGATCAACTCGTTGAAAACAGGACCGGTATTCCGGTTCAGGAGGTTGAGTCCTTCCCGGGTGATCCCGCCAGGAACAGCTACATGCTCTTGCAAACTCTTTAACGTAAAGTTGCCTTTCGTAAGGAGCTGCCCCAGTCCGTGAGCCATCTGGGTAACCAAGGAGAGAGCAGTTTCCCTTGGGAGCTGGGTTTCTTCCACTGCTGCATCGGCCAATTTTTCCATCAGACAGGCTAGAAAAGCGGGAGAGCAACTGGCCAAATCGGAGGCCACGCGGGTGTGCTGTTCATCGACCAATATAGGTTGACTGATGGTACGAAACAAATCCCATAGATAGGTTTCGTCTTCCTTTGTTAGGCGAGTGCCGGGAACAAATAGGGAATTGCCGGCACAGACCCTGTTGGCGATGCTGGGGATGATCTTGGCGATCCGACAAGACAGCCATGCTTCCAAGTCACTGATCATTACCGGACTGGTGATGGAAACAGCGATTTGATCGCTTTGTGTAACATCACGGATTTCTTGCAGCACATTTCGGAATTCACCGGGTTTTACGCAGAGAAAAAAGACGGATGATTCCCGGACCGTTTCACGGTTATCAGAGGCTACACGGAGGCCGGGATACGTTTTGGCCAACTGTTCTGCTTTGTTTTTTGTACGGTTGTGAATGATCAATTCTGAAGGTTTACACGTTCCAGCCTCGATGAATGCTTCAATCAGTGTCCGACCCATGTTGCCAATTCCAATGAAACCATATGTCATATTCTTCCCTCCCTGAAGCGAGAATCTGTCGGAGTCGTTCCCGCTGAGCGGGAGCTTCTCTCTATTTCTACGCCTGTAGGGAGGATAATATGATGGGACAGGGAGAAAGGGGATGAAACCGTTGTGGGATCAAGGAGAATGGACTCCGCGAGAGAAAAAGCTGGCGGTTTCTTTGGGGATTGTGGTGCTTCTCCTGATCGGAGGAACGATCATGGTCTGGACAGGAGAGGAAGAGAAACCTGCTTCCGTTCAAGTGAAGGAGTATTCCTCCCGCCCGAAAGAAGCAACGCCGAAGAAAAAGGAGAAAGAGAAGAAAGCGGATGAATGGATGGTGGATATAAAGGGAAGCGTGAAGCATCCTGGTGTCTATCGATTTTCTCCAGGAGCCAGGGTGCAAGAAGCCGTACAAAAGGCAGGAGGAGCGGAAAAACAGGCGGACTTGGATCGCGTCAATCTGGCAGCTCCGCTTTCCGACGGGATGGCGCTCTATGTACCAGCCAAGGGAGAAGATATCCCTTCCTCTATGAATATCGAGGGAAGTCAAACTTCCTCGGCCAGAGCGTCCAATGGAACGATAAAATTGAACGCGGCTTCTGCAGAGGAATTGCAGGAATTAAACGGTATTGGCCCGTCTAAGGCGGAAGCGATCATTTCCTACCGGGAAGAGAACGGTCCGTTCACATCCGTTGAACAATTGACGGAAGTGCCAGGGATTGGAGAGAAAACACTGGACCAATTGCGGGACCAAATAGCTGTACAGTAATATGATCAAAAAAGGAACCCTTTGCGGGTTCCTTTGGGGTTTGTTGATCACGTTTCCATGATGGAGCGGATGCGGTTGAGTGCCCAGTCCAATTCTTCCTGGGTGATGGTGAGAGGTGGGGCAAAACGGATGGTATTTTCATGTGTCTCTTTGCAGAGAAGACCGGCATCAGACAGACGCTCACAGTAAGAACGAGCCGGTTCATGAAGTTCCATTCCAAGGAACAGGCCTTTCCCCCGAACCTCTTTAATGACCGGGTTTTGGATCTTTTCCAATTCATTCTTAAAGTATTGTCCCAACGTTCGGGAGCGTTCCACCAAGTTTTCCTCTTGCAGAACGTCCAATGCAGCGATAGAGACAGCGCAGGCCAGCGGGTTTCCGCCAAATGTGGAGCCATGGGAACCCGGCTCAAATACACCCAAGATCTCTTCATCCGCAGCGACGGCGGAGATTGGCATGACACCGCCGCCCAAAGCTTTCCCCATAATGTACATATCCGGTTGAACGCCTTCCCAATCACAGGCAAAACGTTGCCCGGTTCGTCCAAAACCGGTTTGAATTTCGTCGGCGACAAAGAGAACATTGTTCTCCTGACAGATCGCAAAGGCTTCCTTCAAAAAGCCTTCCGGAGGAACGATTACGCCGGCCTCTCCCTGAATGGGTTCCACCAGGAGGGCAGCAGTGTTGGAAGTAATCGCTTTCTTCAGCGCTTCAACATCCCCGTAAGGAATAATTTTGATTCCTGGGAGCATTGGACCAAATCCGCGTTTGTATTCATCGTTTGATGAAAGGGAAACAGCCGTCATCGTACGGCCATGAAAGTTCTCTTCACAAACAATGATTTCCGCTTGGTTATCCGGCACCTTCTTTACGTCGTAAGCCCAGCGCCGAACGGCTTTAACGGCGGTTTCCACTGCTTCTGCCCCCGTATTCATTGGAAGAATCCGTTCTTTTCCTGTAAGCTGAGCCAGTTTTTCATAGAAAATACCGAGCTGGTCGTTGTGGAAAGCCCTGGAGGTCAGGGTTACTTTGTCTGCTTGATCTTTCAGTGCCTGAATCAGTTTGGGATGCCGATGGCCATGGTTTAATGCCGAATAAGCGCTGAGCATATCCATATAACGTTTCCCGTCGGCATCTTCTACCCAAACGCCTTCCGCTTTAGAAATCACGATTGGGAGAGGATGATAGTTACGGGCACCGTATCGTTCTGTCTGGTTGATGAATTCTTGATTTCGTGACATAGGTTGCCTCCTTGTTCTGTAATTCAAGCCACTAATAATGGGTGGCGCTTGTCTCCATTAGTTTAACACCAACCTTCTGTGAAAAGAAGCTTTCTGGGCAAAACGTATAAGATTGAATCCGCTTACATAATTATTCTTGAAACGAGCGGAAAAAATAGTGGTTGACGAATGAAAATGTGCCCGGTATAATAATCACAAGTTTTCAGACTGGAAAAACTGTATATTGTTTTCTGAAAGACACTCTTATCAAGAGAGGCGGAGGGACGAGCCCGATGAAGCCCGGCAACCCCGGTCATGATATCCGGAAGGTGCCAATTCTTGCAAAAGCCGTCAGGCTTTTGAGAGATAAGGGAAGGGTCTTGTTTTGTGACATACAAACCTCTTCTCTTATCGGGAAGAGGTTTTTCATTTCAAGGGAGGCGTTGATATGAGTAAAGAGCAGAGTCATTTCCGTACGGAAACCTTGGCGGTACACGCAGGGCAGGAGCCTGATCCGGCAACCAATGCGCGGGCAGTACCAATCTATCAAACCACATCCTATACGTTTAATGACACGCAACATGCAGCCAATCTTTTCTCCCTGGCGGAACCTGGCAATATTTATACGCGGATTATGAATCCAACGCAAGAGGTGTTTGAAAAACGGATGGCGGCTTTGGAAGGTGGAGTGGGAGCGTTGGCGGTAAGTTCCGGGCAAGCGGCGAGCACTTATGCCATCCTGAATATCGCTGGTGCTGGAGATGAAATTGTGGCATCCAGCAATTTATACGGAGGAACCTATAATCTGTTTCGCCATACACTTCCCAAACTGGGGATTCAAGTAACATTTGTGGACCCTTCCGATCCAGAAAATTTCCGCAATGCTGTCACCGAGCAAACAAAAGCGATTTATGGAGAGAGTCTGGGGAATCCGGGGATGGATATTCTGGACATTGAGTCAGTGGCTGAAGTGGCTCATGAAGCAGGGATTCCTTTGATTGTGGATAACACCCTTGCCACTCCGGTGCTGTTGAAACCCATCCAATTTGGGGCGGATATTGTCGTTCACTCAGCCACCAAATTTATTGGTGGACATGGAACGTCCATTGGAGGGATCATCATTGATTCCGGAAAGTTTGACTGGACCAATGGGAAATTTCCCGGATTGGTGGAGCCGGACCCCAGTTATCACGGCATTTCCTATACAGAAGCTCTTGGAGAATTGGCCTATATTACAAAAGCTCGTGTGCAACTTCTGCGGGATCTCGGTGCTGCAATTTCTCCCTTCAATGTGTTTCTTTTGCTTCAAGGCTTGGAGACCTTGCATCTAAGAATGGAACGACACAGTGAAAATGCATTGAAACTGGCTCAATGGTTAAAGGGACATGAACAGGTTACATGGGTGAATCATCCTGGATTATCCGGACAATCAGACGATGAGCGGGTGAAGAAATATCTGCCAAAAGGTCAGGGAGCGATCTTTACCTTTGGCATTAAGGGTGGACTGGAAGCAGGACGGCGATTCATTGATCATGTCAATCTCTTCTCTCACTTAGCGAATGTGGGAGATGCAAAGTCACTGGTTATCCATCCTGCCAGTACCACCCACCAGCAGTTGACAGAGGAGGAGAAGCGGTCTGCTGGAGTGCATCCAGAGTTGATTCGCTTGTCAGTCGGAATTGAATCCGTGGATGATTTGATTGAGGATCTGGATCAGGCGCTAAAAAAGAGCGTGGTTTACAGTTCCGTCAACTGATCCACGAAAACCTTCGTCGTGACACAATGGAGGGAAAGCATGCACAAACAAACGGAATGGGTACAGATCGGAAAAAACAGGGACCCTGAAACCGGTGCAGTCAGTTTTCCAGTCTATCATTCAACGGTTTACCAGCATCCTGGAGCGGGGGAGAGTACAGGATTTGACTACGCTCGTACCAAAAATCCTACCCGTTCCGTTCTGGAAGAAGCGATTGCCCGCTTGGAAAGAGGAGTGGCAGGGTTTGCTTGCAGTTCCGGAATGGCTGCCATCCAAACCGCGATGGGTCTTTTTTCTCAGGGGGATCATCTGATTGTATCCCTGGACTTATACGGTGGAACCTATCGATTGTTTGAGGAAGTATTGTCACGTTATGGGTTATCCTTCAGCTATGTGGATTTTCAAGATCCAAAAGCGGTGGAACGTGCAGCAACATCCCGGACCAAGGGGATCTTTATCGAAACTCCGACCAACCCCTTAATGCAAGTGACGGACCTTTCGAAGATTTGTCATATCGCCAGAAAAAATGGCTGGATTTCTCTCGTGGATAATACCTTTATGACGCCCTATTTTCAACAACCGCTACTTCTGGGAGCTGATGTAGTGATTCACAGCGCCACCAAATATCTGGGTGGGCACAATGATGTTCTGGCTGGGTTGATTGTTACCGGAGAACGGGACTTGGCGGAAAAGGTAGCGAGTCTTCATAATGGCATCGGTGCGGTTTTGGGACCTCAAGACTCGTGGCTTTTGATTCGTGGCATGAAAACATTGGCTCTTCGCATGGAAAAACATCAAGAAAACGCCGGTCGGATTGTTCAGTACTTAAAACAGCACCCCGGCGTGGAAGAGGTCTTTTATCCATCACTGTTACCTCAAAGCCGAAAGATACAGGATGTTCAGGCTTCCGGGTATGGCGGGATGCTTTCCTTCCGGGTAAAAAAGGCGGAAATGGTAAATCCGTTCCTTTCCTCACTTCAGTTGATCTCCTATGCTGAAAGTCTGGGTGGAGTGGAGAGTCTGCTCACCCATCCTGCGACCCAAACCCATGCCGAGATTCCAGAGGAGATCCGCAAGCGGGTGGGCGTTTGTGATCGGTTGTTGCGAATGTCTGTCGGGATTGAACATCCGGAGGATCTGATCCATGATTTGGCTCAGGCATTGGATCGTTCCCTGAGTAATATCACACGTAGGGGGTGAAATGGATGAACTTTGGAACCCGGCTTTTGCATAATGGAAATGAATTGGACCCTCATACGGGTGCTTCCAGTGTTCCGCTCTATCAAGCGTCCACTTATCATCAAGCGGATATTGATCACCCCGGAAACTATGATTACGGGCGCTCTGGAAACCCGACGCGCCAAGCGCTGGAACAAACGATTGCCGAATTGGAAGGGGGATGGCGGGGGTTTGCTTTTGCTTCAGGGATGGCAGCGATCTCCACTGTGTTTTTTCTCTTTTCTCAAGGGGATCATTTGGTGGTTTCACGGGATCTGTACGGTGGCACGTTCCGGGTACTGACCGATGTTCTACCCCGAATGGGAATCAGGGCCACTTTTGTGGATACAACAGATTTGAACCAAGTGGAAGCAGCCATTCGTCCGGAAACCAAAGCTGTTTATCTGGAAACACCCTCCAATCCGACTTTGAAAGTGACGGATTTACGGAAGGCCGCAGGATTGGCGAAGCAAAAGGGACTGATCACCATTGTGGACAATACCTTTATGACACCGTGCTTTCAGCGCCCCCTACAAATGGGAGCCGATATCGTGATTCACAGTGCCACCAAATTTATTGCCGGCCATAGTGATGTGATCGCAGGACTGGTTGTGGTGAAAGACGAGAAGATGGCAAAATCCCTTGCAGGATTGCAAAATGCTCTAGGGTCGATTCTGGGTGTACAGGATTCTTGGTTAACGTTACGGGGATTGAAAACCCTGAAGGTCCGGATGGAAACATCTACCGCTACCGCGACCCGGATTGCCCGTGAGCTGTGTCGGATTCCTGAAGTCCATCACGTATTTTATACTGGACTAAAGGATCATCCTGGTCATTGGTTGCAAGCCTCCCAAGCTGATGGCCATGGTGCGGTTCTCTCCTTTGATGTGGGAAGTGCGGAGCAAGTGCGAAACATTCTTTCCCGCGTCCGGATTCCCATTGTAGCTGTCAGCCTGGGAGCGGTGGAGAGTATTCTGTCCTATCCGGCTCGGATGTCTCATGCGGCGATGCCTGCACGGGAACGGGTGCAAAGAGGGGTGACGGATGGTCTATTGCGTTTATCGGTCGGGTTGGAAGATCCGGACGATTTGCTGGAAGATCTGATCCAAGCAATTCGAGGTGTCCATAAGGTTTGTACCGGATAAGACTTCTGTCGGACGGTTTTTAATCCCATAAATCCAGGTGAAAGAATCAGCAAATGTTCAAACCAAACAGCTACCATTAGTGTGAGGTTCATACAGAAGTGGTGAAGGGGAGATTTCCGTTTTCGCATTTCTTTCCTCCAGCAAGGAAGTGGATGAGTCCGCTTCATCCCCTCCGATCCCAACCAGCGGACAAAAAGGAAAAGCAGGTTGTCCGCTGGTTGGGACCTCCAGGGGTTCCGCTGGGTCGTCGGAAAAGGATGCTCCACCGGATATCCCCCTTTTATTAGTCTCACAGCTTCCATTTTTGCTGGAAGCTGTTTGGTTTGTTAGCTATTAGTTTTTTATTTTTACTTGGTGATCCTTTGTTACCTCAATGGTGAATTCGTCACTAGCGTAAACATCTTCCAATCCGTCGACTGTACCGTGGAAACCGGCAAAAACATGGTATTGACCAGGCTTCAAATTCCAGTTTTCAAATTGATAGTGGTATTGGTTTCCTTTTACCTTTTTGGAAGTATGAGAAACAATCGGAGCACTGTAGTATTCTTCTCCCACTTTGATTGTCCACGTTCCTTCTGCTTGTTGCACCTTTTCCTCAAATGTAACATAAAATTCTCCATCCCCGTGATAGGAAGTCATGAGGTCATACCCACCTGCGAAGGCTTGCGGGACAGATAAAACGGAAAACAGAGTCACCAATGCTAGGATCAGTAAAAATCTTCGTTTTTTCATAACACATTCTCCTTTTTTCCTTATTTTGCTTCTAAATATTTATTCGAATGTGATTCTCACTTTTTGGTCTATTAGAAGTTTATGTCGAAAATATGACATACTTGAAAAAGTAACGGGGTTCACTTGGAAATCAGCATAACCGGAATCTGGCGGTTTTTGTGTGTAACGGAATATTGTAAAATAGGTGGGAATATAAAGGGAAAAGGGGTTTTCTAGCTGATGAGCATTAAATCCGATAAATGGATTCGAAAAATGGCAGAAGAACACGGAATGATTGAACCGTTTGTCAGCAGTAATGTAGGAAAAGGGGAAGCGATCAGCTTTGGTCTGTCTAGTTATGGATACGATCTTCGCGTGGGAGATGAGTTTAAGATCTTTCACAATGCCCTGATGCCGGTGATCGATCCCAAAGAGATCGATGCAGATTCGTTTCTCGACTTCAAAGGTGATGTCTGCATTATCCCGCCAAATTCCTTTGCCTTGGCCACCTCTGTGGAATATTTTCGCATCCCGGAAAATGTACTGACGATCTGTGTCGGGAAATCAACCTACGCCCGTTGTGGAATCATTACCAATGTGACTCCCTTTGAACCAGGGTGGGAAGGCCATGTCACACTGGAAATCTCCAATACCACACCACTTCCTGCGAAAATTTATGCCAATGAAGGTTTGTGTCAGGTATTGTTCTTTGAAGGCGATGAACCCTGTGAAGTTTCGTATAAAGCCAAACAGGGAAAATATCAAAATCAGCGGGGTATTACGCTGCCACGGATTTGAATGGGGATAGAAACCAAAACACCCATTCGCAACCATGGGTGTTTTGGTTTTCTGTGATGAAATTGTTCAAAAATTATTCAAATATAGAATGGTTTTATAGAGATGAAAGCATCTAAAATAGAAGCATCGGAACAGTAAAATAAATTTTCCGAATATTAAGCCTTATCAGGAGGAATGACCATGGCAAAGTATAGAGGAAGATTCGTTTTTGGTGGTGTGGATTCAGGAAAAGTGATGGACAATCTGCGGGTTGGAGATGAACTCTCACTCATTGGAGCTTTTGGCAAGATAAATGATGTGAAAATTAAGGAAACATACAGATACCAGAATAAACGTGTGTATATTACCGACCAATTGGGACTCATCTATGCCGATGAAGTGGTTGCAGTCAATATGCCCACTTGGAAAAACGGAACATTTACCCGAAAAGCCAAGGTGGTTTGAGAGAATGGGTCCACTGATTTTGCGCTCGCTGTATCAGCGGGCGTTTTTTGGAGATGGCTTTGATATGAATAGTACAGAAGCTGGATTCCTATTCCATGATCCAATATGATAGAATCACACTGGAGCGCGAAATCAGGGGGTTGATTTGTTAATTCAGGAATCCGGATTTCCAAAATTGACAGCCTGATTTTTTGTATACACTTTCTCTCCGTTTTTTGATTTATGATACAATAAGTTCTCAGGAGATGAGGAGGGTTGAGTGGTGGCGAAGCATGGTGAGTCTTCTAAAAAGCAGTCGTCAGGAAGAATGCGACGGTTTTTAAAAGGAGCTCTTTTCACATTCTTGACAATATTTACTATAATTGTTGTCGGAAGTATGGCAACAGTAGGAGCTGCCACAGGGTATGTGGCTTCCTTGGTCAATGAAGAGCCAGTCCGCAAAAAAGCCGAGATGAAAGAGAAAATCAGCACCTGGACGCAAACCAGTGTGGCTTATTTTCGGGATGGTTCTACCATCGGGAAGTTACGGGGAGATAGTGACCGAAAGGCAGTAACGGTGGATCAGGTAAGTCCGCATCTGATTGATGCCTTGCTCTCCACGGAGGATCGAACCTTTTACACACATAAGGGGATCTCTCCCAAAGGCTTTTCACGTGCGGTCTACCTGAATGTGACCGGCAGTGGAAGTAGCGGTGGAAGTACATTGACCCAGCAATTGGTCAAAAACCTCTTTCTCGATTACAGGGAAAAAAGCTTGGAACGTAAATCAAAGGAGCTCTTCCTGGCTTTGCGGATGGAGCGACTCTTTTCCAAGGACGATATTCTGAATGCCTACCTGAATACGGTTTATTTCGGTAAAAATGCGAGTGGACGGAATATGTTGGGCGTTCAGGCGGCAGCCAAAGGGCTGTTTAATGTAGATGCAAAAGATTTAAATCTTCCACAGGCTGCCTATATTGTGGGGATGGTTCAGCGCCCCAACGCATATAACCCATTTTACAATAGAAAGAATGATGAAGAAGTAAACGAGCAGAACCTCAAGCTGGGTAAAGAACGGATGCAGGACGTACTGATGAATATGGTGGAGAATAAAAAAATCTCCAAGAAAGAGTATGAGAATGCTGCTTCCTACGATGTAAAGGGTGCTTTGAAAACCAAGGATGATACGTCAATTGCCTTTAAAAATTATCCGTTTATCACAATGGCCGTGGAGGAGGAAGCTGCCAAGGTCTTGATGAAGGCGGACGGCAAAGATCCCAAGAAGCTGAGCAAGGATGGGAAGTATCGGGATACCTTGGATAAATATCAGCAAAAAGTGCTGACGGGTGGGTATAAGATTACCACTACGTTGGATGAGGATTTATATAAAGCGTTGAATAAAGCTGCGAAAAACAGCAGTTTTGGAAAGGGACAGGATTTGGGTGCGGTTTTGCTGGATGTAGAGACCGGTGGCACACTGGCTTTTGTGGGTGGCCGGGATTATAACAAGAACCAGAAAAACCACGCCTTGGATGTGCAACGTTCACCAGGGTCCACGATTAAACCATTGCTTGATTTTGGACCTGCGTTGGATCGAGGGATTATCTCCCCGGAATCCATTATTATCGATGAGAAACTGACGGGACCGGGTGGCAACGTCTATCGAAACTATACCCGCAGATATGATGGACCGATGACAGCCCGCGAAGCACTGAAGAAATCGATCAACATTCCGGCGATTAAATTGTTGAGAAAGGTAGGGCTGGAAAACGGCTTTAACTACCTTCGCAAAATGAATTTCCCCATCCATGAACATGATGGAGAAGCAAGTGCTATCGGTGGATTTACCTATGGTTTTGATGTGCAACGCATGACTGCCGGTTATGCCATGCTTGCAAACGAGGGGAAATTTAACGAACCGCATATCATCAGTAAAATTGAGAACTCCAAGGGCGAAGTGGTTTGGGAGGCAGAAAAAAAGCCGAAGCGGATTTTCTCGCCACAGGCCGCCTATTGGACGACGGATATGCTTGAGAGTGTGGTTCGGGATTCATATGGAACCGCCAGAAGTACGGTCGGGAGAAGCTTTCCAGGAATATCTTTAGCCGGGAAAACGGGGACATCCAACAATACCGAGGATCTTTGGTTTATCGGGTATACCCCGAAAGTGGCATTGGGAGTCTGGACCGGTTACGATTATCCCAAAAGAATTCCCAATTCCAACTTAGCCAAACATACATGGATCAATCTGTTTAGAGCCGTGCAAAAGTCAGATCCAAAGTTGCTTCAGGGGAGTTTTCCCAAGCAACCCAAAATGTCTTATAAAGGCTTTGAAAAACATAAGGTGAAAAAGGAAAAAGAAAAAGAGAATAATGCACCTTCAGACTCTTCAGGGTCAAACCCACCTCCATCCAATAACAACCCTTCAGAGGAGCCAAATACTGGAAATCAGCCGAACAATGATCAATCCGGTAACAATGATGACAGTGGATCGACCCCTCCGGATAGCGGTGGTGATCCCCCACCTGAAGACGGTGATACATCACCACCGACTGGGGATAACCCCCCAACAGATGGAGATGTGGACATCAATCCTGGAGAAGAGAGCTAAGAGTGATCCCTCGCATGATGCGAGGGGTTTCTTTTTGTAAAAAAAAGGGATTGATGCTATTTTTGTCGAAAATTGGAAATGGAACAAATCTGGAAAGGCAGGAGCATGATGAAGCAGCCTTTTTTGATATTATCGGTCGGCTGGGCGATAGGGATTGGCTTGGCCGTTCAGTGGGGTGGTAGCGGAAGGGTTTGGGGGTTGGCAGGCGGAGGAGTGTTGGTGGTCGGAGGGATATATGGCTATTGGCGGATGCGGGGAGGGGGATGGACATTATTCTTGGTGGGGTGTTGTTTTGGTGCAGCCCAATTTTGTACAGTGGAAGCTTCAAATCATACCATACTTCCGGTATCCGGTAATTCTTCCAGGGCGATGGTGGAAGGAACTGTTGTCTCTCCAACCGATGTGGATGGGGATCAAGTCCGTCTGACCATTCGCACTCGTCGCGTCACACTGAGGGAACAGCAGATTCAAGGAGAAGAGAGGATTCTTTTGCAACTTCGTCTGAATCGCTCCATGGAAAAAAAGGAAGCGCAAACGTTGAAGAGAGGAACCCTGCTCGCGGTTCCAGTCCAATTGATCCAACCTGATTCCGCCCGAAATCCAGGTGGCTTTAACTACCGCGCTTATCTCCATCGACGCTATATCCATCGTTTAGGGGAAGGGGATTGGCAGGATGTCAACATATTGTCTCGCCCGTTCTCTGTTTATGGAAAAATCGATTCTTTTCGTTTGTTTTTGGAGAAACGTCTGGATCGTCTTTATCCAGAAAATGTAGCCGGCTTGATGAAAGGGATGCTTCTTGGGAATCGAAAGGCCGTTCCTGCAGAGTGGGAAGAGGACTTCGCTTCTCTCGGTCTGGTTCATCTGTTGGCGATTTCAGGGCTTCATGTGGGTGTTTTTGCGGGAGGTCTTTATATAGGTGCAACATTGCTCGGCTTGACCAGAGAAAAAGCGGCATTTTTTTCTATAGTAACGCTTCCTTTCTATGCAGTGTTAACGGGAGCGGAGACACCGGTGATCCGAGCGACAGTCATGGCTGTGCTGGGGGTTATATCGATTGCCTGTGGGAAATGGAAAGACAACCTTTCGTTTCTTGGATTGGCCGCTTTATTCATCTTGTGGTGGAACCCATACCAATTGTTGGAGGCGGGGTTTCAACTTTCTTTTTCGGTAACGTTCGCCCTGTTAATGGCAACAGAGTGGGTCAGTCAAAGGATTCCAACGTGTTGGCCGAGAGTAAACCAACTGATTGCCGTAATCATGATTGCTCAGGCTGCCTCGTTTCCTCTACTGATTACACATTTCCATGAGTTTTCGCTTTTTTCATGGGGAGGAAATCTTTTGGTCGTTCCCGTGGTTACGGCGATTGGCATTCCAATTGGTTATCTATCCCTAATAGTGGGAGGAATCCATGAGGGATTGGGAAGCGGGCTGGCGCTGTTTGTTACCGAATTGTGGTCCGGTATTCGTTCTGTTCTTTCTTTTTTAGCGATGTGGAAAGCGCCACGACTTTTCTGGCCCCCTCCGCCGTGGTGGTGGCTGATTGCTTATGCAGGTACGCTTTGCTATTGTTTATGGGCTTGGATGGGTGGAAAGATCCGGCGGACTCGACATGGTTGGATGGCTGGTTTCCTTTTTATTGCTGTCATTGGAATCCCACTGATCGAGGGGTCGAAAGATGAATTGCAGATCACTTTTTTGGATGTGGGTCAAGGGGATGCAGCGGTGATTGAAACACCGGAAGGAAACGTGATTCTGGTAGACGGTGGTGGCGTACTTCCTTGGGAGAAGGAGCCTTGGCAACGAAAGCGGGAAGCTTATGATGTCGGGAAAAGGGTTTTGATTCCCTACTTAAAATACCGGGGGATTCAAAGCATTGATTGGTTGATTATGACTCATGGAGATGCGGATCATATTGGAGGATTGAAAGCGGTAGTCAATCAGTTTTCCGTGAAACACGTCATACGAAATCACGCGTCTCTCCAAGGATCGATGGAGACGGAACTGATGGATTGCTTCAGACAGCAAAATATTCCGGTACTCATTCCGGAAACCGGGAAAGAGTGGGAATTGGAGCCAGGGATCAAGTGGCAGTTTCTCTACCCTTCAGAAAAGAGCGGGGAGGAGAACCATGGCAATGATTCTTCTCTTGTGTTTTTAATGACGGTATACGGAAAAAAGGTCTTGATGACCGGCGATGTGGAACAAGCGGGTGAACAGGAGATCATGAGACAGTGGAATCTTCCACAAATTGACCTTTTGAAAGTGGCTCATCACGGGAGTCGGACGTCTTCCGGGGAGAAATGGCTGCAATCCATCCACCCCCGGATGGCTGTGATCTCTGTTGGAAGGAATAACCGCTTTGGGCATCCTTCCCCTGAAGTGTTGAATCGTTTCAAAAAACGAGGAGTTGATATATGGAGAACGGATCAAGATGGAGCCATTACGGTAACGATCTCTCCCCACACTTGGAAGGTGGAGTCGGTTGTGAAATCCGAGAGATAAAGAGTAGAAGTTGATTTTAGAAAATTTGTCAAAACGACTTTCGTCAGAGGGGTGATCCATGTTTTGCTTGCATGGTTAAAAACATTTGTTTAAAATAAAGACAAATGTTTAAATAAGAGAGGAGGTTGGGATATGAAAGAAAAGCTATCGGAAAAAGAGGTAAAAATCTTGGAATTGATCCGGGAAAACCCCTATATCAGTCAGCAGGAATTGTCCAAACAACTGTGTTTGTCTCGTTCCGCTGTGGCGGGTTACATCTCTTCCCTGACTCGAAAAGGAAAGATATTGGGACGGGCATATATACTTCCGAAGCAGAGAGGAGTGGTATGCATCGGAGGAGCCAATCTGGATCGCAAGGCTTGGCTTTCCGGAGAACTGCAAGCGAAGACATCCAATCCGGTTCACATCTCTCGTTCTTATGGAGGGGTGGCTCGGAATATTGCTGAAAATCTTGCCAAGACAGGGATGCAAGTTTCCCTTTTAACGGTTGTCGGAGACGACCGGGAAGGAGAAGAGATTGTGAAGCATTGTCAGGAAGCAGGAATCGATGTCAGCCTGTTGGAGAAGGTTTCCGGTGTGAATACCGGGAACTATACGGCTGTTCTTCAACCGGATGGAGAAATGGCTTTCGCTTTGGCGGAAATGGATGTCCTTCAACGGCTTGATCATTCATTACTGGAACGGTTCTGGTCCCGAATCCGAGCTGGAAATTCAGTAGTGGTGGATACCAACCTCTCTGCATCTGTGATTGAGGATGTGATTCGTCGATGCCGGGCAGATGAAATATTTTTGTGTATGGTTCCTGTATCCGTCCCCAAAGCCAATCGATTGCCTGAAGATGCTTCCGGGGTTGCTCTTTGGATTGGAAATGCTGATGAATTGAGTGAAGTGACGGGGGTGAAAACCCGGACGCAACAGGAATGCGAATATGCTTGCCACATTCTGATGAAGCGGGGAGTTCATCGGGTAGTGGTAACCAGGGGATCGAGTGGTGTTTATTTTATGGAAGCCGATGGAGAGTGTGGATGGTTGGAATCGTTGCCTTCCGGAGATGTAGTGGATGTAACTGGGGCAGGTGATGCGTTTGCCGCTGGAGTGGTGGGAAGTCTTCACCAACACTTTTCTCTCCGTGAAGCTTGTCAAAAAGGGTTGACGTTTGCCATGTTGACATTAAAAACAGAAGCGAGTGTCTCTACTGAATTGAGTCCAAAAATTTGGGAATAAGTTTGGAGGAGAGAGGATGGCAACAGGGGGAGAAGCTTTCTTTTTCAACAAAGATAGAATGAACCCTTTCAAATAGAAGGTGAGTATTTGCAGAAAACGATTACTTTGTTAAAACCTCAAAGGAGTGGAGATATGAAAATCAATGAAATGCTGGTTTGCTCAGAGGAAGTTCAACAGGCAAAGGAAGCAGGAAAACCGATTGTTGCATTGGAGTCTACCATCATCTCACACGGGATGCCTTACCCCAAAAATGTGGAAACCGCTCGGCGAGTGGAAACCATCATACGAGAACGTGGTGCCGTTCCCGCCACAATAGCTATTTTGGACGGGAAAGTCAAGGTTGGACTGACAGATCATGAAATCGATGTTCTGGCGAACCGTCACGATATTTTGAAAGTGAGCCGAAGGGATCTTCCATACGTGGTGGCGACAAAGAAACATGGGGCGACCACTGTCGCCGCTACGATGATTGTTGCAGAATGGGCGGGAATTGATGTTTTTGTGACTGGAGGAATCGGAGGTGTTCACCGTGACGGGGAGAATACAATGGATATCTCAGCTGATCTGAATGAATTGGCCCAAACCGATGTGGCTGTGGTTTGTGCCGGTGCGAAGTCCATTCTCGATATTGGATTAACGCTGGAGTACTTGGAAACGAATGGAGTTCCTGTAATTGGTGTGGGAACGGAAGAGTTCCCGGCATTCTATTCCCGTCAATCAGGGTATCCAGTAGATTATGCTTTGGATACAACGGAAGCCATTGCACGCCTCCTTCATACGAAATGGAAGATGGGCCTTTCCGGGGGAGCGGTCGTTGCAAATCCCATTCCAGAAGAGCAGGCACTTGATTCAAAGGAAATGGATCATATGATTGAACAGGCATTGGCAAAAGCCAAGCAAAGAGGGATTACAGGAAAGGAGGTAACGCCTTTCCTGTTGGAAGAAGTGAAAGGGTTGACAAAAGGGAAGAGCTTGGAAGCAAATATCGCTCTGGTTCAGCATAATGCCGAGGTGGGTGCTGACCTTGCCATGGAATTAATTCAGTTAAAAAAATAGTGTTGATCATCAGGGTGACCGGTTCGGACCGGTTGCCTTATTTATGTTTTTGGACTTCACTGCTCTGGCGATCAGCGCAATATCACATTCCATGCTCTTTGTAAGATTCAGTCGGACATATAAATGGTCAGCCTGCCCCGGTTTTCATCTCTATGATACAATAACTGAGAACGTTCGGATGACGGATATTCCGGAAAAAGGGTGCAACTTTCACAAGGTCCAATCCGTCAATATATACAGGAGGGGTTGAATTGGTCCAAGGGGAATGGGTTCAGCTCGCCCAAAAGGGAGATCGGGAAGCCTTGGTCCATCTTTTAAGAGAGTTGGAAGGTCCGGTATATCGAACCGCTTGTTATATGATGGGCAATCAGCATGATGCCATGGATGTTGCTCAGGAGGCACTTCTTCGGATTTATCGAAACTTGCCGGGCTTCCGATATGAAGCACGGGTGGAAACTTGGGCGCAGCGAATCGCTGTCCGCACTGCGATCGATTATTTAAGGAA
This sequence comes from Melghirimyces algeriensis, assembly GCF_900182565.1. Taxonomy (GTDB): domain Bacteria; phylum Bacillota; class Bacilli; order Thermoactinomycetales; family DSM-45169; genus Melghirimyces; species Melghirimyces algeriensis. Next base: position 422,890 of record NZ_FXTI01000002.1, on the reverse strand, counting down.
GCGGAAAAGGACAGTCCCCCTGAAGGAAGAAGTGGATGCGGACCGATGTAGATTGGGAAATTCTGTGGAGCGAACGGGAATATCCTTTGATGTCCAAGAAGCGATTCACCGTTTGCCGGAACCCCAACGGACTGCTGTTATTTTGCGTTATTTACATGATTTTACTTATGAAGAGATTGCGGAGACCATGGAAATTCCACTGAATACGGTGAAATCCCATCTGTTTCGGGCTCGAAAAAAGCTACAATCTTGGTTGGCGGATTATCAGGAAGGCGGTGTGCTTCCGTGAGTTGTGCAAAGTGGGAGGTATGGATTCATCGAGAGCTGGACGGGGATTTATCCCCCCCGGAAAAAGAGGTGTTAGAACGGCATTTGTCCAGCTGTTCCTCCTGTAGAAATGCTGCGGAGCATCTCCGATCCCTGTCCCGCATGTTGTCGGAGTTGCCCCGGATGGAACCGACCATATCATTGACAGATCAGGTTTTGCAGGAAATTGAAGCTTCGACGGAATCCACAGCTTCATCATCTGGTATAAGGATCGGGTGGTTTCGGGGATGGTCGTGGACGGGAGTGATTGCCGTATGTCTGGTCATTGTCTGGTTTGCCGTGGGAAGTGAAAAAACGTCAAATCCCCCATTGAATCATTCTGCGGGTTCACCGGCTCCACCGTCCCAAACGTTATCTTCTTTCCAAATGGAGAAATCGAATCTTCCAAATGGGATATTTTCAGAGAAAGGAATCCCTTCTCCGGATGGTCGCTATATTGCGCAAGTACGGGATCAATGTGTCATCATTCGGGATCAGAAAGGTCACATACAGTTTCAATCCCCGCCATGGGAAACGAAGTCAGAGGTTCGACTTCACTGGAAAGATCATGACACGCTTTCCATCCGCTTTAAAAATACCAATACAGAGCGAAAGATCCATATTCCATCTCGCAAAGAGCATAAAGAACCCACTTCATAAAACGGAGGGTGTGTGATGGATTCCAAGTTATCTCAAGAAATCCGGTCGGGTCGGATTGCACCCGTTTATTTGTTCTATGGTACCGAGACGTTTTTGATGGAAGAGATATTGCAGGAAATAGAGAAACAGGTATTGGTTTCTGAAAACAACCGAGATTGGAACTGTATTGTGCTGGATTTGGACGAAACGCCTGTTCAGGACCTAGTTCGGGAGGCGGAAACTCCTTCTTTTTTTGGTGAGCAGCGTTTGGTTGTGGGGAAAAATGCATGGTTTCTTACCACTAGGGGAAAAGAGAAACAGGAGCATCGTCCGGAAGAATTGCTCCAATATGCCAAGAATCCTCTAGAAGAAAATGTATTGATACTTACCGTTCCTGCAGAGAAGCTGGATGGTCGAAAGAAAGTGGTTAAGGAACTGAAAAAACATGTTCGTGAGGCGGTGTTCCCACCGTTGGATTCCTCGGCGTTAAAACGTTGGGTAACCAATCGGGTGAAGCGGACCGGTGTCCAAGCGGACTCACAGACAGTGGAAAGCCTTATCCGACAAACGGGGCCAAACCTTCGTCTTCTTGACATGGAAATATCCAAGCTGGTCACATATGTGGGTTCTTCAGGGAGAATTACACCGGATACAGTATCTGAGCTGGTTCCCCGTACACTGGAACAAGATGTTTTTAAGCTGGTGGACCGTGTGGCACGGCGCAAGACGGGGGAGGCAATGGCTGTCTATTATGACCTTTTGGAGAACCGGGAGGAGCCCTTACGAATTCTAGCTTTGATCATTCGTCAGTTTCGGATGATGCTTCAGGTGAAAGTGCTCGCCGTCCAGGGGATGTCTGAGCGTGAAATGGCTTCCGCTTTAAAGGTTCATCCTTACCCGGTGAAGCTGGCTCTTCAACAGGGAAAATCTCACCCGGAAAAAACGTTGCGCCACCTGCTGTATCAGGCGATTGAGGCAGATCAGGCGATTAAATCCGGTCGGATTGACAAATCCTTGGCAGTGGAGCGATTGATTTTATCGGTGAGATAAAAGGCAACGAAAGGAAGTTATGCATTGAAAATCGTCAGTGCTTGTCTTTTTGGGGTCAAATGTCGTTATGATCAAAAACATAATCGGATTGAAAGCATTCAACAGCTTGTTGGGGAAGGGAAGGCGGTTCCGGTCTGTCCTGAGCAGATGGGCGGGCTTTCAACCCCTCGGAATCCTGCAGAAATTGTCGGCGGAGACGGAGATGATGTCTTGGATGGCAAAGCCAAGGTAATCGATCATCAGGGAAATGATGTAACCGAACAGTTTCTGAAGGGTGCTTATGAAACCTTGGAAATGGCACGAAAAGTAGGTGCAAAAGAAGCGATTTTGAAAGAGCGCAGCCCTTCCTGTGGTAGTTGCTTGATTTATGATGGGACCTTTAGTCGATCCAAAAAGTCCGGTCACGGGGTAACCACGGCGCTTTTGCGTCGTCATGGGATCCGGGTTGTCTCAGAAGAAAAAGAAAAAAAACAGGAAGAGAGCGATTCAAGATGATTGAACCCTTTTTTGAAAATCGCTGACAAGGAGTATCCATCAGGTATACTTCATTGTTTGGGGGAATGTCTACTTCCGTCTTTCTTTATTTGGAGCGGAAGTCTTTTATATCAACACAAGAAATATCATTCGCAACCTTGATTTCCTTTCTAATTTTCAATATTCTTTTTTTAGAATTGAATATTTGTATCAACTGAAGGATGAAAGCTCCATTTTTTTAACTAAATTGGTTTCTTTCTTGATAAAAATTTGTTTTATTATCTAAGCCATAATCATTATTTTTCATTCCAGTCATTGAACAGGAGTGCTGTACATGTTTACAGTTGGAGAAATATTGCGGAACCGGGCGGGTTATTCACCGCACCTAGAAGCTGTGATCAGTTTGGAGTCACGTTATACATATCGTGAATTCAATCGACGAGTGAATCAACTGGTTCACTTTATGCTGGAATTGGGTGTCCAGAAGGGAGATCGAATTGCTATTTTATGTTCCACAAATATTCCTTTTGCCATTATCTTTTTTGCAGCGGCAAAGTTAGGTGCGATTTCGGTTCCTCTTAATTGGCGTTTTAATTCTGTGGAGCTTCGTTCCATCATGGAGCATAGTAAACCGAAAATCCTTTTTTATGAAGATGACTTTGCAGCTGCAGCTGAAGAATTGGAGCCATTGGAATTTCTTGAACGTATGGTTCGAGCAGGGGTGGAACAAAAAATCAATCCTCCTTTTGAAGAAGCTCTTTTGGAACGGCCAGATGCTGAACCCGAAGTAGAGGTGGATTCGTCCGATCCCGTTATTCTTACATATACTTCGGGTACGACGGGGGCCCCAAAAGGGGTGATTACGACTCACTACAATCTTTTCTCATCTGCAATGGCAGCAAGTATCACTCTCGGTATTCGAAAAGGAGACCGATTCCTGGCCACTACGCCCCTCTTTCATATCAGCGGGGTGTCTTTTATCTCATTGGCTCCGTTAGCAGGTGCCACCACTGTGTTTATGCCGAAGTTTCACCCGGTTCATATTTGGGAATTGGTTGAGAAAGAGCGAATCACGCAAACGATCACCTTGCCCCCTATGTTGGACTATATGCTAGAGCCGCTGATGGAAGGGGATTGGGATCACGGTTCGTTCCGGGAAATATATTGTGGTGGCGCTGGTGTATCCCAACAATTGATAAACCAATATGATTCGCTTGGGTTTCCCGTGGTACAGGTTTACTCAGCGAGTGAATTCTCCGGAGCGATTACGTTTTGGACACCGGATATGGGAAAAGACAGCAGTAGCTCTGTCGGAAAAAATGTGCTCGGTGAAATCAAGTTGATCGATCCTGAAACCGGTCAGGAGACTCCGACCGGTGAGGTTGGGGAAGTTCTCTGCAAAGGTCCTCAGGTTTCACCGAAATATTGGAATGATCCCGAAGAAACGGCACGAGCGTTGAAAGATGGGTGGTTTTACACCGGTGATGCCGGAAGAATGGATGAGAATGGTTTTTTATACATTGTGGATCGGTATGTGGATGTAGTTCATTGTGGAGATGAAAAAATTTTCCCCACACAGGTGGAGGCTGTTCTTTTAGAATTGGAAGACGTTCAAGAGGTGGCTGTAATAGGGGTGCCTGACGAAGAACGTGGAGAAGCTCCTCGGGCGTATGTGGTGAAGAAAGAGGGGTCCAACCTAACAGAAGAGGATGTCATCAAACATGCCCGTCGCCGTTTGGCCGCACACAAACTAAAAGATGTTATAATGATTGACCATCTTCCCAAGAATACGCTCGGAAATGTTCTAAAGTATATCCTGCGTGAACAAGCCAAACAGTCCGAAACTGTTTCAGAGAATGGAACCGGATAAGAGATCCTTTATATCACAGCGGCAACCTTTTATTCGGTTGCCACTGTCCCCTGTTTTTTTAACTGTTTGTATCGTATATACATCGCAGTCCGCCAGGGTAGGAGCATACCAAAGGCCAGAACAAAGAATAAACTGGCTGTCTGTTCCAAGGAAATCAATTGCTCCACATATTCGTGAGCGAACATACGGATGAACAGCAAAAGGAGCAAGATCCAGATAAATGCTTTGGAGCGTTTCAAATAGATCTTACCGTCTATCACTTCAAATTGGGACGTTTTGATCAAAGGCCAAGAAAAGAGTAACGTTCCTGTTATAAAGGCTGTAATTCCCCAAGAGAGAGGTATCCTAAAAACAGGAAAGATAAACATGAAAAATCCAGTGCTCATACCAATGGGTGGCATAATAATCTTTTTGGTATTTGTGGGTTTTCTGACGGATCTCAGCCGAATGAATATCACTATCATAGCCATAAAGAAAGTGCCTATCGTTGCCATCCAATGCAAGTTGAACGGTAAAGTGTTTCCCATTGTTCATTGCTCCTTTAATTGGGGAAAGGATTTGATCCAATATCGATCAAATGGATTGACTGCAGCAAAAGGTTCTGCGACGAAAACTGGTTACGATGCTCTTAAACAAAATAATAACTCCTTCTGCCGGAAAAGAAAAATATAAATATCTAAATTGCGTTTTACTCCGACATATTGTATGATATGGGCAAAATAGAACAGTAAGAAGCTATGAAGAAGAAGAGTAGCATGGGGCGGGTTCGTGCAGAGAGTCGACGGTGGGTGGAAGTCGATCGAGCCGCCATGTGAATGGGCTTCGGAGCTGTCTTCTTCGACATCCTTCAAAGGAAAGAGGAAGACCGGTCGAAAATCGACCGTTATCCGTTTGTAAAGAGCGTCTGATCTCAGGCGAATACGGGTGGCACCGCGAGAAAACCCTCGTCCCGCATATGTGGACGGGGGTTTTATTTTTATATAGAGGAGTGTTTGAAGCTTGAAACGCGTATTTTCTGGAATACAGCCGACGGGAAACATTCATCTCGGCAACTATATTGGAGCTTTAAAACAGTTTATTCCTCTTCAGGAGGAGGCAGAATGCTTTTTTTGTATTGTGAATCTGCATGCTTTAACCATCCCGCGAGATCCGGAAGAGCTTCGTCAAAAAACGAGAAAGGTAGCAGGATTATATTTGGCAGTGGGTTTGGACCCCAATAAAAGTACGTTGTTTGTTCAATCACATAATCCGGCTCACTCTGAAGCAGCGTGGTTGTTGCAGTGTGTTACACGGATGGGCGAGCTGAGCCGGATGACTCAATATAAGGATAAAGGAAAGGGTTCAGATTCCGCTACAGCTGGGCTGTTCAGCTATCCGGTTTTACAAGCGGCTGATATTCTCTTGTATCAGACAGACATTGTACCGGTTGGTGAGGATCAAAAGCAACATCTGGAATTATCCAGAGATCTGGCCCAACGATTCAATGGTCAATACGGGGACGTGTTTAAGGTTCCGGAACCGAAAATCGGGAAAACCGGTGCACGGATTATGGGGTTGGATCATCCGGAGAAAAAGATGAGCAAAAGTGCGGACAGTGAATATAACCGTATCGAATTACTGGATGAACCGGATAAAATTGTAAAGAAATTTAAGCGGGCAGTGACCGATTCGGAAAATGAAATCTATTATGATCCTGAAAACAAACCGGGTGTCAGCAATTTGTTGGCCATTTACAGTGAAATGAGTGGGGAATCCATTGAGTCACTGGTCAATCGTTACCAAGGAAAAGGTTATGGCCATTTGAAACTGGATACTGCTGAAGCAGTGATCCAGGTGTTAAAGCCGTTGCAGGAGCGTTATGAAAAGGTTATGGAAAGCGGTGAAGTGGAACGGATCCTGTCTGAAGGTGGTCAACGGGCACGGGAAGTATCGTATCAAACGCTTCTGAACATGCAACAGGCCATGGGATTGGCCTGACTCTCCCGTTGATCTGGCATAAGTATAAACATGAACAAAATAAAAGCGACCCGAAAAGGGTCGTTTTTTTAAGGAGGAAATTTAGCCGTTCAGTGTATTGTATTTTTGCTCTAAGCGGGATTTTTGCCGGGCAGCGGTGTTCTTGTGAAGAAGACCTTTGGTTACGCCCTTGTCCAATTTCCGTTTGGCTTCCCGCAACAGTACACTTGCATTTTCTTTATCCTGCTTATCTACGGCAGTCAAAAATTTCTTGATGGAGGTGCGCATGGCGGATTTTTGTGCCATTCGCTGTTGACGCCGTTTTTCGCTGGTTTTTGTACGTTTGATTGCGCTTTTGATGTTGGGCATCCGATTCACCTCCTAATTGGTTGTCAAGTCGCCCGAAAAGCGTGCAACACGCTAAATTCTATCACGCAGGGGTGCAAAAAGCAAGGCGTTTGCAAACAGGATATGGAGGAGGAATGGAAGATTTGAAAGGGAGGAATAAACTTCGGCTTCATATGGGGAAAATGATACCAAATCAATGAAATGGAAAGGAATGGATTGAATGGGTGTGGATGAGCAATCACAGGGAAATCAAAAAGATTTGAATCTGGGATCCTTTCCTGTTCGAACAGATCTGGCACGTGAAGCCCATGATATGGCTGTTCAAACCCAGGATGGCAAAGGAGAGGTACCGGGTGTCCATATGGAGGAGTCGGAGCAAGACGGTATGACAACCAGCTGGATTCGGATTGAAGATGACCAGGGAGGACAGGCATTGGGTAAAACTCCGGGCCTATATTTAACATTGGAAGTTCCAGGGCTGAGAAGTAAGGACTCCCAACTTCAGCGCAATGTATCTGCCCATTTTTCCAATGAATTTAAGAGCTTTCTGAACAAGATCGATGTGGAACCCAACGCCAGGATTTTGATCGTTGGTCTGGGTAACCAGAATGTAACCGCTGATGCTCTGGGACCCTTTGTAGTGGAACATACCATGGTGACACGCCATCTCTTTGAATTGCTGCCTGAACAAGTCGCTGATGGATATCGCCCAGTTGCAGCGATTTCACCGGGTGTACTGGGGACCACGGGAATGGAGACAAGTGAAATTATTTTTGGAGTGGTTGAAAAAACACGTCCGGATGCAGTGATTGCTATTGATTCATTGGCTTCCAGGGCACTAAATCGGGTCTACACAACCATTCAGGTGACGGATACAGGAATCAACCCCGGATCTGGTGTCGGGAATAAACGAAAGGCCCTCAATCAACAAACGTTGGGAATTCCCGTAATTGCAATCGGGATTCCGACAGTGGTTGATGCAGCGACGATTTCTTATGATACGGTAGAATTTGTTCTCTCTCATCTCCACAGGGAAATGAATCAGGTCCGCCCTACGAATCCGCTGGATCCATTGAATCGGCCGGATGTAAAAGAACTTCAATCTCAGGATATTTCGCCTCAAATGGGTGAAAAAATGATGGGGATTGTAGGGACCTTGGATTCCGATGAAAAACGGAGGTTGATTGAAGAGGTGTTGGACCCCTTGGGACAAAACCTGATTGTTACGCCCAAAGAAGTGGATACATTTATCGGAGATATGGGCAAGTTGATTGCTGATGGGTTAAATTGTGCACTTCATGAAGCGGTTACACCTGAAAATGTATCGGCTCATGTCAATTGATGGTCTGCCAATCTATCAATTTAACTGACATCTATTAAAAGATAGGGTTCTACCCTACCTTTTCCTCTCATATATTCGCCAGTAGAGACAAGCTGGGGGAGGGAAAGGGATGAGGCACCGATATCAAGGATTTGCCGCATTGAACGTATCAACACCCCGTATGAGGCAACTTTTTGTATTTTTGATACTGGGTATGGCGGTCATTTTTGTACTAACCGGATTATTGGCTATGATCCAGGCAAAAAGGAGCACCCATTCCTCTGAGTTGGGGCGCTTTACCTCCCATTTTTCAACCGAGACCCTTCTTTATCTGATGGGTGGGGAGATTCCTTACCTGGCAACAACGGAGACAGCAGCGGAGAAACCGGGTTTTTCCCGCGTGTTCTTTGAGTTGGCGACAAGTATTGATCCAGAGGATCCCCGAACATTGCTGGGAAGTGAACTGCCGGGCTACGCTCTTTTTGATACGGAAATTGTTGTAGCGGGGGAAGGAGTGGATTATACATCCGTTCCCATTGAATCCCCACCTCCACTCGATCTCCAGAAAAAAATGTCTGATCGTCAAAAAGAACAAAAACCAACTTCTGAAAATCAAGAATCGACGTCTTCCTCAACAGGAAAGGACAAGGTTTTTATCTACCATACTCACTTTACAGAGTCTTTCCTGCCGGAATTAAAGAAGACGGAAAGCCCCAATCGGGCCTACGATAATGAAATGAACATTACCCGTGTGGGAAAACGCTTGGGCAAGGAGCTGGAAGAGCGGGGAATCGGTGCACAAGTGTACACCGGGGGATTTGATGCCGACTGGAATCAGATGTATCAGGCCTCCAGGGAAAAAGTGGTGAGCGCGATGAAACAGAATGATGATCTTCAATATTTTATTGATGTTCATCGCGATTCCCAACGGCGGGAGAAGACGACCACAAGTATTGAGGGAAAAAAATATGCCCGAATCGCGTTTGTAGTGGGAACAGCTCATCCGCACTGGGAAAAAAATGAACGATTAGTCCGAAAGCTCCACAAAAAACTGGATGAGTTGTATCCCGGCCTATCCAAGGGTGTTTTCCGAAAAAGCCGGGCGATGGGAAATGGTGAATATAATCAGTCGCTTTCCCCAAACAGTATCTTGGTGGAGATTGGTGGAGTGGACAACACATTTGAAGAAGCATTCCGGACATCGGAAGCTTTGGCCCAAGCCTTATCAGAGATCCATTTTCAGGCGGTGCCGGTGGATGGAAAGGCTGAACAAGAAGAGTGAAAAGGGGTGACAAAGATGCGACTCATGATCCAGGTGCTAGCGCTGATGATGGTTTTGATGTTTGGAATATTTCTGGGAATTGATACAGCGGAACAAAACATTCATCAAACACAAGGCAGTCAAGGCGCTCCTCGAGCCGTTCACATCACCCCGGATGAAGAGGGTCAGATGAAGATTTCTGTGTTGGGGTATGTCTATGAAACAGACCAAGCGTTGCCGGATCAAGAAGCGGAAGACTCGGAACGGGAGGAAAGAGAGAAGTCAAACGTTTCAGCATCTGATTCCGACGAGAGTTGGTTGGCTCAGGCTGGAAATGAGACGGGTGAAGGATTGAAAAAAGCAACGAGAAAGGCATTGGATCAATTGGTCGCATTGATTGAAGAATCCTTTTAGTAGATCGATCTCCTCCGTTGTACCATATGATGCAGACTGCTATAATATATAAGATATGGTTTGTTGCGTGTTTTGTTTTCAGGAGGGAACCGAATGAGTGATTCTTCAAAACAGCAGCAGGAATTGATCCGAAACTTTTCAATCATTGCTCATATTGATCATGGAAAATCCACTTTGGCTGACCGGATTCTGGAATATACCGGAGCGTTGAGCAACCGGGAAAAGCAAGATCAGTATCTGGATACCATGGATCTGGAGAGGGAACGGGGGATTACAATTAAATTGCAATCGGTCCGTCTCCCTTATAAAGCGAAAGATGGAAAAGAATATATTATCAACCTGATTGATACTCCGGGGCATGTGGATTTTGCTTATGAAGTCTCCCGCAGTCTGGCTGCCTGTGAGGGGGCATTGCTGGTTGTGGACGCCGCCCAGGGTGTGGAGGCACAGACAATGGCCAATGTTTATTTGGCCTTGGAGAACGATCTTGAGATCCTGCCCGTGATTAATAAGGTAGACTTACCCAGTGCTGAACCGGAACGAGTCAAAGAGGAGATCGAGGATCTGATTGGGCTGGATGCTTCGGAAGCGGTGCATGCCTCTGCAAAAGAGGGAATTGGAACGGAAGAGATCTTGGAGCAAATTGTGGAGAAAGTGCCACCTCCTTCAGGTGACCCCGATTCTCCGCTGAAAGCTTTGATTTACGACTCCATCTATGATTCCTATCGTGGAGTGATTACCTATATCCGGGTGGTTGACGGCTCCATCCGGAAAGGGATGAAGGTAAGGATGATGGCCACGGGTAAGGAATTTGAAGTGACAGATGTCGGGGTGTTTACTCCGAAACCCGTTTCCAAAGACGAATTGGCTGTAGGGGAAGTCGGATTTATGGTGGCTTCCATCAAAGACGTGAAAGTTACCCGGGTTGGGGATACAATCACAGATGCAAATCATCCGGCGTCGGAGCCGCTTCCCGGTTACCGAAAAATCAACCCGATGGTATTTTGTGGAATGTATCCGGTGGATTCCGGAGATTATGATGATCTTCGAGAAGCGTTGGAAAAGCTGGAACTAAATGATGCATCGCTTCGCTATGAACCTGAAACGTCCGGAGCCTTGGGCTTTGGATTTCGGTGTGGCTTTTTAGGTCTGCTACACATGGAAGTCATCCAGGAGCGGATCGAACGGGAATACAATATTCCATTGATTACGACGGCTCCCAGCGTGGTCTACAAAGTATACAAGACGGATGGAGAGCTTCTGGAAATTGAAAATCCTACGCTGATGCCTCCGCAACAACAAATCGATCATGTGGAAGAGCCTTTTGTTCGAGCCACCATGATGGTACCCAATGACTTTGTCGGTGCTGTGATGGAACTCTGTCAGTCCAAACGGGGCGAGTATGTGGATATGCAGTATCTGGATGCCAATCGGGTAAATATTGTCTACGAATTGCCCCTGGCCGAGATTGTCTATGATTTCTTTGACCAGTTGAAGTCGGGAACAAAAGGGTATGCATCCTTTGACTATGAACTTTCAGGATATAAAACATCTGATTTGGTGAAGATGGATATCCTGTTGAATGGAGAGCCTGTCGATGCCCTCTCTTTTATCGTACACAAGGAGAGAGCCTATTATCGCGGTCGACAGCTGGTGGAGAAGTTGAAAAAACTGATTCCGCGACAAATGTTTGAGGTCCCGGTTCAGGCTGCGATTGGCAATAAGGTGGTGGCAAGAGAAACGATTCGGGCTCAGCGGAAAAATGTATTGGCCAAATGTTACGGCGGGGATATCTCCCGGAAACGAAAACTTTTGGAGAAACAGAAAGAAGGGAAAAAACGGATGAAGGCGGTCGGAAATGTGGAAGTGCCCCAAGAAGCATTTATGGCGGTTCTTCAGATGGACGATGCCGATTCCAAAAAATGATGGGAGGGAGAAACCGCGAGTGGCGAGGGAATAGCGGCCGCTTGCGGTTTTTTTGAAGAGGAGGTGTTCCGTTGAAACCCCGTGCAGTCTATATACACATTCCTTTTTGTGCTCATAAGTGTCATTACTGTGATTTTACCGCCTATGTGGTAGACGGACAGCCTGTGGATCAGTATTTGGAGGCTCTTGAACAGGAGATGGCCCGGACAGTGGAGGAAACCCCGCCGACAACGATTGAGACGATTTTCATCGGAGGCGGGACACCAACCGTTCTCACGCCGGTTCAGATGGAACGGTTCATGCAGGCGATCCAACGATATTTTCCCAATCGGTCAGAGGATATAGAGTTCACGGTGGAAGCGAATCCGGGCACCACAGATCCGGAGAAACTGGCCATTATGAAGGAGGGAGGTGTCAACCGTCTCAGTTTCGGAGCGCAGACGTTCCGTTTTGATCTGTTAAAAAAAATTGGTCGTACACATACAGTGGAAGATATTGAACGAAGTGTGGAACAATCCCGGATGGCTGGTATTGACAATGTTTCTCTCGATCTGATGTTTGGCCTGCCGGAACAAACGGTGCCTGATATGGAGGAAGCCCTTGCACGAGGGATTGCTCTGTATCCCGATCATTTTTCCGTTTACAGTTTGAAGGTGGAGGAAGGAACATTGTTTCATCGTAAGCTTCTTGAGGGAAAGCTGCCTCTTCCTACTGAGGATGACGAATTGGAAATGTATCTTTTAACCCGACGGAGATTGATGGAAGCAGGATATAAACAATATGAAGTGAGTAATTTTTCTCGCCCTATGAAGGAGAGTCGTCACAATACCACTTACTGGTTGAATCAACCCTATTACGGTTTGGGAGCAGGGGCTCACGGTTACACGAACGGGATTCGACATGAAAATGTTCGTGGTGTCAGTGAATATATTCGTCTGGCACATTTTCGTCGTCCAGTAGCACAAATGCATCGAGTGGAAGAAGGGGAGGCGATGGAAAACCATTTTATCCTAGGCCTTCGGTTGATGGATGGTGTAAGTCGCACACGTTTTGAACGTCTGTATGGAAAATCCCCAGAAGCCGTATTTGGTCCGGTGTTGGACCATCTGCAGAAACGTCAATTGATCTGTTTGAAAGGGGATCGATATCTCTTAACAGAACAAGGTCTTTTGTTTGGAAATGAAGTTTTTGCTTCCTTTTTAAAAGAAGTCGTTTAAAGGCATTGTCATAGCGTTGACAACGAGAATGGGGTTTGATACTTTAAATAAAGTAGACTTAGCACTCGTGGAATTTGAGTGCTAACAGGGGGTGAGGCAGATGTTAACCAAGCGGCAAAAGAAAATTCTCCGTGCGGTAGTGGAGGAATATATTGTCAATGCTGAACCTGTAGGTTCCCGTACGGTATCCAAGCGGGAAGATATTGGATTTAGTGCAGCCACAATCCGTAATGAGATGGCCGATCTGGAAGAGATGGGTTTTCTGGAACAGCCGCACACATCTGCCGGCCGTATACCGAGCCAGTCCGGCTACCGCTATTATGTGGATCATCTGATGATTCCCGATCGCATTGAACATCCCGATCTTTTGATGATTCACCGACTGTTTTCTTCACACATGGATGCGTTGGAACAAACGATACAGCAAACGGTATCCATTTTATCGCGGATTACAAATTATACTTCCATTATGTTGGGACCTGAATTGTATGACAACAAGTTGAAACATCTTCAGGTGGTTCCACTAAATGACCGGATGGCTGTGGCGATTCTTGTAACGGACACAGGTCATGTGGATCAGCGATGGATCACGGTTCCTGACGGGGTTTCCCTTTCTTCCATTGAACAGATGGTCAACCTTTTGAATACGAAGTTGACCGGCATTCCATTGCATCATCTGAAGCAGACCGTACACAAAGAACTGTTGGAAGAATTCAGCCGACATGTGGAGAATTATGAGTATTTGTTGTCCATGGTCGATCAGATGTTGGCCTCTGAACTGGAAGGCAGAGTCTTTACCAGTGGGACGACTAATATTTTGAGCCAGCCCGAATTTAGGGATGTGGAGAAGATTAAGGCTCTGATGGAACTCTTTGAGGAGACTGAGACGGTTTCGCGTCTCTTTTCCAACAAGCACACGGGAGTTCAAATCCGAATTGGTCACGAAAATCACTTGGAGGCAGTCAACAATTGCAGCATTGTGTCGGCATCTTTCGAGATCGATGGACGTTCTCTTGGAACGATTGGCGTATTGGGTCCAACCCGGATGGATTATTGTAAGGTGGTCAGTTTGCTTGATTTACTGACACGGGATCTCTCCCAACATCTGGGCAGACTATATAAATGAGGTTCATTGAAAATATAATTTTCGATTCACTGTTATAGGAAAGGTGAGACGGATCCATGGAATGTCGGGGGGAGTCGAGTGTCTCAAAGCAGGATCAATCCTCGTACCCGGAGACAATGACGGCCAATGCTGAAGCTGTTCGCAAGGTGGCTGAAGCGGTACAAGGCACACTGGGTCCCAAGGGACTGGACACCATGTTGGTAAAGGATGATGGAGGCGTCATTGTAACCAATGACGGAGTGACCATTCTCAATCGAATGGAAATCCATCATCCTGTTGCCCAGATGATTGTTGGGATTGCCAATGCCCAGCAGGAAGAGGTAGGTGACGGAACCACGACAGCCACTCTGCTTGCGGCAGCTCTTGTGGAAGAAGGGGTCAAACAGGTAAACCGTGGTGTTCCCGTAGCGAAAGTGATCGTCGGGATTCGTCGCGGGGTCCGTTTTGCTCTGGATAAAATGCAGAACATGGCCCAGATGATTCGTCATTTGAATGATGAATGGTTGCATCGGATTGCCTACACGGCAGGACGGGAGCGGGAAGATATCACCGAATTGGTGATGGAAGCTGCTACCTCGATTGGGCGGGAAAAACTTCTGGAAAGAGATTTTCGTCTCTCGGATGCAGTGATGGCACATCCACGTGCCAGGGGAAGTATCTTTCATGGGTTGTTGCTTTCCAGAGGGCGCGTTAATATGAGGCTATCTGATGTCAAAGAGCATGTCCGTGTTGCGGTAATGGCCGGTGATTTGCACCCGGAATTGGTGAATGAAGATGCTTTGGCAACAGAAGCCGGATTTGCCAAGCACGAAGAGTTGAAACAGACATTTGAGCAGATGGTTCGGAAATTGATTGAATTAGAGGTCGGCTTGGTGGTTGTGGAAGGAAATGTGGATACCGATGCCATTGATGCATTAACCGATGCCGGGATTCTTGTGGCAGAGAATGTGAAGCGTGCGGATATTGATCAATTGGCAGATTATACCGGAGCATGCGTGTTGCGACGTGCCGGGTTAAAGAGATCATTGGCGGAATTGGAGCCTTTGATCGGTTTTTGTGAAGAGGTGGAGGATGATCCATTACTCGGATGGTTGAAGATCAAGGGTAAGAAGGATCAATCCGTTGCTACAATTGTAATCAGTGCGACCACAAAAGAAGTGGCTGATGAACAAGAACGGATCGCCAAGGATGCAGCAGCTGCTGTGCAGGCGGCGGTTCGCGGAGGTTTCCTGCCTGGTGGGGGTGCAGCTGAACTGGCATTGGCCAGGGAAGTGGAAAAGTATGGGAACACCGTTCAGGGTATGGAATCATTTGGGGTTTCCGCTGTTGCTCAGGCCTTGTGTCGACCCATTGCTCAGATGGTTGCCAATGCCGGCTTCAACCCTCTTGAAAAGGTGGAAGAAGTCAAGGCACTTCAGTGGAAACGCTCTACATATTCCCTTGGGATCGATTGTGATCGTGGTGTGGTCTGCGATATGGTGGACATGGGAGTGATTGACCCCTTGCCAGTTAAATATCATGCCCTTCAGACGGCTGGGGAGGTAAGCACGGCCATTCTGCGAATTCATACCGTGGTAAAGATGAGGAACACGGAAGCGGAAAGTTTGAGGTGAGATAAATGTCCAAGGACTTTACGCAAGATGAGGAAAAACACCGGCCTATAACAGCGAGGGAGCTGAGAAAAGCCAAGGAAGCTCGTGAGCGAAGAAAGAAAAATACGGAGCAGACACGGGAAGTGGAAGCTGAAAAGAGAGAAGAAGAAACGCTCAGTGAAAGTGAGATACAAACGTCTGATACTCAGCAACATGAGATTCCGACGGAGCCCAAAGAGAAGGCGTTATCCGATGAGCAGGAGCGGGCGGTGCAACAGGAACTGGAAACCGCGAAGGAAGAGGCAGCCAAATGGAAGAGAGAGTACGAGGAGAATGCGGAGCTGACACTTCGTATCAAGGCCGATCTGGAAAATTTCCGGCGTCGGGCTCGCAAAGATCGTGAAGAAGCGGTAAAATACGCAGCTGTTCCTTTGGTGGAGTCCATTTTACCTGTTCTGGATAATCTGGAGCGTGCGTTGGAGACGGAGATCAGCAGTGAGGATGCCAAGTCCTTTCATCAAGGTGTAGAGATGGTCTACCGCCAGCTTCTTCATTCGCTTGAAGAGCAGGGGCTCTCCATTATTGAGGCTGAAGGGCTTGAGTTTAATCCTCATGAACACAGTGCTGTCATGGAAGTGGATAGCGAAGGTGTGGAACCAGGGATGGTCGTGGAAGTCCTTCAAAAAGGGTATCGGTTTAAGGACCGCGTCATCCGACCTTCCATGGTGAAAGTTAGCTCTTAACTAAAATGGAAACATTGAACCTGATAAGGAGGTACTCGATCTATGGGTAAAGTAATTGGAATCGATCTTGGAACCACCAACTCTTGTGTTGCCTTTATGGAAGGCAGTGAACCGACGGTTATTCCCAACGCTGAAGGAGGACGAACCACGCCTTCTGTTGTAGGGTTTTCTAAATCCGGGGAGCGTCTGGTAGGGGAATCTGCTAAACGGCAATCCATCACCAACCCGGACAAAACAGTGATTTCTGTGAAACGTTATATGGGAAGTGACCACAAAGTAAAGATTGAGGATAAAGAATATACACCCCAGCAAATTTCCGCGATGATCCTGCAAAAACTTAAAGCGGATGCGGAAGCTTATTTGGGTGAAGAAGTAACTCAAGCGGTGATTACTGTCCCTGCATACTTTAATGACAGCCAGCGTCAAGCGACAAAGGATGCCGGGAAAATTGCAGGCTTGGAAGTGCTTCGGATCATCAACGAACCGACCGCTGCTGCACTTTCTTACGGAATTGACAAAAAAGACGTGGAACAAACCATCCTGGTGTTTGACTTGGGTGGTGGTACCTTTGATGTGTCCATTCTGGAGATTGGCGACGGTCTGTTCGAAGTAAAGGCCACCAGTGGAGATAACCAACTGGGTGGTGATGATTTTGACCAAGTGATTATTGATTATCTGATCAATGAATTCAAGAAAGAAAATGGAATCGACCTTTCCAACGACCGAATGGCTCTTCAACGTTTGAAAGATGCAGCGGAAAAGGCGAAGAAGGACTTATCCGGTGTCTTGACGACAACCATTTCCCTGCCGTTTTTGACAGCGGATGCTTCCGGGCCGAAACACTTGGAAGTAACCCTGACCCGCGCGAAATTTGAAGAACTGTCTGCTGAGTTGGTTGAACGGACCATGCGACCAACCCGACAAGCATTGAAAGATGCCGGACTGGAACCTTCCAATATTGATCGAGTGATTTTGGTTGGGGGCTCCACCCGAATCCCGGCCGTTCAGGAAGCGATTAAGAAACTGACCGGAAAAGAGCCGAGTAAAGGCGTAAATCCGGATGAAGTGGTTGCCATGGGTGCAGCGATTCAGGGTGGTGTTCTCTCAGATGATGTAAAAGACGTCGTTTTGGTTGATGTTACACCGCTTTCTCTTGGAATTGAGACCTTGGGTGGCGTATTTACCAAGTTGATTGAACGAAACACGGCGATTCCAACAGAAAAATCCCAGATTTTCTCAACCGCGGCAGATAACCAAACGGCAGTGGATATTCACGTTCTTCAAGGGGAGCGGGAAATGGCCGAACACAATAAAACCTTGGGTCGCTTCCAGTTGACCGACATCCCCCCGGCTCCCCGAGGCGTTCCGCAAATTGAGGTTACGTTCAAGATTGACCGCAACGGAATTGTTAATGTTTCAGCCAAAGATAAAGCGACCGGCAAGAGCCAAGATATTACCATTAAATCTTCCAGTGGTCTGTCTGAAAGTGAGATTGAACAGATGGTAAAAGAGGCTGAAGAATACGCGGAAGAGGATAAGAAACGGAAAGAACAGGTGGAAATTAAGAACCATGCGGATCAGCTGATTTTCACCACCGAAAAGACACTGAAAGACCTTGGAGACAAGGTGGATTCTTCCGAACTTGACAAAGCGAATGAAGCAAAAGACAAGTTGAAGAAGGTACTTGATGGGGGCGATGTCGAAGAAATTAAGAAGGCCACTGAAGAATTGGAAAAGGTGGTTCAAGAGCTTTCCGTCAAGCTCTACCAACAAGCCCAACAAGCCCAAGAACAGGGGGATGAGGGTGAAAAAAAAGACGATAATGTTGTTGACGCCGACTATGAAGTAGTGGACGAAGATGAGGAAAAGGGGAAAAAATAAGGGGGAAGCCCCGATGTAAAGTCAAAGTCGGGGAATGGTTACCTGGCTTTGACTTTTCCCATCTTTATTGCCGAAGAGGAAGAGTTTTCTTGTCTCAGGCAGAATGAACTTTAAGAAAAGGGAGGTGATCCGGTGAGTCAGAAAGATTATTATGAAATACTTGGCGTCAGCCGGGATGCGTCAAGTGAAGAAATCCGCAAAGCTTATCGAAAGATGGCTCGAAAATATCATCCCGATGTAAACAAATCACCGGATTCGGAGCAAAAATTTAAAGAAATCAATGAAGCTTATGAAGTACTTCGGGACCCTCAAAAGAAAGCGAACTATGATCGCTTTGGGACAGCTGATCCCGGAGCAGCCGGAGCTGGAGCCGGAGGCTTTGGTGGCTTTGGCGGAGGTGCCGGGGATTTTGGTTTTGGCGATATTTTTGATATGTTTTTTGGTGGAGGCGGTCGACGCAACCCCAATGCTCCGCGACAAGGTGCTGATTTGGAATACCGTCTGACAGTGGACTTTAAAGATGCTATCTTTGGCCGCGAGATGGATATTTCCATTCCGAGAACGGAGACCTGCGGGGACTGTCGCGGTACAGGAGCCAAACCAGGAACGCATCCGGAAAGCTGTGATGTCTGTCAAGGAACCGGTCAGTCTGAAACGGTTCAGAATACGCCATTTGGTCGCATTGTAAATAAACGGGTATGTCAGAAATGTAGCGGTCGGGGAAAGATTATCCGGGAACAGTGTCCCAAGTGTGCGGGCACGGGACAAGTGAAAAAGAGAAAGAAAATCCATATCAATATTCCTTCCGGTATTGATGAAGGGAAACAATTACGAGTGTCTGGTGCCGGAGAGCCCGGAATCAACGGGGGTCCTGCCGGAGATCTTTATATTACGATCAATGTGCGTCCTCATGAGTTCTTTAAACGACAAGGTGATGATATTACTTGTGAATTGCCCATTACCTTTGTGCAAGCGGCTTTGGGGGATGAAGTGGTTGTTCCTACCTTGGAAGGGCGTGCGAAACTCAAGATTCCATCCGGTACCCAGACGGGTTCCGAGTTTCGCTTGAGAGGTAAAGGCGTTCCTCGTCTGTATGGTCGTGGAAAAGGGGATCAATTGATCAGAGTCAAAGTGGTCACCCCGACTCAATTAACGGAAGAACAGAAAAAAGCCCTTCGCGAGTTCGGCCGGCTTAGTGGAGACTATATTTCCGAACAGAACAGCAGTTTTTTTGATAAAATGAAAAGAGCTTTCAGCGGGGACTGAGTAGTGAATATATCAGGTTAAGGATTGCGGGCAAACGATGCCCGTTTTTTTTTCGAAAGGGTGTGCTGAGTCTTGGAATGGGTGGAAGTTCGTATACACACTTCAAAAGAGGCAGAAGAAGCCGTTTCTCATCTGTTTTTAGAAGCGGGAGCAGAAGGAACAGCGGTAATGGATTCCTCTGTGCTGACAAGAGTCTGGGATACACCCTTCGGTGAGCTGATCGAGCTATCCAGGGAGGATTACCCGGATGAAGGGATCTGGATCTCTGGATATTTTCCGGAAGAAGTCTTTCGCGATGCGTTGGTGGGAAAGCTGGAAAAACAAGTGAAAGATCTTGATCGATTTGGCTTGGACCCAGGTCCGGCTCAGGTGATGGTTGATCGCATTTCCCAGGAATCCTGGGATCAAGCATGGAAAGCGTATTATAAACCGATTCGTATATCCACCCGCTTGACGGTCAAGCCACAATGGGAGGCTTATCAACCCTCTTCAGAAGAAGAGGTTGTCATTGAACTGGACCCAGGAATGGCTTTTGGAACGGGTTCTCATCCTACCACAAGACTGAGTCTGAAATTGATTGAAAAACACCTCAGAATCGGCCAACGGGTCATGGATATTGGGTGTGGAAGCGGAATTTTGAGTATCGCTTCCGCCAAATTGGGAGCGAGCGATGTATTGGCTCTTGACTTGGATGAATTGGCTGTGGAAAAAACAAAACAGAATGTCCGACTGAATCATTTGCAAGATCAAATTCGCGTTCGGCAGGGGGACTTGCTTCAGGGAGTAAATGAGAAAGTTGATTTGGTGGTCTCCAACATATTGGCAGAGATCATTGTGAAATTTGTCCCAGATCTGCCAAAGGTAATAAAAAAAGGGAGTATGTTTATAGGATCCGGGATCATTTCGGCCAAAAAAGAAGAAGTTGTAGCAGCGATTCAAGGAGCTGGATTAGAGATTGTGGAAACGATTCACGAACAGGACTGGGTAGCGATCGCTGCAAGATCATGATAGGATAGTGGGAGTGAATGATGCAAAGATATTTTATTGATCCAAACGCGATCGAACCGGGTCGGATTACGGTTCGGGGAGATGATGTTCACCATATAAAAAATGTCCTGCGGATGACTGTAGGCGATCATATCCTTTGCTGCGACGGTCAGGGAAAGGATTATTACACGGAGCTGGTTTCCATCACGGACAAGGAAATCCTTTGCCGGATTCTAAGTACGTTTCCTTCAAAGGGAGAGCCACGGGTACGGGTGACGGTTGCTTCATCGCTTCCCAAAGGGGATAAATTGGAATGGGTTTTGCAAAAGGCAACCGAGCTGGGAGCAGATTCTTTTTTACCCTTTATGTCCAGTCGATCTGTGGTACGACTGGATGGGAAAAAAAGCGCCAAAAAGCGGGTTCGATGGCAAAGGATTGTAAAGGAAGCGGCAGAACAATCTCACAGGGGTTATGTTCCCCAAGTGGGAAATGTGCTTACCTGGAAGGGTTTATTGGAGAAGTTTCCGTCATATGACCAGGTTCTCTTTGCCTATGAAAGAGAAGGCTCTTCTTTGGTGGAAGTTTTGCAAAAGACCCGGAGCCAGCGTCTGTTGGTGGTTGTGGGGCCTGAGGGTGGCTTTACGGAGTCAGAAGTGGAAGAAGCCGTTGCCCAAGGTGCTGTGCCGGTTCAATTGGGTCCCCGGATTCTTCGTGCGGAAACGGCACCATTGGCTTTGCTATCTTGTATTCTATTTTCTTTTGGTGAGATGGGAGGTGAGCCACTGTGAGTACGGTGGCATTCCATACATTGGGATGTAAAGTAAACGCATATGAAACAGAGGCGATCTGGAAACTGTTTCAACGTCAAGGTTATGAGAAAGTTGATTTTGATGCGAAAGCGGATGTTTATGTCATTAACACCTGTACGGTAACCAATACCGGGGATCGAAAAAGCCGGCAAATGATCCGCCGGGCCATTCGCAGAAATCCGGATGCGGTGGTAGCGGTTACCGGTTGCTATGCTCAGACATCTCCTGGTGAAATTATGAATATTCCCGGAGTTGACGTGGTGGTGGGAACCCAGGGGAGAGATCGGCTCCTTCAATATATTGAGGAACATCGTCAAACGCGTCAGCCTGTCAATGCGGTAAAAAACATTATGAAAACGCGCGAATTTGAGGAACTGGATGTTCCTACATTTTCTGAACGAACCCGCGCATCCTTGAAAATTCAGGAAGGCTGCAACAACTTCTGTACATTTTGCATCATTCCTTGGGCACGGGGCCTTCTTCGCAGCCGCAAACCGGAGAGTGTTCTCAAACAAGCGCGACAGCTGGTGGATTCAGGCTACAAGGAAATTGTACTGACCGGAATTCATACGGGTGGTTATGGAGAGGATTTTGAGGACTACAAACTGGCTGATCTCTTGTGGGATCTGGATCAGGTGGAAGGGCTCCAGCGGATTCGCATCAGTTCTATTGAAGCAAGCCAAATTGACGATCGAGTCGTGGAAGTGCTCAACCGTTCCGACAAGATGTGCCGTCATCTTCATATCCCCTTGCAAGCTGGGGATGATGCTGTTTTAAAACGGATGCGGCGCAGATATACGGTGGATGAGTATCGTCGGAAAATCGAACATATCCACCAAGCAATGCCTGGTGTTGCGATTACGACAGATGTAATTGTTGGATTTCCAGGGGAAACGGATGAGCAGTTTAAAAACGGTTATCGCCTAATTGAAGAACTTGGCTTCTCTGAACTCCATGTATTCCCTTACTCCACCCGTACAGGTACCCCTGCTGCCCGAATGAAAGACCAAGTGCCCGCTGAAGTGAAACAAGAACGGGTGGAGCAGTTGATTGAACTGTCCAATCGCTTGAGTTTCACCTATTCCTCTAAGTTTGTGGGTGAGGTACTGGAAGTCATTCCAGAACGCCGTTGGAAAGAGGACCCAGAAAGTGGGCTTTATGTTGGCTATTCAGACAATTATCTCCAGGTGGTTTTTCCGGGGAATGAACAGTTGGTAGGCAAAGTATGCCGCGTTCGTTTGGACGAACCGGGTTCCGAATATGTGAGAGGAACGTTTGTTCGAACGATAGATGAAACTCCCCGTTCCTGCCAAGCGGGGTAACGAATGACCTTTTAACCGTCTCCTGCGAGGGACGGTGTTTTCTTTTCTTTCAATATGCGCTGTATCATGAGATGATTTCCTCTATACTTAAAATACATCACGAAATGTTTCCATTGTGTAAATTTTACTATAAGAAAAAGGAGGATTAAAATGGAGAAGTTTGAAGAGTGGGAAGATGCTTTGGACAAGATTGATTGGAGTGATGTATTGGACGAGGTGGATGGACAACTGTTGGAAAACCTGGCCAATGAACTGCGTTTTCGTACTTATGAGGCACTAAAGGTTTCCTCCTTGCACCTAGGAGATGGATACCATATCACGCACCTTGCCAACGGAAAGTGGGCATTTTGGAACGAGCAGAATTATGTTCGGGAAGATATTCGTTTTTTTGATACAGAACAACACTTTCTCCATTTTGCTCTTCAACTTTTCCGTTTAAATGAGACGAAGGCAAAAGAGCTTGTCCAGCTTTTGCAAAAAACACCACAGCTTAAAATCTGTGTTGTTTGTAACCATCACTTTAACCCGAATGATCCTGCGCGGAAGGATTTGGGGATTGAAGGGATTTATGTAGATGAAGAAAAGAGCGAAGGGGAGTGTTGTTCGCCTCAATGTGCTGTGGAAGCTGTACTTCATGAGATGAAGGATGCTTGAATACAGTTCAACACGAGGTAACCGGATTGGAGGTGTTGAGTGGTTGATGTCTTATAGTGCAACCTGTGTTTTTTCAGTTTTGCATTCAGTTGTGCTAAAATCAATGCGCAAGATGTACAACTCAGGAAGGAGGGGGTGTGGGCGTGAAAGAAGTCTCCGCTGGCGGAGTAGTATATCGGCGGGAAAAGGGAAGCTATTCCATTCTCTTGATTGAGGATCGTTATTCCCGTTGGACCCTCCCCAAGGGGAAACAAGAACAGGGTGAAACCCTGGAGGAAACAGCTCTTCGGGAGATTGAAGAAGAGACAGGGATTCAGGGGATAATAAAACAACCACTTGAAAGGATTACCTATCAATATTTTCATCCTGATTACGGAGATGTCACAAAGGAAGTTTATTATTTTCTGGTTGAAGCGAAACAGGGACAGGCAACACCACAATTGTCAGAGATTTCAAGAGTGGCATGGTTGTCTCCGGAAGAGGCTTGGAATAAACAAGAGCATGAAGGCTATGACAATAACCACAGTGTGATGTTAAAGGCCTATCAGTGCCTTGAAATATAAAGTGTGGAAGGGGAAGAAAGAATGTCAAACGAATTGGCAACGTTTATTGACCATACCCAGTTAAAACCGGAAACGACAAAAGACCAGATCGACCGATTGTGTGAAGAGGCCAAAGAATACAAATTTGCTTCGGTTTGTGTCAATCCTTGTTGGGTAAAACATGCGGCCCAGCTGCTGAAGGGAACAGAGGTGAAAGTGTGTACGGTAGTAGGATTTCCTCTGGGTGCTACAACGAGTGAAACCAAAGCGTTTGAAACCCAGGATGCGATCAAGAACGGGGCTCAGGAAATCGATATGGTGCTGAATATCGGAGCTCTGAAATCCAACGACATCGACCTAGTAAAAAAAGATATTGAGACGGTAGTAAACGCAGCCGACGGTGTTTTGGTCAAGGTGATTTTGGAGACGGGTTTATTAAACGAGAAAGAGATCCGCACCGCTTGTGAAGCAGCGAAGGGTGCAGGTGCTGACTTTGTGAAAACGTCAACGGGGTTTGGAAATGGTGGAGCTACGAAAGAAGCAGTCCAGTTGATGCGTGAGACAGTAGGACCCCAAATGGGTGTCAAGGCGTCAGGTGGAATCCGTGACCGGAAGACGGCAGAACAAATGATTCAAGCAGGAGCCACCAGACTTGGAGCCAGCTCTGGAGTGGCCATTGTCACAGGTGGACACGGAACGGACGCTTATTGATGCCACTTGAGCAAAGGATGTGAACAGCGACGCTTTCCTGACCACGAGAGATGGGGATGTTCAGGAAGAAGCTGGGATACCACACGCGCAAATAGGTTGGCAAAAGGAAGCATGAGAAGCGAACAAACGATGTTGTATATCGTTTGAATGTGAGCGATTTGAACGGCAGGATGAGAGGAAAGCAAATGAGACATTTCAGCGATGGGTTTAATCCATGGCAGAAAGAGAATCAGACCTCCCAGGTTCAGCATCAGATTGGCCAAGGCTACCTGTTTGGCTGTCCGTTCTGTTCCGATCGAAGCGAGGAAGCCTGTGATACACGTACCAACATTACTGCCGAGTACGACAGCAACAGCAAAAGGCGAAGGAATCATACCTGTTGCAAAAAAACCCATGGTGATGGCAACCGTGGCACTGCTGCTCTGGATCAGAGCAGTCAAGAGGGTGCCGGAAAGAAGTCCAGACCAGACAGGGTGATAACCGCTATCCATGATCGCAGCAATCCACCCCCGATCTTTGAGTGGATCTGCAATCCATTGCATCGCTTCCATTCCCAGAAAGATACAACCGAATCCCCCGATGGCAAGGCCTAAAGCGGCTCCTTTTTTCCACGGAAGAATATATAGTGTTGCTCCTAAACATATCAAAGGAACGGCGAAATCTTGTATTTTTAACGCCAAAATTTCTGTGGTAATGGTGGTCCCGATATTTGTTCCCAAGATGATCCCCACAGATTGAGTAAAGGTCAAAAGACCGGCATTGACAAATCCGATCGTTAATACTGTAACCGCACTGCTACTTTGCAGAAAAAAGGTAGTTACCATACCCGTCCAAAACCCTCGTGTGGGGGTTTTTGTGAAGCGAAGCAAGATGCGTTGCATCCGGTCTGCCGCTAACTCTTCCAAACCAATTCGCAAGAGTTGCATCCCAAACAAAAAAATAGCTAATCCTGTGGTGAAAGGAATTACGATTTCTTTCATGAAACCACCTCCGTCGCCCTGGTTTCATATATATGGTTTGAACAGGACAGGCATGCCTTGTTGCAAGGATTTAAACAGACAAAAAGCCTCCCCGCAATGGAAAGAGGCTTTTTGTCAAAACAGATAAGAGGAATCAATGGGATCAATCAGAGACAACAATGGCTCCCTGACTCAAGAAGTAGGATTTTTTCCCAAGTATCCCAGTAAATCATATATTGTTGTGGGGTTTCAATTGGGAAGGTTTCATGTCACCTCTCTTGATCTTTTTTTGA
Source organism: Melghirimyces algeriensis (assembly GCF_900182565.1). Classification (GTDB taxonomy): domain Bacteria; phylum Bacillota; class Bacilli; order Thermoactinomycetales; family DSM-45169; genus Melghirimyces; species Melghirimyces algeriensis. The sequence goes on along the minus strand of NZ_FXTI01000002.1, from coordinate 397,223 downwards.
GGATTGATCCAAAGAGCGGATGACTTCTTTTGTTTTTTACAAATATGGACGGGGATGGGTGATCCAAAAACTGCTTGATAAGAAGGCGGAGATGGTTCTTCACTGTACTGCTTGCCCTTTATCACGGATAGTCCCCCTTTATTGAAAAACATTCTTTATTTTATTGTATGATCGCAGATCGATCGGTGGTTCATCTTCAATCGTGTGATTTGTTTTTATATCTTTGCGAGCGAGAAAACCCCTAGCTTCAGCTATGGGGATGAGAGCGAGCGTCAGGCGAGGAGGGGGTTGGTTTCCCCCTCTCGCAAGCCTGACCATCTTTTTCTATTAGATATATTGAATCTATATAATATTCGTTGTAAAATTGGCAATAGGTGATGAATTTGGGAACCGTTCAAAGTAAGCGAAATGTCGTGTACGACTGCAAGTATCATGTTGTTTTTTGTCCCAAGTATCGACGAAAAGTGCTGGTTTCGCCTGTAAGTGATCGGCTGAAAGAGCTGTTCGTAGAAAAAGCAAGAGAGCTGGAAGTTACGATTTCCAGTATGGAAATCATGCCCGATCATGTGCATTTACTCATACAATGTGACCCTCAATTTGGCATACACAGGGCAGTCAAGCATCTCAAAGGGTACACATCGCGAGTCCTTAGACAGGAATTTCCGCATTTGAAATCACGAATCCCATCCCTTTGGACAAACTCCTATTTTGTTGCAACCGTTGGAACGGTCAACCTTGAAGAGGTCAAGCAATACATTGAGACTCAAACAGGGAGGTGAACCCATGCACAAGGTCTGCCATCCGTCGAAATCCATCGGGGAAATACGTTGTTTCTCTCCTTTGTGAAATGAATGCTTGTCCCTATGTTCCCGTCAACCGTGGGAAAGCGGTGGGGGTGGATCTGGGTTTGAAAGGCTTTGCGATCCTCTCGGATGGAACGAAGGTAAACGCACCGAAGTACTTCCGAAAGTACGAAAAGAAATTGGCTCACTGGCAAAGAATCCTGTCCCGCCGTCAAAGAAGCGGTTCCAATTGGCACAAAGCCAGAGTCAAGGTGGCAAAGATTCATGAAAAGATCGTCAACGCAAGGCGTGTCTTTCTACATAAGCTGTCCACCAAACTGATTCACGAAAACCAAGGGATCTGTTGGAAGACTTGCAAGTCAGGAACATGGTAAAGAACCACAGGTTGGCAACATCCATCACCGATGCGTCATGGTCTGAGTTTGCCACCATGTTGGAGTATAAGGCTACATGGTTTGGAAGAAGCCTTGTCAAAGTCGGTAGAACGTTTCCTTCCAGCCAACTCTGTTTCCTGTTGCGGGAAATAGAAACCAAGACGTAAAAAATCTGAACCTGAGATATTGGACATGCCCAGCATGTGGTGTTCATCATGATCGGGACATCAACGCCGCCAAAAACATTCTGCAAGAAGGTTTAAGAGTCATCGCCGTGTGCCTCACGGTTTAAGCTTGGTCCATTTCTCCCGGTTGCGGGAGATTACCCAAGAATCCCCTGCCTTTAGGTATGGAAAGTGGTCAAAGATCAAAAGCTTTCTGATATAATACAAATGTTAAAGGAAGGTGATAGATATGGAAGATTGTATATTCTGCAAAATTGTGGACGGAAGCCTTCCCTCGGAGAAAGTATATGAGGATGAATCGGTGTTGGCTTTTAAGGATCTGCATGCTCAAGCTCCTGTTCACTTGCTGGTGATACCTAAAAAACATATTTCATCCATTCGGGAGATTGGTGAAGAGGACGGTCCTTTGATGGGCAAGATTTTTGCGGCAATCAACCAGCTTGCCAAAGAATATGGTTTGGCTGACAAAGGTTTTCGTATTGTGAACAATTGTGGGGATGAGGGGGGCCAAACGGTCTACCATATTCATTTTCACCTGTTGGGAGGCAGATCACTGACCTGGCCTCCGGGATAATCCGTCTTTGACACTATGTCTAAGCATATAGTATAATGAATGTGTTTTAAATCCCGTCGTATCGGGTATAGAAGATTGCTTGCTGCCGCAAGGGAAACGACAGATGCAGGACACGAGTTTGTCCCTCTCAGGGAAACCGCTCGCTTGCATCCGCTTTTTTCAGGATCTGCTTTATCCCGGCGGTTCAACCCGGGCGCTTAAGGCCCGTGGAGGGAGGGATCATGATGGCGGAAGTTCATGTTCGTAAAAATGAAACACTGGACAAAGCTTTGCGTCGCTTCAAAAAGTCTATCGCCAAAGATGGGACGATGCGTGAATTGAAGAAGCGTAAGCACTATGAAAAACCCAGTGTAAGGCGCAAAAAGAAATCCGATGCTGCGCGAAAAAGGAAATGACAGTGAGGTGGAGGTCCAAGTGACCCTGATTGAGCGGTTAAATGAAGATATGAAGACCGCCATGAAGAAAAAAGATAAAACGACCTTATCCGTGATTCGAATGGTGCGATCTTCGCTTAAAAATAAGGAAATTGATCTTAAGCGCACTTTGACGGAGGAAGAGGCGCTTGGAGTGATATCCAAAGAACTGAAACAACAGAAGGAATCGCTTCAGGATTTTGAGCAGGCCGGAAGAGAAGATCTCGTTGAAAAAGCACAGATGAATATTGAGGTGCTTAAACAGTATCTACCGGAACCTCTTTCCGAGGAGGAATTGCGTAAGATTGTCCGGGAAACGATCCGTGAGATCGGTGCTTCATCCAAGGCAGATATGGGTAAAGTGATGAAGTCAGTGATGCCCAAAGTGAAAGGTCGCGTAGACGGGAAATTGGTCAATCAATTGGTTCAGGAAGAACTTTAATTTACAGCGTCGTGGTACGCTGTGTTTTTTTTGCGCTTTATCGTTTAAACTAGAGATGATGTAAAACTCAGAGGTTTTTTCACGTATCGGTTAAGGGGGGATGAAAAATGAAGTCGCTGAGGCTCTCCTGCGTGATTCTGTCCGTGATGCTCGTTCTGGTTATTATCGGGTCCACGAATGCGGAGACAAAGAGCGCTCAGGGGGAGTTGATATACTGGGTTCCACTGAAACAGGAAGTTGAGCGGGGATTGTCTAAATTTCTGGATCGCGCATTTACGGAAGCAGAACAGGCTGGGGCTAAAGCGGTGGTATTGGAGATGGATACCCTCGGCGGAGATGTCGAGGCGGCATTGGAGATCGGAAAGCTCATTCGCAACTCAGAACTTCCAGTTACTGTATACATAAAAGGGAAAGCGATTTCAGCCGGCTCCTACATCGCTCTCAATGCGGATCATATTCTAATGACACCTGACAGTGCCATGGGGGCAGCAGAGCCTCGAACGCTTAATGGAAAGACTGCTGATCCCAAAACGGTTGCCTTTTGGGCTTCCAGTATGAGAGCTGCTGCAGAAGCTCACGGGCGAAATGCCGATATTGCCGCCGGCATGGTGGATCGGAACCTTGTGATTCAAGGGTTGAAAAAAAAGGGTGAATTGATGAGTTTGTCTGCAGGTCAAGCTGTGAAACATAATATGGCAGATCAAACGGTAGAGGGTGATAAAGACGTACTGAACTTTCTGGATGCTTCAGCTTCTGATCTTGTTCGGGTGGAATTGACCCTCAGCGAACAATTGGCCCGTTTTGTCACCAGTCCTTATGTGATTCCCATTTTATTCATGATAGGACTGGCGGGTATTGCAATTGAAGTATTTACACCGGGGTTTGGCGTTCCAGGAGTGATTGGATTGGGAGCCTTTGGGCTTTATTTCTTCGGTCACTATCTGGCGGGGTTCGCCGGTGCGGAAAGTTTTGTACTGTTTGCTGCCGGTATAATTTTGATGGTGATTGAACTCTTTGTTCCTGGATTTGGTATTTTTGGCATTTTGGGTCTCTTGTCTCTTGTGGCGGCAGTGATTACTGCGGCTTATGATCGGACGTTCAGCCTCGTCTCCTTTTTTATTGCGATTGGTGCTACTGGCTTAGGTATGGGAATTGCCATGCGTTATTTCGGAGCCAAGGGAATTTGGAATCGCTTTATTTTAAATCGAATGCAGGAGAAACAAGAAGGATATGTTTCCCAAATCAGTCGTGACGAGCTTGTGGGAAAGACCGGTGAGACACTGACCCCCCTTCGTCCGTCCGGAAGCGCCTTGATTGATGGTGTTCGGCAAGATGTCGTGAGCGAAGGAGAGTATATTCCAGCCAAAACCCCTGTGGAGGTGATCAATGTTCAGGGAGTCCGGGTAGTGGTTAAAAAACAGAGGATTTCTTCTGAAGATCATTGAAAATCTTATTGTCACTCTATCAAAGGAGGATTTATATGGAAGCGAGTCTGTTAACCATTTTGTTTATCGCGGTGGTTGCGATTGTTGCGTTGTCCATTCTGTTCACTTTTGTACCGATTATGTTATGGGTTTCCGCTGTAGCTTCAGGCGTATATGTAGGTTTGACAACATTGATCGGGATGCGTTTGCGGCGAATTGTTCCGTCTCGCATCATTAATCCGTTGATCAAGGCGAGAAAAGCGGGGCTGAAAGTTGCCATTGAACAACTGGAAACCCATTATCTAGCCGGTGGAAATGTGAACCGGGTCGTGGATGCACTGATTGCAGCACAGCGTGCCGATATTGATTTAATGTTTGAACGGGCGGCTGCGATTGACTTGGCTGGCCGGGATGTCTTACAAGCTGTGCAGATGAGTGTCAACCCGAAAGTGATTGAAACTCCACAGGTATCTGCTGTTGCCAAAGACGGGATTGAGGTCAAAGTAAAAGCCCGCGTAACGGTTCGTGCCAACATCGACCGTTTGGTTGGAGGCGCTGGGGAAGAAACGATTATTGCTCGCGTGGGTGAAGGGATCGTCACCACCAATGGTTCCGCAAATACCCACAAGGAAGTGCTGGAAAATCCCGATTTGATCTCCAATACCGTATTGGAGAAGGGATTGGATGCAGGAACGGCATTTGAAATTTTGTCCATTGATATCGCAGATGTGGATGTAGGCAAAAACATTGGAGCTGAATTGCAAACCGATCAGGCGGAAGCGGATAAAAATATTGCCCAAGCCAAGGCTGAAGAACGACGCGCCATGGCTGTTGCCAAAGAACAAGAAATGCGTGCCCGTGTGGAAGAAATGCGTGCCAAAGTGGTTGAAGCGGAAGCGATGGTTCCCCAAGCCATGGCAGAAGCTCTGCGTGCTGGAAAGCTGGGTGTCATGGACTATTACAACATGCAGAATGTGATGGCGGATACAGATATGCGGAAATCCATTTCCAAAAACGATGAAGAGGATGATTGATCGGCGCTTTTGGAGTGATTCCCGAATAGAGGGGGTGTTCGGGTGGAATGGCTGATGGATCTGATTGAATCCTTCGGAGTGTTTATTATCCCGATCCTATATTTTCTCTTTACTGGTTTAACACGTAAGGCAAAGAAGGAATCCATGGATCGTGATGGAGAGTCAAAACCCTGGGTAAATCCTTGGGATGAAGAAGAACAAATGGAACAGGAAGTGGGTGAACCCCGCAAGGCGCGGGAAGAAATGAATCCATCGATGACACGTTCAGCTCCTGAAGTTGCTCCCATTGGTGGTCCTTTCCGTGCAATGGCCTCGGAAAACGGAGAGCCATTGGTTGCTCCTGTACGGAGAAAAAAAACCCGTAAGCCGCCTGAGATTTTGGGGAAACCCATGGAGCGAGAAGAATGGAAACGGGCTTTCATTTTAAAAGAACTCTTGGATGAGCCAGTCTCCAGACGTTCCCGCTTTAAAAGAGCTCAACGCAGATAATGTACAAGATAAAAGTCAGTGGTTTATCCACTGGCTTTTTTGTTTTCATTGATTTCCATGGAAAGATGTACGCCTTATGAATGCATGGTTAATGATTAAACTATGAGCATAGGGAGGTGAAAAGTATGGCCCGTTCCCGTAGTTATAATAAGCTGTTGGTTCCAGGAGCGAGTGCAGCCATTCAACAGTATAAAGAGGAGATTGCATCTGAATTTGGTGTGAAGTTGGGTGAATCCACTACAGCACGAGCCAATGGCTCCGTCGGAGGAGAGATTACCAAACGCCTGGTGCGTCAGGCACAACAAACGCAATCCGGTCAACCCAACCAATAATGGTGCAATGCCTGGAAAGGTGTGGTTTCATTTTATAAAAAGAGGGGAATCTCTTTTTCCGTTGACTCAGTGGAACCCTTGACGGTCCCAAATGTTCAGCGGAAATTTTGTCCGCTGGGGATGGAGCGGACTCTTTTCCTCTTTTCTGGAGAAAGGGCGCAGAGACGGAAACGCCCCCCTCTACCACTTTGTCATGACCTTGAGATGTGGTTAACACATACACCACATCTTTTTTCTTTTATCATGAGACGCTCTTATGGGTCATAAAATTCTTTGATCCCTGTTCCTTTGTCCTCATATTCATGAAAGAAGAAACATAAAGGTTATAAAGAAGATGGAGGGCTTTTCCATGGGGAATTTGAGCAACAAGATGAGGAGAATTGCTTCAGATTGGTTGGATATTCCTCAAGATGTTGTCGCCAATTTGCCTCGTATTCAAATGATAGGACCATATCGGGTACATATCGAGAATCATCATGGGGTAGAGCGGTTTACTGAAGCGGAACTGCGACTGAAAACGGCCAAGGGATTACTTGAAATCACGGGTAAAAAGCTGGTGATCCATACCATCCACTCAGATGAAGTCAGAGTGGACGGGGAGGTTTCCGGAGTGAAGTTTTTGGGTTAAGGGGAGAAGGCGGTTGCTACAAAAAAACCAGTGGCCACAAAATATAAAAGGATGGTTACGGATTGAATTAACGGGTTCGGGGTTAGTCTCTTTTATCAATGAAGCAACACGGAGAAAAATGGGAATCAGTCAGGTGGTATGGATTTCCGAGGATCGGATGCATCTGACCATCCCTGCCTCTGAATATGTTCAACTGAAACCGATATTGAAACAGACTCGGACAAAGTCACGTATTTTGCATAAAAAAGGTCTGCCCTTTTTCTTTATGCGTGTGAAAAAGCGTCAGTTTTTTCTTTATGGACTATTGCTGTTTTTTGCTCTCCTGTTTCTTTTGACTTCTGTTGTCTGGTCGGTAAAGATCGAAGGAAATGAGACGATTCCCGACAAAGAGATTCTTCAACTGCTCAAAAATGAAGGCGTGTATGTGGGACAGTTGAAATATCGAATCCCTGAAGAAGATGAAGTCCAGTACCGCTTGCAAGTTCGAATGCCACAAGTTGCATGGGTGGGCTTTCGATTGGAAGGAACAAGAGCCGTTTTAACGGTTGTCGAAAAAAAGCGTGTAAATGAGCAGGAAAAACAGGAAAGTGGAGGCTCCTACAACCTTGTGGCGAAAAAAGAGGCAGTGGTATATGATCTGAATGTAAAACGGGGCCGTTCACTGGTAGAAGTAAATGATGTGGTGAAAAAAGGGCAGCTTTTAGTGTCCGGGCGATATGGAGATCAGGATACGGATGAAGGAGAGTGGGTTGGAGCCAAAGGGAAGGTGTTAGGCGAAGTCTGGTATGAATCCAATGTAACGGTTCCTTTGCAAAGGAAACGGAAAGTGTATACAGGAAACCGAGAAAAGGCTTGGTATCCCTACATCGCTACACAAGTGATTCGTATTCCATTTTTATTTCCGGAGTCATACGATAAATATGAAACGATTCGGAAAACCAATACTCCGAGGATCAAAGATTATCCGTTACCATTCGGATGGGTGGAAGAAGAACGGTTGGAGACCCGGTGGGTTTCCCGAAAACTGTCCGTCAAACAGGCGATTGCTTTAGGTAAAGAACGTGCAAAAGAAGATTTGTTATTTCAGTTGGGAAAAGATGGACGCATTTTGGATGAAAAAGTTTTGCACCCTCGCGTGGACAATGGTAAAGTTGTTATGAAGATACACTTTGATGTAGTGGAAGAGATCTCTGTTAAACAACCGGTTTTGCAAGGAGAATGAGCCATTTGCAAGAACATGTGAGAACAATAAGGATTCAATTACAAGATGCAAATGAAGCCCTGAGTCTATTTGGACCGCAGGATAGTTTTTTGCGAATGATTCAAGATCAGACGCCTGCGAAAATTATCTCGCGCGGAGGAGAAGTGGCTATTTCCGGGTCTGTTGATGAGCTGGAAGTGCTGAGCCATTTATTTCGTGTGTTATTGACACTCGTTCGTCGGGGAATACAGTTGACAGCCCGCGATATTGTCTATGCAGAACGGCTGGCCCGTGAAGGGCTGGCTGATGAGCTCTTGGAGCTCTATGATGAACAGATTGGAATCACTTATAAGGGAAAACCCATTCGGGTGAAAACTTTAGGGCAACGTCATTATATGTCAGCGATTCAAAAGTCAGATATTGTGTTTGGGATTGGCCCGGCCGGTACAGGGAAAACGTTTCTGGCCGTGGTTTTAGCTGTCACCGCGTTAAAGTCAAACCAGGTGAAACGGATTGTGCTAACCCGTCCTGCGGTGGAAGCGGGAGAAAGCCTCGGCTTTCTGCCTGGAGATCTGCAGGAGAAGGTGGACCCTTACTTGCGTCCGCTCTATGACAGTCTGTATACCATGCTTGGAGTGGAACAAGTAAACAAATTGATGGAACGCGGGTCGATTGAAGTGGCACCCTTGGCTTATATGAGGGGGCGTACATTGGAAGATTCCTTTGTCATTCTTGATGAAGCACAAAATACAACCAATGAGCAAATGAAAATGTTTTTAACACGTTTGGGTTTCGGTTCCAAAATGGTTGTTACCGGAGATGTTACCCAAGTGGATCTTCCCAGAGGAAAAAAATCGGGCTTGAAGGAGGCGGAGCAGATCCTGAAGCCCGTGGACGATATTCAATTTGTATATCTGACACAGGCAGACGTGGTTCGTCACAATTTGGTGCAAAAAGTGATTGACGCTTATGCTGAAGCGGATGAGTAACTCCCTGCCGATAAGGAGTCGGTACCAATGAAGGAAGTGACTCAACCCAAGCTTCACCGACAAAACAGGTTCCGATTGCCGGATCGCTGGAAGACGAGTCCGCGGGTCCGGCTTTTCCTGTATGTGGGGCTGGGTATTTGTTGTTATTTCTTGCTGATGGGACATGTTCTCCCTCAACAGTATGAAGACCTATCTCCAGGAACGGAGGCAAAAGAAACAATTGTCTCCCCTGTAACAACTGTGGATCAGGCGCAAACGGAAAAGGCGCGTGAGAAGGCGGCTGAATCGGTTGGAAAACAATACCGTATCAATGAACAGTTGACAGATCGACAAATCAAGCGATTGGATAAACTGTATTCTGACATTAAAGGGATTCAGTCAAATGATTCCTTGGATGCAAAGGAAAAGACCAAAAAACTGAAAGAAATTCTTCCCTATGGCCTGTCAAAAGAGTTTTATAAGAAATTGCCCAGTGTAAAATCAGGTGAATGGATGGAGGTAAGAGTTCTCAGCAGGGAAGTATTGCAAGAAATCCTCTCCGATGGGGTACGAAAAGAAGAAGTGGAGCAAAAGCGGGACCTTGTAGATAAAGCCCTGGTTACATCTTCCCTGGGAAGCCAGGCGCGTTTTGTGGTCCGGGAACTGACACGGCAGATGGTTGTTCCCAATGAGTTTTATAATAAGGAGCAAACGGAGAAATTAAGGGAAGCGGCAAAGGAAAATGTGGAGCCCATCCCCATTAAAAAGGGGGAAGCGATTGTCACTTCAGGGGAAGTGATCACGCAAGATCAATATCAAAAGCTTAAGGATCTGGGATTTCTGAGAAAGCATCCCAACCCTCTCCCTTATATTGGGCTAGGGCTCTTGATCTGTGTGATTTTAGGTTTGCTGGCGATTTTTGTACATCGCTTTCAACCCAATGTGTACAAGGATAATGTAAAAACATCCATGCTTTTTTCAGCGTTTCTTTTAACACTTTTGGGCATGAAGGTGGTCAGCTTCGGGCAAAATTTGGAATGGAGTACGGTTGGTTATTTGGCACCGGCTGCACTGGGGACTATGTTGATCACATTGCTCCTGAACTTGTCACTCGCTTTATGGTGCAGTGCCCTGTTTGGCATTTTTGCCGCAATCCTTTTTAATGGGGCAGACAATCAAGTGCTTTTTGATTTCCGGTATGGTCTGGTAACGGTAGCCAGTGGAGCGGCAGCAGCTTTTGCTCTCGCAGGTGTTCGCAATCGATTGGCCATCTTTCGCGCCAGTTTGATTTCCAGTGGTGTCAGTGTTTTGACGATTTCGGCTTTATATGCGCTGGTCCCCGTAGACGGGAATTGGATGGTTTGGCTCCAGTCCATCGCATTTGGGGCTGCGGGCGGGATTTTTTCCGCCGTTTTAACGATTGGTTTTCTACAGCACTTTGAAACAGTCTTTGACATGCTGTCCCCTCTTCGGCTCCTTGAGTTATCCAACCCGAACCATCCCCTCCTGCGAAAGCTATTAATTGAGACACCGGGAACCTATCACCATTCCGTGATTGTGGGCAATTTGGCTGAAGCCGCCGCTGAATCTATTGGTGCTGACGGTCTTCTCTGTCGGGTGGGTGCTTACTACCATGATGTGGGGAAAACAAAACGCCCACAATTCTTTATTGAAAACCAGATTCAGATGGAAAACCCACATGATAAAATTTCGCCGAACTTGAGCAAGAGCATTATTATTTCTCACGCCAAAGATGGCTACGAAATGCTACAAAGCTATAAAATGCCCACACTGATCTGTGACATTGCTGCACAGCATCATGGAACCACACTTTTGAAATATTTTTATCATAAGGCTAAGGAACAGAGCGATGGAAATCAAGTATTGGAAGCAGACTATCGTTATCCGGGTCCAAAGGCACAATTTAAAGAAGCGGCCATCGTTGGTATTGCGGATTGTGTGGAAGCAGCCGTTCGCTCATTGGCGCGTCCCAGTCCAGAACGGGTGGAAAATATGGTGAGAAAAATTATTCAGGATCGTCTGGAAGATGGACAGTTTAATGAATGCGACCTGACACTGAAAGAATTGGATCTAATCGCCCGTTCCATGTGTGAAACACTGCAAGGCATCTTTCATTCCCGGATTGAATATCCCGACGGTAACCAAGGGAAAGGTGTGAAGCCGGCATGAGTCTGTCAGTGGAAATAGAAACCCAGTTACAGTTGGAACCGGAAGAATCCAGTGCCAAAGTATGGGTGGAAAAATGCTTGAAGGAGGTTGCGGAAGCAGAAAAGCTTCCGCAATCGGAGGTTTCAGTCACTTTTGTGGATAATGAGGAAATTCACCGCTTGAATCGGGAATACAGACAGGTGGATCGTCCGACGGATGTATTGTCATTTCCACAATGGGAGCCGGGAGAAGAGTGGCTGGTTCCAGAGGGGGAAAACATTCCGCTGGGAGATATCGTAATTTCTGTCCCTACAGCACGGGAACAAGCAATTCGTTATCAACATTCTTTTGAACGGGAAATCGGCTTTTTGGCTGTTCACGGATTTTTGCATCTTTTGGGTTATGACCATCAAAATGAAGAAGAAGAACGGAAAATGGTTTCGCGTCAAGAAGAAATATTATCCCGTGTCGGCTTAAAAAGACAGGGGTGAACAGCATGTGGTTTTCCAAGGTGTTGGCAAGCTTTCGCTACGCCCTGGAAGGTTTGAAATATACGCTGGTGACTCAGAGGAACATGCGCATTCATTTCTTAGCGGCTTTAGGTGTATTGCTGCTCAGTCTGTATTTGCCACTCACAAAGCTGGAAGTACTTCTCCTGTTTGTTTGCATTCTGCTGGTTTTGGTTGCGGAATTGTTTAATACCGCAGTGGAAGTTGTCATTGATATGATGACAGAGGAATTTCATCCTCTGGCCAAGGTGGCCAAGGATGTGGCGGCAGGCGCAGTGCTTCTCAGTGCAGGTATGGCTGTAGTGGTAGGAGTTAGTATTTTTTATCCCTATATCGGTTTTCTTTCGCTCCAACCGTTGAAAGAAGCTCCTTACCCAAATATCAGTATGGCTGCGCTAATTGTTTTTCATTTTTTTCTTACCCTTTCCCTGAAAGGGCTTTTTAACCGGCTTGGTCACCCCGAATGGGAGCCCAGCATGATCACTTCTCTTGCCAGTCTGATTGCCATATCTGTGGTGTTGATCTCCACCAACCTTCTGATGATTCTCCTGGTCCTATTATTGTCCGTTCTGTTGGTGGGTTCCCGTTTTCAGGTTCAAAAAAGAAAACGGCCTGTTATTATTGGAATTCTTTTGGGTATTGTGGTTGCAATAGCCGGCTTTTTGTTTATGTAGTGCGAAAGGAGAGCCTCCATGGAATGCTGAAACGTATCCGTACCTATCTGATTTTGGGGATATTCACACTCTTGCCGACGTTAGCTACGATCTATATCATCCGGTTTCTGTTTAAACTGATTGATCCAACACTGGGTATTGCAACAGCAAAACTTTTGGATTGGTTAGGGATCATTGAACTTCCCTTGACAGTGGGCGGAATCGTTTTTCAAACGCATGTTCCTGGAGTGGGCGTGCTTTTGACATTTGCATTGCTGATCATGATCGGAATGATGACGCGAAGTTTCTTTGGAAGAAAGATATTCCGATATACGGAGTTGTTTTTTTCACGGATTCCGCTCGCCCGTAGCGTTTACTCCACAGTGAAACAGATTACGAATACATTTGCCCAGGATAAAACCAGTTTTAAAAAGGTTGTGATGGTTGAATATCCACGAAAAAATGTTTATACGCTGGGATTTTATACAGGTGGAGGGAATGGAGAGATACAGGAGAAAATTCGTGAGCCGGTGCTCAATATTTTCTTGCCAACCACACCCAATCCTACTTCCGGATGGCTGGTTCTTGTACCGGAAAAGGACGTGATATTTTTGGATATGTCGGTGGAAGAAGGGTTGAAGTACATTATATCCGGGGGAATGGTGGTACCCGCATCCCAGAGAGCCTATCTTTTAGGAAAGGGAAGGGATTATGAAGAAAGAACAACTTCTCACTGAAGCGAAAAAGGCAAGGCAACAGGCTTATGTTCCTTACTCCCGTTTTCCGGTTGGAGCGGCGATTTTGACAAAAGACGGAAAAATATACAGCGGGTGCAATGTAGAGAATGCTTCTTACGGTTTAACCAACTGTGCGGAACGGACGGCCTTTTTCAAAGGGGTTTCAGAAGGGGATAAAGTATTTTGTGCCATTGCGATTGTTGCCGATACAAGCGAACCGGTTTCCCCTTGCGGTGCTTGTCGGCAGGTAATGATTGAATTTTGTTTGCCTGAAACAAAGGTTTATCTGGCCAATATGGATGGAAAGGTAAGAGAAACGACTGTAGGAACATTGTTACCTGGTGCGTTTGACAAGGAGGATCTTGATGTATGACAGCATTTAAGTCCGGGTTTGTTGCCTTGATCGGCCGTCCCAATGTGGGAAAATCAACACTTTTAAATTATGTGCTGGGTCAAAAAGTGGCGATCATGTCCGATAAACCCCAAACCACGCGCAATAAAATCCGGGGTGTTTACACAACGGATACAGAACAGGTGATCTTTCTCGACACACCTGGGATTCATAAGCCCAAGTCCCGTCTGGGGGATTGGATGGTAAAGACTGCCCGTGAAGCACTGGAAGAAGTGGATCTCGTTCTTTTCCTAGTCGATGCCGATGAAGGAATCGGAGCCGGGGATCGGTACATTATTAAGCGATTGAAAGAGGTTCGGACACCAGTCTTTCTGGTGGTCAATAAAATTGATCGAGTCCATCCGGATGCCTTGCTTCCATTGATCGATACTTACCGAAAAGAATTTTCTTTCAAAGAAGTGGTTCCCATTTCTGCTCTTCATGGCAACAACACATCGACTCTATTGCAGTTGATTGTAGAGGAGTTGCCGGAAGGACCTGCCTACTACCCCTCTGAATATGTGACGGATCATCCAGAACGCTTTATCGTTGGAGAGCTGATTCGGGAGAAGGTGCTTCACCTTACACGTGAAGAAGTTCCGCATTCTGTGGCGGTTGTGGTGGAGGAGATGACACCGGAAGAAGAGAATCGTATCTTTGTCCGGGCGACGATCTTAACGGAACGCTCTTCACAAAAGGGGATTCTGATCGGCAAGCAAGGATCGATGTTGAAAGAAGTGGGAAAGCGTGCCCGAAAAGAGATTCAGCGTCTGTTGGGGAGTCCGGTTTATCTGGACCTTTGGGTGAAGGTGAAAAGGGATTGGAGAAACGAGGAATATATGCTGCGTCAGCTAGGTTATCGCCAGGAAGATGAATAGGTGGAAACTTTTCTCACCCTCCTTTAGTTATACTCTGGGAGTGTAGAGCCATCCTAACTGTAGAAGCTATAATCTATTGCTTGCAGAGAGGATGAGACGGTTGCGCAACTTTTCCTGGAATTGCTTTGCGGTGACCGGCAGCATTGATGCTTACCTTTTATTTAAGGAAACCGAAATGATTTTTACGGATAAGGATGAAAAAAACGGAACAAATCACGAGGGGAGCCATCGATCTGAGGAGAATGAATAATGCTTAAAAAATGGGAAGGGGTTGTCCTTCGAACGCGGGACTATGGGGAAAGTAATAAAGTGGTCACATTATTCACCAGAGAAGAAGGGAAATTGACGGCTGTAGCTCGGGGAGCCAAAAAAACAAAAAGTCGGTTGGGGTCCGTTACACAACCATTTGTCTCGGCTCATTTTTTATGCTTTTCGGGGACGGGAATGGCGACGATTTCCCAGGCTGATATTCTGGAATCCCACTATCCTCTTCGCACGGATTTGATTCTGACATCCTATGCGTCCTATTTCACGGAGTTTTTGGATAAACTGACGGATGAGAGAGAACGAGCTCCAATGCTTTATGACTTGTTGCTCAGTACCTTTCAGATGTTGGTCAACCGGGTGGACCCAGATATTCTTGCCCGCATATTTGAACTCCATGTGTTGGAGACAGCCGGATATCGTCCCGGATTAGATGCATGCATGAGTTGTGCGAAGTCGGAACTTCCGGTGAAATTCAGCGTGAGGCGTGGAGGATTTCTCTGTTTAAACTGCGCAGATCAAGATCCCCATGCCTTCCCGCTTTCTTCTCAATCCGCCCGAATTCTGAAAACGTTACAAAGAATTACTCCAGAACGTTTGGGGAATATACAGGTGAAAGAGGAGACCAAGCAGCAGCTTGAAAAAGTAGTCCGTTCCTTTATCGATGAGTATGTGGATGTTCGCTTTAAATCCCGTGATTTTCTCGAGCATATCAAAACCATAGACGGAAACCTGTAAAATTGACAAAAGGATTGTGGTTTTGGTATAAATGCTTTATCTGAATAATGAATAACGCGATGAAGGAAGAGAGTCGCCGGGATGGTTTGTGATCAGCGAGTCGGTGGCGGTGGAAGTCCGACCACAAATCCGGTGAATGGCACTCTGGAGCGTCTGTGTTACAATAAAGGTGGATCGACTGCTTGGTCTTGTCGATCAAATAGGGTGGAACCGCGGGAAACCTCCCGTCCCTATGAAGCTGTAGCTTCATGTGGGGTGGAGGGTTTTTATATGTTCAGGTATGGGGGTGGAAAGTATGTATATCCAAGACATCATCTTGAATTTGCAATCGTATTGGAGTAGTAAGGGGTGTGTTCTGGCCCAGCCTTATGATGTGGAAAAAGGGGCGGGAACAATGAATCCGATGACCTTTCTCAGGTGTTTGGGACCGGAACCTTGGAATGTGGCATATGTGGAACCTTCCCGGCGACCGGCTGATGGTCGTTATGGAGAAAATCCCAACAGGGTCTATCAGCATCACCAGTTTCAGGTGATTATGAAGCCTTCGCCAGACAATATTCAGGAATTGTACTTGGACAGTCTGAAAGAATTGGGGATTGATCCATTACAGCATGATATTCGTTTTGTGGAAGATAACTGGGAAAATCCGGCCATGGGTGCTGCGGGTCTTGGCTGGGAAGTCTGGCTGGATGGAATGGAAGTCACTCAATTTACCTACTTCCAACAGATCGGGGGGCAGGAAGCAAATCCGGTTTCTGTGGAGCTAACGTATGGTTTGGAACGATTGGCTTCCTATATTCAAGACAAGGAAAATATTTATGAGCTTACCTGGGTGGATGGCGTCACATACGGAGATATCTTCAAGCAACCGGAATATGAACACTCCAAATACTCCTTCGAAGTTTCGGATACCGATAAACTGTTTCAATGGTTTGATGATTATGAGAAGGAAGCAGGACATGCACTTGATGAAAATCTGGTGTTCTCCGCTTATGATTATGTGCTGAAATGTTCTCATACATTTAATCTTCTTGATGCGCGGGGAGCAATCAGTGTTTCGGAGCGGACGGGGTATCTCGCCCGTGTAAGGAGTCTTGCCCGTCGAACAGCCAGGCAGTATGTGGAAGAAAGGGAGCGTCTTGGTTTTCCGATGCTGAATCAGGGAGGAGTTCGACATGGCTGAACGGGATTTACTGCTGGAAATCGGTTGTGAGGAAATGCCCGCCCGTTTTGTTGAAGGCGGGATGAAGCAGTTGGAAGAAAAGCTCAACCATTGGTTTGACGGTCACCGGATTACCTACGGGTCGATCCGTACATATGCCACTCCCCGGCGACTTGCAGTCATCATTGAGAAAGTGGCTGACCGGCAGGCGGATGTAGAAGAAGAGGTGCGTGGTCCGGCGAAACGTATTGCGGTCGATGAAGAGGGGAATTGGACGAAAGCGGCTTTGGGATTTGCACGAAAACAGGGAGTATCCGCAGAAGAGCTCCAACTGGATGAACATAAGGGAGAAACCTATGTGTTTGCCCGCAAATTTCAACGGGGTCTGCCAACGGTGGATTTACTGAAGGAAGAGCTTTCTGAAGTCTTGGGCAATATTCACTTTCCAAAAACCATGCGATGGGGAGATCGTCGGACGCGTTTTATCCGTCCTGTTCGATGGTTGGTCTGTTTGTTTGGACAGGAATCCGTTTCCGTTCAGTGGGCGGGAGTGACGGCTTCCAATCGGACAAGAGGCCACCGTTTTCTCGGTGAGGAAATCACGTTGGATACTCCTTCCGATTATGTGGACGCCCTGCGAAATGAATGGGTATTGGTAGATGTGAAAGAACGGCGTGACGAAATCCGGAATCAGTTGAAGCGGATGGAAGAGGAACATGGGTGGAACATTCCAATCGATGAAGGGTTGCTGAATGAGGTGACCCATTTGGTGGAGTACCCCACTGCTTTGTTTGGGCGTTTTGAGGAAAGCTTTCTGGAATTGCCAGCGGCGGTATTGATTACGACCATGCGTGAACATCAGCGGTATTTCCCCGTTGAGGATCAGAACGGCCATTTGCTTCCCTATTTTGTAACTGTCAGAAACGGTGATCATCGATCCCTTGATATCGTGGCAAAAGGGAACGAAAAAGTACTATCCGCCCGACTTGCAGATGCTCGCTTCTTTTATGAAGAAGATCAAAAGCTCTCCATTGAAAAAGCTGTCAGCAAATTGGATCAGGTGGTCTATTTTGAAGATCTCGGCACAATAGGGGATCAGGTACGACGAATTCGCCATCTGGTCAAGGAGTTGGCAGAGTGGCTTGATTTGAAAAAAGAAGAGCGAACCAACCTCTTTCGAGCAGCTGAGATTTGTAAATTTGATTTGTCTACATTGATGGTGGATGAGTTTCCGGAATTAAGCGGGGTCATGGGTGAAGAGTATGCGATAAAGGCTGGAGAAAATCCAGAGGTGGCCAGAGGGATCATGGAACACCATTATCCAAGGTTTTCCAGTGATCAACTGCCGGAGGGGATGATTGGCAGTCTTATCAGTTTGGCGGATAAAATGGATGCAGTGGTATCTGCTTTTGCCATCGGGATTCAGCCGACAGGATCACAGGACCCGTATGGTCTACGCAGAAGGGCCTCCGGTGTTGTTCAGATCATGGTGGGTCAAGGATGGAATGAAATAACCCTTACAGAGATCATCGATCTTTGTCTGAATCGACTAGAGATGGACGGCTGGCTGAAACGGGAGAAAGAAGAAGTAAAAAAAGAGCTGATTTCGTTCTTCACCCTACGGATGAAAGCGTTGTTGCAAGAAGAAAATATTCGATATGATCTGATTGATGCGGTGCTTGAATCGGATATTTCCCGTCCGCGTATGGTGTTGGACAAAGCCAAGGTTTTAACGGAGGAAGTCGAAAAAGAGTCATTTAAAACTATTGTGGAAGGATTTAGCCGAGCAGCCAATCTGGCTGCAAAAGGGGACCCCGATGCAAAAATCGACGGGGACCTGTTGGAGAAGTGGTCAGAGCGTAAACTCTTTGCAGCGATTAAGACGGCCTCTGAACGCTTTGAATCGGCAAGAAACAATCAGGATGCACGGGAAATGTTTGAGGCGATTTCAAAATTGGCGACAGTGATTCATGACTTTTTTGATGAAGTACTCGTGATGGCGGATGACGAGGTCACCCGTCAGAACCGCCTGGCACTCCTACGCGAAATTGACCGATTGACAAGCGGCTTTGCAGCATTTAATAAAATTGTATTTGCTTCTTGAGAGAAGGGGACGGTGTTGATCCGTCCCTTTTCTAATTTGAATGAGCGATATCCAAATGTGAAGGGGAGGAAAAAACACAGGAGATGGTTGCAGAAAGTAAACACTCAATATAGTATATACTATATCAGGTTTTTGGATTAAAGTATGACATAATAACCTGGGTTGTTTTGAATGCCAGGGGAGGTGTAAACCAATCGAGCTGACGGAACGCCAGGAAATGATCTTGCGAATTGTAAAAGATGAGGGACCGATTACCGGGGAGCAGATTGCGGAGAAGTTAAACTTAACCCGTGCCACCTTACGTCCGGATCTCGCCATTTTGACTATGTCCGGTTTTTTGGACGCTCGTCCGAGGGTGGGATATTTCTATTCAGGAAAGACGGGAAATCAGTTATTAGGCGAACATATTCGAAAGTTGTCTGTCCGGGATCGCAAATCGATTCCGGTTGTCTGCCGAGAAGATACCTCTGTCTATGATGCGATCTGTACTATGTTTCTGGAGGATGTGGGGACTCTTTTTGTTCTTAAAGAGAATGGGATTCTCGTTGGAGTGGTATCCCGAAAGGATCTTTTGAAAAGCTCGATGGGGAACCAGGATCTACAATCCATTCCTGTTGGAGTGGTCATGACCCGAATGCCCAATATTATTACTTGTCATCCGGAAGAATCTCTCTTGAGTGCAGCTTCCAAGCTGATCGGAAATCAAGTGGATGCTTTGCCGGTGGTGAAAGAAGAGACGGATGGGTTGGAAGTCGTGGGTCGAATCACCAAAACAACGATCACCAAAGCATTTGTAGAGCTGGGTGAAGGTGCGTCTGTCTAGTGAGGGAGGGAAGAATCATTTCCAGTGAAACAAACCGACCAGTGATTTATCTCGTGTCAGACTCCGTCGGAGAAACGGCTGAATTTGTTGTGAGGGCAGCGTCCAGTCAATTTAATGGTGGCGATGTAAATATTCGTCGGATTCCCTATGTGGTTGACAAGAGGACGATTCAGGAGACAGTGAAAGCAGCAGCGGAATCCAATGGAATGATTGCTTTCACTATGGTTGTTAGTGATCTTCAAAACTATCTGTTGAAAGAGGCAAAGACCCATGGTGTTCCTGTTGTTGATATCATGGGCCCAATGTTAAAAGGTTTATCCACTCTTTATGGAAAAGAGCCGAAGCGGGAACCAGGGCTTGTCCGAAAATTGGACGACGACTACTTCCGTAAAGTAGAAGCGATTGAGTTTGCTGTAAAGTATGATGATGGGAAGGACCCCAGGGGACTGTTGCGGGCAGATGTCGTCTTGATTGGCGTCTCTCGAACATCCAAGACGCCTCTGTCTATGTATCTGGCTCATAAACGGTTTAAGGTAGCGAACGTTCCTCTGGTGCCTGAAGTGGAAGCACCGGAGGAGTTGTATATGATTCCTGCTGAACGGTGTATCGGTTTAAGCATTGACCCCGATCAATTAAATGAAATCCGAAGAGAGCGGCTTCGATCATTGGGATTGACCGCTAGAGCAAATTATGCCAATATGGAACGCATTCTCCAGGAACTGGAATATGCGGAAAAGGTGATGAAACGAATCGGTTGTCCGATTATCGATGTATCCAACAAAGCGGTTGAGGAAACGGCCAGTGTTGTATTGGATATGCTACGAAAGGGAGGCAGCCGCTCATGAGTCAAACGCTAATCATCCCATTTCATAAAGGAAGTATGGATCAAAAGCATTTAATGGGAGGAAAAGGAGCCAATCTGGCAGAAATGACCCAAGCCGGTCTTCCCGTCCCGCCGGGTTTTACCATCACGACAGCGGCTTGCCTGGAGTATTATCAATCAGGGCGGGTTTTGACAGAGGAACGGAAGAAGGAAATCAGGAATGCTCTCAAAGAATTGGAGAGGCGTTCTGGTAAAACATTGGGTGATCCGGATGATCCTCTGTTGGTTTCTGTTCGTTCAGGTGCGGTTACTTCTATGCCAGGAATGATGGATACGGTTCTCAATTTGGGATTGAATGACCAAACCGTTTTGGGTTTGGAAAAGTTGACAAACAATGCCCGTTTCGCGTATGACTGCTATCGCCGTTTTATCCAGATGTTCGGGGATGTTGTCCTTGGGATTCCTTCTTACCGTTTTGAACGGGTAATTGAAGAGGTAAAAGAGGAATGCGGGGTATCCGAAGATACAGAGTTGTCCCATGAAGATTGGAAAATCGTGATTGAAACGTTTAAGGAAATCATTCGGGAAGAGAAAAAGATTTTTCCTCAGGAACCGGCTGAACAGCTTTACCAAGCGATTATTGCCGTTTTTGACTCCTGGAATAACCAAAGAGCGCGAATCTACCGCAAGATCCACCACATCAGTGATGATCTGGGTACAGCGGTCAATGTGCAGATGATGGTTTTTGGCAATATGGGAAGTGACTCCGGGACGGGTGTTGCTTTTACCCGGAACCCCTCGACAGGAGAAAAGTCTCTGTATGGTGAGTTTTTAATCAATGCTCAGGGAGAAGATGTGGTCGCGGGGATTCGGACACCGGAACCCATTTCCGCACTTTCGGAACGTATGCCACACATTTATAAAGAGTTCTTTGAGATCAGTAACCGGTTGGAAGTCCACTATGGCGATATGCAGGATATCGAGTTTACGGTGGAACGAGGAAAGCTCTATATCTTACAAACCCGAAACGGGAAACGAACGGCTCACGCAGCAGTGAAAATTGCCACTGATTTGGTCAATGAAGGGATGATTGACAAACGAACGGCGTTAAACCGAGTGGACCCGGAGCAATTGGATCAGATCTTGCACCGTCGGATGGACCCTGATGCGGATGTGACTGTTTTGACCAAAGGTCTTCCTGCCTCTCCCGGTGCTGCGTCCGGAAAGGCCGTGTTTGATGCTGATACGGCTGAGCGCTGGTCTCAGGAAGGGGAAAAGGTACTTTTAATTCGCTCTGAAACAACCCCGGATGATATTCATGGAATTATCTCTTCAGAAGGAATCCTTACCAGCCGGGGAGGAATGACCAGTCATGCAGCTGTGGTAGCTCGTGGCATGGGTAAGCCCTGCATTTGCGGTTGTGAAGAAGTAAAAATCGATTTGAATAACCGGAAGATGCTTATCAACGGAACAACCATTCATGAGGGGGATACACTCTCGATTGATGGTGGTACAGGTAAAGTATTCCAAGGAAGTGTTTCTTTGATCGATCCGGAACTGTCGGAGGAGTTTCAACAGCTGCTAAAGTGGGCGGATGAAGTACGCCGCTTGAAAATCCGGACCAATGCAGACAATCCTCAGGATGCGGTAAAAGCTCGCCAGTTTGGAGCGGAAGGAGTGGGCCTTTGTCGCACGGAACATATGTTTATGGAAACAGACCGAATCCCCCTTGTTCGGGAAATGATCCTTGCTGAAACTGCGGAAGAACGTCAGAAGACCCTGGATCAACTCCTTCCTCTGCAAAAGGAAGATTTTAAAGGGATTTTTAAAGCAATGGATGGATTGCCGGTTACCATTCGCTTGTTGGACCCTCCGCTTCATGAATTTCTTCCCAACCAGGAAGAGATCCTGACAGAACTGGTTCGGATGCAAATGGAAGGTGCAGACCCGGTCCAATTGAAAGAAAAAGAGGATCTTCTCCGTAAAATACGATCTCTTCAAGAGTTTAACCCGATGCTGGGACATCGTGGTTGCCGTCTGGGGCTGATTTACCCGGAGATTTACAGAATGCAAGTGGAAGCTCTTTTGACAGCTGCCTCTGAGGTTGTTCAGGAAGGAGTACGTGTAAAGCCTGAGATTATGATTCCATTGGTTGGACATGTCAACGAGCTGAATATCATGCGTACGTTGGTGGCTGAGGTGGCTGAAGAAGTAGAGAGCCGAACCAATCAACAGATTACCTATACGGTTGGCACAATGATTGAAGTTCCCAGAGCAGCATTGACAGCTTCCCAAATTGCTGAAGAGGCGGATTTTTTCTCATTTGGAACGAACGACCTGACTCAGACTACCTTTGGGTATAGCCGAGATGATGCAGAAGGAAAATTTTTGCATCAGTATATTGAACAAAAAATCCTTCCGGATAACCCTTTTATCTGTTTGGACCAGGAAGGAGTGGGTAGACTGATCTCCCTGGGTGTCACCGAAGGACGAAAGGTGAAACCGGATTTGAAAACAGGGATTTGTGGAGAGCATGGCGGGGAAAGGAAATCCATTTTTTTCTGTCATCAGGTTGGCTTAGATTATGTCAGTTGCTCTCCTTTCCGTGTCCCGTTGGCTCGCTTGGCAGCTGCTCAAGCGGCATTGGCTGAATCGGAATCCACCGTCTGAATCATGTGGTGGAAAAACACCTGGTCTAACAGGTGTTTTTCTGTTTGTATCAGGTGAGAACAACATTTTTAACAATGTCAAGGTATAGGAAGGATTTTTTTTATTTTCCCGCGTATAATACAGGTAGAAGTAGAGAACATCCAGAAGATGAAGATCTTGTTCAGATTGATCTTCGACAAATGTTGCAAAAGTATGAAGGGGTTGAGTTATGGAAGGAATACCTGTAATATTGTAGAATTGTAAGATACACAGCAGGTTTCGGGTTTCCTGTCCGTACATATTTGCCATATTTTACATTCCCGACAATTGAAGGGCTTTGCTGAATTATGGCGAATAGGTCATGTTGGAGCGGAAAACTGAATGATATTTGGTGGAAGGCGGTGATTTCATGGGGGGGCGGATCCCTGAAGAAGTCATCGACCGGGTCCGGAGGCATTTTGATATTGTGGATGTGGTGGGACAATCCGTTCAACTTAAAAAAAGTGGACGAAACTTTTTTGGCTTGTGTCCGTTTCATTCGGAGAAAACCCCATCCTTTTCCGTATCGCCGGAAAAACAAATATACTACTGTTTTGGGTGCGGAGCTGGCGGCGATGTCATTAAATTTTTGATGGAAACCGAACAATTTACCTTTGTGGAAGCCGTTCGCAGTTTGGCTGAACAGGCAGGAATTGAACTTCCTGGAACGTCTGGAGATACAGACTATGATCCGGAAGAGAAAAAGCGGGAGCAACATCGAAAAGTGATGACGCTAGCAGCCAATCTTTTTCATCACCTTCTGATGAAAACGGAACATGGAGTGGAAGCGAGGCGATATTTGGAAAGACGGGGGATTACCGGGGAAGCGATGGAGGAATTCCAGTTGGGGTATGCTCCCGACTCCTATTCGTTTCTTCGCTCTTTCCTTAAGCGGAGAGATATTGATGAAGAGTTGGCAGTAAAGGCGGGCTTGTTGGCTCAACGGGAGCAATCTGGAGGTTCCGTTTCCCGCTTTGACAGATTTCGTGGACGGGTGATGTTTCCCATACACGACACCCAGGGAAGGGTGATCGGCTTTGGAGGAAGGCTGATGGGCGAAGGTCAACCCAAATATTTAAACAGCCCGGAAACGCTGTTGTTTCACAAAGGTAAGTTTCTGTATAATCTGCACCGAGCTAGAAAAGCCATACGAAAGGAAGGGCAAGCGGTACTCTTCGAAGGGTATATGGATCTCATTTCTGCCTGGCAAGCGGGAGTCCAAAACGGTTTGGCCAATCTTGGAACCTCCTTGACAGAATCTCAGGCACGGGTGATTCGCAGAAATGCCGAGAATGTCATTATCTGTTATGATTCAGATTCGGCTGGGCAGAATGCATCAGATCGGGCTTCGGAAGTCCTCCGCAATCAGGGATGTGTCGTAAAAGTGGCACAGATGCCGCCGGGACTGGACCCTGATGACTACATTCGAAAACGGGGGGCGAAAGCTTTCACCGGGGAAGTGATTGCACAGGCGCTTCCCTATGTTGCTTTTAAGTTGAAGATGTTAAAGGAAGATTTTGATCTGAAAGATGAAGAGGGACGGATGCGATATCTCACCCAGGCTATTGAGGTGATAGCGGATCTTCCGCGAGCGATTGAACGGGATCATTATTTGCGTTTTTTGGCGAAGGAGTTTGAGGTGTCTCTTGATGCCCTGAAACAGGAACATCGCCGTATCGCATCGAAGAAGAATAGAGGCGACAGGGATAAAGGGCTGGAGAAGTGGAATAATGGATATCACAACAGCAAACACATGGTCGGTCGCAAACGGCGCTTCCTCGCTCATGAAGAAGCGGAAAAGCGTCTGTTGGTGGCTATGATGCATAACCGTGCTGTCGCTGATCGTGTTCAGGAAACCATTGGTGCTGAATTTAATGTAGAAGTATACGGAGCATTGGCCGCATATCTATACGCTTATTACGCTGAAGGTCATCCGGCTGATCCAGGGCGTTTTATCCATTTTCTTCAGGATGATCAACTTTTAGCGGAAGCGAGTGGTTTAGCAATCCTTGATGCACCTTTGGAAGTGACAGAAGAAGAGATTGCGGATTATATCCGACATATACGCAATTATCCTCTTTATAAAGAAATTGAATGGAAAAAAGAACAACAGAAGCAGGCTGAGCGTGCTGGTGACATTGCCAAGGCCACCCGTTTGGGGGTTGAACTGATGCGTTTGAGGAAAATGGTTCAAAAAGAGGCTTAATGCAATGGAGCCGGGAAGGAGGGAATCTCAAGTTGGCAAATGAACAGAATGTCGATATGGAACAAGAATTAACGTTAGAACAAGTGAAAGAGCAATTAACTGATCTCGGGAAAAAGCGCGGGGTCCTCACATATAAAGAGATTATGGAAAAAATGTCCGCTTTTGACCAAGACACTCAACAAGTGGATGATTTTTTTGAAGCCTTGGGTGAACAGGGAATCGAAGTGATCAATGAAGATGATGACAACATTGTTTTTTCTCAAGAAAATGAACCCAGTACAGATGAGCTTTTGGAAGATGATTTGAGTGTTCCGCCAGGTGTGAAGATCAATGATCCGGTACGGATGTATCTGAAAGAAATCGGGCGTGTGCCCTTGTTGTCCGCTGAAGAAGAGGTAGAGTACGCTAAGCAGATTGAACAAGGTGACGAGATCGCCAAACGCCGCTTGGCTGAAGCGAACCTCCGTTTGGTGGTTAGTATAGCCAAACGATATGTAGGTCGCGGTATGCTCTTTCTTGATTTGATCCAGGAGGGCAACATGGGATTAATCAAGGCAGTGGAAAAATTTGACTATCGAAAAGGATATAAGTTTAGTACCTATGCCACTTGGTGGATTCGTCAAGCCATTACCCGTGCCATTGCTGATCAAGCCCGAACCATCCGAATTCCGGTTCACATGGTGGAAACCATTAATAAATTAATCCGGGTTTCAAGACAACTTCTTCAGGAGTTGGGGCGAGAACCTACGCCGGAGGAAATTGCCGAGGAGATGGATCTCAGCCCGGAAAAAGTTCGGGAAATCATGAAGATTGCCCAGGAACCAGTGTCGTTGGAAACCCCCATTGGAGAGGAAGATGATTCCCATCTCGGTGATTTCATACCGGATGATGATGCCCAGGCTCCTGCCGATGCAGCAGCTTATGAACTCTTAAAAGAGCAACTGAAAGATGTACTTGATACACTGTCGGATCGAGAGCAAAATGTACTGCGACTACGATTCGGCTTGGATGACGGGCGGACACGCACACTCGAAGAAGTGGGGAAAGTCTTCGGAGTTACCCGTGAACGGATTCGACAGATTGAAGCAAAAGCGCTTCGTAAACTGCGTCATCCCAGCCGAAGCAAGAGATTAAAAGACTTCCTTGAATAAAAAAGTTGAGAAGATGTTGTTGGAAAAGCACTCCATAAAAGGGTGCTTTTGTTTTTTGCCATGATTACTGGTTTAATTTTATCCCTTTTCCGAACCCAATGCAAACCTTCAAAGGCGGATCAGGTCGGAAAAAACAGATATATTTCAAAAATTATTGAAAGGGATATATCTTTAATCCTATAATAATGAATGAAAGCGTTGTCATCAAGAGGAATGGGAGTGGAGATTCCATGAATTTTGAGTTGACGGAAGAACAAAGCATGATTCGCAAATTGATGAGAGATTTTGCAGAGGGTGAGGTGGCACCGGGGGCGGATGAGCGTGATCGAACAAAAACCTTTCCAAAAGAGGTTTTTGACAAAATGGCAGATCTAAATCTGATGGGGCTTCCTTTCCCAGAGAAATACGGTGGAGGCGGAGCTGACACCATCAGTTTTGCCATTGTGGTGGAAGAGTTATCACGGGTTTGTGGATCAGTTGGTATAACCTATTCCGCTCATGTTTCCCTGGGATGTGCACCCTTTTATCTGTTTGGAACCGAGGAGCAGAAGGAAAAATATCTTGTTCCGCTGTGTCAGGGAGAGACATTGGGTGCTTTTGGTTTGACAGAGCCCAATGCGGGCTCCGACGCGGGGGGAACACGGACAAATGCGATTCGTGAAGGGGATGGGTGGCTCCTTAATGGATCCAAATGTTTTATTACCAACGCAGGTTATGCAGACTATCTGGCCCTTACTGCAGTGACGGGAAAGAAAGTGGATGGTTTCCCGGAGATCACTGCTTTCATTGTGCCAACGGATGCACAGGGTTTCCAGATTGTGGACAATTATGTAAAAATGGGTCTTCACAGTTCCAACACAACCGAATTGATACTGGAAAATGTTCGTATTCCGTCGGATCATGTCTTAGGAAAGATAGGAGAGGGGTTTAAGCAATTTCTAATCACACTGGACGGAGGGCGGATCGGGATTGGGGCGATGGCGGTTGGAATTGCCCAGGGAGCTTATGAAGCCGCTCTTCAGTATGCCAAAGAACGAGTGCAGTTTGGTCAAGCGATATCCAAATTTCAGGTTATTCAGCACAAATTGGCGGATATGGCCATGAACATTGAATTGGCGAGAAATATGGTCTTTAAGGCAGCCTGGTTAAAAGACCAAGGACGGAAATTTACTAAAGAGGCTTCTATGGCGAAATTATACGCCTCGGAAATGGCTATGAAAGTATGCGATCAAGCAGTGCAAATTCATGGTGGGTACGGTTATATACATGATTACAAAGTGGAACGTTTCTTTCGAGATGCCAAACTGACAGAAATCGGTGAAGGCACATCGGAAATTCAACGCATGGTCATCGCACGGGAAATCGGTTGTTCTTAATCAGGATAAAGCGTTAACGCGCCTCTTCGTATGCTTGCGAACTTGCTGTTGACTGTGTAGTCTGAAGGTACAGAACTTTCGCAAGAGGAGGTATTCTGATGGCGGAGACCAAAGCAACATCAAATGAAGCGGTCGTTGAGGATTTTCTTCCGTTACTGGATGTAGACTATCTGGAGTTTTACACCAGTAATGCAAAACAGGCTGCGCATTATTTTTGCAAAACATTTGGATTTCAACCGGTAGCGTATAAAGGACTGGAAACCAAGAGTCGTGAGACGGTTTCCTATGTGTTGGAACAAGGAAATGTACGTTTTGTAATCAGCGGAGCCTATCACCCGGATCACCCTATTGCAGAGTTTGTCAAGTTGCATGGTGACGGAGTAAAAGATATTGCCCTTCAGGTAAATGATGTGGAGTCTGCCTATCGGGAGGCTGTTGCCCGCGGAGGAATTTCGATAAAAGAGCCTTGGAAGGAAACGGATCAACACGGGGAAATGAAAAAGGCGATTATAGGAACGTACGGTGATACCATTCACACATTGGTGGAGCGAAAAAATTATCATGGAGTATTTGCTCCCGGCTTCACCGAGGCGAATTCTTTGATTCCTTCAGAGAGCGCTGGTCTTCTTGGGGTGGATCATATTGTTGGAAATGTAGAAAAAATGGAGGAGTGGGTTTCCTATTACGAACGGGTAATGGGCTTTAAGGAACTTCGCCATTTTCGGGATGAAGATATCAGTACAGAATATTCAGCTCTAATGTCCAAAGTGATGCAGAACGGAACGGGGCGCATTAAATTTCCGATCAACGAGCCGGCGGAAGGAAAACGGAAGTCCCAGATTGCGGAATATTTGGAGTATTACCACGGTCCTGGTGTGCAACATATCGCCCTTTATACAAAAGATATCATTCAAACTGTTCAAGATTTGAAGAAAAAAGGGGTGGAATTTCTCCTTACACCGGATACGTATTATGAAGACCTGCACCGCCGGGTGGGGGACATCGACGAGGCTTTGGATGATCTTCGCAAAAATGGTATTCTGGTGGATCGGGATGACGAGGGATACCTGCTGCAAGTTTTTACCCGTCCGATTGTGGATCGTCCAACCCTGTTTTTTGAAATCATTCAACGAAAAGGGGCCCGTGGTTTCGGAGAAGGAAACTTTAAGGCACTCTTTGAAGCGATTGAGCGGGAACAGGAACGACGGGGAAATTTGTAACCATATGAAATTAACGGCGTAAATCCGTCATAAAACCTATTTTGATGGAAATCCTGTAAAGGAGTGGATTTCATCAGGAAATGGGGAATGACGGATGAAGCGTCGTTTTTTGTTTGGTTGGCTGATCGTGTTTATGATGAGCTGGACGATGACACAAGCAAATGTTTTTGCAATGGAAAATGGGATGTCCACAGGGTCTGAAAAACGTCCGACCTATATAATTGATGCAAAATATGACGATGCAACATCCAAGATAACGGGTCATTATCATGTTAAGATCCCGGTCGGTGAACAGAAGTTGCAGGAGCTTTATTTTCATTTGTATCCCAATGCATTTTCCAATTGGAAATGGGGATCTGCCTCCAAGCCGAAGAAGCCTGGATATTTACATGTGAGAAATGTCAAAGTGGATGGATCAACCGCCCGCTATCATACGAAAGAGACATTGTTAAAGGTGAGCTTGCCCGCCTACATTCAGACCGGTAAAACAGTGCAGGTAGAGATGGATTATGAGCTGAAATTGCCTCAAGGTGGAATGAGGTTAAATCGGTTTGGGGATACCGCATTCCTAGCCCAATGGTACCCGATGTTGGCGGTTAAAGATCAGGAAGGGTGGCATACAGACCCTTACACTTCCACGGGTGACCCTTTCTATTCCCGTATTTCAGATTTTAAAATTACATTTGATATTCCAAAGGGATACCGTTTGATAACCAGTGCAAATGATTCCTCTGACTCCTTCTCCTCAAAAGTGACGCTTCAGCAAAGTAAAGTACGGGATTTTGCGGCAGTGATCACTAAAGATTATGAGCCGGTGAGGGGAAAGGCTGGAGATGTCGAAGTGAATCTTTGGTATCTCAAAGGAATGGAAGATGTGGCTCAGGAGCTTCATCATCACGCGATTACAGCGATGAAATTTTTCAGTAAGCATTTTGGTGACTATCCCTATAAAGAAGTGGATGTTGTGTTGGGAGAAACAGGATACGGTATTGCGGGTATGGAATATCCCGGTCTTGTTACCTCTCTGGACAAGATACCCACTCGAAAAGGAGAACGTCCAGCTGTGAACGTGGTGGCCCATGAGTTGGCACATCAATGGTGGTATGGCGTCGTTGGCAATAATCAGGTAAAAGAACCCTGGTTGGATGAGGGATTAACCACATTTTCAGAGTTTCTGTACATGCATGAACAGATGGGAGAAGATGAACAGAAATTGCTTGCAAAAGTGGCTGAAAGAACGGATCAGATTCATAAAGAAAAGGGGATCACCTCTGTGGAGTCCCTCTATCAATATTCCGATCCTGTTTATGGCTGGATGGTTTATACCCGTCCGGCAGCGATGATGTGGAAACTGATGGAGCATCTGGGGAAAGAGAAAGTGCTTGAGATTTTAAGCACTTATTATGATCGATTCCGTTTTCGGATTGCCACAACTCAGGATTTTATCCATGTGGCGAGTGAAGTAGCCGGAACGGATCTGAAACCCTTCTTTCATCGCTGGTTATATTTTCAGACGGATCATAAGAAATAAAGACCGGCATGAAGTCCAGTGAGGTTCATGGCAAAGTGGTGAAGGGGAGATTTCCGTTTCCGTACCTCTTTCCTCCAGCTAAAAGAAATGGAAGGAGTCCGCTTTACCCCCTCCGGCCTCAACCAGCGGACAAAAAGGAAAAGCAGGTTGTCCGCTGAACGGTTGGGACCTCCAGGGGTTCCGCTGGGTTGTCGGAAAAGGATGCTCCACCGGAAATCCTCCTCTTATTACCTTTGTCAGCAGTCTCACCGGCATGAAGGCCGGTTCTTTTTATGTTAATCGATCAGGTTAGGATTGATTGAATGGTTTTCTCTGCCCTCAAAAGTCCTCATCGGGGAGGACCCAACCATGTCGTAATCCTTGCATTCATGCAATCTCCAAGGTTGGTTTGGCATAAAAATCTGGTTGACAACTCCCATGAACTCCTCACCTTTCCATTTGGAATGTCGGTTTCTGACAGTGATTAATCTGCCTAGTAAATGCAAGAGAGAGAAGTTGGTGTCATATGGAAAGAAGGGAGGGATGGAAAAAACAGGAGGTGAACAGGGTTGAAGGTGATGGTTTATAACATACGGCACGGATTGGGCTGTGATCTCCGCGTCGACCTGGTTCGGATTGCCCATGTCATTGAAAGAGAGCGGCCTGATTTGGTGGGTCTAAATGAAGTGGATGTTCGATTTCACCGTCGAAGCCATTTTGAAGATCAATTATCCTTTTTGGCAAAGCGACTGGGAATGAAGCAGGCTTTTGGACCATCCATTCAAAAATCAACCGATACAAATGCTTTTCGGGGATACGGAAATGGTCTTCTTGTGAAGGGAATCATATGCTCAACCAAAAATATTCAGGTAAATATTCGGGGAGAAGAGTCTAGGGCTCTTTTGGTAACGGATGTCATCCCCCATGGTATGGATCAAAGATTACGTGTGGTGGTGACCCATCTGGGCTTTACACCGTGGATTCGAAAACGACAGACTGAACAGTTGCTGAAACAGTGTGATGTCGATGTTCCAATGGTGGCGATGGGGGATTGGAATGTAACGCCTGGTCGTTCATCTGTCACACGACTCTTTCCAGTTTTGAAGGATGTTCTGAAACAATCGGATGTTGATGCTCCCACTTACCCCTGTCCTTCTCCCCGAAAAAGAATTGACTATATCTTTTGCACCAGGCACTTTCATGTCCAGGATGCACATGTGTTAAACACACCAGGTTGCCCGTCCGACCATCTTCCGGTCACCTGTCGTTTGGCTTTGATATGAAAATGTACTGCACAAACTGATATTCATCCTTTATTTCGTTATAATGGAATAGATAAGGGGGATGAGCATGGAAAGAGAGATGAAAAGCTCAAAGATCTCCGATCGGTTATCGGCTGTCGCCAGCTGTATCAATGCCGAACGAGTCGTAGCAGATATTGGAGCAGATCATGCGCAATTGTTGATATATCTTGCAGAGCGTGGTTGGTTAAAAAAAGGGATTGCCGGCGAGGTGAATAGAGGACCCTTTCAAAACGCACAAAAAAATGTGCGAGAAGCGGGGCTTGAATATCAGATTGATGTTCGTCTGGGAGACGGACTGGACGTTTTAAATCCTGGTGAAGCAGAGGTGATCGTTCTGGCCGGTATGGGGGGCGCTACGATCACTTCCATATTATCTCAGGGGAATGATAAGCTGTCACATGTAAAACAGCTTATATTGCAACCGAACAACCATGGAGAACAGGTTCGCCGTTGGCTATATCATCAAGGATGGGAAATTGATCAGGAAGAGTTGGTAAATGACGGGGAAATTCTGTACGAAATCATTTCAGCACGGCCTGGAAATCCGGATCAACCCTATAAAGCCTCTCCATTTGAAAAAGAGATGATGGAAAAACTGGGTCCTCTGTTGTGTCAAAAGCATCATCCCTTATTACCGAAGAAAGTGATGGAAGAAATATCAAGTGTAGACCGAATTCTACAGGGACTTCAATCCGCTCGATCTCCTCAGGGAGAATTGCGGAGAAAAGAGTTGCAACTTCAACGTGAAAAGTGGGAGGATGTCAGAGAATGGTTATTAAAGGAAAAGATCTGATTCATGTGATGGAATCTTGGGCTCCACAATCTCTGGCAATGAAAAATGATCGAATCGGCTTGCAAGTAGGACACCCTGAAAGCGAAGTAAAGGGCATTCTACTCGCCCTTGATATCACAGAAGAGATTGTGGAGGAAGCGATTCAAAGGGGAGCGAATTGGATTATCGCTCACCATGCAGTAATCTTTCAACCGTTGAAGGACTTACGTACGGACAAACCTGCAGGTCGAATTTATAAGAAACTCTTGAAACATGATATCAATGTGTACATTGCTCATACCAATCTGGATGCTGCCAAGGATGGAGTCAATGATGTCCTTTGTGAAAAATTGAATCTACAGGAGACCAAACCTTTAATTCCGACACAAACATATCGTTTGAAAAAATTGATTGTGTTTATTCCTGAAGATCATCACGAAAACGTTCTTCATGCTATGGCCAGAGCAGGTGCTGGTTGGATTGGGAATTACAGCCATTGCACGTTTAATCTGAATGGAACGGGAACATTTCTTCCGCGAGAGGGAACAAATCCTTATATCGGAAAGAAAGGCCAGCTGGAACGCGTAAAGGAAGTTCGGCTGGAAACAGTGATCACAGAGGATATACAGGATGAAGTGGTGGAAGCGATGCTTCAATCCCACCCATATGAAGAGCCTGCTTATGATATCTATCCGCTTGACTTGCCTGGGAAAATAGATGGAATTGGAAGGATTGGAATGCTTCCCGAACCAGTAACTTTAAAAGAGTTAGCTTTAAAACTAAAGGAAGCTTATCGGATTTCAGGACTTCGAATGGTGGGGAAGGGGGAAGAAAGGGTTTCCAAAGTGGCAGTTCTTGGTGGGTCAGGAGGTCGTTATTATCCGGAAGTAAAACGACTGGGAGCGGATGTTTATATAACGGGTGATCTGGATCACCATACAGCTTTGGATGCCTTGGCAGAAGGACTAAATCTCTTGGACCCAGGACATCATGTGGAACATTTGGTCCTGGAAAGAATGGGAGAAAAACTGAGTCAATTTTTTTCTCAGGATGTGCCGATCCAGGTGACACAGGTAAATACTGATCCATTTCAATTTATATAAGGGTTGGTTGGAAAGTTTTTATTGCATGATGTTTTTATATATGGTATAATTAGAAACGTCGTTTGTATGGAAAGTAAACTAGGTAATCGCCGGTGAGATCCCGACGGATCTCACGGGAGGAAAGTCCGAGCTCCACAGGGCAGGGTGCCGGCTAACGGCCGGTGGGGGCGACCCTAAGGATAGTGCCACAGAAATGTCAGACCGCCGATGGGAACATGATTGTTCCACAGGCAAGGTTGCAACGGTGCGGTAAGAGCGCACCAGCAGCATGGAGACATGCTGGCTAGGTAAACCCCACCTGGAGCAAGACCATAAAGGGATCGGCGTTTTCATGCGCAGCTGTTGCCCGCAGTGATTCCGGGTTGGTCGCTTGAGCGGTGCAGCAATGCATCGCCTAGACAGATGATTACCACTCCATTTTGTGGGAGGTGTAGCGACAAACACCGTTTCACCACTTGGAGGACAGAACTCGGCTTATGGTTTGCTTTCCTTCTAGCTGAATCAGCTTAAGCAACAAAAACGGTACCGATTTTCGGGTACCGTTTTTCTGTATCATCAAACTGTAAAATAAAGGATAGATCCTGTCATTGACATGTGATTTATATGTAATATTTAAATGTTATTCTGTAAATAACTAATATACACTTGAGTCGATGAAGAGGGTGAGCAAACAATGAAAAAATGGATCTTCATTGCTGTGAGTCTTTCCCTTCTCCTATTATATTCCTCCGATATACGTTTCATGTTTGTTAAAAAGCCTGTGGAATCCGATACGGTTTCCCAGATGAACATTCTTTCGCATCTCAAGGATCAGGCGCAAAGAAAAGATCCACTAAATTATCTGGTTCTTGGGGATTCAGTGGCTCGTGGGTTTGGGTCCCAAAAAACAGGCCCTCATGGATACAGCTCCTTGGTGGCAAAGGCTCTTAAAAAAGAAGGAATTGACCTGGATCTTGTTAATCGGGGGGTAGTGGGTCAAACCTCTGCAAAACTGCTCCAATCCATTCAAGATTCACATATACAAACGGATATTCGCAATGCAGATTTGATTTCCCTGACGATTGGTGGTAATGATTTACTAAAGGTAGCACTGGAGGAAGAAAAACCGCTTCATATTCTGTTCAGTTTCGATGAAATACAGGCCAAGTATGAGAAAAATCTATCCAGCATTATAACGGCCATTCGCTCATTGAATCGGGATGCGCCCATCTTGATTACATCGCTTTACAATCCGATCTCACCGGAAAAGAGTTATTACAGAATTTCCAATCAGATGTTAAAACGGTGGAACTCAGACATGAAGCGGGTTGCTGATCGTAATCCCTTTACTTATGTAGTTAATGTGACGGATCGATTGCAGAGAGAAGAGGAACAATGGCTTTATGATCAAATTCATCCCAATGATCAAGGCTATCGTTTAATGGCAGGTGGCATTCTGGATGAAATCCGTGCCAAACGCACGGTTTCTGCCAGTGTTAAATAAAGGACGTAAGAATAATTCTCCTCTGCACTCGGCAAGCTAAGGGTTAATACAACGTTTAAAGGATGAAAGGGATGCCATACAATTTTCCCACCTACCAAGCCTATTTGGAACGGTATAAGATGTTTTGGTCTGAAGAAGGTGATGGACGTCCACCATTGCTGTCTGAACAGGAGTTTCAGCAAAGCTTTCAATTGCTCCGCGATAGTTACCAAACCTATCAAGATATGATCGATCAAGGAATGGAAGATCAGGCAGCTCACTACTATATGAATGTCATTCACTTCCTGGAGAATAAATTGGCCATTGCGGACGGCTACGACAATTTTATTGAAGGCCGGCTATAATCATATAGCGGACTGGCGGGTTTACTGGAATGTTCCCGAATAGTTGAAGTCCATTTGGATCAGACATCAAATCTACCGGAGTTTATTCTTCCGGGACTTTTGTTGCAAAAGTATAAGGTGGCTTTCCTCTCGGAATAATAAAGAATAATTTTGGTATACAACGGAGGGAACTTTCTATGTGGTGGATTTTTGCCTACCTGTCCGGTGTTTTTTTAGGTGCTCTGGCTGATGTATTGTCATAATTTTGTTTTGGAGAGGGAGACAAGAAGTATTTAAATGGAAAAAGATGTTCTAGTAACACCTTCACCTCGTGTATGAATTAACTCCCATGATGGGAGTTTTTTTATGGATTAACCATGAAGAGACGTTCCAGTTTTTGGGTATAATCCTGTATTTTTCGTATGGAATCACTTCTTTTGAATGATTTTTGTTCCAGCTGGCTCATCAGGCATTGAAGAGAACGGGAGGCATGTTGATGCTGTTGATCTGTCACTGCCTGAAACAGCTTTTCTGCCTCCTTATTCAGGGAAGGATGATCGTATTTTATCACTTCATCGTAAAGATGGTACACCGTAAACATCGTCATTGCAATCAGATAAATCCGCAGGCGACGGTTTGGATCAAATATCAGAGTTTGTCCAAGGATTGCTGGGTGATTAGACTGATAGTCCCACCCCGATTCCTTTTCAAAATCCGTGTTCTCCAGTTGAAATCCCGTTGTTTCCAAGTGATCAAATCCGATGAAAAGCCAAGAATTTGTAGACCCCTTGTTTTTTTGCAACAGACGGAGTGTCAGAACGGCTTTCTTTTTACCTGTTAAATAGGGGGTTAAATTGAGTTGTTCTTTTTTCCATTTTTCCGGTTGAGACCTCTGAACATCTTCTTCCCATACAATGTGATCATCAATCAGTACTTGCTTGATA
The DNA here is from genome assembly GCF_900182565.1 of Melghirimyces algeriensis. Lineage (GTDB taxonomy): Bacteria > Bacillota > Bacilli > Thermoactinomycetales > DSM-45169 > Melghirimyces > Melghirimyces algeriensis. Next base: position 361,025 of record NZ_FXTI01000002.1, on the reverse strand, counting down.
TATTGACCGCTTTTTAGGTTACGGGGATATACACTCATGTGTTGGAATTGAAGAGAATACTTCCTGGACGGGTTCAAATGAATTTGTTGTCTGATTTCTCCTCTTTTTCCTTTTGCATGGAACGGAGTGCGTGGAACAAACAGACAACCATAGCCGAATCCGTTATAGGCCCTTCGGTCCTTTCGTTCAGAAAACCATTCTTTTTGAAGAGCATAGGTGATCAGCCCCTGGATGGTTCCTTTTCTCAGATGTTTTAAACCGATTCCCATACTTTTTTGGATGTAGGAAACGGAAGGGTTGGAAGGTGTAGCGGACAGTTTGCTTGCATGGATCATCAAGATCAAAGGCAACCCATTCTTTTTCAGAAGGGATGAAGCATTTTGAATTTGTTTTTCCATTTGGTCAAGTCGCTGCGTATTTCGATATCTTCCATCGCGAAAGGTCATGACCAGACCATCAAATAACGAGCGGTAGCGTTGCAATAAATCAGGTTGTATCGCGGAGTAATAAATTTGTGGATAAAACTTGAGGTTTGGATTAAATGCTCTTCCGGCTCTGCGCATTTTTCTTACATAATCCGGAGAAAAAAATGACAAGTTGTGATTAAAGTCATCCATCACGACACCCTTGAGATTTGGATAGGATTGGGATAAACGTCCAATCGCACGAAACCACGCAACATAGTCAGTGCCAAAAGGTTCAGACTGATTGACACGCGACTCTGAGGGAGGGACAAGATAGACCAAGACATTGATTCCGGCATGTTTAGCCGCGGGAAGAAATTCCCGGCGGAGATCATCCCAGTCAGTGGGAGCATGCCAGACCAAGTAGGTGTATGTATTGATACCGAGCTTCTTTAGTTTCCGGATCATTCTCGGTGTATCCACATGTCGAATCCCGTCTTTTCGTGGGCGAGCTTCCCGTATTTCACCTGCATAGTCCCCCAGCACATGGGGGGAGTCGTTTTTTGCGTATACAACATGCGATGAAACGTTCATGATTCCCATAAGGGATTGAACGGATAAGAGGCAAAGGGAAACAAGAAGATATGGAGCCAGGACGTACTGCCACAATTTATGGGTCATTCCTTTTTTCCTCTGGTGATTCACCTTTTGTCCCCCTTTTTCAAGGATCATGATTCATCATTTCATACTTCAGATAGTTTGGAGTGGAAAGAAGAGAAATATGTGCCGGGGAAACAAATAAAAAAAGGAGTGGATCAGCATAATAAAAAGAAAGTCTAAAGGAGCGTGAACCTTTCATGGAATTGTTGCAAGAGCTGACGGAAGCGGGTGGTGTTCCCGGTTATGAGGGTGAAATCCGCAAGATTATGCGAAGGGAACTGGAGCAGGAAGGGACACCTGTGCTAACCGATGACGTAGGCAGTATTTTTGCCGAAAAGAAGGGATCTTCCGATCATCCTCGTATTTTGTTGGCAGGCCATATGGATGAAGTGGGGTTTATGATTACACAGATTCATAAAAACGGTTATTTATATTTTACTCCTTTGGGAGGTTGGTGGAGCCAGGTTCTATTATCCCAAAGGGTAACCATTATGACGGAAAAAAGAAAATTTACGGGAATAATCGGTTCCAAGCCTCCCCATTTACTGACCGCAGAAGAACGGAACAAAGTTTATCCGATGAAGGAAATGTATATTGATGTAGGGGCTAAAAGTGCAGAGCAGGTAAAGAAATGGGGGATAAAGGTCGGTGACCCGGTGATACCGGTCTGTCCCTTTGAAATACTTCCGGATCATGATACCATACTGGCAAAAGCGTTGGATAACCGTTTTGGTTGTTATGCTGCTTTGGAAGTCTTAAAACAACTGAAGAATGTAGATCATCCCAACACGGTGATGGCTGGAGCCACCGTTCAAGAGGAGGTAGGTTTACGGGGAGCTTCCACCACTCCTTATGCGGTAAATCCAGATATAGCGTTTGCATTGGATGTAGGGATTGCACAGGATGGACCGACCGGCAACCGGGATGATAAGCCTCATCTTGGAGGAGGTCCCTTGATCACTTTCCTGGATGCCACCATGATTCCCAATACACGGTTCCGCAACCTAGTGGTTGAGACAGCGGAAGAGCAACAGATCCCTTATCAGGTGGAAACGATGACTGGAGGAGGAACAGATGCTGGGAAATTTCACCTTTATCGCCGTGGGGTTCCTTCCCTGGTGGTGGGTGTAGCCGCCCGGTATATCCACAGTCATGTTTCCATGATCAGCAAAAGAGATGTAGAGTTGGCCATTCGACTGTTGGTAGAGGTGCTTAGAAAGTTGGATCGCTCCACCGTTGAGTCATTTCGCTTCCATGGAGAATAATCGTGCGATCATATCACAAAGGCAAGCGTTGTTCGGTGTTCATCGTGTGAAGATTGAACAGCGCTTTTTTATGGAGGATTTTAGGATGTTCCAGTAAAAGGCTCGACAGCAGAAAGTCGATCGTTCAGGAGGGTGGATTTGTAAGCGACTTTGAGAAAGTCTTTCGTTCATGGTAAGATAAAAAATGGCAGAGAAAGTAAGAGGGAGAGAAACAAATGGAAAACAGAAATGATTTTCTGAATTATATGGAAGAACAAATCGCGGCACTTCCTTGTGAAAGCGTTTCCGAATTGGTGAAACAGGCGGAAGGGACAGATCGATTGTATTTGGTTTTTGTCGATATTCTTAAAGGATTTTGTCAAGAAGGTCCTCTCTCATCCAAGCGGGTGGCAGAAATGATCCAACCTGTTCGTCAGTTGGCTCAAGCTCTGGTGGATAAAGGTTTGTCTGGCGAAAACCTGGTATTTCTCCAGGATGACCATTCTTCTGATGCCGTGGAATTCAGTTCGTTTCCGCCTCATTGCGTCAAGGGTACATCGGAGGCGGAAACGGTAGAAGCCTTAAAACCTTTTCGCAATATGTCCGGTGTTCAAGTGTTTCGAAAGAATGCAACCAATGCTCTGTTCAGCCGAAACGAAAAAGGAGTGCGATTTTTTGAGTTTCTGGAGAATCGGTTTCAAGAAGGTCCTTCCACTTTTGTGATTACCGGGGATTGTACGGATTTATGTATTTATCAGAACGCAATGGGGATCCGTCTTCTGGCGAACGAGTTGAATGCGGATGTACGTGTGGTGGTATCGGCGGAACATACCCGAACATATGATACTCCGGTGGAAGTGGCCAAAAAATTGGAAATACCTGCCCATGATGGGGATCTGATGGATCTGGTGTTTCTGTATCACATGAAACTAAATGGTATTGAGGTTGTCAAAACGATCACAGAAAAATAAAACATAAAGTTAGAGGGGTGAAAGCTTGAGAACGGAAGAGATGCTGTTAAACGTGGGCCCCCAGCATCCCAGCACCCACGGCGTATTCCGACTGGTTCTTCATATTGATGGAGAAATCATTCAGGAAGCCAACCCTGTGATCGGTTACCTTCATCGGGGAACGGAGAAATTGGCAGAAGACCTCACCTATACGCAGTTAATTCCTTATACGGATCGCATGGATTATCTGAACGCCATGAACAATAACCATGCTCTGGTTTTGGCCGTTGAAAGGCTGATGAAGCTTGAAGTCCCCGAACGGGCAGAGTACCTTCGAGTGATTGTGACGGAGTTAAACCGTGTGGCCAGCCATTTGGTATGGTTTGGAACCTACCTTTTGGATATCGGTGCGATGAGTCCGTTTCTTTATGCCTTTAAGGACCGGGAAAAGATTGTTGATTTATTTAATGAACTGTGTGGAGCTCGGTTGACTTACAATTATATGCGGGTGGGAGGGGTCAAGTGGGATGCAACAGAAAAGTGGCTTCAAAAAGTATCGGAATTAATCCCCTATTTACGTTCCCAGTATGATGAATATATGGATTTGGTAGGGGGAAACGAGATTTTCCAGGCACGGGTGAAGGGAGTGGGAAAATATGATGCCCGCACTGCTGTGCAATACGGATTGTCCGGTCCTACCCTTCGATGTACCGGTGTCAAACGGGATCTTCGGAAAGATCGTCCTTACTCCCTTTACAGGCGTTTTGATTTCGATATTCCCATTGCTACTGAAGGGGATTGCCGGGATCGCTTCTTTCTTCGAATGGAAGAAATTCTGCAATCTTTACGAATTGTGGAACAAGCCATAAATGGAATACCGGATGGCCCGATCATGGCGAAAGTGTCACGGGTGCTCCGTCCTCCGGAAGGGGAGGTATATTCAGCGGTAGAAAACCCGCGAGGGGAGCTGGGAGTGCACTTGGTTAGCAGAGGAAAAGATAAACCATGGCGTATTCACTGGAAGCGACCTTCGTTCAGTAATTTGCAAATTCTTCCTCGGTTATTGAAAGGAGAGAATGTAGCCAATTTAATAGCCATCCTGGGAGCGGTTGATATTGTATTGGGTGATGTGGATGCGTAAAAATCCTTCAGCATGAGCGGCCAGGAGGCCGTTTTTTTGCGTTGATTTTTCATCTTTGGTTTTAAAAATCGCCTGTTGTCCCATATAATGATTATTGTGGAGGGGTTCTCCTCCCTTTGGTTTTTTAATGAAAAGAGATATGGTATTCTATAAAGGGTCTAGCGATAAAAAAACGGGGTTGAACCATGGAACAGACGGCTCTTGATTTACTCTTACAATATGGATACTTTGGCATCTTTTTCTTTCTGGTACTGGGAATCGTAGGTCTTCCTCTTCCAGATGAAGTGATGATGACATTTATCGGTTATCTGGCTTCTGTGGGAGAGTTAAATCTAATGTATACATTCTTCAGTGCTTTAAGTGGTTCCGCTTGTGGAATTACGATTAGCTATTATTTAGGCAAACGTTTCGGGTACCCATTTTTGAAGCGTTATGGAAACAAATTTTTTATTACCCGTAAACGATTGAGACTTACCCAGCTTCTGTTTCGTAAATATGGAAACTGGGTTCTGTTCTTTGGATATTTCATCCCCGGTGTACGTCACGTAACAGCATATATAGCAGGGATCTCTTACCTTTCTTTTCAACGCTTTGCGTTGTATGCCTACTTTGGGTCCCTAGTATGGTGCACCACTTTTGTGGGGATCGGCTACCTTTTGGGGGCTCACTGGAACAAGGTATTTGAGCGTATGCACCATTATGGCTTTTTTATGTTTTGGGTGCTGGTTGCGCTTATTTTTGGGGGGACCATCCGCTATCTCTATCAACAGCACAACCGTTATAACTCAGTTAAAAAATAAGACCCGGCTGACAGGGGTCTATACATCTGACGCCCTTTCCACATATTTTGTTAGGAGTATATACTTAATGCCGTGGTGTAAGAGAGGAGAAGAAAAGCTTCATGATGGATTGGTTGGCCTGGTTTCCCAAGCAACTACAAGTTTTTTTTCTGGCCGGCCTGCCCTTTATCGAATTGCGCGGAGCCATTCCTTTTGCTACCTTGATTGGTCTTCCATATTACCAGGGGCTTTATTTGGCCATTATTGGAAACTTGCTTCCCATCATTCCTCTACTGTATTTTTTTGAACCTCTGATGAAACAGTTGTATCGAATTTCTCCTCGGTACCGGAAGTATTTTGAAAAAGTACAGGAGCGAGCAGTAAAAAATGGGGACTCGATTCGAAAGTATGGGGCTGCAGTCGGTCTTTTTCTGTTTGTGGCGATCCCGTTTCCAGGGACCGGAGCTTACAGTGCTTGTTTTGCCGCTGCTTTTTTTCGTGTCCCGTTTTGGATTTCGGCTGGTTCAATCGCCATGGGAACCGTTTGTTCTGGACTTCTTTTTGCTACTTTGAGTCATTATATCGCTGTGTTTTTTGGTTGGTGAGTAAGAGGTTTTAGGAAATTCATGGGAGGGTTAGAAGTGCCACAAGTGGACATAAAGATTGGAACACAGGAGAAATCGTTTCAATGTGATGAAGGAGAGAACCTTCTTTATGAAGCAACGACTCGATCCATTATGATCCCATTCAACTGCACATCAGGTCGATGTGGAACCTGTCGGGTTCGCATCTTGGAAGGAAGAGAGAACCTGAGCGAAATGGGGGATCGGGAGGCGCTTCGGTTGGGAGATGAACAGATAGAAAAAGGGTTTCGACTTGCCTGCCAACTCGCTGTTTATGGGGATGTCCAAGTGGAAGTTCCCCAGCCAAAGCTTTACTGAAGACATTTCAACGGGGTCCTCTGGCGAAATACTGGCATTTGTGAGCTTTTATACAGATGAAGTGAGCAGTTATATTCTTTAATGATAGCCGTTCACATGTTCTGTTGACGTTGATTCCAAAAGATTGCTACACTAAACGAAAACTTAATGCTTTGACGGTACCACTAGGGGTGCACTTTTGTGCTGAGAGAGGTTACGACCTCAACCCTTTGAACTTGAACTGGATGATACCAGCGTAAGAAAGTGGGGACCGACCGACGTTGCAGATGATGTTTTTCATCGGTCAACGAGCGCACGGTATCCCTGCTGGGATACCGTTTTTTTATGGGAGGCGGGGTGGATTTTATGGGGGAGCTTCACTTTATCAGTAGACCGGATCAGTCACTCTCCGATTTGGTTCGGCAATGTCAAATGATTCAACCTTTTGTTGATTGGATTCATCTGCGTAAAAAGGACCTGTCCTCAAAAATGCTGGTTCAGTGGGGAAAGGAGTTAATTGAAGCGGCAGGGGTGGAACCCAGCCAATTGGTAATCAACAGCGACCGGGAAGTTGCGGAGGTACTGGGATGCGGTGGAATACATGTGCCGGAAGGAGATTCGGTACCGTTGCAGCTGAAAAGCAGGGGGATCAGGATTGGATGTTCTGTTCATTCTCTGCAATCAGCGATCGGTAAAGAAAAAGAAGGTGCGGATTATTTGTTTTTCGGACATATCTTTAAAAGTAAATCCAAACCTGGATTAACCCCACTGGGTTTGAACGCACTGCAAAAGGTGGTCAACGGGGTCAAGATTCCTGTTGTTGCAATTGGTGGGGTTTCAAGGGACCAGATGTCCCTCTTGTCTAAAACAGGATGTGCTGGTGTGGCAGTTATCTCAGCTATTGCTGATACATCCGATCCACGAGATGCGGCCAAGAGGATGAGAGAGAAGCTTTCCTCTTGGAGAGAGGAGACGGTTCAATGATATCAAATAAACCGGATGTACTGATTGTCGGTGGAGGTGTCATTGGTTTATCGATTGCCTACTACCTTTCGAAAAAAAAGGTGCAAGTGACCCTGCTTGAAAAAGGACGTGTCGGAAAAGAGGCTTCTTCAGCAGCAGCGGGTATGTTGGGGGCGCAGGTCGAAAGTGAATTTCCCGGTCCCATGGTGGAACTGTGCTTAAAAAGTCGAAAGATGTTTCCCGTTTTGTCTCAGGAGCTGAAAGAAAAGACGGGACTGGATATCGAATGGGATGGATCGGGACTCTTACGGCTGGCGGTTGATTCTGTGGAAGCAGAAGAGCTGAAAAAACGTGCAAAATGGCAACGGAAGCAAGGGGAAGCCGTGGAATGGTGGGAAAGAGAAGAGATAGAAATCAATGAACCGTTTCTCGCAAAGTCATTGGAAGGAGCCCTGTATATACCGGAAGATGGTCAGGTTTCCGCTCCGCGCTTGGTACAGGCTTATGCAACAGCTGCGCGTCTGATGGGAGCCGAATTTTTGGAGGGGGTGAATGTACAGGGAATAGAGTGTCATAAAGGATCAATCGTCAAACTAAACACTTCGGCAGGAGTGTTTGAACCGGAAACGGTAATTTTAACCGCAGGCGCTTGGATGGGTTCCCTGGCTGACCAATTGGGGGTAAACCTTCCCATTGTGCCAGTGAAAGGGGAATCCTTGTCCCTTGTTCCTCAGAGAAGGTTGATGCAGCGGACATTGTTTGGAAAACGGTGCTACCTGGTTCCAAAGGCTGACGGACAAATTATTGTCGGTGCGACAGAAATTGAGCGAGATACTTCTCCGGGAGTGTCAGCAGGTGCCATTCAAAACCTGATTCAAGAAGCTTGCCGGTTGGTGCCAAACCTGAAACAAGCGGAATATCTGCATTCTTGGTCGGGAATCCGCCCGAAAACGTTGGATGGACTTCCCTATTTGGGTTCTGTGCCCGGATTTAATCGTTTATTTGTTGCAGGTGGACATTTTCGCAATGGGATTTTATTAAGTGCTGTCACGGGACAGAAAATGGCAGAACTTGTCACAGGGAAATCTGTACCGCTCTTAGCACCTTTTTCACCGGAGCGGATTTGCAATGTTGCTTGCAGACAATGAAAGGAGGTGGAAATATGCGGATGCAGTTAAATGGCAAGGTGGTTGATTTACCGAATGATATCCAATCGGTAAAAGAGTTGCTCCATTATCTTGAATTGGCGAATCGAACGGTGGTGGTGGAAAAAAACCGGGAAATCCTTGATTTGGACAAACACGGGGATGTACTTCTGAAGGATGGAGACTGCTTGGAGATTGTTCAATTTGTGGGAGGGGGCTAAAAAATGCTGAAAATAGGACCTTATACATTTCAATCCCGTTTAATGTTGGGAACAGGAAAGTTTTCCTCTACAACCATCCAATCTGAGGCTGTAAAGGCATCCGAGACGGAAATTCTGACTTTTGCTTTGCGACGGGTAGACTTGGATTCTCCTGAACCGAGCTTTTTGGAGCAATTGAAGGGGGGAGATTTTCGCTTCCTGCCGAATACAGCTGGGGCAAAGACAGCAGAAGAAGCGGTTCGTCTGGCTCGTCTCGCCAAGGCGTCAAAACTGAGTGACATGGTAAAGGTGGAGGTCATCGGAAATGAAGATACACTCCTTCCTGATCCGGTGGAGACATTGAAAGCTACTCGTCAACTTGTTGAGGAAGGGTTTATTGTTTTGCCGTATACGAGTGATGATCCGGTTTTGGCCAAACGATTGGAAGAGGCGGGAGCTCATGCAGTAATGCCTGGAGCATCTCCCATCGGATCGGGCCAGGGGATTTTAAATCCACTTTACCTGAAGATTTTGATTCAACAAACGTCTGTCCCTGTGATTGTGGATGCCGGAATCGGATCACCGGCTGATGCTGCCCAGGCCATGGAATTGGGAGCAGATGGCATTCTTCTCAATACTGCTGTCTCCGGCGCTGAAGATCCTGTCCGAATGGCCCAAGCGATGATGCTCGCTGTGAAAGCCGGTCGTCTCGGTTATGAGGCCGGTCGTATCTCCAAAAAGGAAACCGCTTCTGCCAGCAGTCCGAAGGAGGGCTTGGTGAACTGAATCTGGAAGGAAGGGTTTTACGCTCAATGAGCATTAATAGTCAGTGAGCGTGTGAACTGCATCTGTGTGATCGTTCAAAGGGTCCAAAGCAGGACCCTTTTGGTATTTCGGCATCGTTCGTTATTGAGGGTGATGCCGGGAAATATTGAGCAGAATTCCGGAGGCCATCATACAAATGACGAGTGAAGACCCTCCATAACTGATAAAGGGAAGTGGGACACCTGTTACCGGGAGAACGGCAGTAACGACTCCCAAGTTGAACAATGCCTGAATGGAAAACATCATCACAATGCCAATTCCTAATAGAACCCCAAACTGATCTGGAGCTCTCAAAGCAATACGAAGGCCCCGAATGGTAAATATAATGAACAGAACGATTAAAAACGCCCCTCCGTAAAAACCCAATTCTTCTGCGATAATGGCAAAAATAAAATCCGTTTGTGGCATGGGTAAGTAAGCCAGTTTTTGAATGCTGTTTCCCAATCCCTTTCCCGTCAAACCCCCCGGACCAATAGCAAAAAGGGACTGAATGGTTTGAAATCCGCTTCCGGTTTGATCTTTCCATGGATCTGTAAAGATCAGAAGACGTTCTAATCGATAGGGTTCAAATATCATAATCCAGATTAAAAGTGGGATGCCGGCAGAAACCAGGAGGAAAAGATGCTTTATTCTAGCTCCTGCACAAAAAATAACGGTCATGCATGATATGAGAAGAATGACGGTACTGCTGAAATGGGGTTCCAGAAGAATCAGTGCGCACATTAAACTGATCACAATAAGGGGAGGGAGTAACCCCCGCTTAAAGCTGTGAAGCACATCCTGTTTCTTTTCCATGATGGCTGCTGTGTAAATAATCGCTCCGATTTTGGCCAGTTCAGAAGGCTGAAAATTAATCCCGACTGAGATCCATCGAGTGGCATTATTCAATGTTTGTCCAATACCGGGAATAAATACGAGCACCAGTCCCACCAGACTGATGAGCAGGATCACCCCTACATGCTTGCGATAAAGCGTATAGGGGATGTTGGAAAAAACAAAAAGAAAAACCAGACCTCCCAGTGCCCAGAGCAATTGACGCTTAAAATAATAATAGCTGTCCCCATACTTAATAAGCCCGTCATAGTAGCTGGCACTGAAAACCATAACCAGACCGAAGCCCGTTAAAAGAAAAATGGTAAACATCATCCAAAAGTCAGGTTTACGGCGTAGCATAATGGCCTCCCTTGTCAAATATTTGATTTTGGGGATGATTGCGCGAAAAACAACCCGATTTTAGGGTGATTATCCCTCGCCACCACAAACACTTTTTGGTACCATATTCCTGTGAGCAGTTGCTGAGGGTTTAAGCGAAATGTTGACAGTAGCATGTTCTCCAGCGTGATGATAACGGCAGAATCAGGTGTTGATGACAATGAGACTTGTCAAGAAGTTGCGTCAGCTGGATTATCTTTTGCTGTTTCTGATCCTAGTACTGGCGACGATCAGTATCATTGCCATTTCGGGAGCAACACACACAACGGACCCTACCTTCGTGGAAAAGCAAATCTATTGGTATATTTTAGGTATTCTATGTTTGCTGGCTACACTCCTGTTTGATTTCCGTATTTTGGATCAGGGAAGGTTTGTCTATCTCCTTTATGGTTTTGGTATTTTTCTTCTGTTGTTGGTTATGATTCCAGGTGTAGGGATAGAGAAAAAAGGGGCTCAACAATGGCTTTATATCGGAGGGTTGCAATTTCAACCTTCCGAATTGATGAAGTTGATTCTGATTGTGACCTTGGCAAAAGTTTCCCAAGAGGTTAGAAGTTTACCGATTCAAAAGGGGAAGGATCTCTTCCGGTTTTTGGGCTTGTTTTTTCTCCCCTTCCTGTTGATTATCCAACAACCGGATCTTGGAACAGCACTCGTTCTGATAGGGATTATGAGCAGTATCCTGCTTGTGGCGGGGTTGGATTGGCGGATATTGTTGGCTGGAGTAATAGCGGTCGTCGTTTTGGTCGGAGGGATGATGATTCTTTTTTTTACGGATCACCCTCTGTTGCATGTGATTCTTGAAGATCATCAGGTTCAACGGATCGAAACCTTTGTCCATCCGGCTTCCGATCCCGGTGGAGCGGGTTATCAATTAACCCAGTCCATGATTGCCGTAGGGTCGGGGCAGTTGAACGGAAAAGGATTTCAAAACGGTACACAAACACAAGGAAAATGGGTTCCTGAGCCCCACAATGATTTTATATTTGCTGTTTTTGCAGAGGAATTTGGTTTTATCGGAGTAAGCATTCTACTTTGTTCCTTTATATTTCTGGTCTATCGCATGGTCCAAGTAGGAGTTCATTCTGGAGACGCTTTTGGTTCCTGTATTGTGGCAGGAGTGGTGGGGATGTTGGTTTTTCAGGTGTTCCAAAACATTGGAATGACCGTCGGTATGCTTCCGATTACCGGATTGCCGCTTCCCTTTATCAGTTATGGCGGAAGTTCGCTCATTACTCAGATGATGGCAGTGGGGCTGGTCCTTAATGTCGGGATGCATAAAGAAAAAGATTTTCTGTTTATGGATTGAGATTTCACAAAATGAAAGGTGCAAGTTCAGGGTGTTTTTTGATACGATGTTGCTATCAATCACAAGTTGATTAGTGTCACCCTGTAATTCCGGGAATGGTTAAAGGAGGTTAAACAGTGAAGGTAACAAGTGTTTTACTTAACATTAAAGAAGATGATTACGATCTGTATGAGGAAGAGCTGACTCGCCTGGGTTGGACAAAAGTGGGTGACCAGGCCGTTTTTCGCAAAACTTACGGCGATACGGAAGTGGAAGTAAAGGAGCATATTCCAACATTTAGTGCGGATGTTTATCTCACAGTGTCTGCGCGCAATGAAAAAGGGATTACTTTTGAATCGATCAATCAAATCCTTCAAGAGTTAAGGGATGCGGATAATACCCCGGATTAAATCTCCAGTGATGAATCTGCGACCTCCTGCCCATAATGAAGGGTAGGAGGTGAAACAATGCCTGAAGTGAAATGTAGTGTGTCCAACTGTACGTATTGGGAAACAGGCAACAATTGCGGTGCAGATGCCATTATGGTGGATATTGATGAACATGCGGAAAGAGAGTATGACGAGACAATCGGTGGAGAGCCCGTCGATACCGTTCATCAAGATACCGCGGATCATTCAGCGGAAACCTGTTGCCATACGTTTAAACCGAAACAGTAACACAAAAATCACCATGCATCAGTATTGAAAAGCAACGGGTTGGCGTCTGTATTTTTACAGGCGCCAACCCGCTTTTATTCCGTGAGTGTCGTTAAAGAAAACGATCATACCCGCTTTGGGAAGTTTTATTACTATAAATGGAGATGGATTCACACGGAGTTTCACTTTAAGACTCTTCGTTCTTATAGTTAGAAAAATGTATATGTTCTCACTTCAATTACAGGTCTGGTGGTGATTATTACCCTGATGATATTCAGTATCATATCCCTATACACGAAAAGTAATTGATGTTAAAACACATAAAAACACCCCTTAAAGTGATTTTGTGTCTACTTTAAGGGGTGTACTTCGGTTTTAGGAGTTCTTTTTGGCCACTTGTTTTTTATCGGAAAAAACGGCTTTAAGGATGGGAGGAGTGACCAAAGTGGTGACCAGTACAATGATAACCGTTACCGTAAACAATTCTTGATCAATTAGGTTTCGAGTAAGTCCAATGGAGGCGATAATCAGTCCCACTTCGCCCCGCGCAATCATTCCGGCACCAATTCCCGTGGAGCTTCGTAAGTTAAAGCCAGCCAGCTTGGCACCTAATCCGCCACCGATCAGTTTGGTGAGAACGGCTACAAGGGAGAGTACAACCATCAGCACCAGGAGATGACTGGTAAGACCGCTCACTTCGGCGGTAACACCGATGCTGACAAAGAATATGGGAACGAAGAAAGAAAAGGAAACAATTTCTATCCGTTCAAATAGCTCTGTCCGGTATTTGGTCAAGCTAAGCATTAATCCGGCGAAGTATGAGCCAACAATTCCGGCCAATCCGAACATCTCGGCGAAATAAGCAAAACCGAGAGCTGCAATGATCCCGAATGTCAATAAGACTTCGGTAGTCATCAGGTTGGCTGCCCATTGAAACAGTCGAGGAAGGATATATCGTCCGATCAATAGAGTCAGGACGAAGAAGAGAACGATTTTCACCAGAAGGATGACGATCGCCATCACACTTCCTTCACTTTCTCCACCGGCGGCAAATCCGGTAACGACCGATAGAATGATCAGGCCGAGGATATCATCCAGTACGGCCGCACCCAAAATGGTTATACCTTCCTTGCTCTGAAGCTTTCCCAGTTCCCGCAAGGTCTGCACGGATATACTGACGCTGGTAGCGACCAACAGGGTTCCGATAAAGATCGCCGTGTGGTATTCATATCCAAACATAAGACCCACAGCAAAGCCGAAGACCAGCGGAAAAACCACTCCGCCCACTGCAACGAGAGAAGAACCGAAAGCGGTCTTTTTAAATTCATCCACATCCGTTTCCAGACCGGCCAGGAACATGAGCAATATAACACCAACTTCTGCCAATTCCTTGATCAAACCTGGATGTTCGGGGTCAATATGAAGCCAGCCCAGAAGGGTGGGACCGAGAATAATCCCCACCAGGAGCTCTCCAAAAACGGAAGGCTGCCCAATTTTTTTACTGAAGTGACCCGCCAACTTGACGGAAGCGAGAATTAACACGAGTTCCCAAAGAAACTGCCAATGCTCCATTTTTTCAAGGTCTACGAATTGTTCTAAAAGGTCCATCTCCTGCCTCCTTCAAACGAACGAATTGTCTATAACCATTTTAGCAGAGATTTACCCCATGTTCACGATATAGTCCCAAGTTGTTCACTGGATGTTTACATTTGTCCATACCTGTTATATCCTACAAAAAAACACATCATTCGGGAGGGATTGCCTGTGGGTAAATCTAATATCGGCATCTGGATCATCCTCCTTTTGGTGATTATTCTAGTAGGTGGCATTGCGTTAAGCTTTATGTAGTCCAATTGACATATTTAAAAGGAAAGTCCAATTGTCGATGTGATATAATAATGTTGAGGGAACAAATCATTATTCCGGACGAGGTGTTGGAGTTTGTGTTACAGGAATTTCCAATGGATGTTTTTCGCCGTTGTAATTGTTTTGTTCCCTTCTGAACCAGAGGTTGCTTATGTCAGTCCAAAATGGTCCGGACGGTTGGAGCATGAGGATGTCAAACCCCGAATGTATTTGCAAAAGCTTAGAAACAAATTGGCTCACCGGTCCCGGATCTGGGTTCGGCAACGGATATTATTCTTTCATGCTATAAAGTATCAGTTAAAAAAAATTTGGGTGACCCCCAGAAGATTCCAAGGGGACACATTTTGAATAGAAAAGAGCCTTTAAATGACAGGTTACTTTACTATGGAACAGAAGGAGATATGCGGAAATGAATATCAATCTATTTATGCTTCTGCTCGTTTTCGCGGCTTTTGGCTTGGTTATTTGGGCTCAGTTCCGGGTCAAGGGAAGTTTCAAAAAGTGGTCCAAGGTTCGGGCATCCTCCGGAATGACGGGTTATGAAGTGGCCCGAAGGATTCTGGATGATCATGGACTGCACGATGTCGGTGTGGAACCGGTTCGAGGGCAGTTGACAGACCATTATGACCCCATTACCCGGACGGTTCGGCTTTCTGAGCCTGTCTATCACTCTGATTCCATCTCTGCCATTTCTGTAGCATCTCACGAATGCGGGCATGCTATCCAACACAAGGAAGCTTATGGCGCTTTGGTGCTTCGTCATCGAATGTTTCCGGTCTCCAACTTCGCTTCCGGAATTGCCCCCTTTCTGTTGATCGGAGGGCTGTTGTTGGGAGCTTCCGACCTGTTCGGCTTGGGAATTCTCTTGTATGCAGTGGCAGTTGCTTTTCAGGTGGTGACATTGCCGGTTGAGTTTAACGCCAGTAGCCGGGCGAGAGCGATTATGGTGAACGAAGGATTTATTCGCAATGAGGAAGAGCGTGGTGTCGGCAAAGTTTTGAATGCAGCGGCTCTCACCTATGTAGCCAGCACGCTCTATGCACTGCTTGAGTTGTTCCGCTTTGTATTGCTGTTTCTCAGCAGTGATGAATAAGGAGGTAAAAAAAGCCATCGATTAATCGATGGCTTTTTTGTATGCATACTTTTTTTATCCCCGCTTCATACTATGCTTGACTCTTCAACATAAAGGAGAGAATGAATAATGCGCAAATCATTGAAAGGAATGTTGCTCCTGACATCACTTGGATTGATCCTTACTTCCTTTGGTTGTGCGGCACCACAAAGACCAGAGGAAACCCGCCAAGGTGTGGAGCGACCAGATAATCCGCAACGGGTTCGTTACAATGATCAGGCAGATCGTGATATGAACCGCAACCGAGTGGGTCAAGCTATGCGGGTTGCCGATAATGTTGCCGATTCTGTGGCCCGTTTGGATGCCGTAGACTCAGCCACTGTAATGGTGACTGATCGCACCGCTTATGTCGGGGTCATGTTGGAAAATGATTATAATGGGGGCATGACCAGCAAAATTAAAGATCGGATATCCAAACGCGTTCGAAAGGTAGACCCAAGTATCAATCGGGTTTTTGTTTCTGCCAATCCTGATTTTGTGGACCAGATGGGAGATTATGCACGGGATCTTCGCAATGGTAGGCCTGTTTCCGGCTTGATGCAACAGTTTACTGACTTGGTAGAGCGCACATTTCCTGCGGCAAGATAACGCAGTTTATGTACCGGCCTCAAGGTAGAGGCCTTTTTTTTGTTTATTTTTTCTTGAATTCTTCTAAAACTTACCGCTATGATAACATTAAAAACAGAGGGAGGGGAGAATAAACGATGCGTGTGACACCTGAGGATATTTTTAAAAAAGAATTTAAGAAATCCATGAGGGGATATGATGTGGACGAAGTCAATGAGTTTCTAGACCAGATCATCCAAAGTTATGAGGAAGTTTTGGAGGAAAATAAAGAGTTGAAACAACAACTAAACAGTCCCAATCAACATTCCAAACGATTGAAACGGGTTCACCCTGAAGAGAATCAGGATCAAATCCTGCAAGAAATTATGAGACGACTGGAGCATTTGGAGCAGAGAATGCAAATCAAATCATATCCCGACCGCTGAAGGAGGTATAGTGGATGGGAGAGCTGGATGATTTGTTCAAGCCAATGCTTAAACATTGGTCCAATCATTCCGGAGAAGAGGGCGCACGTGTGGGATGCGCTCTCGTTTGTTTACAAAGTGATCGTCGATGGGAACTGGATGGGCATAAACGTTTTGTCCCGGCTTCCAACAATAAAATCTGGACAACCTTGATGGCTTTGAATAAATTGGGACCAGAATATCGCTGGATCACCAAATTTGGGATTCAAGGGGGAACGTTGTACATTCAGGGCGGAGGAGATCCGTCATTTGATGAAGCTGCGGCATTTCAGGTGGCTCAATCCTTCAAAAAGCAGGGAGTGAATAAACTTCAAGGGCCGGTAATATTGGATGACAAACGGCATCAGGATGCTCCCTGGGGAACCGGTTGGATGTGGGATGATTTGTCTCAAGGGTATTGTGCTCCGGTTCATGCGTTGATCATGGAACGAAACCGGATTACTTTCCATTTAAACCCTTCATTGGATCAGCCTCAAATACAGCGTATTTCTCCGCGACTGTGTCAAGCATGGGCAAAAGTAAATCTGCATTGGAGTGACGACAAGGATGCTGAACCAAATATCTTTCAACGATCAGGCTCTGGGCAATATCGTTTGGAGGGGGAGGTTTTTCGCGGAGATCCAATGGTTCAGGTTGCAGTGGCTTCTGGTCCCAATTTCTTTGCAGAGGTTTTTTTAAATGTGATGAGAGAATGCGGAATAAACGTCTCTGAAAATATTCAGGTAATACCGGGGTCATTTCCAGATCAAGTGGATCAAATCATGCTTTGGAAGTCTGCTCCTTTAAAAAGCATCTTGCCTTGGGTAAATCAGGACAGTGATAACCTGGTGGCGGAAATTCTGCTTCGTTCATTAAGTCTGAATGATCAGAATAACCTGTCTCTGCATGAAGGGATTCAACGGTTGAGACAGGGATGGGAGGAAGAGAGCGTTCGGCCTCCGGATGCTTTTGTGGATGGATCGGGTTTGTCAATGTATAATTTATCCACTCCGAACGCTCTTCTGGAAGCTTTGATCTGGGCCTGTCAGGAACATCCCTGGTTTTCGGTCTGGATCAACAGCCTGGCTTGCTATGGTCACAGCGGAACATTGAAAGATCGAAAAATGGAACTGCCGGAAAAAGTGAAAGTGGTAGCAAAGACCGGTTCATTGACTGGGGTAAAAAGTTTGTCCGGTTATTTTTTGTTCAATGGAGAACCGGCTTATGCGTTTTCTCTATTGATCAATGGCTTGTTGAATGAGAAAAACGGCGAACAACTGCAAGACCAATTTATAAAGCTGGTTGCATCAACAGTCTACTCATCATCATAGCGTGTGCCTTTGCAAAATTCGCTGTGATAGGGTTCATCAGAGAGCAAATTGATTCGAACCGGTTGGCCAGTTTGGGGAGAGTGGATAAAAGAGTGTTCCCCGATGTACATACCTACATGGTGAATCGATCCCTTCCCCTCATCATAGGCGAAAAATACCAGATCCCCAGGAGTCAGCTTCTCTCTTTCGACTGGCTTTCCATATTGAGCCTGGACAGATGCATCCCGTGGAATTTGAATTTCTCCTGCTTCAAAGATGCGGTACATCATTCCGGAACAATCAAAACCGAAAGAAGAAGTTCCACCCCAAAGATAAGAGAGTCCCAAAAATTTCTTTGCCATCCGGATGCGATATTCAGGAGAAGCTTTTTGCCTCCGGACAAATGTGATATCGCTTTTTGGCAGTCGCCCGGTCTGTCCATCCGGGGACAAGACAACCACTTCTTGTTCACAGTCATCCATGATCGGAAGCTTGGTCATAAAGCTTATCGTCAGCTTTCTTCCAGAATCCATGGTTAGAATGGAACGGTTGGCTATGACCTGGACGAGAGTGTTTTGTTTCCAATTGTGATGATATTGGATATCAAAAGTGAGCTGACAGGAAGGAACCCAGCCGGGATATCCCAGGGAATGCTTTGGACTCAATTGGTCGGGAACACAAACGTGACACCAACCGTTTTTCTCCTCAAGAACCTGAACCGGCTCTCCATACAAAATTTGGGATTCCAATCTTCCCACCAATCCTCTCCGTTCGGATGGAGTCATGGAAAGCCACTCTTTCGCATTGATGGGGTGAACCAAGGACGGCTGATCAATCTCCCGAACCTGTTCAGGGTCAAGCCAAAGGTTGACAAATGGCTCTCTGGCATAACGGAAATTCATTACTTATCATCCCTCCATTCACCTAAGATTTTATTACATAAAAGGAAGGAATGACACGCAAGAATAGAGAAAAAATTAAGAAATATTTTGTAATATAGGCCTGGGAGGATGATAGGGATGAGGGTTTACCGGATGGGTATGGTGGTTTTTTTTCTCATCTTCAGTTTATTTATTGCTGGATGTGGTGGGGGAGATTCCGATGCAGGCTCAGAGAACAACAATCAGGTGTTGAAGTTGAATATCAGCGGGGAACCGACATCGATTGACCCTGCCAAAGCGTTTGATGGTGATTCCATGGAGGTGGTAAACAACCTTTTTGAGGGGCTAACCCGACTGGACGAAAACAGTCGGCCACAATTGGCGGTAGCGGAAAAAATCGATCAGTCAAAAGACGGACTTACCTATACAATTACATTAAGAAAAGACGCCAAGTGGTCCAACGGTGAGCCCGTAACCGCTCATGACTTTGAATATGCCTGGAAACGGGTGATGAATCCAGATACCGCATCGAGTGCCTCTTTCCTGATGTTTTTCATTAAAAATGCGGAAAAGTATAACGCAGGGGATGCAGATGCAGATCAAGTGGGGGTAAAGGCGCAGGGGGACCGGACATTGGTGGTGCAATTGGAACAGCCGACTTCTTTCTTTCAACAATTGATCGCTTATACTCCGTTTGCTCCGGTTTACAAAAAGGGCGTGGAAGCGGCTGAGAATCCCTTTGCTGAAGCAGCTGGTATTGTAAGTAATGGACCTTTTAAAATCACAAAATGGAAGCATGATGCTTTTATTGAGGCGAAAAAGAATAAACAGTATCGAAAAGCGGATGAAGTGAAATTGGCAGGGATTAAGTGGTCCATGATTACTGATGATACGACGGCCTATCAGATGTTTAAACAGAAAGAACTGCACTTGGGTGAAGCCCCTCCTCAACTTCAGGGACAATTGATTCAACGGGGAGAAGCCAAGGTAACAAAGGGTTCTGGTCTGGGGTTTTATCGGTTTAATGTGAAAGAAAAGCCATTTACCAATAAAAAAATACGGCAGGCATTCGCCTTGGCTGTGGATCGTCAAATGATTGTCAAAGAAGTGGTGCAAGGGAAACAAGAGCCGGCTTATGCGTATGTTGCACCGGGGACAACTTCTCCGATCGGTGATTTTCGCAAGAGCGGAAAGAACTATATCCGTGATCGTCAATATGATCGGGCGAAACAGTTATTGAAAGAAGGCATGGAGGAAGAGGAATGGGAAAAGCTGCCTCCCATAACAATCCTGTTTAGCAAGGATGAAAAAAACAAAAAAGTGGCGGAAGCCATCCAGGAAATGTGGCGAAAGCATCTGGGTGCAAAAGTAAAGTTGCAGGCGAAAGAAACAAAGGTATACTTTGCAGATCAAAAGAGCGGAAATTACATGGTATCCTGGTCCAGTTTTTTGCCAGACTATAATGACCCCTACAATTATTTGGAGAGTTTTCAGACAGGTCATTCCATGAACCGAACCGGATGGAGCGATTCGGAATATGATAAGCTCTTAAAACAGGCACGCCTGGAGACCGATGAGAACAAACGGATAAAACTGCTTCACCAGGCAGAAGAACGCCTTTTGGAAGAAATGCCTCTGTTCCCTCTTTATTATTACAATAATATCATCCTGCAACACCCGGAAGTGAAAAATGTCATCCGACATATTGTCGGTCCGAATGATTACCGTTTTGTGCAAATTCGGCAATAGGGGCTCTGATAAACAAAACACCCGAATGGATCGGGTGTGAGACTGCTGACAAAGATAAATAAGAAGGGGATATCCGGTGGAGCATCCTTTTCCGACAACCCAGCGGAACCCCTGGAGGTCCCAACCGTTTAGCGGACAAGCTGCTTTTCCCTTTTGTCCGCTGGTTGGGACCGAAGGGGGTGAAGCGGACTGATTCCACTTCTTTGCTGGAGGAAAGAGATGCGGAGACGGAAATCCCCTCTCCCCCACTTTGTCATTAACCTTACACCCGAATGGGTCGGGTGTTTTATTTTAGTGTTGAACTTTTTTTCTTTTTATCAATTGCCAGATCAGTACGATAACAAGAATGGCCCCTGCCACTGAAGCGGTAATTAATCCCAAGTATTGATCGATAAATTCTCCGGCTTGTTTGCCTAAAAATGCGATGATGGCGCCTTCAAGAAAAAAGCGGGCTCCTCTGCCCAAAAAGGACCATAAGATGACTTCACGGATTCGAATTCGGCACATTCCTGAAGCAATTGTAAAGACCTTGTAGGGAATAGGCGTAAATCCTGCGATGGCAAGGGAAAACCCACCATATTGTTCAAAATATCCTTCCACTTTTTTAACGGTTTCCTCTTTAAAAAAACGAAGCATGATGGGACGGCCCAATTTTCGACCGATCCACCATCCCAAAAGTGCCCCAGCCACTGAAGAAACAGTGGTGATCAATGCATACCACCAAGCCATTTCCGGCTGGGCGACACCCAGGGGAATCAACAGAGCCTCTGGGATTATAGGGAAAAAAGAGGATTCTGTAAAGGAGACGACAATCAGTCCCCAAACTCCGTACTCCATAAACCATTCCACCATCACATCGATCCACTCTGAGATCATGAAAACCCCGACTCCTCCCACGAATAAATAACCTTTTTTATCTTAGCACGCCATGATTTTTCCAAACAAGCATCATGGTGCGAATTAGACCGGAGGACGTATGCTCCCCCTATAAACTGCCAAAATACCTGTCCGCCTTACGTACATACTATATGTAAGCCCGATGAAGGGGGGATGGATATGAGTAAAAAGAGGAAGCGCCGAAATCATCAGCCGGAAAAAGTAACCCGAATCGGTCGTTCTGCGGATGAAGTGGAATTTGGCCAAGACTTGGCTTCCGAGGAATTTGCAGCGGACGAGGTAACGTTTGGTGGAGATGAGGAGACACCTCGTTTTGCTGCGGATGAAGTGGAATTTGATCGGGAGTTGGCATCGGAAGACCCTGGTTTGGTGGGTGCAGTCAATGTTCCAGGTGCAGGATTGAATGAGCCGGATGGCGGTGAAGAGCTCCAAAGAAAACACCGTGATGACCGCTTGCGACAAGCTGAGGATATTCCTGGTCAACCGGATGATGTGGAAGCAGCCACTGAAATGGCTCCCGCTCCAGATACAGTAAACCGTGAAGGAGAACGTGGCGAAGATTTGGAGGAAACTCAGAATCAAGGGAATGGCCTTGGAACGATCAGCATCATATTGTCGGTGTTATCGTTTTTCTTCGTACCATTTCTGTTAGGCTCAGCCGGCATTGTACTGGGTATTATAAGTGGCCGTCGGGGGAGTGTGCTCGGTTGGTGGGCTGTTGGATTGGGTGTGGTTTCCGTCATTTTGACAGCCTTTATCGCTCCGATTGCCGGTTTTTAGCAAATGTAAAAGGGCTCCTTCATTCAGGAGCCTTTTTTTCTTTTATCAATATGCGTTGGTTACCTTGCCGTTTTGTAATTTCTTCTTGATCCATCCGTTCCAAGAGAGGAACGAGATACTTTCGGGACAGTCCAAAAAGATTTTTCGCGTGTTGCATGGTAAGAGCACCTTTATGCTCGATCCAATCCTTTACTTTTGTAACGGCCGCAACAAAGGATTCTCTGTGGAGAAAAAGATCATCGGTAAGAGGATAAAGGGTCTCTCTGCGTATAAGATAGCCGAGGATATCTGCACCGATGGATTCAGGAATCCCTGTTTCCAAGAGAAGTCGGGACCACTCCGTCGGAGTCAAATCTTCCCTGCGGAGGCGGTTGAGCAATTTTTCCGTTGGTTGCTTCCATTGATTGGGGATCGCAGGGGTGAATGAAGCCAAGGCAATTGTGTCACCGTTTTGCCGGAGAAGATTTCGTCGTTCCCATAACTGTAATAGTTGGTTGATTTCTTGGGTGCTGAAAGTGGAAAGAAAACGGGCGATCCATTCCGCTTTGGGAATTCCTTCATGCATGGGATGATTGCGATGAAAGCTGATCAGCCAGTCCGTTATATCTTTCTCAATCTTTGACAAGATATCAAAGGATATATAGGCAGATCCGATGGAAATGATCTCCCCTTCTTTTTCAAGGGGTTTCAATGATTGGTAAATCTGCTCGCTATTTTCGCCAAGTTGACGGGCAAGTGTTGTCACATTCAGGCAAGAGGTCTGGTTTAGCGCATTTAGAATGCGATCCGGCAGTTTGGCAGAAAAGGAAATCTGTATATCTTTTGCAGCCATCGGATGGATTTTCCTGCGAGGGGCCTGGGAATCAACCACTTCCCCGCCTCCAATCGTTGTAGCGGGCGTTGGACGGCGCAGGATAAAACGATCTCCCCGCAGGGCGATTACCGGCCTAAGCAAAATAAGCGTGGCATAGATTTCTTCTCCAGGATTCCACTCTTTTCGATCATAAAGAATCAAATCTGCGAAAACTTCAGCTGTCCCTATCAGAAGCTTGAGTCTGCTTCGATGTCGGATGGAAAAGCCTAAATCGGGCAGGGAGACAGCTCGAATATCTATTCGGTTGACAGAACTCCAGGTCCCTGGCTGGATGATGGTTTGTCCTCTGAAAAGGTCCTGATGCTTCACACCTGTCAGGTTAAGCGCTGCCCGTTGGCCGGCATAAACAGAAGATACCGCTTTTCCATGAACTTGAGCTTGCCTGATCTTTGCCCGGTGTCCTCCCGGTAGGATCTCCAATTCGTCTCCAGCAGTCACAGAGCCGGACTGAACGGTTCCTGTCACTACCGTTCCGGCCCCTTTTACTGTAAAGGCTCGGTCAATAGGGAGACGAAAGGGGGCTTTGTTTTCCCGTTCTTTTACATAGCGAAGTTGTTGGTCCAGCATCTGAATGACTTCGGTGATGCCTTCCCCTGTTATGGAGGATGTCTTTAACACAGGGGTGTTTTCCAAAAAGGTACCCTTTACGGTTTGCTTTAGCTCATCTTCAATAATCGGCAACAGCTCTGGGTCGGCCCGATCGATCTTGCTGAGAACAATCATCCCGTTTTCTATTCCTAAAAATTGCAATATGGATAGATGTTCCCGCGTTTGGGGCATTACCCCGTCATCAGCAGCGACAATCAACAGGACAAAATCAATACCGGCCACTCCGGAGACCATTTGTCTGATGAAGCGTTCATGGCCGGGAACATCCACAATGGAAACGTTGCACCCGGAAGGAAGGATCAGGGATGCATATCCGGGTTCAATTGAAATGTTTCGTTCCTTTTCCTCTTTTAAACGGTCTGTATTCACGCCCGTCAGTGCCTGGGTTAACATGGTTTTTCCGTGGTCGATGTGGCCTGCCGTTCCAAGCACAATCTGTTTTTTCACCATCACCGATTTCACCTTTCCGTCCATACGGGCATTTTGTAATCAGTCCTATTCTATCTGTTTTCTGATCCATCCAACAAGATGAGCGGTCATGAATCGCAAAAAACGGACTTGTCAAGATCACATAATTGCGATAAAATATTTATTGCTTCTGAATATGCGGATGTAGTTCAATGGTAGAACACCAGCTTCCCAAGCTGGTAACGCGGGTTCGATTCCCGTCATCCGCTCCATAAAAAAACGTTGCATGAAAGTGCAACGTTTTTTTAATGTTATTAAGGAAGGATGCGTTTCAGTTTGGGGTGTTTTCTCAGCTTATCCAGTTGTTTGGTTATAACCGGAAAGCGGTTTTCCATCTTCACAAGAAGATTTTTTGCCCAGGGTGACGTTTTAGATAAAATCAACATTCCCGCGAGAAAAAAGAGAATCCCGTGGAGAAAAGGGAGAAGCATACCGATAATACCCAATAGGATGAAAAACCACCCCAGCACAAGGCCCACCATTTGTTTAAACATCTTTTTGTTCATAGGAACTTTACCTCTTTCTCCGGTGGATTAGGGGAGCTTTCTAACGTCTGGGAAATGTCGGAGTAGAGGAAAGGCTCGTCCGATCATATCCGGAAAAAAAGGCCATCCGTCGAAAGCAATCCTGCAAATGTTTATTTTGTTTTGGCAGACAATTCGTAAATCAGAAGTTACCATTGTATGACATTTTATGTGAGAGCCTACGGCTTGGAGTCCTGTATTCTGTAAAGGACCTCCCGTCATTGAACGTCTTTATCCGTATTATACCCTGACAAAAGCCTTGGTTCAAACATAGAAAAATATGACAACAAAGGGGTGCTGGGATCGATCCCGGCACCCCTTTGTTGTAAGCGTATGCTACTTTTTCTCTTTTAAACTAAGTACGCGGAATCCTTTTTCCTCCAAACGGTTACGGATGATTTCAATGTGGGGAGTGGGGCTCACTTTCAGAAGGATACGGCGAGCGGCGGCGTTGCCGGCATCAAAGGTGACAACACTGATGATGTTGACGTCAAGGTCGCGGACTGTATCCACAATGCTTTCCAGTTCATGAGGAGCATCGAGGACAACTGCGAGAAGGAAACGGATGCCGGGGAGTTCGTGCCCGTATGTATCAGCTAAAGCAGACTCTATATCACTGATTTTAACAATTCCCAAAAAAGTAAACCCATCTTCATGGACGACGGGAACAAAGGGATAACGAACAATAAGAGGAAGTGTCTCTTCAAAATCATTGTTAATGGTTAGGGGAGAGATGAGATGAAGGGTATCCTTCACCGTTAAATCCTTGATCTCTTTACCCTGTTTGATACTTGCTTTCATCACATAATTGTACCCAGTAATCCCTAGAAAGTATCCTTTTTCATTGACTACAGGAATAGATTCTAGGTTGTTTGCTTCCAATGTATGAATCAGTTCCTTGACCGCAGTTTCCGGAGTGACTGTAATGATTTCTTCTGTTGGTGTCAGGCAATTTTTAATGAACAAATCTCATCGACTCCTTCCAGGGCTGGGATCTATCCATCATACTATTCGCTTTGGATGGAGATTTTCCTCTTTTTTTGGCATCAGTAATCCATTCCAATATATAATGTATTTCTATTTTTCAAAATCATCGGTTGACGGAAGAGGGGACTTTGGTTAGCATTGAATTAGTATTCACTCACCTTTCAGAACTGTAAAAAACGTGGTGGGGAATATGGAAAAGAGAAATTTTTTTGGAAATTGATGTATTGCCTAACCATACAAGGAGAGTGGAAAAGCATGAAGGGGAAAACAATATTGATCACCGGGGGAACAAGTGGCATGGGGAAAGCGATGGCCACGCGCTTTTGCCGGGATGGAGCCAATGTGGTTGTCACAGGTCGGGACCCGGAGAAGCTGGAGCAGACCAAGGCAGATCTGAGTGAATATGAAGGAGGAGTCCTCCCGGTTCAGATGGATGTCCGAAAACCGGAGCAAGTGGCGGAGACAGTAGAGAAGGCGAAGAAGGCCTTTGGAGAGATTGATGCCTTGGTGAATAATGCAGCCGGAAATTTTGTGGTTCAGGCGGAGAATCTTTCCCACAATGGATGGAATTCTGTCATTGATATTGTATTAAATGGAACGTGGTACTGTACTCAAGCTGTGGGGAAAGAGTGGATTCAGAACGGAAAGAAAGGGTCCATTGTGAATATCGTTGCTGCCTATGCCTGGACCGGAGCCGGTGGAGTGGTCCATTCTGCGTCTGCCAAAGCTGGCGTATTGGCGATGAGTAAGTCTCTGGCTGTGGAATGGGGAAGTCGATATGGAATTCGTGTCAATTGCATTGCGCCAGGACCGGTGGAAAATACAGGTGGGGTGGATAAACTGATTCTGAATGAAGAAATGCACAAAATGGTCTTGAAGAGTGTTCCTCTGCGTCGGTTTGGAAAGTGGGAAGAGATCGCCGGAACCGCTGCTTTTCTTCTGTCTCCTGAAGCAGAGTATATTAATGGAGACTGTATCACGATGGATGGGGGACAGTGGATGAATGGAATGCGATTTTTGTAAAATTTGATGATTCCATTTTAAAGAGAGACTGGGAGCAGTGTGTGTGAGTTTTTGGGGTTGGATTGGGCCGATCCGGTTTATAATAGAAGGTGAGGACGATTTCCTGCCGATTGCCCGGCTGAGGGATTTAGGCGAAGTTAAACAAAGAAATCCGATCCGGTTCCCATGATTTCGTTCTTGACGAAATCTTTTTTCTTTTGTACGTTAATGTACAATCAGGTAGACATGGACATTCGCTTTTGGGGATATTTCTTCTGAACGGATGGAAAAATGGAACGGCAATTTTAATTTCAGTATGCTCATGGGGATGGGAAACGTCTACTTGCAAAGGATGATAGAGAGAATCGTTGATACAGGATTAGAAGGGAGATTATCAGAAAATTATGGGTGGATTTAATAAAGTATTGGTTGCCAACCGAGGAGAAATTGCGATTCGAATTTTTCGGGCTTGCACCGAGCTGGGAATCCGGACCGTTGCAGTCTATTCAGAACAGGACAATACCGCATTACATCGATTTAAGGCGGATGAAGCCTACTTAATTGGTGAGGGAAAAGGTCCGATAGAAGCTTATTTGGATATTGAAGGTATCATTGAGCTTGCCAAGCGACACGATGTGGACGCCATCCATCCCGGTTACGGCTTTTTGTCGGAAAATGCGGAAATGGCGCGGCGATGCCAGGAAGAGGATATTGTCTTTATTGGCCCGTCTGCGGAACATATTCAAACCTTTGGTGATAAGGTGGATGCACGGGCAATGGCGATCAAGGCAGGGATTCCAGTCATCCCCGGCACTCCTGAGCCGATCCAATCATTGCAGGAGGCGATCCTGTTTGGAAAAGAGCACGGATATCCCATCATCATCAAAGCCGCTTCCGGCGGTGGCGGACGGGGAATGCGCATTGTCCGCAGTCAGGAGGAATTAGAGGAAGCATTAAATCGAGCCCGTTCCGAAGCGAAATCAGCTTTTGGGAATCCAGAGGTTTATATCGAGAAATTCCTGGAAAACCCAAAGCATATTGAAGTGCAAATTTTGGCCGATAACCAGGGAGAAGTGGTTCATCTTTTTGAACGGGATTGCTCCATTCAGCGTCGTCACCAGAAAGTGGTGGAGGTTGCGCCCAGCGTTTCCTTGTCTGACGAATTGCGGCACAGGATTTGTGAATCGGCATTGCAATTGATGAAGACATCTGGCTATGTCAATGCGGGAACAGTGGAATTTCTGGTGACACCAGACAATCAATTTTACTTCATTGAGGTAAATCCTCGCGTTCAGGTAGAGCATACCATTACAGAGATGATTACCGGAATTGATATTGTCCAGGCCCAGATCCGTATTGCCGAAGGCTACTCACTTTCAGACCCTGAAGTGGGTGTTCCCCCCCAAGAGGAAATTGTAACGAATGGTTATGCGATTCAATGCAGGGTAACCACTGAGGACCCCGCCCAGAATTTCTTCCCGGATACCGGACGTATGCTGGCCTATCGTTCCGGCGGTGGATTCGGCATTCGACTGGATGTGGGCAATGCCTATCGGGGAGCGTACATCACACCTCATTATGATTCTCTCTTGGTGAAGGTATCTTCCTGGGCGGTCAACTTTGGTCAGGCGGCGCAAAAGATGCTTCGTACATTGCGGGAGTTTCGCATCCGGGGTGTAAAAACGAATATTCCCTTCCTGGAAAATGTGGTTCAGCACCCGGATTTTTTGAGCGGGAAGTATGATACCTCTTTCATCGATCACCGACCCAGTCTGTTTGAATATCCCAAGAAACGGGATCGCGGGACGAAACTGCTCAATTATATTGCCCAGACGGTGGTCAACGGTCACCCAGGGTTGCCGAAGGGGAAAAAACCGTCTTTTTCCACTCCACGGATTCCTGTCACCTCCGTGAAACAACCTTATCCTGATGGCACCAAACAGATATTGGACAAGCTGGGTCCGGATGAACTCGCTAAATGGATTCAAGAGCAGAAGAGGCTTCTTGTGACAGACACAACATTTCGGGATGCACATCAGTCATTGTTTGCCACACGGGTACGCACCCATGACCTGTTGCAGATTTCCGAAGCAACCGGCAAATTGGCATCCGATCTCTTTTCCCTGGAAATGTGGGGTGGGGCTACATTTGATACCAGCATGCGCTTTTTGAGTGAGGACCCCTGGGAACGGCTGCATCAATTGCGTGAACGGATTCCCAACATTCTATTTCAAATGCTTCTGCGCGGGGCCAATGCAGTTGGGTATACCAATTATCCGGATAATGTCATTAAAAAATTTGTTCGGATGTCTTCCGAAGCGGGGATCGATGTCTTTCGGATCTTTGACAGCCTGAACTGGACCCCGAATATGGCGGTGGCAATTGATGCCGTCCGTGAGTCAGGCAAAGTGGCAGAAGCGACGATTTGCTACACCGGGGACATTCTGAGTCCAAAACAGGATAAATATACACTCAAATACTATATCGAATTGGCCAAGGAATTGGAGAAAATGGGCGCCCACATCCTGGCGATCAAGGATATGGCAGGACTGTTAAAGCCGTATGCCGCTTATGAGTTGGTTCGTGCCCTCAAGCAGGAAGTCGGTTTGCCTATCCATCTTCACACACACGATACCAGCGGCAACCAGATGGCAACATTGGTGAAAGCATATGAAGCGGGCGTCGATATCGTTGATGCTGCCATCAGCTCGATGTCAGGGCTGACTTCCCAACCGAGCTTAAACGGATTGGTGGCCAGTTTGGAGGGGATGGAACGGGAAACCGGGCTCGATCTGAACGCTTTGCAGAAAATCGCAGATTACTGGGAAGACACACGCCGTTATTATCAAGGGTTTGAAAGTGATATCAAGTCCTCCACTGCAGATGTTTACCTTCATGAAATGCCGGGAGGTCAATATACCAACCTCCATCAACAGGCGAAGGGTGTGGGGCTTGAAGCCGGTTGGGATCAAGTGAAAGAGGCGTATCAAACCGTGAACCGGATGTTTGGAGACATTGTAAAGGTGACGCCTTCTTCCAAAGTGGTTGGGGATATGGCTCTTTTCATGGTACGAAACAACCTGACCGAAGCCGATATCTATGAGCGGGGGGAACAGCTGGATTTCCCGGAATCCGTCATTCAGTTCTTCCAGGGTTATCTGGGTCAGCCTCCAGGCGGTTTTCCTGAGAAGTTGCAACGGGTTATCCTAAAAGGTCGAGAGCCCTTCACCTGTCGTCCTGGGGAATTGCTTCCGCCAGTTGATTTTGATGAGGTGGCAAAGGAATTGGAGGAAAAGGTGGGTCGCCCGGTTTCTGACGAGGATGTCATGTCCTATATCATGTATCCGAAAGTCTTTTTGGATAAGGAGAAGATTACCCAACAATACGGGCGCATATCCGTGGTGGATACTCCTACCTTCTTCTATGGTCTTCGACTGGGAGAAGAAGTGGCCGTTGAGATTGAAAAGGGAAAAACCCTGATCGTAAAATTAATGTCGGTTGGGGCATTGGGATCTGACGGGAAACGGACCGTTTATTTTGAACTGAACGGTCAACCCAGGGAGGTTGTCGTTCAGGATCTCTCTGCTGAGGTTACAGCGGAAAGCCGGCGCAAAGCCGATTCCTCCATCCCCGGACAGATTGGAGCTTCCATGCCCGGCAATGTACTCAAGGTGATGGTGGAACCGGGTGACGAGGTGAAGAAAGGGGAACATCTTATCGTGACAGAAGCGATGAAGATGGAAACGACCGTACAGGCTCCATTTCAGGGAAAAGTAAAAACGGTTCTTGTCAAAGCCGGAGATCCCATTGAGACAGGAGATCTTTTGATTGAACTGGAATCAAAACGATGACTCTGCCAAAATCGATCAAACCCCGTTCCAACACTTGTTGGAACGGGGTTTTTGTATATGTTTCGATCTAAATGTAAAAAGGTAACAAGTAGTTTTATTAATATAAATAATTTGATATAATTGCAAAGGATAAAAACCTAATATGAAAGGGGTATCTATCTATATGTCTGTTACAATTGGATTGGCGTTAAAAAATCAAGCGATGATGAATCCCGACGCGGAAGCAGTGGTTACGGTGCAGGAACGGTATACGTTTCGTGAACTGAATGAAAGGGTAAATCAGATCGCTCATTTTTTAATGGAACGAGGGATTCAAAAGGGGGACCGGGTAGCGATTCTCTGTTTAAATGACCATCCGTTTGTGACGATCTTTATGGCGACAGTAAAAATCGGTGCGATCGCGGTTCCCCTAAACTATCGGTTACAGTCAGCGGAATTGGAATGGATCATCGGCAAGTGTGAACCGAAAATGCTTTTTTATGACGATAAATTTTCTGATAAGGTAAAAAAGTTAGAAGATACCTGTTTGCAACAGATCATTCAAGTCAGCTTTCAAGATGAACTGCATCCCGATTATCGTTTGATTATGGATACGTATACCACAGAGGAACCCAATGTAAAGGTTGAACCGGAGGACCCTTACTGTCTTACATATACATCTGGCACCACGGGAAGACCCAAAGGGGTCATCTCCACCCATTCCAATGTATTTTTCTCAGGGATGAATACATTTGTTTCGAGTGTTCATTCCGATGATCGGTATCTTTTGGCCGTCCCTCTATTTCACATTAGTGGGGTTACGTGCATGAGCAGTTCCATTTTGATGGGTTTTACGCTGGTGTTAATATCTCACTTTCATCCCAGTCATATCTGGGATTTGGCAGAAAAGGAACGGGTTCATCAAATGGGTGCTGTTCCAGCGATGCTGAAACTGATGTTGCCCGCTTTGATGGAGAGTGAGCGGCAAGTGGAAACACTCCGAGAAATTAGTATCGGGGGGACGGCTGTAGAAGCGGAATTAATGAAACAGTATGAAGCTTTGGGTTATCCTGTAAGGGTGATGTATGGAGCGACAGAGTGCACAGGGACTGTTACCCAGCGGAATCCGATGGGAAAAACAAAATATTCAACCGTGGGCAATGCATTGTATGCGGAGTTTAAGGTGGTTGATCCGGATAGCGGGGAGGAGTTGCCGACAGGAAAGGTGGGAGAAGTGATCATTCGAGGACCGCAGGTATTCGTTGGTTATTGGAAAAATGAGGAGGAAACCCACAAGGTGCTCAAGAATGGATGGTACCATACAGGGGATGCCGGGTGGGTGGATGAGGATGGTTTGCTATATGTGGTGGATCGTTACAAGGATGTCATTCATCTAAGCGGGGATAAAGTGTATCCAGCTGAAGTGGAATCCGTCATTCAGAAAATGGAAGGGGTCTGGGAAGTCGCTGTTGTTGGAAAAAAAGATCCTTTGTGGGGTGAGACTCCCTGTGCTTGTGTCGTAGCGGAAGATGGGGTGGATTTAACGGAACAGGAGATCCTTCGGTATACTCATTCCAAGCTGGCAAAACACAAGTTATTCGAGGTGGTCTTAATGGATGATCTCCCCAAGAACAGTACCGGAAAAGTGATGAAACCGCAATTGGTGGAACGGTTGGAAAGCGGAAAGGAGAATGTAACCAAAGGGTAAGAAAATGAACAGACAGATATGATTCTCAAGGCTTCCATCAGGAGGCCTTTTTCTTTTTTATATCTTTGCTTTTCTTTCATTTTAAGGCGTACAAAACGCCTGGGATGTGCTATAATTTTAGTCTATGTCTACGGAGCCCGCCATCAACCGTCGATGGCGAAACCAAACGAAAAGAGGAGATCGATGAAGCAGAAATCCATGTTAAACAGTTGGTTCTCACAACCGCGAAAAGAGATTCTTGCAGGTTTGACAGTAGCTTTGGCACTCATTCCGGAAGCGATTGCTTTTTCCATCATTGCAGGTGTTGATCCAATGGTGGGGCTTTATGCCTCATTTTGCATCGCAGTGGTAATTTCTTTTACCGGAGGGCGGCCGGGTATGATTTCGGCAGCGACCGGAGCGATGGCTTTATTGATGGTAACCCTTGTCAAAGAGCATGGCTTGCAGTATTTGTTGGCCGCTACCATTTTGACAGGGATGTTGCAAATTGTTATGGCTATGCTGCGGTTGGATCGGTTTATGACTTTTATTCCGCATTCGGTTGTGATCGGTTTTGTCAATGCATTGGCCATTCTGATCTTTATGGCCCAGCTTCCCCATTTCGTCGGGGAATCGTGGTTGATGTATGCGATGGTTGCAGGGACACTGGCTATTATTTATCTTCTTCCCCGGCTGTCCAAAGCAATACCCTCTGCGTTGGCCGCAATTATTGTGATGACTGTGCTTTCTGTGACGGTTGGATTGGAGATGAAAACCGTTGGAGATATGGGGGAAATTACTCGTTCCCTTCCCGTGTTTCATCTTCCACAAATCCCTCTGACATGGGAAACATTGATGATTGTTTTTCCCTATTCCTTCACATTGGCGTTGGTGGGTATTTTGGAGTCATTGTTGACGGCTACAATTGTGGATGATATGACGGAAACCACCAGTGATAAAAACCGGGAGATGAAAGGGCAGGGAATTGCCAATATCACAGCGGGCATGTTTGGAGGAATGGCGGGATGTGCCATGATCGGACAATCGGTGATCAATGTCAAGTCAGGTGGTAAAGGACGTCTTTCCACATTGGTTTCTGGTGTTGCCTTGCTGTTTCTCATCCTTGTTCTTGGTGATATTGTCAAGCAAATTCCGATGGCTGCTTTGGTGGGAGTGATGATCATGGTTTCCATCGGGACGTTTGACTGGCAGTCCTTGCGGGAATTGCACCGGGTTCCGCGAGGGGATGCCTTGATTATGGTTTTAACGGTGGGAATTGTAGTGGCTACGCATGATTTGGCGAAAGGCGTACTGGCAGGTGTGATGGCTTCAGCGCTTCGTTATGGATGGAAAACGGCCAAGATCCAGGTATCTCGCGAATCATCGGGGGGCGTTATTCGGTATCGGGTTTATGGACCCCTTTTCTTCGGTTCCACCACACATTTTATAAAGGCATTTCAGGTGTGGGATGATGGAGAATGCATTGAAGTGGATATGAGTGCTTCCCATGTTTGGGATCAATCCGGTCTGAATGCAATCTCCCATGTGCTGGAAAAATACCAATCAGCTGACAAGCGGGTGATTCTGATCGGTTTAAACGAGGAGAGTACACAGCTGTGTAAACGAAATGGAATCCCACTGTCATAAAGGGAAGGGATGCCAATTGGCATCCCTTCTCCTTTTTTATCATTATCGAGAAGGCAACACCCAACTACACAACCGATGTACACTGCGGACAACGAAGCGATGAAATGAAATACCGGGGTTGGGGGAATGTTTCGGATTGCGTTCCTGATCCGGTTGACTCCAAATTTCCAAAGCACGTCGGCGGTAATGGCTGTCAAACATATGGGTCACCCTCCATTTTGAAAGCGCTTACTTATTCTTGGCTTTTAAGGCTTCATCGATTGAAGCACTTAATCTTGCTAACAAAAATGAGCAACTTTCTTATACCTATCATACCAGAAAGATCCCATAAGAAAAATAACAAAACAATGTCATTATAAGTGAGTGCCGAAACTCAAAGGTGCTCTTCGAGATCTGAAACAGACATATCGTAAGCCCTTGCGAGAGTAACATCTGACTTGCGATTTCCCGAACTGTTTATCCGAAAACCGACCATGAATTGCATACTTTCGGACCGGGAAAGTCCAGTTGTTTTCCACCCACAAAACGATGAAACAGAGGACAAAATTCCCGCATAACAAAAAACCTCCCCAGGAATCGACCGTGCACGCTGAGACTCCATAGGAAGGCGAATAAACTGTAAGTATTTGAACCCATCGAACAAACCCAACGGAGATTAAACATGGCGGGAACGCGTGGGAATCGAACCCACCGGAGACGCAGCGCGCCTCCCACACGGTTTTGAAGACCGGGGGGGACACCAGTTCCCCATTCGCTCCCAATTTGCTATGGAAATATGATATCATAACTTATGTTTTTTTCGAAACCCTATGCAGTTTGCTTACAATAGATGTAAATTATTGTATAATAAGGGTTGTTGTTTCATTGAGTACCAAAATGTGGGTTTGTGGAGTGAGAATTGTGGTGATACGCGTGACCGTTTTTTTTAGTATCTTATTTTTGTTTCTCTATTCAGGTTCAGTGGAAGCTTCCGATCAAGACCATGAACCCTATACAATCGTTGTACAATTGGAAGAAGAGAACAATACCGGGATACACGTAAAAGCACATCTTGAGGGAGTGACAAAAAAAGACCGTCTAGAAGGTCGGTGGACCTTTCAGGTTGATGGAGGCGGGAAAGTGCTCTCTCTTCAGGACCGAGGAGCTCAGGGACGGGCTGTGTTTACAGGCAAAATGGCTGATCGATTGAAAGGAGGAGAAAAGGTGGCGGTTACGGCCACCTTCCGCGGAAGCATTAATGAAAAGCGTGTTGACTTGTCTCGAACTCATACGATTACGCCACCTTGGGTGGATATATGGATGAGCTGTACGGAGGATCAGGTGCAAATCCATGGAAAACTGAAGCGAATAAAAAATGCTTCCGGACGTTGGCAGTATGAAGTGAGAAAGGCTGGAGATTATAAGCTTTTTGACCGCTATACTTCTGATGAAATGACCGGACTTGTACATTCTGCTGTGCTGAAACGACCGGAAGGTCCGTTTGAGGTGAAAGTAGTGGTAAACGGCAAGAAAAAAAAGAAGAAATCCGGTGATGTGATGGGAAGAAAAGGTGGACCTCATTTCAAAGCTTTAGGTAAGGTTTCAGTTCCTGAAAATTGTCATCATGGAGGGAAAGAACCGAGTTTTCCCGCAAAATCTGCTCCAGCTTTAAACATTCAGGCAGATCATACGGTTTTGATTGGACGGAAACTGGATCAGGAATGGACGGAGACTTCCGGAATGGAAGTGCGCGGCGTTCAAATCAAAGCTGCTTTAGATAAAGGGAAAAACATTCGGGGAATTTGGCGGTATCATTTTGCTTATCCGGAAACAAAAAAGCTTTCCGGAGGCAAAAAGAAGGAAGTGATCCGGCGGGGTGTTCTTGCATCTCACAAGGGGGTGGTGGAACTCCCGATGAGGCAGGCGGATCAATATCGAGTAATCGTCGATTTTCAGGGAACAGTGGATGGAAAAAATGTTCATGTGAAACAGCCCTATGTATTCCATATTCCTTCCATCTCTCAAAAGGTGAATCAGCAGTCAAAGAAATCGCAACCCAACATAACCAACATTCAAATGCATGTAAGTGGGCATAAGGTGAGGGGTCACTGGCTGTTGGCTGTGGCTCGCAAAGATGGAGAAGTATTGTATCTTCATGAAGGAAAACCGCACGTCAGCGTTCCATTGCCCAAAGGAGAGTATCTATTGAAAACCGTCTTCTATGGAAATGTGGATGGGTTACCGTTAGCGATCCAGGAAACCAAGACATTGAACGTTATGAAAGGGAAGAGCGAAACCTTTACCATTCCTGGGAAGAGCAATCAGTATCGCCGTTATGATGAAGGGGTTCGTGTAGCTGAAGGAATCAGGCAAAGTGGTAAATTGGTCAATTCTAAAAAAAACTATTCATCCTTGACACCCGTTTACAGCGGTGGAACAGCTGTATTTCTCATTATTCTTGGAGTCACTCTTTATCGGAAAAAGAAGAGATGAATTATTTTAAGTCTTGGTTTTGTAATGTTGAATGAGTGACGAAGCTTTCCCGCTTCTCGAAAAAGTAACCGGTTGGGTTGAAGCGAAACAACTGAATTGGGGTTGCTGTTTTGCATGAACAGTGTTATTCTTCTGGAGAGCCATTTGCGAAAGCGCATTCCTCAAGGTGGTTTCTGCCTTGGGGGTCTTTTTCGCGTAATGCATTCCATTGCCGGGTTGGTGATAAAATGAGACAAGTCTGGCAATGGATTGATTTTTGCAATTTGAGGAGGCTTGATGTAGATGATCCCCTATGATCACAATAAGTGGAAGGATTTTTCCAAAGAGGAAAACCAGAAGGCAATGAAAGCTGCCCTGGAGAAGGTTAAAGAAGATTTGGGTAAGGAATACCCACTCCTGATTGATGGAGAAGAGGTGTATACGTCCAGGAAATTGGTTTCCTATAACCCCGCCGACAAAAAGCAGGTGGTTGGAAAAGTCTCCATGGCTGATAAAGAGCTGGCGGAAAAAGCGATTAATAGCGCCTGGAAGCACTTTGAAACCTGGCGGAAATGGCCGGCTGAATCCCGTGCAAAAATCCTGTTTAAAGCGGCAGCCATTATCCGTCGCCGTCGCTTCGAGTTTTCCGCTGCTATGCTTTATGAATCCGGTAAAAACTGGTTGGAAGCGGATGCGGATACTGCGGAAGCCATTGATTTCCTTGAGTACTATGGTCGCCAGATGCTGGAGCTGGATAAAGGGAAACCGGTTATTTCCAGAGAGGATGAACATAACGAGTATTTCTATCAGCCGATGGG
Source organism: Melghirimyces algeriensis (assembly GCF_900182565.1). Taxonomy (GTDB): domain Bacteria; phylum Bacillota; class Bacilli; order Thermoactinomycetales; family DSM-45169; genus Melghirimyces; species Melghirimyces algeriensis. Next base: position 324,116 of record NZ_FXTI01000002.1, on the reverse strand, counting down.
TGTCGGATTCATTATCCCGCCGTGGAACTTCCCCTTCGCGATTATGTGTGGTACAGCAGTGGCGGCTCTTGTCACCGGGAATACGGTTCTGTTGAAACCATCGGAAAAAGCTCCGGTAATCTCGGCCAAATTTGTAGAATTGATGCGGGAAGCAGGTTTGCCGGATGGTGTTCTTCAGTTTATTCCTGGAGATCCGAAAGAGATCGGCGATTATATTGTGGATCATCCCAAAATCCGTTTTATTAACTTTACCGGTTCCCGTGCTACAGGCACTCGCATCTTTGAACGTGCGGCCAAAGTACAAAAAGGTCAAAAGTGGCTGAAACGGGTTGTCGCCGAAATGGGCGGGAAAGACACGATTATTGTCGATAAGGATGCCGATCTTGAGTTAGCAGCAAAATCCATTGTCACTTCCGCTTTTGGATTCTCTGGTCAGAAGTGCTCGGCTTGCTCCAGAGCAGTGATTCATCAGGATGTCTACAACCAAGTGTTGGAACGGGTCGTTGAAATGACCAAGGAACTTGCTGTAGGTGATCCGGCAGAACACGGTACCTTTATGGGACCAGTGATCGATGACATTCAGTTTAACAAGATTCGCGAATACATTGAGATCGGCAAACAGGAAGGGAAGCTGGTTGCCGGTGGCGAAGCGGATGACAGCAAAGGTTACTTTATTCAACCGACCATCTTTGCCGATGTAGATCCCAATGCCCGCATTATGAAGGAAGAAATCTTTGGACCAGTAGTCGCTTTCTCCAAGGCGAAGGACTTTGAAGAACTGTTGGAGATCGCTAACAATACAGATTACGGTTTGACAGGCGCTCTCATCAGTCGCAACCGTGAACATCTGGATCGGGCTCGCCGTGACTTCCATGTAGGAAACTTGTATCTCAACCGTGGTTGCACCGGTTCAATTGTGGGGCTGCAACCCTTCGGTGGATTCAATATGTCTGGTACGGATGCCAAAGCGGGTGGACCGGATTACCTCCTCAACTTCATGGAGCCAAAAACCGTTTCCGAATGGCTATGATCCCCTGACATTCGTATTTTTAAAAACACCCTCTCCTTGGATCGAAGGGAGGGTGTTTTTTGCTTGTTAAGCGGTGCCAATTCCTTCAACCATTTCGATCTGTTTCCTCAATTCATCAGGGATGGGGGTGCTTTTTTTGGTATTTTGATCGATGAATACCAAAGTTCCCCGACCGGTGGCGACGAGTCGCTGATCCGCGGCAGTTTGAAGGCAATATTCCAAGTCGAGAGAGCTGTTTCCCAAGCGAGCGGTTCGTACACCCAGCTTCAATTCTTCCCGCAAGAATGCTTCACTGTGATAGTGGCAACAAATATCTGCGGTAACTGCTGTCAATGGTAGGTGGTGAAATTGCAACTGCTCCAGATACTCCAACCTCCCCTGTTCAAAATAGACAATGTGATGGGTATTGTTCAAATGGCCAGACATATCCGTCTCACAATAGCGAATCCTAATGTTCGTAAAAAAATGAAATTTGTCCGTCCACTCTTCCAGGTTGGGCTGAATATAGGTGGCTCTGCTCACCTTTCAATCACTCCTGTTTCTTTTTGTAGTTTGGGTGGATATTCTTTTATGCTACCACATGGTTATGGTGGGCAGAAATAATGGTTTCTGATACAATGATATGGACTTTTGAAAGAGACATATGGAGAGTTCGAAATCCCCGCGCCACCATGGCCTTTTATGGAGCCGTGCCGAACCTGATGGAGTTGATGACAGGACAATATCTGGTGAAAATGATGGTAGCAGTGATCGATACTTCAGTTGTATATGGGTTGGTATGGATCATTCACAAGCAATGGTCGATTGACCATTTGATAAATTAAAGGAGGAGAAAACCTATGGGTAAAGCAACAGTTGATCACAGCAAGTACCAGAAGATCCGTTTTGATATCCAGGATGAGTCAGCCATTATGACTGATATTCTAGAAACTATCCCCTATGAGTATCCGGGAAAAGATGTGGAGGTGGAGATTCCTACAGCAGAATTCACTTCTGTTTGTCCTTGGTCGGGGCTACCTGATTTTGCAGAGATCCAGATCACATTTGTGCCGGATCAGCATTTGATAGAGATGAAATCGTTAAAATATTATTTGACATCCTATCGGAATGTAGGAATCTATCAGGAGCATGCCACCCGCAGAATCTTGGATGAACTGGTTGCTCTGGCGAAGCCGAAATATATGAAGGTGGAAGCTTTGTGGAATCCCAGGGGAGGACTGGGAACCCGCGTGGTGGCAGAATATCCGGAGAAAAATAACAGGGGTTGAGATAACCGGGAACACGCCCGGTTGTTTTATTCTTCAAGCTGCTTCTTGTTCGTTTGGGAATGGGTGGATTGAACATAGAGAGGAAGAGCAGTGATGATAAAAGCGAACCAATGGGCACGGATTCAATTCAGTTTCTTTTTTTATTTGGTCTTCTTTGGGATTGGCGGTTTGTTTCCTTTGTTGAGTGTGTACTTTAAAAATGAAGTGGGTCTGACAGGGGGACAAATCGGTACGCTCCTGTCCATTGGCCCCATTGTTATGGTGTTTACCCAACCTCTTTGGGGAATGATCTGTGACTATACCGGAAAACCCAATCGTATGCTGATTTTGGCCGTGATGATGACCGGAATGTTGGGATTGGGGTATCTGGTTCTGGATACTTATGCGGGGATGTTGGTATTGGCAGCTTGTTTAGCTGCCTTTCAAAGCGCGATTATTCCCACATCAGATAGTATTGCCATGAATTTTGTACATCGTGCTGGGGGTCATTACGGGAACTTGAGACTTTGGGGAGCGATTGGATTTGCCAGTGCAACCTGGATCATGGGAGAATTAGCAGAAAATCTGGGGATGCATGTGATCTTTTTCGGTTTTGCCGCTTCCCTGTGGGCATGTGCAATCATAGGATTAAAATTGCCGAAAGAAGAGGTTTCTTTTGATCTGGATCTCCGATCCGGTCTATCTCGCCTGATTAAAATGCCACGTTTTAGTCTGTTCCTGCTAGCCACCTTTCTGATTTTTGGTCCTGTCCAAGCCAATAACACGTATTTTGGTCTTCTGTTTCAGCATTTGGGAGGGACAGTGGCGGGAGTAGGATTAGGCTTTCTTTTTGCTGCCGGGAGTGAAGCTCCCTTTATGCGTTTTGCCGGGCCCTGGATTCGTAAATGGGGGATGTTGACTGTAACATTGTTTGCTACACTGGTATCCGGAATCCGGTGGCTTTTCTATGCATTGGAGCCGTCCCTTTTCTGGGTTTACGTTACCACAGTCAGTCAAGGATTCTCTGTTGGATTGTTTATTCCTGCGGCTCTTCAATATGTTCGCGATCTTGCTCCAAAAGAAGTCCGGACAACAGCTATTTCTTTATACGCTGCTGTGGGTACGGGATTGGGAAATTCATTTTTTACCCTGGTAGGTGGATATATGTTGGATTGGATCGGGATTTCTGCCACCTATCTGATGTATGGCCTATCCACACTTGCCGGCGCAACCATTTTAATGTGGGTGAAGAAATTGGAGAAGTTCAAAACAGAGCCGGTGAGATCATGATCCGGGTTTGAGACTCCACACGCCTAAAGGCATGGGATTCTTGGGTAGTTAGTGCCCTCAGTCCATTTCTGATTCGGAAGACTCCCAAATCAGCCCGTCCCATGCCGTTCTGCGGCTAGGTCGCATGTACCCGCATGGGTGGCGTACCTGTTACCAGTACGTTGGTTCCTTTTACTCACTCCTATGGTTTTACCCGGCGCGAGAGACGCGTTCGTCGCTGGAATCCCCTACCATAACGAACCCACTGCGAGTGGGATAGGCACCGCTAATACATTCGATTGCCCTGCGACGGGTTGCTTTTGCTACACCCTAAGGGGAGGCTCTTGCAACGCCATCTTTCATTAGTCCTGTGTATCTACATATTTTGCAATATACTCTTCTGCTAGCGTTTCCACTGCTTCCTGAATCAATTCCGTTTTGGTGATAAACTGATCAGGATCTGTTTTCTTTTGATTGTACTTTTGCACCATCTGTTCCAGCGTATGATCCAGATCCGCAGGGATCGCAATTGTAATCCTCCGGTTGTTGTTATCCATGGGGAAACCTCCATCTGTGAGTTCGTTCCCTTAGCTTTCTTCCATTCTGTCAAACGATTCATTCCGTTTACAGACAATAGATTGTAGGATAAGATGATAGTAAGTAATCACTTACTCAATTATGAGATGAAAAAGGACTGAAGAGAGCCATTTGCCGAGGTCGTCTATCTGTCCTGATTTGACCGTAGAGAAAAATGCCGGATTTTATACAGGAGAAAAGAGATCACAAACCGGAGGACAAGCGGTGTAATCGAGGAATCAAGGGAAACATTGCGGAAAGTCAGTAAAAAAGATATCTTTATCAGTTCGTGGAGGAGGAAAGTGGAGTATGAAAGAATCAGAAAAGTCGTGGGAAGAATGGATCGAGTGGATTGCCCAGGATTATGGTTTAAATTTGGACAGGCAAGATCGGGAAACGGACAAGCAAAAGCGCATTCTGGAAGCAGCGATGCATATTTTCTCAGAACGGGGGTTTGAAGGAGCATCCACGAGTGCAATTGCTCATCGGGCCGGTGTGGCGGAAGCGACGATTTTCAAACATTACCGGTCCAAGAAAGGGTTGCTTTTACATTTGGTGATTCCGGCCATTTCCAAGGTGGCCACACCGTATCTCTTGCAGCCTGTGGTGAAAATTCTGGATCAAGACAAACCATTGGATGAGTTGTTTCATGAATTTTATGCCAATCGTGTCAACTTAGTTGAAGGAAATTGGAAAAAGGTAAAGATCATTCTTGTGGAAAGCCTGTTTCAGCCGGAATTGCGGGAAGCTCTGCATAATCATGTGGCCAAGGCATTTTATGAAGTGGCATCAGACCGGATTGAACGTTGGAAGCGGGAAGGACGCGTTCGCGATGATCTTCCTACACATGTAATTGCTCGAAGTATCCTTTCCATCGGGATTGGTTATCTTTTGGCAAAAAATAAAGCTTTTCCAGGCTTTTTGGTTCAAGAGGAAGAAGAGCAGGAGTTGGTCTGGATGGCGGATGTCATTCTTCATGGAATTGCGGGTCCCAAGGAAAAAGGAGCTTCTTCACGGGATTGACAACAGGTGCAGGAGGGTTGATGTTCCCTTTCCTCCTGCAATTCTCTCGGTTCACAAAGCCATTTTTTGGGTCATGTTTGAAGAGCATACCGAAAACTTTCCGTAATGGTGGGGAAATCATTTTCTTCCAGTGTCCGGGGGTCCAGCAATAACCAATTTTGAGAAGTACGGCCGACCACGGGTTTAGGGGCAGATCGCAGACGTTGGACCAACTGGGATACAGGAATCGAATGGGAGCGTATGGCTACACAGACCGTGGGGAGTTCCACCTCAGGCATGGACCCTCCTCCCACCTCTGAATGGGAAGAAACCATTTCAATTTGAAGCTTTTCTTTTGTTGTTTCTTGAATGGTATGGGCTAACTGCCTTGCGGCCTCCTGCAATTCTGTTTTTTTCCGCAAAATTTGACGCAGGGTGGGAATTTTCTGTGCTGCTTCCTTTGGGTTAAGGTAGTGGCGCAAGGTGGCTTCCAGTGCGGCCAGAGTGAATTTATCAACGCGGAGGGAGCGGGTGAGTTGATTTTTCTTCAACCGATCCAACCATTCTTTTTTACCCACAATGATTCCTGCCTGAGGTCCGCCCAGCAATTTATCCCCACTGAAGCTGAGAAGGTCCACCCCCGCTTGGATGCATTCCTGTACCGTAGGTTCCTTTCCAATTCCATGTTTCTTCAAATCGTAGAGAACCCCGCTTCCCAAGTCCTCATAGAAGGGGATGCCATGATTGCGAGCCAATGCGGTCAATGCCTCCCGCGGGACTTCTTGAGTGAAGCCAATGATTCGGAAGTTGCTGGTATGTACTTTTAATACCATTCCTGTTTCTGAGGTTACTGCTTGTTCATAATCCTGGATACGGGTTTTGTTGGTGGTTCCCACTTCGACTAAACGGGCGCCGCTTTCCTGCATAATTTCTGAAATCCGAAAGGAACCACCGATTTCTACAAGTTGTCCCCGTGAGAGAATCACGTCTTTTCCTTTGGTCAGTGTTTGAAGAATATGAAAGACCGCCGCGGCGTTGTTATTGACTACCATTGCCGCCTCGGCTCCGGTAAGACGGCAGAGAAGTGCTTCCACATGGTCATAGCGGGACCCTCGAATCCCCTCATGCAGTTGAAATTCCAAGTTGCTGGCGGAACGCGCCACCTGATGAACGGCTTTAACGGCATCCTCACTCAGAATGGCCCGCCCCAGATTTGTATGTAGGACGATCCCTGTTGCGTTGAGAATAGGACGGAGTTGGGGTTCTGTCAAATGATGAAGGGTTTTTATTGCCTGGGCAATCAATGCACTCTCCGTTATTTCCTCCCGGAATGATAGGTTATCCAGTATTTCCCTCCTTTTCATGGTGAGTGTATCCCTTACTGTCTGGGCCACCCACTCCCTGGGAAGACGTTTTAGATAGGGAGATAGTTCTTTTCGGTCCAGAAGCTGATGAACTGCCGGCAAACGACGCAGCGCTTCTTGTTGTTCCACCGTCGGCATAAAGCTCAACCTTTCCTTCAAGGGATTCTGGATGTTATCGATCCCCTGTCCAAGCACAGGGGACCGACGATTTACTTACACATTTACTTGGATCGTTCCAGGGTGCCTTTCTGTCACTTGTCCGATGATCCGGGCATCGTTTACCTGGTTCTGATGAAGAAGATCCAGTGCTTTTTCAGCCTGCTCTTTGGGAATGGCGAAGAGCAGGCCACCAGAGGTAACAGCATCACAAAGGATCGTCTGCATGAAGCTGCTAACCCCATCCTTTATAATCAGGTGATCCTTTAGATAGCGGATATTTGCTTGTGTACCGCCGGGAACAATGCCTTGAGCAACCAATTCTTCCGTCCGTGGAAGGATGGGGACCGCATGGGCATCGATTTCAAGCCCGATGGGTTTACCAAGACACATTTCAAAGGCATGTCCTAACAGTCCAAAACCTGTAACATCGGTACAGGCATGCACATCCATCTCTGATAGACTTTCGGCGGCCGCTTTATTCAATGTGGACATCACTTGGGTAACCCGGTGAATCTCTTCCTTGGTGACTTGATCCCGCTTGATACCAGTGGTATATATACCGATGCCAATCGGTTTCGTTAAAATGAGTCGATCGCCGGGACGACCTCCTCCCTTGCGCCAGAGTTTGTCCGGATGTGCTTTTCCGGTAACAGCCAGTCCAAACTTGGGCTCTGGATCATCGATGGAGTGACCGCCAATAATGATAGCGTCGGCCTCTTTTACTTTGTCCGATGCACCCCGGAGGATGTCGGCCAACAGGGAGGCATTCAGTCTGGAGATGGAGAAGCCAACCAGGTTGAGAGCGGTGAGAGGGTGTGCCCCCATGGCATAAATATCGCTCAAGCTGTTGGCTGCGGCGATCTGGCCAAAGGCATAAGGATCATCCACAACCGGGGTGAAAAAGTCAACGGTTTGGACAAGAGCTGTATGGTCGTCGAGTTGAATCACCCCCGCATCGTCAGGATCAGACAAGCCCACCAATAGATCCGGGTGATTCTCATCTTGTGGTAAATGACGCAGTACCTGCGCCAGGTCCGAAGGACCGATTTTGCACCCTCATCCAGCTTTGGAGGAAAGCTGGGTGAGTCGGATTTCGTCCCGCTCTTTCATGGCTTCACCTCCCGGATTTTATGTTCCGATTTTATCATACCCTGTAAGGGAATATGAAAGAAAGAGGAAAGCTTTCAGTACGGGACTGTTGAAGCTTCTTTTACCGGGTGAGTTCCTGTGTTATGATGGTTTTCAGATTCTGTGAGACTGGAAAAAGGATGAACCGTGATGATTTATATGGACAACAGTGCAACCACGCAGCCTGATCCGGAAGTGGTTCAGGTGATGACGGATGTAATGGTCAATGTGTTTGGAAATCCGTCTTCCCTTCATGATTTGGGAGGAAAAGCGGAACGTCTTTTGACACAAGCAAGGAAAGCCATTGCTCATACCTTGGGCGTTTCTCCAAGGAGTTTGGTTTTCACCTCAGGTGGAACGGAAGCCAATAATTTGGCCCTCAAAGGAGTGGCTCTTCAATATCAAAGACGTGGGCGGCATTTCATTACCACCCAGGTGGAACATGCTGCTGTGTTTGAGGTTTGCCGTCAATTGGAGCAGATGGGCTGGGAGGTCACATATCTGCCCGTGGATGAAAAGGGACGTGTCCAACCGAAGGATGTGGAAGCAGCGATCAGAAACGATACGGTACTCGTTTCCGTAATGCATGTGAACAATGAGGTGGGAACGGTTCAGCCGATTCCGGAGATCGGTCGGATTGTGAAAAAACATCCAAAGGTCTTCTTTCATGTAGATGCGATTCAATCCTTTGGCAAGTTGCCCGTTCGGCCCCAGGATTGGGGAGTTGACCTTATGAGCCTATCAGGTCACAAGTTTCATGGTCCCAAGGGAGTCGGTTGCCTTTATGTTCGAGAGGGAGTGAAGCTTTCCCCACAATTGGTCGGAGGGGGACAAGAAGAAGGGTACCGTTCCGGTACGCAAAATGTACCGGGGATTGCGGGATTGGCCAAGGCTGCAGTGCTGGCTGAACAGAAGCGGAGGGAAACCGCAGTTCGCCTTTCCCATTGGAAGCAGGAGATGATCAGGGAATTGGCAGCGAAGCTGGCAAATGTTCAAATCAACGGGGATACTTCGACAGAAGGAGGGTCTCCTCATATTCTTTCTCTCTCTTTTCCGGGTTTAAAGTCAGAAGTGATTGTTCATTCCCTTGAGGAACAGGGTGTCTATGTCTCCAGTAAATCGGCCTGTTCCTCCAAAGGAGAGCAACCGAGCCGGGTGTTAAAAGCGATGGGATTGGATGACCAGACAGCAATTGGTTCCATCCGAATCAGTATGGGAGCGCAAACTACCGATGAGGATGTTCATCAATGCATGAAGGCCCTAACCAAAGTGATTCCCCCATTACAACGAATGATGAAAGGTGCGTCAAAATGAACGATTTGATTTTGGTCCGTTATGGTGAATTGGCTTTAAAGGGTAAAAACCGCTCAGATTTTGAAAACCGCTTGCTCCAAAATATCCGGGAGAAATTGAAACCTTTTTCGGGAGCTAAAGTAAAGAAAACGTTTGGTCGTATGTTTGTAGAACTGAATGGTCAGCCGATGGAACCGGTGGTACAGGCGTTATCAGAGGTTTTTGGAGTGGTGGGAATTTCTCCTGCCAAGCAGGTGGATTCAGATCTTGATCGCATTCAGGAAGCGGCTTTGGATTTGGCAAAGGAAGCTGTCCCGCGTGCAAAGACGTTTAAAGTGATTGCCAAGCGGACGAGGAAGGATTTCCCGCATCGATCCCAGGAGCTTAACCATCTTGTGGGAAGTTATATTTTAAAACGAATCCCGGAATTGCGGGTGGATGTCCATAATCCGGAGTTCGCCTTGCGTGTGGAGGTACGGAAAGAAGCCACATATCTTTATGGATCGGATATTCCCGGTCCAGGAGGGCTGCCAGTGGGCAGCAGTGGTCGGGTGATGTTAATGCTGTCAGGAGGAATTGACAGCCCGGTGGCAGGCTATCTGAGTATGAAACGAGGGGCGGCACTTCATGCGGTTTATTTTCACAGTTATCCGTTTACCAGTGAAAGGGCTCAACAGAAAGTGGAAGATCTGGGGCGAATTTTGGCGAGATATGGTGGGAAAATACGTCTTTATGTCGTCCCTTTTACAGATATTCAAACTGAAATCAAAGAAAAGTGTCCATCCTCCTATATGATTACGATTATGCGCCGGTTTATGGTGCGAATCTCCGAAGAGTTGGCTCGCAAAAACAAAGCGCTGGCTTTGGTGACCGGAGAGAGTTTGGGTCAGGTTGCCAGCCAGACCCTGGAAAGTATGAATGCTATTAATGACGTTACCCGAATGCCAATCCTCCGGCCACTGGTTGGAATGGACAAACAGGAGATTATGCAAATCTCCCGAACCATTGGTACTTATGAGACATCCATCCTTCCGTATGAAGACTGCTGTACCGTGTTTCAACCCAAATCCCCCGTTACACGTCCCACAGTGAAACGATCAAGGGAGTTGGAATCTCCGCTGAATGTGGAGCAGCTGGTATCCGATGCTGTGGAAGGAACCAAGTGCATGGTGTTGAAATCAGATCGGGAAGAGGATGAGTTTTCCCTATTCTAAAACGCCCCTCATGTTTGTATAACAGATAGGAGAGTGGCTGTTTCAATTATGAATGGAAAGGAGGGAGCGGGATGAGGGATTGGAAAGATCAAGTGTTCACCTTGACGAAAGAGCTGATACACCATCCGAGTATCAATGGTACGATCGGAGAACGGGATATGGCTTACCTGATCCATGATTACTTTAAAGAATTGGCTTATTTTAAGGAGAATCCCGGTCATCTCCGTTTGGTAAAAACTCAGGGGGATGAACGGGAGCGGTATAATGTAATGGCTCTGGTTAAGGGAGGATATGACTCCATACATGGTGAAACCGTGATCTTAATGGGCCATATGGATACCGTGGGGGTGGATGACTACGGGAAATGGAAGCGACTTGCTTTCGCTCCGGAGGAACTGATGGATCGGTGGAAAAGTGGAAAAATCCCGGAGCAGGTAAAAACGGATTTGGAAGATGGAGAATGGGCCTGTGGCCGTGGGTCTGTGGATATGAAATCCGGAGTGGCTTCCAATATGGTATTGACGCGATATTTTGCAGAGCATCCGGAAGAATTGAAAGGGAATATCCTTTTTCTGTCGGAATGTGATGAAGAAGATAACTCTCACGGAATTCGTTCGGCGCTTTCAGATATGCTTTATCTAGCCCAAGAGGAAAACCTGGACTATATCGCCGCGATTAACACAGACTACACATCTCCGCGCTTTGAAGGAGACCCCAATCGGTATGTTTATTTGGGAACAGTGGGAAAGTTGTTGCCCGCTTTCTTTATTGCTGGTAAGGAAACCCATGCTGGACAAACCTTTGAGGGATTTGATCCCAATCTGGTGGCAGCAGAACTGACCCGGCGTTTGGATTATAATCCGGATTTTTGTGATGAGCTTTACGGAGAAACGACGTTGCCACCGATCTCTTTGAAACAGACCGATTTAAAATCTCAATATGATGTTCAAACCCCTTTCTCCGCGTTTGCATACTATAATTTTTTCGTTCACAGCTGGTCACCCAAGGATGTGATGGAAAAATTGAAAAAGGTTGCACGAGAGGCTGTGGACGCTGCTTGGGAGCAATATCACCATCGTTACCGAACCTATTGTCTTCGCACCGATGAACCCTATCAACCCCAAATGGGAACACCCAGGGTTTATACGTATGAAGAATTCTACAATCAATGTTTGGAAATGTATGGGGTGGAGTTTGAGGAAAGCATGCGTGTGTTTGCGATGAGTCTGCTAAATGAGGAGGAATTGGACCTCAGGGATTACTGTCGTCGGATGGTGGAAGAACTGTGGAGCTGGGACGATGAAAAAACCCCAGCAGTCATCCTGCTGTATGCATCCATCTATATTCCCCGCATTGTGTTGGATGAAACGGATCAACGGGATCGCCGTTTGATTCATGCAGTAAACCAGGCGGTAAGCACGATTCAACCTCAATGTGAACAACCCATTCAAGTGCGAAATTTTTTTCCTTATATTTCCGACATGAGTTTTGTGGCCATCAGCGATGATAAAGAAGGACTGGACTCCTTTGAAAAAAATATGCCCGCATGGGGGATGAAATATCGAATGGATCGAGAAGCTATACAGTCACTGGACGTCCCAGTAGTTAATATCGGTCCTTATGGGAAAGATGCCCATAAACAGTGGGAGCGGGTGGAGGTTCCCTATTCCATGGAGATTGTCCCCAATTTAAACTATCAGGTCATACTAAATCTGTTGGGATAGGGTCACATACCAGTTACTGTACAGGTTTGTCTGTTTTTCTACTTTCCGATCCAGGGTTTAGAGAATTGTGAGCGAGAAAACCCATGTTCAGGGTATGACAATGTATGAACAAAGGGAAGGATTGATTTTGTAGCGATGGATGCTCAGTTTTGGATTGGCTTTTTCAACATTATCATTTTGGATTTGGTTCTCAGCGGAGATAATGCTGTGGTTATCGGGATGGCTGCGCGAAAACTGCCCCAGAATCAGCGGAAAAAGGCGATTGTGTGGGGAACAGCGGCTGCGGTTTTTCTCCGGGTATCCTTAACGTTGATTGCAGTCTGGTTGTTGGAAGTACCCCTTTTGAAAGGCATCGGAGGGATATTGCTCCTGTGGATCGCGATTCAGCTGTTGACGGATGATGATGGAGAAGCGGATATTCATACGGGAGAAGGACTTCGCTCAGCGATTAAAACGATTATTGTCGCTGATGTCGTCATGAGTCTGGATAATGTGTTGGCAGTGGCCGGAGCAGCTCATGGTAACTTTTGGTTGGTTTTGTTTGGACTGGCTTTGAGTATCCCCATTCTGATGTGGGGAAGTAAACTCGTCGCTTCCATCATGAACCGTTTTCCTTGGTTGGTATATGTAGGAGCCGGTATTTTAGCCTATACCGCTGGACAGTTGATCGTGGAAGATCCAATCATTCATGCACGTATCATTCGCCAGATGGAAATACTAACATGGTTGATTCCTGTCGTATTGATTGTATTTGTAATGATTATCGGAAGAAGTCGTCGCTCAAAAACATCCTCTCCTTAGGTTTTATCTTCTAACATACTTGAACCCCCGACCGATTCGGACAAGGGGGTTCAAGTATGTTTTTTTCTTATCTGAAGAATACTAACATCGGCTTTCCGGAAAGGAGGGTTGGTGGTGGTAACGGGAACCTTTCTTACAGCTTGGCGCTGGGTGGACAAAATTTATTATGGAATAACACGCCTGCAATATGTGGATCAGTCGAATCAAAATCTGTTCCGTATTGTGATCAAACCATATCGTGGGGAGCCGCTGAAAACCAGGGATGGAGTTTGGTTGAAAAAAGGGGACTGGTATGCAAAGCTTCATCTTCATAACCTCCGCATTGCCCAGCTTTTGAGAGAAAACACAGAGCACCATTCCGGGATCAGAGATGAATTATTGATTATTCGTGAAATCCGAAAATCCTTTCCGGCCCTCACCGAGTATTTGGAACATCATCCTCATGGAAAAAGCGTTCATGTTTTATTAGGTACAACGTTTTTGTATCATGGTTCCAAACGATTGGGTTTTGATGTGCAAGAGCTCCCAAGTGCGTTTCGAGCATGGATGAAATCGCTCTTTTTGCAATGTATCTTACTTTGTTGTCATCCTCAGGGATGGAGACGACTTCAACAACAGAAGGATAAATGGATTCCAAAACGGGTATTTATCTCTAAGGAGCAGTTAAATCAGCGCTATAAGATGCGGGGTTGTGATTATGGATAAGGTGCTTATATTAACAGAGGAGATTGGCGGGCGTGGACATTATCAGGCAGCCCAAGCGATCCGGAAGGGACTAAACTGGATGGAACCTGATCTGGAGGTAGAGGTTTCTTGTGGCTTGTCTCACTTCAGTCGTTCTTTGGAATCCTTTATCCGCAAAGTCTATTTGAATACCCTGCAATATGCCCCCGGACTGTGGGGGGCAGCTTACAGCAAGGAACATGAATTTAGTGAAGCTTTTCGCTCTTCATTATCCCGGATATTATTACGAAAAATGCGGGAGATGTTAAATCAATATCGTCCCCGTGTGGTGGTAAATACCCATGCATTTTGCTTGGGAGCAATGGCAGAATTGAAAGACCAGGTGGAACAGCCATTTTACCTTGGTGCTGCGATTACGGATTTTGACGTGAATGGCTTTTGGGTTCACCCTGCCGTGGATTTTTATTTCGTTGCACATCAACAGGTTGCAGAAACGTTAAAAAAACGGTTTGGAGTTTCCGAACATCAAATCTACCAGACAGGGATCCCAATTGATCCGATCTTTTCCGAGCCTTTTTCTGATCGTCAAGCTTTTCGACGTAAGGTGGGAATTGATGTTCACGCTTTTTCGGTTCTTCTGATGCGAGGAGGTGTCGGTCTAGGGCCGATGGAGCAAGTGATTGCCCAGTTCCTTGAGGACATGCCGGAGGCCCATTTAATCGTAGTGACCGGAAAGAACAAGGAGTTGCTGACTCAGTTGCAATCGTCTTATCAACATGAAAAACAGGTTCATCTCATGGGTTATGTGAACGGTATACGGGACTGGATGGCAGCTTCTGACCTGATTGTTACAAAGCCGGGGGGGTTAACCAGTTCAGAAGCTCTGGCTACAGGACTTCCCATCTTGATATCGCAACCGATCCCCGGTCAGGAAGAACGAAACAGCCAATTTCTGATTCAACAGGGGGTGGCTCTCCGTCAAGATCTGCCCCAGGCCATTCCACGAGAGATTCGTCCGCTGATGGAGACTCCTTCGGGATGGCAGGATATGCGCCAACGAGCGTTGAATTTGGGACGTCCCCAATCCTCTCTGGATGCGGCTGAGATTATTGCCGATTATGTACATTAAAAACCGACCCTTGAATCGGGTCGGTTTTTTACATTTTAACGGAAGGTCCTCCACCAATACTGTGGAAAGTGATTTCAGGGCGGCAACGAAGTCGTATATTAAAGGCGGTTTGACCTAATCCGTCACTGATATAAAAAGCCCGGTTCTGATGATAGTGAAGTCCACTGATCATGTTCTGTTCAGGAAGCTTGCCCATTTTTTTCAAATGATAGGGTTTCGGCCAGTGAATTTGTCCACCATGGAAATGACCAGACAAGAGATAGTCGAAGTGGTGGTTCATTTCCAGTACAATTTCCGGGTCATGAGTAAGAACCAGGTTGATTCCATCCTTTATGCCGTTAAACGCTTTATCCGGATTGCTGCGACCAGTGTAATGATCATCAATTCCTATGATGTTCAAGTGCTGGTTTTCGACAGGAATCCGGACATGTTCATTTTTTAGCACAATACAACCGCGCTTTTCCATCTCTTTTTGCAGATGGGGAAGGTGGTCGACAATTACATAATCATGGTTTCCAAAGACGGCATACATTCCATACCGGGGGTTGAGTGTTTTTAATGTGTCCAAGTATTGCAGAAAACGGTCAATCATCGGGACAGTATCCAGATAATCTCCAGTCAGTGCGATTAAATCAATCCGTTCACTTTTCACTTGTTGAAGAAGTGCTTCTGGAGAAATCGACAGTTTTTCCATATGAAGATCAGATAAATGCAGAATCCGCAGTCCCTGGGATTCCAAGGGGTGAGAGACCTGGATATCCACTCGTTTTACCAGTGGTCGGAAGGTATTCCAACGAGCAATCCCCCAGATGGTGAAAAATACACTGATCAATATCAAAAAAGCCCAACCTAATGTCAATATTCTCACCACCTTCTATAAAAAGAACCATATATGTGGACATGTTAAAGGATTTTGCCGAAAAAGTCGAGAGGCAAATACATGAAAAAACCTTGGGGCTCTGTCCCAAGGTTTTCTGTGGCTGGAGAGGCAGGATTCGAACCTGCGCATCACGGAGTCAAAGTCCGTTGCCTTACCACTTGGCTACTCCCCACGATCAACTTGACATTTTTAATATGGAGGAGAAGAGAAGAAAATATACATCCCTCAGGAAACCTTGAAGAAAAAAATTGCAGATATCAGAAGGTAGATAGGATAAATTGTCGAATATTTGTTTTATATCATATTTTTTCCAATAAAGGCAGGTGTGCAATGGATACAGCAGGCTACGTGTCACGTTTGATGGAAGAAGCCATTGAAGCCCGTGCCAGTGACATCCATATCGAACCACAGATGGACAGTCTTCAGATTCGTCAACGGGTAGACGGCTTTCTCCTATTTGTCGATTCCCTCTCCAAAGAAAATATACAACCGCTTATTTCAAGAGTGAAAGTAATGGGGCATTTGGACATTGGGGAAAAACGACTTCCACAAGATGGAGCTTTGACGGTGACATACCAAGGAGAACGGGTGGAAGTGAGGGTTTCCAGTGTTCCTTCCGTGCATGGGGAGAAATTGGTATTGCGACTGTTGCGAAACAGACCGGAACGGATGTCTGTGGCGGAATTGGGGATGGGGGCAACAGAAAAGCAGCGTTTGCAGGAAATGATTGGACGATCCCGTGGGCTTATACTGATCACGGGACCGACGGGATCAGGCAAAACAACCAGTCTTTATGCAATTCTCCAGGAGTTGAACCGCCAAGAGTTAAGTCTTGTGACCTTGGAAGATCCTGTCGAATATCCGCTTTCTGGAGTCAATCAAATTCAGGTGAACAATAAAGCGGGATTGACCTTTGCAAGAGGACTTCGGGCAGTACTCCGCCAGGACCCCGATATTATTATGGTCGGGGAAATCAGAGATGTAGAGACAGCTGATGCGGCCATTCGTGCAGCGCTTACAGGACATTTGGTGTTGTCCACTTTGCACACGGCGGATGCGTGTTCTTCCATTACACGTCTGTTGGATATGGGCATTGAGCCTTACCGGATTGCTTCTGCACTGACCGGAGTGGTGGCTCAAAGGTTGGTTCGCCTGATCTGCAAGCAATGTGAAGGAAACGGCTGTGAGAAGTGTTGGTATAAAGGTTTGAAAGGTCGGACAGGAGTGTTTGAAGTGCTGACGATCAAGGAGGACTTTCATCCATTCATTGTGAATCGCGCCCCGCTCTCCCGTATTCGTCAGAAATTTCGAAACAAAGGGGTGCGTTCGCTTGCGGAGTCCATCTTGGAAATGGTGACGAATGGGGAGACCACCCTGTCCGAATATCACCGGGTGGTGGATGTACATGAATGAGTGGAAAAGAAGAAAGTGGAATGCAGACCGCTTGTCGGAGTTCAGTCGTCATCTGTCCCATTTGTTGGATGCGGGATTTCCTTTGGTTCCCAGCATTCGTCTTCTGTCGGAGCAAAGGGTGATCCGGCCAGAAGAAGCCGAAAGGGTCTTGCGGTGTCTCGATCAAGGGATGAGTCTCTCTGTTGCATTGAAACAGGAAGGGTTTCCCTCCCTTTTCATCTCCTTTATCCAGGCGGCAGAAGAGTATGGAGATTATGGATTTGGTCTGAAACAGTGTCACGCCTATTATCGGGAAAAGGGACGGTTTATTCGGGAACTTACCCGGTCACTGACCTATCCACTGATTGTGTTTCTGTTGGTGATTCTTTCCCTTTTGTTTTTGATGACCACTGTGGTACCCCGCTTTTCAGAGATGTATGAGACGATGGGACTTACCTTGCCGTTGTATACACGGATTTTTATTTCCATCCATGGCTCTCTACGGGTTGTTCTTTATAGTGTGGGAGGGGTATGTGCTATTGGTTTCCTGCTTTATCTTGTCAGCCGTCGCCTTCCTTCAAAAATACGGGGGCGGTGGACAGCTCCAGTTTACGCTTTGCCATTGATTCGTTCCTATTTTGCTTTGCGATTTACTCATTACTTGGCGATTCAGTTGGGTTCCCTCTTGCAGTCAGGTGTTCCTCTGTTGAAAGCGATGGAGATCATGGAATCACTCACACCGTGGAATCCGCTTCAAAAAGGGCTTTTTCGTGTACGGGAGCGGCTGTTGGCAGGAGAGAGTTTGTATCGTTCTCTGGAACAGGAAGGAGCGTTGTTTCTTCCATCTCTCCATCGTTTAGTAGCCTTGGGAGAAGAATCGGGAAGTCTGGAAAAATCCTTTTTGAGTTTGGCTCAGGGAACGGAAATGTTGATCAAGGATCGGCTGGATCGACTGACGCAGAGTCTGGAACCTGTGTTGATCTTTTTCATCGGCATTCTGATGGTTGCTACGGTGCTTGCGTTGTTTTTACCGATGTTGCATTTGGTTCGCGCGGTTTAAAGAAAGGAGGAGAGGGATGAAAAAACGGTTGTTTCAGGATGAACGAGGGTTTACGTTAATTGAAATGCTAGTCGTCCTTTTTGTCATAGGAGTGATTATTGCAATTGCTTTGCCCAATTTGAAGAATGCAGGGGAGGCAGCACAGGAAAAAGCATGTAAAGCGAATCGAAAATTGATCGGCTCTCAGGCAGATAATTACTATTTGGAGTTCGGCAATTATCCCAGCAGTGTAAAAAAAATGAAGCGTCGAGGATATCTTAGAACGGTTCCCACTTGTCCGGCAAAGGGGACATATCGATTTCAGAAAAACGCTCCGGTGGAAAAGCGAGTAAAGTGTTCGGTTCATGGGGATTGACAAAAGGCCACAAGATCAAGGGGGATGGAGCCTGGTTGAGCTAACCATTACACTCACCTTGATTGGTCTGTTGGCCGCGTTAGCGTTGCCAGCGTTTGTACAATGGGGGGACCGGTTGGAGCGAAAGCAATTCCTTAGCCTTCTGGCTGAGGACCTTCGAATGGCGCAACGAAAAGCTCAGGCTCTGGAGACGGAAATTTCCCTGTCTGTAAGCAGGGATGGACAGCATTATTCCGTGTGGATCGGTAATCGCTGTCTGCAAAAGGAAATGGTCCCGTCCGGAATGCGTCTTCAGAGCAATTATCCTTCCGGACGGATTGTTTTTCGGAGATCGGGACAGGCGAGGGGTGGCACCTTCTATTTGATTGATGGGGAAGAGAAGGTGGGTCGGGTGGTTGTACAGGTGGCTTCCGGGAGACCACGGGTGGAGGTGGTTCCATGAAGGGAGAAGGTGGTTTTACCTTGGCCGAGACAGTAACCGCTCTAATGGTATTTGGCATACTGGTCTCTGTGGGCCTACCTATCCTCAGTGAAATGAAAATACAGTACCGAGTCAACATGCAAAGAATGGAAGCTACTGTGTTGCTGAAATCGGAGATGGAACGGATTCAATCGTCCTCCGTGCCAGTGCCTTCCCAAGGGATGAAAAAGAGTGAACAAGATGGAACCGTCTATAAAATTCGTTGGAAGAAAAAAAGAGTCCATTCGCATCTTGCGGGTACCTATGTGGAGGTTTTATGGAACGACGCCCAAAAGCGAAAGCAAAAGAGAAGTCTAAAAGGGTTGGTTTATTGGAAGTGACCAGGGACGATCAGGGTTTCACTTATGTGGAGTTGGCTGTTGTATTGTCATTGCTTCTCCTGATCATTCCAGTGGTTCTTGCAGTCAGTCTGGATTTGGAGCAAGCATTGAAACAGTTGATTGCGGAACAGGAGCTTCGTTCGGAAGCAGAAGCATTTGCAACGGATATCCAAAAGGATGTTCAGCGGGGAAACCATTTTCGGCTTTCTCCGGAAGGGTGGCTGTTGTTTGATTTTCCTACCGGGGAAACCCTCCGGTATCGGCATGATCGGCGTCGGGTGATTCGAAGTGTCAAAAAGCCAGGTCATTCCGCTTTTCGGGGAACAACGGTTTTGCTGCACAATGTGTATTTTATCAGCTTTCATCCCCATAGAGGAGGTGTATCCATCGATTTGGGGATGCAGAATTGGCATGGGGATGTTGAAAGGGAGTTTTTTATTCGGGGGAGGTTGGACGAATGAGTCACCAGGGGACAGGGCTCCGGGATGAACGGGGAATCGCCTTGCCTTTTGTATTGGGTGTAACGGTGCTTGCCTTTCTCCTGATCACAGCTGCTCTCTCCATATTTAGCCGCTCGCTTCACGGTGAACGGTTGGATTGGAAACTGGCTCAGGCTCAGTATGCGGCGGAAAGTGGAATCGCACGTATGCAGCAGAAAGTATGTACAGACCCTTCATGGAGGCGCCCTCTCTCCACCCCGATGAATGGAATTCAAACCCATACCGCGGTTCAAAAGATAGAAAATGATACCCTTGAGATTCGTTCCATCGCTAGGGGAGACGGTGTTAAACAGACGATTACCGCTGAGGTAAACCTTCCTGACTGTACCATCGTCCGATGGAGTTCGTAACTGGAGTGATAACACATCCCTGACATACCTAGGGAAGGGTTGCTGATTTAGACGAAGGAGGGACAGCCAATCGTCCCTCCTTGTGTTACTGCAAATTTCGTTTCTTTTGGTTGTCTCTGTTCAAAGACGGCAATCTTTTTCTTTCCTCGGAAAGTAATGAAGTGCCTTTTTTCATTTATATGGAAATACAGTCCTTTTTCGGCAGGTGGATCAACACCTGATCGCCGTTTACAAAAGAGGGTACGTTATGGTGTAAATAATCCACGCACACGTTTGTTTTGGCTGTTTCAATTTCATATCGGAGCACGTTTCCAATCATTGACCGGTCCTTGATTCTTCCCTGTAAAACCCAGTAGTGCTCTTTATTCTTCATCGATGACTCATCAACGTTCGATAACTGAATCACTTCCGGTCGGATGGCCACTTCAAAACCGTCAAATTCCGTATTCCCTGTCATCTGTTGAAAATCCTTGCAACTGAATACATTGTAGTTTCCAATAAAACGGGCAATAAAGGAGGAAGCGGGATGGGTATAGATTTCCGTGGGTGTACCGGATTGGATGATCTGCCCTTCATTCATGATAAAAATCCGGTCGGACAGCGTCATCGCTTCATCTTGATCATGGGTTACAAAAATTGTAGTGATTTCTAACTCTTTCTGGACCCGTTTCAATTCCTGTTGCAGACTCTTACGAATCTGGGCATCGAGAGCACTCAGGGGCTCATCGAGAAGAAGCACCTTTGGTTTCATCACCAGAGAACGGGCAAGGGCCACCCGTTGCTGTTGACCTCCGGAAAGCTGATGCGGATAGGCATCTTCTTTGCCGTTCAGATGAGTGAGGTCGATCATGTTTTGCACTTCCTGTTTGATGGAGCGGCTGTTCATTTTTTTCATCCTTAAACCAAAGGCGATGTTATTGAAGACGGTCATATTGGGAAAAAGGGCGTAGGATTGAAAGACCATGCCGACTTGACGATGCCTAGGTGCAAGATTTGTGACCTCTTTTCCATCGATAAAAATGGACCCCTCATCCACCTCTGTCAACCCGGCGATGGCCCGGAGCAAGGTGCTTTTTCCACACCCGCTCTGCCCCAGCAAAGTGACCAATTCTCCATTTTTCACCAATAGGCTAATGTGGTCAAGGACCGTGTTTTCACTGTAACATTTGCTTACTTGATCAATTGTTATATAACTCAATGTTAATCCTCCTTCCTATAGCATGTTTCGAAGGGGCGTGTACTGCAATGATGACAAGTTGGCTCAAACCCATTTGAGGCATCTTTGGGGACGTTTGTCATCGTAGGATTGCACGATTTACACAAACGGTCATGGATACCATGCGAGAGCCTTGCCCTTATACTCAGAGTTCTTCCACTTGCTCACAAACGGTTGATACGCGTGTTATAATAGCGAAAACCTTTGACAGGAGCGATACAGCTTGAGTGGGAAACATCTGATAATCATTGGATTTATGGGAACAGGGAAGAGTTCAGTCGGTCAAGTACTGGCGAAAAGAATCGGTCGAACGTGGATTGATACCGACCTGGAAGTGGAACGCAAAGTCAATAAGAGTATATCAGAACTGTTTGAAGAGAATGGGGAAGCTTGTTTTCGATTGTGGGAAAAACACGTTCTGATTGAAGCACTGGCAGAACGTCCTGCGGTGATCACCACCGGAGGTGGAATTGTCCTGGATCAAGACAATGTGAAACAGATTACCGATTCCGGCTGGGTGGTTGCGCTGGATGCTTCTGTGGACGAATTGATCAAACGGCTGAAGGCAAATACCTCCCGTCCTCTTTTGTCAGGAGATGTTCGGGAGCGTGTGACTCAATTAAAAAAGAAACGTCAAGGGGCTTACGATTTTGCCGATTTCCATCTGGATACCTCTGGTTTAACTCCGGATGAAGTGTCGGATCGGATTTTAAGGAATTGGAAGGAGATAACGGATGAATTGGGGGTTTAAACGACTCTCCCTTGGTTAAACTGGAAGCGGGGAGGTGAAGTCCATGTCGACACAGGATTATTTGAAATTTCTGGTGCAGGAAGTGGTTAAACATATGGACACTCCCAAGGAACAACGCAAGGAAAAACGGATGAACCGTCGTCAAAAGCGTCTCCCTTGGGCATATCGATGGTTTGGTATGGTTCCTCTTGGGATGAAAATGTTTGCTTCCAAACAAAAATCCCGTTTCTCAAGGGGAGATTTGGAATGATAAAGGAAAGCAAATCCTATAAGTTGGTTAACCTTCAAAACCGCCAGGATGTCATGGAGGAAATTGCAAAAACGGAACGGGATCTAAAGCGGATGCTGGGTGGTCAAGTGGCCTTAATTGCTTATGTAAAAGAAGATGATCAAAAACAAAGAAGGTGAGGATTTTGAACCAAACGCGAGTGGCTGTTGAAGAGGGATTGACAAATGTAAGTCAGTATCTTGAAAGCCAGGGGTGTCAAGTGGAAAATCTGGACCGTACACAGCTTCAAAACTGTGATTGTTGTATCATTTCCGGTGGTGACAAAGATATGATGGGTATGCAGGATACATTTGGAGAAATCCAGGTGATCAATGCGGAAGGAATGACACCGGAAGAAGTATATCAGATGGTTCAACGGGGGAAGGACCAGAAAAATCAACAATAAGTTTTGCATAAGTGTCGGAGCCAAATCAACTTGGCTCCTTTTTTGCGTTTTCGAATTGATATATAATAAGCAGAGTGTGAAGTTTATGAATTAAAGGGGCGAGTCAGATGTATCATCGCACTCAGACACGGTCGGTAAAAGTCGGTAGTGTACAAATCGGTGGAAATGATCAAGTTGTTATTCAAAGTATGACTACGACCAAAACGCATGACATAAAAGCGACGGTAGATGAAATCAATCGCTTGGAGGAGGCCGGATGTCAAATTGTCCGGGTCGCTTGTCCGGATATGAAAGCCGCTGAAGCGATTTCCGAAATTAAAAAACAGATCAATGTCCCACTGGTGGCAGATATTCACTTTGATTATCGTCTGGCTTTAAAGGCGATTGAAGGTGGAATTGATAAGATCCGAATCAATCCGGGGAACATCGGCAGACGGGAAAAAGTGGAACAAGTGGTAAAGGCGGCGAAAGAGCGAGGAATACCGATTCGCATTGGTGTAAATGCCGGTTCGCTTGAGAAAAGAATCCTGGATAAATACGGATATCCGACAGCAGAAGGTATGGTGGAAAGTGCGCTGTATCATATTGGAATTCTGGAGGATCTCGATTTTCACGATATTGTTGTATCTTTGAAAGCTTCGGATGTTCCTTTGGCCATTGAAGCCTATACCAAAGCAGCGGAAAAAATCAAATATCCTCTCCATCTGGGAATTACAGAATCTGGAACGCTGTTTTCGGGAACGGTTAAAAGTTCTGCTGGAATGGGAGCCATTCTTTCCCAGGGTATTGGTTCCACCATGCGGATTAGTCTTAGTGCTGATCCAGTTGAGGAAGTGAAGGTGGCCAGGGAACTTTTGAAGAGCTTTGGCTTGGCTGCCAATGCCGCTACTTTGGTTTCCTGTCCCACTTGTGGTCGGATTGAAATTGACCTGATTAAGATTGCAAATGAAGTGGAAGAGTATATCTCCAAGATCAAGGCGCCGATTAAAGTTTCTGTTTTGGGTTGTGCGGTAAATGGTCCCGGTGAAGCGAAAGAAGCGGACATTGGAATCGCTGGCGGCAGAGGGGAAGGTTTGCTGTTCCGTCATGGGAAAACCATCCGCAAAGTGCCGGAAGATCAAATGGTGGAAGAACTGAAAAAAGAGATCGATAAATTGGCTGAAGAACATTATCAAAAACAGGAGATGGAGAAAGAAAAAACGAAAATGTAAATATTGGACATGATGTAACAGCCGTCTGTTCAAGGTCGGCTGTTTTTTTCACTTACACAATATGAGCGTATCGGTTCTGGTGAAAAAGATGGATAAAAACCCCCTGATTGTTTGCATACTAGTAGTGACTAAAAAATAAGGAGGGGGGTATATCACATGAGTGCTTTTTCGCGACTCGCTTTGATCTTGGTTATTGTGGGAGCTCTGAACTGGTTGTTGGTGGGCCTTTTTCAATGGGATTTAGTGTCCGCTCTGTTTGGCGGGGATGCGATCCGCGAATCTTCTGGGTTCAGCCGGTTTATTTACTCCCTGGTTGGGCTGGCTGGCATATATTCCATCCGGTTTCTGTTTGGTGACAGAGTCCCTGCAGAGAATGCCCAATAAAAAAATGTAAAAAAGCGCCGAGGTCTCCAAGAGATATCCGGCGCTTTTTAATCACACATTATATAATGAAAAATCATAATAATAAAATATATATGTAGCCTGAAGAATGATGGGAGGGGAGATTGATGTGATGCGGCCGGTCATCGGGATTACAATGTCCATGAGGCGGGAAGAGAACCGTTTAACCCTGCATCGTGACAACAGTGATGCCATTTTCCTCGCGGGAGGGCTTCCTTTTCTCCTTCCCTATACAACCGATAAACATTGTCTTCATCAAATGGCGAAACGGATGAATGGGTTGCTGTTGACCGGTGGAGGGGATATTGACCCTGGACTCTTTGGCGAGGAGCCACTGCTTGGTCTGGGGGAAGTGGAGCCGGAACGGGATCGGATGGAAATGGCTCTTTCACAAATGATGATCGAGGCAAACAAACCGGTTCTCGCTCTGTGCAGGGGATTTCAAATTTTAAATATTGCCTTGGGAGGGGATATGTATCAAGATCTGTATACCCAACGGGAAGGAGTGATTCAACATTACCAAAAAGCGACACGGGATCATGCCTCCCATACCATTCAGATTGCAAAAGATACAACCCTCCGAAAGGTTGCAGGTGTGGACCGGATAAGAGTCAACAGTTTTCATCATCAAGCGGTTCGTCGGATTCCAAACGGATTTATCGTGTCTGCCACAGCACCTGATGGGGTGACAGAGGCTTTTGAGAAGATTGGGGAACCATTTGTGATGGGTGTACAGTGGCATCCTGAGAACCTTTATAAAAAAAGTGCTTTCGCACGACATTTGTTTCAAACATTTATAGATGCCTGCAAAGCGTAAAGAAAGACCCGCACGATGAAGCTATGCGGATCTTCTATTACTTTTCTCCACGAACATAACGGGCGCTAAACAAAAACAGACGTAACAACAAGAATAAAGAAGGGATCAATAAAAACAGACCGGCGATAAAGGCAATAACCAGAGCCCAGCCCATGGTTGAATTGGTAAGTCCTGATTGAACCGTGATATAGGGGTAAAGCAGATATGGCAAATGGGAGTATCCATAACCGAAGAATGCGAAGGCATATTGCAACATAACCAAAATGAAAGAGCAGCCGAGAGCTTTTCGCCACCAAAGTAGGTAAATGGCTCCCAGACAGCATACAAGGGAAAAAAGAAAAACCCAAGCAATATCCAGCATGTTATAAAAATGCGTGGGGTTATGTTGATATAAAGCCATGAAAACCCATATGCTGGCCAAAATGGTGGGGCCACTCCAAAAGAGAGCATACCGTCGAAGGATTTCAAACGCTGGGCGATCCGCTGCCTTGTAAGCATAATAGGTCATAAAGGCGGCGCTGATAAACAAAACACTGACAAGAGCAAGAAAAACCACAGACCAGGAATAAGGACTGGTAAGCAACGTTTCTGGAAGAAAAATGATGTTTCCATCTCCTGTTTGTCGGATAAATCCGCCTTCAGAGATGGTTAAAACGGTTGACAGGGAAGCTGGGATAAAAAGTCCTGTCATCCCATACAAAAAGTGATAAATTCGGCTTTGACGCGCGCCATAGTTGGCAAATGCGTAAAAGGAACCCCGGATCGATAAGAGAAGCAGTGCGATTCCACCGGGGATCAGGAGTGCCGTCCCATAGTAATATGCTGTATCTGGAAAAAAGCCCACAATTCCCACGAAGAAAAAGACGAGAAAAACATTGGTTACTTCCCAGACTGGAGACAGATAACGGCTGATCACTCGGCTGATGATATGATCCTTTTGGGTCAGCATACTGTAGTATGAGAAGAAGCCAGCACCAAAATCAATGGAGGCGACAATGACATAACCGTATAAAAACGTCCAGAGGACTGTGATACCGATGATTTCCAGTTGCAAAGGGATTCCTCCCCTCTAAAGGATGATCCTTCGCTCCTCCAGTTCTTTCTCTACACTCTTCTTGCGAAACAGGCGAATCAGGACGAATATGGAGATGAGAGTGAGCGCAAGGTATAACAGAGAGAAAACAACCAACAGTGTGCCTACATTGTCTGCAGTGGTAGCTGCTTCATTTGTGTACATTAATCCACGAATAATCCAGGGTTGGCGACCAACTTCCGCGTAGATCCATCCCAGTTCAATCGCTATAAATGAAAGGGGGGCAGCCAAGACAATTCCCCGAAGCATCCAGGGGTTCCAAAGATTTTTCTTTCGCCACCAAACAATGAGAAAAACAAGGGAAATGATGATCAGATAGCTACCTATCAGGACCATCCCATCAAACAGATAGTGAAGATACAACGGAGGCCGTTCATCAACCGGAAATTCATTTAACCCGATAATTTCTCCATTGGGGGTCCCCTTACCGAGAATGCTCAACGCCCAGGGAATTTGAATGGCCCCTTTGATTTCGTTGTTCTCATCCAGATAGCCACCCAGAATCAAGGGCGCTTTTGTTTGTGTCTCAAAATGCCATTCGGCCGCGGCCAGTTTTTCCGGAACATGTTTGGCCAGAAACTTTCCGGATAAATCCCCTGCGACGGCTGTGGCCAGAGCTAGGATGAAGCCGGCGATCATCGTCATTTTAAGAGCTTTTTTATAATAACTGTGGTTTCGTCCCCTGAGCAGACAATAGGCGGCGATTCCAGCCAAAAGAAAGGCACAGGTGACATATGAGGATGAAAGAACATGAGCCACTTTGGTGGGGGTTGCCGGGTTGAACATTGCGGTGAGGGGTTGGATGTTCGTCAGTTCCCCATTTTTAATGGTGAAACCGGCCGGGGTGTTCATAAATGCGTTGACCGTGGTAATAAATATGGCAGAAAAAGTAGATCCAATAACAATGGGTATGGATGTTAACCAATGGTAAACGGGCTTTTTGAACCGATCCCAGGAATATAAATAGATTCCGAGAAAAATGGCTTCAAAGAAAAATGCAAATGTTTCCAGGAAAAGTGGAAGACTGATCACATTTCCCACTAATTGCATAAACCGTGGCCATAACAGGCTAAGCATCAAACCGATGGAGGTTCCAGTAACCACGCCGACAGCAACAGTGATCACAAAGCCACGTGTCCAACGGCGGGCCATCAGGATATAGTGCGGGTCCTTTTTATAGATCCCCCAAGCTTCCGCCAGGGAGATTAAAACGGGAACCCCGACTCCGATTGTGGCCCAAATGATATGAAAGCCAAGGGTTTCTGCCGTAAGAATACGGCTCAATGTTGCAGAATCCATGATTTTTTCTCCCCTCGCCTTATGGATATTTATAAATGGGAGGTCCTTTGTTGAATCTTCTGTGGTTCCCTTATCATACACGGGTTTATTTGAAGTTAAAATAAGTGGATGCAATGTTCCAAAAATCAACACAATCCAGTAAAAGAACGTACACGTATTTTTCACAAAGCTGTCAACTTCAGAAGGAGTC
This sequence comes from Melghirimyces algeriensis, assembly GCF_900182565.1. GTDB lineage: Bacteria > Bacillota > Bacilli > Thermoactinomycetales > DSM-45169 > Melghirimyces > Melghirimyces algeriensis. The sequence goes on along the minus strand of NZ_FXTI01000002.1, from coordinate 296,505 downwards.
GGATAAGAAAAAATCGTAAAGAAGACGTATGGCAGTTTGAAATAGAATCAGCTATCCTTGAACCGGATGTATGAGCGGATGTTTTCCTTATTATGGTTTAAAATCACCTAAAGTTCCCAGCGTTCCCCTTTCCGTTGATTGTACAGAATAAACAGGGAGGGGGTGAGCGGTTGAAGGCTTTAGTTTGCATTCTTACTGTTTCTATACTAATTCTGGGTTGTACACCTGCATCTTTTCATACTTGGTATTCTGATCCAGAGGGTTCAGCTACCCAAACGAAACAACCGGTCCAAAACGCAGAGTCCCGACTGATTCTTCAACATGAAGAAGAAAGATGGGAACTGAATCTCCAGAAAATAGGGTTTGACGGCATTGACCCCACGACTCTGGATCGGGATGCATTTTATCGGTGGTTTGCTGATGTGGAGAAAGAGATCAACCGCCGCCCACGTTCTGCTTATTTTGAAAATCGGCGAATTGTGCCTCACAAAGAAGGACAAAAGGTGGAACGGGCCATTATCGATCATTGGTTGGATGAAATTCACTCCTATATGAATCGCCCTTTGGATATACCTGTACAGATTTGGAAACCTCGCATTACAGCAGAAATGTTGGAACATATCAAAGAGAAGCGTTTAGGTTTTTATCAAACGGTTTATAATCCGGGCAACAAAAACCGGACCCATAACATTGAGCTTTCCGTCAAAGCGATTGATCACCATGTAGTCAATGTCGGAGACGTCTTTTCGTTTAACCAAACAGTAGGAAAACGTACGATGCGTCGAGGCTATCGCCCCGCAAAAATCATTGTTCGGGGAGAGTATACGGAAGGCGTGGGTGGAGGAATCTGTCAAACATCCTCTACCCTTTATAACAGTGTGGAACGAGCGGGGTTACGTGTATTACAACGTGTCAGCCACAGCAAACGGGTGACATATGTTCCGGTGGGACAGGATGCGACTGTCTCCTGGGGAGGTCCGGACTTCCAATTCCAGAATCAATTAAATCGACCAGTATTAATTACAGCATCAGCAAAAAATGGAATATTAGCCGTGACGATATGGGGCTCCCAGGAGACTGCTCACCGTCCAAAAGAAACCAAGGAACCGCCCAAATTCGTACCGGAGTCAGAAGAAGTTCCGTCTTTTAGATGAATGATTGTTGGAATGGGTGAAAGAGCGGGTAGACCCCGCTCCCCTTTGGTTTTCTTCAAATATCGATGGGATGCATTCCGGGACGAAAAATCATTGTGAGGGGGGATGTGATGTAACCATATGCTGAAAGTGTAAGTAAACTGGTACTTATTACCCCTTCTGTGATTGTTCAATTTTTTATAGACATTTACGGGGTCTTTGCTATAATAGGAACCGTCTTTTTTACCATTGGAGAAAAAAGGAGGTATTGGATGAAAAAAACCCTGATGATCTCGTTGGGGGTTGCCGCCCTCCTGCTGTTGTCCGGTGTGGTTGGTTATGCCATGATGAACAAAGAAGTTACCATTACATTCAGTGATAAAGAGAAAGACATTCAAACCGATGTCCTGAATGGAACACTGTCAGAAGTGTTGACTGAAGAGGGTTATCAGGCCGCGGAGCTGAAGAAAAAATACAAGCCGAGTATTCCGTGGAATCAAACCATTCAAAAAGATGGGAAAATCAATTTAACTTGTAAATGCAAGGTTTCCTTGAAAATAGGGGATCAAGATCCGAAAGAATATAAAACCTTGCAAAGTACCGTTGGGGATTTTCTAAAGGAACAGGATGTTAAAGTAAGAGAAAATCATCAATTAAATGCGACATTGGATCAGAAGATTACAAATGAAATGACAATCGTAATCGATGAAATTGAAAAACGCGTCAACAAGAAAGTAAAAGAGATTGACTATCCTGTGAAGGAGAAGGAAGATCCAAAAATCCCTAAAGGGGAAAAGAAAGTTGTTCAAAAAGGCGAAAAAGGAAAAGTGATTTATGAAGTAACGGCTTTGTTCATCAATGGAAAGTCCATGGTAACGGATAAAAAGAAAATTGATGAAGTAAAACCGGTTCCGCAGATTGTTAAAGTTGGATCGAAGGAAGCGGTGGAAGCATCAGCAGAGAAAAAAGAGGATACTCAGCTTTCTTCCGGTTCACGGATTGCAGGGTTGAAGTACAAACGAACGCTGAGTATGCAAGCGACTGGCTACACTCACACAGGTAACCCAACGGCGTCCGGCAATATGCCTTCTCGCGGAACCATTGCAGTTGATCCCAGTGTGATTCCGTTGGGGACGAAGCTGTACATACCCGGTTACGGTCGTGGTGTGGCACAGGATACAGGTGGAGCAGTCAATGGGAACATTATTGACCTCTTTTTTGAAACCAGAGAAGAAGCGATTCAATGGGGTCGTCGAAGTGTGACAGTTTACATTTTAGAATAGGATGAATGTTACCCGCTCGCAGAACGTTGCGAGTGGTTTTTTAATGGATAAAAATCTCAAGTGGAAATCCCATCATTCTTTTCCAAATATTTTTGTAAACGAGTGGGTAATTCTTATATACTACAATAAAGAGCGATGTACAGGATGTGTTGTGATATGCCTGCAACAGTTGGTCGAAATGATCCTTGTCCATGTGGGAGCGGGAACAAATACAAAAAATGCTGTGAACGGGTAGTGGCGATTCAGTCAGCTGAACAAATCCGGGTGGAAAGATTGCGAAAAACCAAGTACCGTTTGCTTATGGAGTTAAATGAGTGGTTTGAACAGGTTTGCTCGAATGCTTTGGATGGGAAATGGTCTTTTCAGTTTAAGGAGTCGCTTCAACTTTCTCTTCAGGAGCCAATCCCGTCCCGTTTCTCTCATGCTTACCGTTTTTGGTTGCTGTTTGATGCCCCGTGCTATCGAGGCCAACGTCCAGTTGAATGTTGGAGAAAGCAAATGGTGAGGCGATCATCGGAAGAGCAACAAATTGCCAAAAAACTTTCAGAAATTTATCTGTGTTGCTATGAGGTGGCAGATCTTGATAAAGAACACGTTTTACTTCGTTCGATGGTGAAAGGTACGGAATTTACGGTTCAGATGAAAGAATCTGTTCAAACAGGTATGTTGTTATTTGCACGCCTCTCCAGTTTGATGGATCGTTATGAGTTGTTTGGTCCCTATACATTTTTTGGGGAAAAGGTGAGGGGGAAGCTGCAAATGTATCTGAAAAAGCAGCAGAAAGAATGGGAATTAAACCGGGAATACTGGCAACAAAATGGTTTGCATGTATTGGGATGGTCAATAGAGAGGGCCCAGGAGATGGAAAGAAGAGAGTGTCCGAAAACGGTCGACCAAGAAAGCCAGAGCGAAATTTCAGATCTTCAGAATGAATGGATACACCTTCCGACTCTGCCGAACGCCGAAGCGTTTCTTCCCGATGAGGTGGAACAACATTTTGATCTTTTCCAGGCAACCTTTGTAAAGAACTTTCAAAGTAAAACCCAGGAGTTGTATGTGAGATCCCTAAATCTTTTGAAAGAATATATCTCCAGTCATTTTGGAAAACGATTTACATGGTCGCTGTTTAATCGGAGTGTTTTGAGTCATTTGTTTGGAGTTTGGTATGTGGACAACGGTAAAGGGGGGATTGTTCAGTCAAGGATTTTTCTGAATACATTAAAAGGTTTGTTTCAATGGATTCGTGATGAAGGCATCTGTGACTTTTACTCCACTTTTACCCCGGTCTATCTGGAATGTATTCAGATGCTTCCATTATCCTACGAGGTGAAACAGTGGCTTTGTGAGAATTGTGGTTTACAGGATCATTCCATTTCAACAGATTCCGGAGTATTTAAACTGTCCGTTTCTTCTGTAAAGACCAGGTTGAAGGTAAAAGATCAATGGATTCCGCTTCAGGCAAGTGTGCGGGGATTGCCAACAACGTGGTTGGACCATCGTTTTTGGTTAAAGGGGAAAATATCCATTCAATCCCAGACTGTGTATCTGGTTGCTGTGGAAGCTGTGTATCCGTGTCTGTCTGTTTCAGAGGAGTTATAATAATCCCCCCAATGAGGGGGGATCTTTTTAAAGGCTGGACAATATTTGGAATGCAAAAACGGTCAAGATCAGTAGTGGAGTTACCCAACGAACGATAAACACCCAAAAGGGTTGAGCGGGTAATCCTTTTCCATCTTCCCCCCGCGCTTCTCTGAGAACCTGATTCATTCCCCATTTCCAACCGGCAAAGAGAATGACAATCAGTCCTCCCAAGGGAAGAAGCACATTGGAAGCAAGAAAGTCCAGAGAATCAAAAATAGTTAGCCCAAATAATCCTTTGGTATCGGATAAAATGTTAAATGAGAGAGTAGAGGGTATTCCTAAGAGAAATATCAGCCCACCGGTTAGGATTGTCCCGGTTTTTCGATTCAGTTGATGCTCGTCTTCCAGATAGCGAAGAGGTACTTCCAACAGAGAAATGGAAGACGTAAGGGCTGCCATACTCAGTAAAAAGAAAAACAAAACAGCAGATAAACTCCCGATCGGCATCTGTGCAAAGACAGATGGAAGCGTGATAAAGACCAGAGCGGGACCTGCGTTGGGCTCATAACCCAATGAAAATACTGCCGGAAAGATTGCAAGACCTGCTGCCAATGAGACTAATGTTGAAAAGAGAACAATATTGCCGATCGCACTTGGAACGCTTTCTTTTTTGGAAAGGAAGCTTCCATAGGTGATCATGGTTCCGGCGCCAACAGATAAAGAAAAGAAAGCCATTCCAAGCGCTTCAAAAATGGTTGTAATCGACACGCTGGACCAATCGGGATACAAAATAAAACGAATTCCTTCACCTGATCCGGGAAGGGTCACGGCACGAATGACCAGAATAATTAACATCAAACCCAAAAGAGGCATTAAAAACTTATTGGTCCGTTCAATTCCGTTTTGCAGTCCAAAGATACAAACTCCCATTGTTAATAACATAAATAGTGCTTGCCAAATCACTGTAGTGGCTGGGTTAGAAATAAAGGAACCAAACTTTGCTTCGATTCCATTGATGGAGAGCTGGTGAAACCCATTCGCAATAGCTTCCCATGTATAGTAAAGCGTCCATCCACCAACAGTACTGTAAAAAGAAAGAATAATAATGGAAGCGATAATTCCAATAAACCCTCCCATAAACCAGGGGGTATTGGGGGCTTGCTTTCGTAAAGCTCCGACAGGGTTACGCTGGGTACTGCGTCCCAAAACAATTTCCGAGAGAAGGACAGGAAGTCCAAGCAGTAAAACACATATGACATAAATCATGACAAAAGCACCACCGCCATTTTCGCCGGTGACATAGGGAAAGCGCCAGATACTTCCCAATCCCACGGCAGAGCCGATGGAAGCGAGAATAAACCCGAATTTCCCGGACCATTGTTCCCGTGAACCATTGTTTGATGCCAAATCCTTTTCCTCCTACACCTAGAATTTTTTCGTCTTAGTGTATCACAGTATGAGAGATGAAAAAACAAGAAATTATATGGATAATGCTGGTGTGTGGAGGTGTAAATTTGGCAAGTGAGTTGATTTTTCCTGAAAACACCTTAATCTTGATGTGTGCTGCTCCGGGTTGCGGTAAATCCACCTTTGCCAGTCGGAATTTCCTTTCAACGCAAATTGTTTCTTCGGATCAATGTCGGGCCATGGTTTGCGATGATATGGAAGATATGTCTGTCCATAAGGAAACATTTTCGTTGGTTCGGCATATTGCCCGAATGCGGATGAGACTTGGAAAGCTGACGGTTATTGATTCCACTGCTCTTTCCAGACGGATGCGGTGTTCATTTCGAAAACTTGCGACTGCCTACCAATTTCGGAGTGGGTTGATTTTGCTGGATATTCCATTGGAACGCTGTTTGGAGCAAAACCAGAAAAGAAACAGGAGGGTGGCTTCTCACGTCATTCGGCGTTATCATGCTTTATTGCAACAGACAAAACAAACCGTTCAGAAAGAAGGGTTTGATTATGTTTACATATTGAACGGGGAACAATTGGAAACTTGTCGGATCTCCATTATTAGGGATCATAAAAAGTCGTTTCAGGAGTGATACTAGACATGCACTCAACTATAAGGAGGGAGCGTTTTTTATGGGCTTTTTTGATCGGGAGAACGCTGAGGCAAATCCGGAAAGCCTGAACAATCGCAGGCTGAAAAATGGTACTGCTGATGATCGAAAGATCAATGAGATGATGAACGAAGTGGCCTCCGAGCTGAATGTATCCGAAAATCGTGATCAATCGCCGGAAGAGGCGAAGAAGCTTGGTCGACGAATGGAAGAAGAAATTAAAAAACGCACCTGAAACTTGTTGAGTGTGGCGGGCCCCTTTTTGGGGCCCGTGAGTTGTTGGAATGGAATATAAAACAATTACCCATGATAGGGAATATTTTTTCGAAAAATATAAAAAGTTACAAAAAGAAATTGCTTCTTTTTCATCTTGGATATGTTGATGTCAATGTGTTTGAGTTAAGATATGAAAAAATCTCAGCAATTTGCTGATCTGTCGCTTCTTCGATGTGTTTGGGAATGAAGGATTCGTTTAAGGGGCGGTTGCCTTTTAGCGGTTTTATAACTGGCTTGCCCAACCTTAGCTGCGTATTGCTTTTTTCTTCTCCATGGAAACAGTGAACAGGAATTCGAAGTAGAAACTCCTCTCCTGAGATATGATCGCGAATCCGAAGATCATATCCGGACGATATACCATGACGGCAGATAAATCCCCGTGAGCGTAAAAACGGTTCAATCTTATCACGGGAATATACTGATCCCGCGATTTGTTTCATTTTCAGCCCCAAGGGAAAACCTCCTCATCTGTTTGGTTCAAACTGCCTGATCAAAGGCTTGAATAAATGGTAGTTACATCCTATGTTACCATTGGAGAACGTATGAATCGACGGAGTAAACAAATATGGTATGCTGGAATGAAATCCAACTTTCTATCTTTGCTTCAAACAAGGAGTGAAAATGAATGAACCACTTAGATCTCCATGTTCACACAACGGCCTCCGATGGAATGTTTTCACCGAAAGACGTGGTCAAGATGGCAAGGGAGAAAGCGTTGCATGGTATTGCGATCACAGACCATGATACAGTGGATGGGGTGGAAGAGGCATTAAAATATGGAAAAGAATCAGGAATTATGGTGATACCGGGTGTAGAGATCAGTACGGTGGCTGATGGCCAAGATATTCATGTTTTAGGCTATTATGTGGATTACACGGATCAAGCGTTTCATGCGCGACTCAGAGAGCAACGGGAGGCCAGGCAGCGTCGCAATGTTCTCCTTCTGAAAAAATTGGAAGACCTTGGAGTTCGCATTACGATGGAAGAAGTATTGTCCAAGAAGAAAGATCAGACAGGCAACGCAGGCCGCCCCCACATCGCTGAGGTTTTGGTGGAAAAAGGGGTGGTTCAGTCCATGAATGAAGCGTTTGACAAATATCTTGGGAAAGATGGTGCGGCATATGTCACTACACCCCGCATCCGACCGGAGGAGGCGATTGTCTTCATTCGTCAAGCGGGAGGCATTCCGGTTTTAGCTCATCCGGGGTTGTACCAGGATGATAAATTGGTGAATGATCTCGCCAAAGCAGGACTGGGTGGGATTGAGGTGAATCATCCGGACCATGATGAAAGAATGAAGTTACATTATACTCAAATTGCCCGCAGATTTGGAATCCTGACAACGGGTGGGTCCGATTTTCACGGGGAACGACACGGTTCGATGTATCATGCTCCACTTGGAACATGCTTTACAGATCTGGAAACAGTGGAAAAATTGGCCGAAAAGGCAGGTGAATAGTTTTAAAAAAACCGATCCTCAGCACTGGATCGGTTTTTTCATTTCAATATGTTCGATTCCTGCATCCATAAAGGGTTCCCCATGGGGATCATAACCCAGTTTTCGGTAGAAGGAAAGAGCAGAAGTCTGAGCGTGAAGTTTAAGCATCGAGGCTTCATGTTGAATAGCATACGATTCAATGGCATCCATCAATGCACGCCCTAACCCTGTTCCACGATGGGATGAAAGAACGGCAACACGCTCTACTTTTCCCACCTTTGCGGATACCCAACGCAGTCGAGCGGTGCCTACGGCCTGACCATTTTCTTTAGCCAGAAAGTGAGTAGCTGTTGCATCCCATTCATCCGTCTCCAACGATGAAGGAACATTCTGTTCTTCAACGAAAACCTTATGGCGAATGGAAAATGCTTGATCCAACTCTTTTTTCTCCATGATGGGTGCGATTTGAATGCTCATAAGTGTGCCTCTTCCACCGAGTTTATTTAGATCCTTGAAACAGGAAGGACTGATAAATGGTCCAGGAACCGTTTTCAAGTTGATACATCAGATGAAATCGGTCAATCAGCGTTTCTCCTTCCAATTTCAACATTCTCAGGCTTCCATAGACATCATGTAATTCATCATCAGACATTTTTTGACCGATTGTAATATGAGGTATAAAATTGTAGGGACTCTCCTGATAAAGAATTCCTGAGTTGATTTTTTCATGGAGCGTTTTAAAATGTTCGGTTTTATCTGCAGCAATATAGATGACATTGGTGGTTGGATGAAACGTGCTGATTTTCGGCAGGTGTACTTTGAAAGGAGCGGTTTCCCGTGCAACGTTGTCCAAGTGTTTAACCACTTGGGACAGCAGGTTTTCGTCCGCTTCAAACGCTTCTTTCAAGGTGATATGCGGAGGAATCATCGCATAATGGGGGTCATATCGCTTTCGAAAGGAGTTGGCAAAGTCTTGTATCTTTTTTTCTGGAAAAGTTGCCACACCGTACTTCATCTCTTTCCCTCCTTGGAATGTATTTGACCGGTTTAGTATTGGTATGTTGCTTTGATTGGGGAAAACCGGTGAGACCATGAAAATGAAACAGGATTTAGTTCACTGGACGTCAATAAATCGAAAAGTTCTCACCTTATATTATACCCGCTACCAGCCTTCGAATAAAGATGTAGAATAGAAGTGGTATCCTTTCAATTTCAAATTATGTTAATATAAAAATGCTTTCGTGAAGTGGGAGGAGGACCTGTAATGAAGCGTGTTCACAGCGCTGAAGTAAAAAAGGCTACACTTGATCGGTTGGAGGAACGCGGTGTCACGGTGGAGAAAATCGCAGAAATTGTACATCGCATGCAGTCTCCTTATAATGAAAATTTGACGATGGAAAGCTGTATTGAGAGTGTGTTGGCTGTTTTGGAAAAGCGTGAGCTCCAGCATGCCATTTTAGTCGGAGTGGAGCTGGATATGCTGGCTGAAAAAAAGTCTTTGTCTGAACCCTTGCAATCCTTGGTAGAGGAAGATGAAGGCCTGTTTGGTTGTGATGAAACACTTGCTCTGGGTTCCGTACTCGGTTATGGCAGCATTGCAGTTACCACGTTTGGCTATTTGGATAAACATAAAGTGGGCTTGATTGAGGATCTCGACACCAAAAAGAAGGGCCCTATCCATACATTTTTGGATGACCTTGTGGCAAGTATTGCAGCATCTGCTGCCAGTCGTTTGGCTCACCGAATTCGGGATGAAGAGGAATCAATTCAGGATCAACCCACAGGATAAATGTTGTTTTATGGAGGTTCAGGCTTCATCCTCACTGGATGAAGCCTTTGCTTGTTACAAGCAAAAAAATGGGCTGTCGCCAGCCCGAATGAGAGGAGGGAACATCTGTCCAATGGTCCATCAGATGATTGGGTCACCAATCGGATCCGATTGTGTTTTATCTTATGTGGCATTGCAAAAGGAAGTATCGGCCGCAGGATAAAATGTACGGGTGCCCCAAGCATGAATCTGTCGGGGATCGGAAAAATATAAAGAAACAGGTGTTGAAAGGAGAAAGCTTGTCATGTTTACTTGGGTGTATTGGGCCAAACTATACGACTCACGTTTTCAAGCAAGTTGCCTTGCTACACGAATGGAGGAGGACTGGTGGATTCATGAATTTGAAAGACCGGTAGAAGTGGAAGTCTTCCAGTCCAAAAAGGGACGGTATGGCGTTCGTTGCCTTTTTTAAGTGGGGTGATTCACAGGTTTTTAAAAAAATGCTTGCATCCATCGCTAAAATGTTGTATATTATTAATTGTCGCTGACGCGGGGTGGAGCAGTCGGTAGCTCGTCGGGCTCATAACCCGAAGGTCGCAGGTTCGAATCCTGCCCCCGCAACCAATATGGAGCTGTGGTGAAGTTGGAGTTCACGCCGGCCTGTCACGCCGGAGGTCGCGGGTTCGAGTCCCGTCAGCTCCGCCATGTTTTTCGCAGTTGAGCCCATTCGTAGGGTGTTCATCAACCCAAAGGTCGCAGGTTTTGAATCCTGCCTCCGCAAACCAAATATGGAGCTGTGGTGAAGTTGGAGTTCACGCCGGCCTGTCACGCCGGAGGTCGCGGGTTCGAGTCCCGTCAGCTCCGCCATGTGATTCGGGCCTATAGCTCAGTTGGTAGAGCAGTCGGCTCATAACCGATCGGTCACAGGTTCGAGTCCTGTTGGGCCCACCAGTTGCACATTTTTTGGGCAGTTAGCTCAGGGGGAGAGCGCTACCTTGACACGGTAGAGGTCACTGGTTCGATCCCAGTACTGCCCACCACCAAAACCCTTGAAGGATCAAGGGTTTTTTATTTTGCACATTTGGTCAATCATCACAAATCCCCTTTTGACTACATTGGTTTTATCAACCACTTGGCCATCAAGGGGATAAAAGCAACAAAAAGCGATAAAGACCCCTCTTTATGGGGCCTTTATTATTCTGGGGAGATATTTCTTATTCCGGTGAATCTCCGTGATTCATCCACTCACTTTTTTCTACTGTGGCAGGACGTTAGTTAAGATCGTTTCAGTCAGCTTTTGTTTTGGGTATGTTGTTTGATCAGATCCAGTGTGTGGAAAAGTAAGCTCTGATCTCCCCAGTTCCCATGTCCAGGTACAACTGTTTTGACCTGTGGATATTTATTGATTACCTTTTTAACGGAGTCATCCCATTGTTCTACATTTGCATCAGAGAGATTTCCAAGATCTGTTGCATCCGATGATTTGATGAAGCATCCGCCGAATAATATTTTATATTGGGGAAGCCAAACAGTAATGTTATCTTGTGAATGACCTTCTCCAGGGTAATAGGCTTCAACGACTGTGTCGCCCACTTTCATCACTGGTTTTGCATCGAGTGTCGGTTTGGGTGAAGGATATCCATATTTTTTAGCCAGTTTTGCTGTCAAAAGTGTACTACGTACATCGATTCCCTGATTCAGTAACGCCTGAATACCTCCAATGCTATCATCATGCGCATGAGTAATCAGCGCCAAAACAACGTTTTGCTTGAAATGTGTTTTGATCATCTTTAATAACGCTTCAGTTTTTTGGTAGTTTCCCGCTGAATCCCATGCTGTATCAATCAGGACGACTCCTTTGGAAGTAGAAACGATTAACCCATTGTGACCATAGGTTGTGCCATTCCATTCGTTGTATGATGTGTGTACCCATACATTGTCATTCAATTTCGTTAATACGATCGACTGATCTGAATTGGTAATCTGAGTGGGAGATGATTGTTTAGATTGAGCAATTGTCTGAGAATGAAACGATGTTATCACAACGGATAATGTTAGTAACAGACTAAACATCACTTTATTAATTTTCAAACAGATCTCGCCTTTCTGCCTAGTATAGACTTCCGCTGAATATTTTACCATTAACCATTGCGTATTACGAACCTAATTCCAATTCATTTTCAATATGCAAAAAAAGACCGGGATTTGAGTCCCGGCGCGAATAGAGAGTGGATGAGGATTTGACTTTTCACATGGATGATTTGAAAACCTGATCTGTTTTGTGTCCACATGAATGTTACGAACAACAGGGACGAAGGGATCACTCCTTTCGTTTCAGTGTTTGTTTCAGTTCTTGGATTTCCTTGCGAAGATCTTGAATCTCTTTTTTTATATCCTTATTGTGCTGTGTATGTTCGACTTCCTCCACTTTGTTCACAATGACACCAACAAACAGATTCAGGACAATAAATGTTCCCAATAAAACGAATATCACAAAATAGATCCATGCCCAAGGGGCGGGTTTTAGGAAATGCGAGCGGGAATCCTCCCCATTTCAATGGGGGAGATGAAAGCGAGTGCACCACAGGTGACCGTTTGGTATACTTGAAGTACGAGGGAAAACTCGTTAAACGCTTTGTACCTTGAAAACCGAATCGTATGGGGTTGTGGTGAGGAAGGAACAGTCACCACGTAAAACGATTCCTGTCATGTGGAAGGACCCACAAAACCATTTTCACCATGTACCGTAGGAACTACGGGAAGTGAAGCTCGCGGAGAGTACCCGCCTGGGCTCGATGAACCGAGAAGCTCTACCACTTTCGTGGAGAGCCATTCACCATGAGGTTCATAATCCCGCTTGCCCACGATTCCATCTGTTAGAATATGAATAAGTATTTTGGGAACCACCTCGAAGGAGAAGCAATAATATTTTGGAAATGGGGAAGTCCCAAGAGGAAGAAATGTAAAAAGAACCGGGCAGTTCATCCTTCCCGGTTCTTTTTGATTCCTAGTGATCCTTATGGATATTAAACTAAATGTTTACACATACAATAAGTAAGCCAAAAATAATATGCTTAATACAAAAACAGCTCCGCTTAAGATCATTAGTCCGTATGAAGGGGATTGAAATGTTTGGTTATTAATGGCGGTTCTTTTTTTTATATAACTTAACGTGGCATATCCGATCGTTGATAATCCGATCGCGATGGATACTACCCCAATAATCTGAGCTATTTTATCGCCGATATCTATTGGATAAAGGGAGCTAAGAAAATGGAGTTTAGCTGATAAGTAACCGATTCCCATAATGGTTAAGGCTGTTCTGATCCAGGCGAGATAAGTTCTCTCATTTGCTAAATGTTGTTGAATATACCTTGAATCAACTGTTTTTTCGTTTTTCATGCGACTCACCTCTTCATCATTATAACGCACAAGGAAAAATTAATGAGGAAATCGCATTGTAGGGGGGTGTGGATACGGTTGATAATGATACCACTCATATATTTCACCTCAGTGAGAGGTTGCAAATGGACAACGGTAGAGTCACTGGTTTCATTCCAATATTGCTCACCGCAAAATACCAAGATAAAAAACGAGTTGCCGGGTATAGCGCTACCGGACAACGCTTGTATGATCAGACAGCATGATAGGTGCTTAATCGAATGACGTTACCGGAAGGGTCCTTGGTTTGAATGATTCCACTTTCTTGAATCCAGGGAGTTCCTATTTGTTTTAACCGTTGAATGGCGTTTTTTCTTGCTTCTTTATTTGGGTAGTTTAATACAAATGTTTTCAATCCAACGCTATTTTCCGAGGGTGAGGGGGCTCCCATTCCTGCCCATGTGTTTAATCCAATATGGTGATGATAACCACCTGTGGACAGAAAGAGTGCCTGGGTACCATATCGGCTGACAACATCAAATCCAAGTCCATGACGGTAGAATGTTTCTGCTTGGGTCAGGTCAGATACACAGAGATGAATATGTCCCATTATGGTGCCGGTGGGTAGCTTCCTCCAGGGTTCTTCATTCTATCGCCTTCCTCGGTTAATCGTCTTGCTTGGAACGAAATAGGACATGATCCAGTGCAAACATGGACCGATTGACAATCATAAGGTGAATCGAAATGACGAGTAAAGCCAAATCGAATTCATACCCACTTGCTTGCCCCGTTCCCATAAAACCGGCCTGGAATTTCACTGTCCCAATCGCTCCAATCATGATGAGGGCAAACAAAATGGAAATGATACGCGTTCCTAGTCCAACAATCATAGCAATCCCACCGATCAGTTCGATGAATGTTACAATGTAGGCCATGAATCCCGGAATTCCTATGCTTTCAAAGAATCCGACCGTATTACTGAGTCCGCCTTGAACTTTGGCCAATCCATGAATGAAGAATGTTACCCCTAAAAATAACCTTAAAATCAATGCACCAATGTGATGTTTTTTCGCCATTTTCCTTCTCTCCTTTTATTAAGTTACTTTATGTAAGTTAGTATAATAAAGTAACTTATTTACGTCAAGTATTACTCTCTGTCACATTTGTGGTACAATACGGATAGAGGGGGGGAGCCGATATGAAAAAATCTCAGCTCTGTCCTCGATTTGAAGAGGCGATGAGTATTTTGAGTAAGCGATGGACAGGGTTAATCATTTATCAGTTACTTTCCGGGAAACAGCGGTTTTGCACCATTGAATCCGCGATTGGAATCAGTGGAAGGCTTCTTTCCGAACGATTGAAGGATTTGGAAAAACAAGGCATTGTCAAACGGGATATTTTTCCGGAAACTCCTGTGCGGATTGAATATTCATTGACAGAAAAGGGTTTGGCTTTAGAACCGATTATGAAAGAATTGGAAAAGTGGTCTCAAACCTGGATTGAGACTGAAGCCATATCCACGTCTGAATAGGAGCCGGTTGTTTCTGTGAAACAACCGGCTGTTGTTTTATGCGTTTTCGTTGGACAGTCCCCATAGAGGGTTGCACAATCTAAACCGATCCGTCCGAGTGTTGAAGATCCATAAGTACACGAAAGATTCCGAGAGCAAAACGGAAATACTCTTTTATATGAAAAAATATGATTGATCTTCTTTATTTTTTATTGTATAATTCGTTATCCACATATTGTTTAGAGGGCAGTTAGCTCAGGGGGAGAGCGCTACCTTGACACGGTAGAGGTCACTGGTTCGATCCCAGTACTGCCCACCAGATTTTGTTCAAAAGCACGGTATTTTCCGTGCTTTTTCCTTTTATTTCTCCTTCTTCCTTTTATTGTACATGGTACAATAAAAGGAAGAGCAAATGGAGGGGTTGCTTATGGGGAAACCAGCCTTGCTGATTGCAGTGGCTGTTCTGTCTGTGTTGTTACTGTTCTTTCTTCCCGTTGACTCTTTTAATGGAAATCACCATTCAACGGAAAAATCGGCGGACAGTCAATCATCCTCAATCGTATTGGATATTTTTGAAAAAAATGAAAAGAAGTATTTGGCTGTGGATGAAGTGGAGAAAAAACTGGGGCTTCATTCCCGTTACAAACCTGAAGAGGGAGTACTCACCCTGTCTGATGGTTCCCTTACTCTTCGTATGCTTCGAGGAGCTCCGGTCGTCAGTCGAAATGGGATTTATCTTCCTGTGGATGGAAAGCCTTTATTCCGCGGAGAGGATCTGTATATCCCCTTGAAAGTGCTGGAAGAAGGCTTGGGCAAGCGGGTGGAGATCCGGAATGGGCAGGCGATGATTGCCAAAAAACGCGGGTCCATCGAGACTTCATCGCAATCCGTTGCAGCTGCTTCCTATCAAAAGATAGAAGTGGATGAGTTGGTCCGTGTTCTTTCTTTTCTGGATCGCCCCATTTCCGGTGCCACAGTCAGCATTCAGGATTCCCATCTGCCTGGAGCACCAAGGGATTATCGCAATGGAGTGCACGAAGGTCTGGATTACTACTCAGGTACCAGCACGATTCAGGTGGATACAAAAACCCCTGTTGTAGCCTCGGCGGATGGTGTAGTTGTGAGGGCAGATCACAACTATCGTGAATTGTCTGTGAAAGAACGGAATCAACTTTTACGTGTTGCTGCCCGTCATGAAGGGCAGACTCCTGCCTACATACTGGACAAGTTGCGAGGGCGCTCGGTTTGGGTTCAGCATGAAAAGGGGATATTAACCCGTTATGCCCATCTCAGTCAAGTGTCGGATCACATCCAACTTGGTGATCGAGTGAAAAAGGGGCAACTGCTTGGATATGTCGGAAATTCCGGGACTCGCAGTGGTGCGGAAGGAACCTTGGAAGGGCTCCATCTTCATTTTGACATTTTGATACGGGATCATTGGTTTTGGGGAAAATATACTGAGGATGAGCGAAGAGACATTTTGCGTAAAGTGTTGGATGAAATATCCATTGAAGATTAATGGTTTATTTATGTTTCATTGAAAATTGTACGTTATATTATATAGAGATCATTCTGTGGAGAATCAGAGGGGATGGAGATGATTAGGCGTTTGGCGGTTCAGTTGCAGAAAGTGGATCATCGCTGGGTTTACTATGTCAATCAGCAATGGAAGTGTCGATGGATGGACTGGTTGATGTTGCGGATTACCCATCTGGGAGGGGCAGGAATCACGCTGACGTTTCTGGGTCTCTGGATGCTTTTTGTTCCTTCCCCTGCTCGATACTGGGCAGTGGAGGGGTTGATGTCACTGATCTTCAGCCATGCAGCGGTACGGTTGGGCAAGCATTATTGGCACCGCCTGCGCCCCTATCTCCAGCTTTCTGAGCTTCGAACCTTTCCTGACTCTCTACAGGACTATTCTTTTCCCTCCGGTCATACAACCGCTGCGTTTTCCATTGTGGTTGTGTGGATTCTTCACGAGCCCTGGCTGTCTTGCATCCTCCTTCCTCCTGCTTTGTTGGTTGGATTATCACGCATTTATTTGGGTTTACATTACCCTACGGATGTAGCTGTAGGTGCTTGGTTGGGAACGGTATTTTCTATTGGATGCCATTATTTATTTTTTTGACCACTTCAAAACCCGGAAGCCATGGCTTCCGGGTTTTTATCGATGATGCCCTCCGATTTTTCCAGCCCGGTCGGAATAGAGACTGGACTCCAGCAACGATTCAGCCAGACATATACTTTCGGGACCGAATTTCTCTCTGATTTTGTCCATTGTATCCGCCAGGCGATGCTCCCGGTTGAGATCCTTGAAAAGGTTCAGTTGAACACCTTGGTCCGGTTGAAGGTTACTGAGTGTTACACCGATCAGACGAATCGCCTGACCGGTCCAATGGCGATGCAACAACTCCATTGTTGCTTGAAACAAAGGGTGTCCAAGGTTGGACGCATGGGGGATTGTGAGCGATCGATGGATCGAGTGGAAATCAGCCCCCTTGATCGTAAGGGAGACGGTCCGTCCAATATATCCGGCTTTGCGGGCTCGACTTGCCACTTCTTCCGTCAACTCCCGAAGAACCAACCGGATATCCTTTATTTCTGTATAGTCTCGCGGGAGGGTGAACTGATGCCCGATGGACTTGTTTCCATCAAGGGAATAAGGGTCCACCGGACTGCTGTCAGTGCCATGGGCGGATTCGTAAAGAACTTGCCCGATCACTCCAAACCGATGGCGAAGAAGGCGAGGATCGGTTCGGGCAAGGTCACCGATGGTTCGAATCCCCATTCGGTAAAGGTGGTGTTCCATTCGGTTTCCGATTCCAAACAGTTTGCCGACCGGCAACGGCCACAGTTTTTCAGGAACATCTTCATGTGAAAGTATGGTTATTCCTTGAGGCTTTTTCATACCGGCAGCCATCTTGGCCAGCAGTTTATTGGGACCGACTCCAATGGAAGAGTGAATCCCCGTCTCCATGTGGATTTGTCGCTGGATTCTTTGGGCAGCCCTTTTTTCCGAACCGAGAAGTGATTCACACCCTGTCAGTTCTACAAAGGCTTCATCGATAGAGAATGGTTCCACTAAAGGGGAAAATTGCTTCAATATTTCAATGATCCGGATGGAGACCTGGACATATGTGTTCATTCGGGGAGGAAGGCATCGGGCTTCGGGACAGAGTTCCTTTGCTTTGGAAACAGTCATTCCCGTTTTTACGCCAAGATTTTTGGCCTCATAGGAAGCGGCCAGTACGATTCCGCGACGCTGTTGGGGATCTCCGCAGATGATAACAGGTTGATTACGCAAGGATGGGTTGAATGCCTGTTCCACACTGGCATAAAAAGCATTCATATCTGCTAACAGGATGGTTCGCCCTGAATCCTTCATGGGTACACCTCCTCCAGTAGAATATCCCGGATAAGGAACAAACGTTCTATTAAACAGGATATCCTCCGAAGGAGCAGATGAAAACCGGAAAATGGAGGAATCAAAAAAGGTCATCGGGGAGCAGGTGACCATTCAGATTTTTCGAGGATAGAAGTACATGATTCGTCTGTTAAAAAGGTAAAGTTTCGCCTGAAAAGCTTTCGCAAGGTGGCGGCAGAATTCATTGGCTTTTGCGTGGTCTCCATGAGTGGCTCCATCAGGAATGGTTACCTGGATATGGGGGAAGGAATTTTCTTTCGTTATACTGCCCGTGTTTACACCAATGCATAAATATTTGTATCCTTCCGTCTTTTTTCCCTTCAATAAAATCCAAGGTGAACCATGCGTTGTTTTCGTTTCCATGGTGTAAGGGAACGCAGCTTTGGCATATTCCCACCCCAGTTGCTTTCCGGTTCCTTCTGCCATCTGAATATAGCGATGAAGTTCTTTTTTTACATCTTCCAGGCTGAGCGTTTTTTGAACGGAATGTTCCACCAATTGGATATAAGCGCTTTTCCCCATATTTGCGTTCACCTCTGCTTGCAATATATATTTTGATGTTAGCATGTTTATGAAAAAATGGATAGGAATCAGATGTTTTTTATTTATTTTTTCATTTACAATAAAGTTATTTACTTTAAATAGAAAGGATCGCACTAAAGAGTGCTAGATGTGCTACCATTGCGATTTGTAAAATAATAATTTACTTAAAACTTTGAAAATGTATTGTCTCTGTGTATGGCCTGTGTTACAATATATCCTACTCCAACAGTGGGGGATAGATGGATGCGGAAAACAGATCTACTGGATGAGATCCGAGCGGAAATCGGAGTTGTATCGGATCAACTGGATGGTTCTGTGGAAGAATTATATCGGTTTGTGGTGAAGATCCTGTTTGATCAAATTCCCGCTTACCGTTATGTTGGGGTGTATGTAACGTCAGAATATCAGTTTAAAGAGAGTTGCAGTGCAGGTGTTTGCGCTCTGATGCAAGTTGTCCCCTTTGGAGAAAGTCTCTTGAGTTTGGCAGCAGCAAGAGGAGGCGTTGTGCGGGAGCAGACGGGGGATCACGTTGAAGTGTATGTTCCCTATTATCAGGGGCACCATCTGATTGGAGAACTGGTGGTGATGGCTTCGCCGGCCTGCCATATTGATGAGGAGGATATCACTCTGTTTTGTGAGATCACCTCCCTGTTTGAATCCAAGGTGGAAGAATGCAATTCATGACACATACTATAAGATGAGATAAGGGAAGAACCGAACATATTTCGGTTCTTTTTATTGTTTTTGTGTGTCACATATTATTGATACAGACAACCTTTAATGAACCCATTGACGAAATTTGTATGTCATATTATAATCAATGTAACACATTAATCAAAGCGCTTTCACGAATGATTCCGCTCTTTAAGGGGGTTGGTGAATTGGAAGCTGTTATTTGTCAAAACTGTGATGAGGTGATTACTTACCTCGATGGAGATAAAAGTGGAACCCTTTATGGCGTTTGTCCAGGATGTCATCACAATTCAGATCAAGATTCCGACATGATGTTGAAACTCCAAAACTGATCACTTTGCAACATCCCCCGTCAGGACCTTTTGAAGGAGCCTTTGCGGGGGATGTTTGGTTCACGGATGTTTCATAACACGTATCATCTGCATCTTGGGATCTTCCGGTCCTTGAACCGGTAAACCGGCGTTTAGATGCTGAAGAATGTAGCTGATATTTTCTTCTGTGATGCGTTCTCCGGGCAGCAAGACTGGAATTCCTGGAGGATAGATCATAATAAATTCGGCAATCACATAACCGGCTGATTCCCGAAAAGGGATGGTCAGTGTTTGGGAATAGAATGCATCGCGGGGTGAGACAGACAAAACGGGAATTTCAGGTAATCGAACCTGTTGGTTGTTTCGCTTTTGATCCGTGTAAAACCGGTCGGATAAATCGTTCAGCGCCCGAATCAATGTATCGATTGTCTCCATCGTATCTCCCGGAGTTACCAAACACAGGATATTGTACAGGTCGGAAAGCTCGACTTCAATGTTCCATTGTTCCCTGAGCCAAATCTCCGCATCATATCCTGTGATGCCAAGATGGTTCAGATGAATGATCAATTTGGTTTCATCCATGGCATAAGTGGCTTCTCGGCCCACTATTTCGTTGCCCACACAGCGAATCCCCGGAATGTTGTTGATCTGTTTTCTGCCGTAGTCAGCCAGTGAGAGAGCCTGTTCCATTTTTTCCTGCCCACAGGTGGCCAAGAATCTTCTGCTGGCATCCAGTGAAGCCAAAAGAAGATAGGAAGTGGACGTGGTGGTCAGCATGCTGATGATTGTTTGAACTCTCCGGGGATTGACCTTTCCTTCCCGAACATTGAGGATGGAAGACTGGGTCAATGATCCCCCCAGTTTGTGCAGACTGGTGGCGGCCATATCCGCTCCAGCTTGCATCGCCGACAAAGGCAAACGGTTGTGAAAGTGCGTGTGTGCTCCATGTGCTTCATCGACCAAAACCGGGAGTCCGCGTCGGTGAACAGTCTCCACAATCTCTTTCAGATGGCATGCAATCCCATAATAGGTGGGATTAATGAGCAGGACTGCCTTGGCATCGGGATGTTGCGCCAAGGCGTTTTCCACCTCCTGACAGGTGACACCATGCGCGATTCCCAGCTCTTCATCCATGATGGGATGGATAAATACAGGATGCCCCCCCGCCAATATAATGGCTGAAAGAACCGATTTATGAACATTACGGGGGACAATGATTTTATCCCCTGGTTGACATACAGACATCACCATCGTCATGATGGCCCCGCTGGTTCCCTGTACGGAAAAAAAGGTGTGGTCAGCTCCAAAGGCCTCTGCTGCCAGTTCTTGAGCTTCCTGGATGGCTCCGTGAGGATGGTGCAAATCATCCAGCGGCTGAATGTTGATCAAGTCGATGGACAAAGCTTGATCGCCGATAAACTGACGGAATTCCGGGTCCATCCCCCGCCCTTTTTTATGGCCGGGAATGTGAAATTGAACAGGGTTTGTCGCTGCATGATTTTTTAGCAGGGTAAAAAGAGGGGTTCGTTCTTGTTTGGCCAAGGCGGCTCTACCTTTCTGATTGGAATTTCATGATGCTTGTATTACAGCAAAGAGGGGAGGGGGTGGGAATATTGTACTCAAGCGTTTTGCTTCACACAAATGGTATACGCATGAGAGATTTTTCACCAATCTGCTCCGTTCCTTCTTCACTTTGATGGTATCTCAGTAGAGAAGGCGAGTCCGCTTCAGTCCTCCCTGGCGGAATGGTCACCGCTCAGCTAACCATGATATCAAAAATTGTTTTTCTTGACACCCTGAAAATAAAAAGGACGGAATTCCCTTTATCCGTAGGGCAAACAAATAAGAAAACCCTTCCGTGGGGAGGGTTTGAGGCGGTTGGCAAAGTGGGGATCGAAGATTCGATCGTTATTTTGTATCTTTTTCCACCGACCCGAAAGGTATTTTTATCGGGTCAAAATCGATAATCGGTACAGGGGTTCCAAAGCACTGAAGGTTTTCTCTATCTCTTTAGCCAACACGTTTCCATCATGAAGCGTGGGGTCATTCCAATCATATACCCGACCGCACAGAAATTCCGCTTTTTTGACTTCCCGAAGACGTTTCAGCACGTTTTGGACTCCTTCTTTCCCCAGTTGTTCAATCGATTGGACTTCCGGTCGGGTATGATCTTGCGAGATGACAAAGTCAGAAGGGAGATTCAGGACAGTGGTATCCAATTGTTCCATCAGATTCATAGCAAAACGGGGTTTATGGGGGTATTCATAAATCAGGGCGAACATGGCGAACAGACTGTTTTGTCGCAGTCCAATTTGAAAATGGGGGTGAGATTTGTAGCCCCGTTTATGCGATGACCAAGCCACCCATGTTTCATCGGGTGGATGAACGGTTCGTCTGGCGTGCTTCGCTACGTGAACATACATTTCTTCTCCAGTCAATTTGGAAAGATGGGGGGAAAGGGCTTCTCCTGCTGCTTCCAATTTGGGACGGATTTGCTCTTTCAGGGCTTCCATACGGGGTTCAAGTCCCTCAATCGTGAACACCTCGAAATCTTTTGCATGAAACGCAGGCATAGACATGTTTTTTCACACTCCGGATCGTATATTTATGTTTTAGAACAGTTCAGCGAAAAAAGAAACGGAGAGATTCATGACAAAATGGTGAAGGGGTGATTTCCGTTTGCGGATCTCTTTCCTCCAACTAAAAGAAGTGGAAGGAGTCCGCTTTACCCCCTCTTATTATCTTTGTCAGCAGTCTCCGGAAAACGGAGGTTTGATGTTTTTTACATTGTTCCCACCAAGTACAGGAATATGATATCAAAAGATGGTCCGCCTTTCGAGGGGCTCTGTTTTGTATAGGTGAAGATTGGGAGAACACCGTGACAGACTCCGAACAGATGCGTAAATTAGGAAGTAATCATATTTGGTTTCATTCTTTTGGCTGATTGGGTTTAATTTTTGAACATGGAGGGCATCCTGTAGCCAGAGTGCAGTTTATGGTAAAAATTGGTCGTTGGAAGAACCGTCAACCCGGGTGGTGGAACAGATATGCTTGATAAGCAAAACAAAAGTGGGGTGCAGCATGGTCATGGAAGATGTGATTAAGGCTTTTCGTTGTCGGGAGCCGGAAAAAAGGATTCCTGTACTGCGTATGGAGTTGGATTATGAGCTGGCCCTGTTGTATGAGGCGATGGTTGCAAATGATGTTCACCGGGTAAATCAGAGTAAGATGCGTTTGCAGAAGTTGCGTCAAGAGATGATGATGTTGGAAGCGCTGTAAATCAGAATAAAAGACTAACTGAATAAATTTAGGTTCAAAAAGGAGAATATCTGTTGTGTGTCGAATTGAAACAGTGTGTCTCAATCTTCGGGAGATGCACTGTTTTGTTTGTGCATTATTCCCCGCAAGAATAAAGTGCGGAGGGATTATGGAATGGAGTGGAAAGTAGCTAAAGAATCGCTGACCTCCCTGGCGACGGACTGTCTGGTGGTTGTTCATACTCAGGGGGGAGAAGCGCTAAAAGGTTGTATTCAACAGGTAGATGAAGCATTGGAGCATCGGATTTCCCGGTTGGTGACGGAAGGGGAAGTCACAGGAAAGCTGAATGAGACGACGTTCATTCACAATTGGGGGAAGATCCCTGCCAAGCGAGTATTGGTTTTGGGGTTGGGGAAAAAAGAAGAGCTTACCCTTGACAAGATGCGGAACGGAATGGCAGTGGCTGCACGGAAAGCCCGTGCAGCAGGGATCAGACAGCTTGCTGTTGGATGTTCCCAAAAAATCAATGAGCGATGGAATGCCGCTGACCTGGTGCAGGCCGTGGTGGAAGGAATGGAGTTGGGCGTTTATCGTTATCGCGGATATAAAAACGAAGAACCGGAGGAACTGAAAACCGTCTGGCTCTCCGCACAAGGAGTGAGCGATTCAGCAGTGGAAGCCGGCATTGAGCGCGGAAGGGTTTTTGCACAAGCTACCAATACAGCGAGAGATTTAACCAATGAGCCTGCAAATAAGCTGACTCCTTCCGTTCTGGCTGAGCGAGCTTTGGATATGGCGGATCGTTATGGTCTGGAAGCGGAAATCCTGGATCATGACAAATTGGTAGAATTAAAGATGGACGCATTATTGGAAGTTTCAAAAGCGAGTAGCGAACCACCCCGAATGATCATTCTCCGCTACCAGGGAGCTCCGGAATCCCAGGAGGTTCTCGGATTGGTCGGAAAAGGCGTTACATTCGATTCCGGTGGCGTTCAGGTGAAGCCGAGCCAAGGAATGGAAAGAATGCATGGAGATATGGCTGGGGCTGCTGCCGTATTTGGTGCTATGCAGGCGATTGGAGCATTAAAACCGCATTGCAATGTAATGGGTGTCATTCCTGCATGTGAAAATATGGTGAGCGGGGGCGGTTATCGTCCAGGGGATGTGATCTCCTCTTTCAGTGGAAAAACGATTGAAATCAACCATACCGATGCGGAAGGGCGATTAATTCTGGCCGATGGCTTGGCTTACGCGCGCCGTCAGGGAGCCACGTCCCTGGTCAATGTAGCTACATTGACCGGAGCAGTGATCGTTGCTTTGGGGTATACAACGACAGGGTTGATGACAAACAATGAAGAGTGGGGACGCAAGGTCAAGGAGGCTGCGCGAGTCGTTGGAGAAAAGGTTTGGGAGCTACCGATGGATGAAGAATATAAAGAGTTTCTGAAAAGCGATATTGCAGATCTTAAAAATGAAGGTGGCCGAGCGGCCGGAACCATTCAAGGGGGAATGTTCCTTCGACATTTTGTAGAGGACACCCCATGGGTTCATCTGGATATCGCCGGTACTGCTGACTGGAAAGCAGAATCGGGGATTCATCCAAAAGGGGCTACTGGAGTGGGAACCCGAACATTGGCCCAGTTGGCAACGCGTTTTGCCGGAAAATAAAATTGCTTCGAGGCGTCTGGTGCCAGAGGGTGCGGACGTCTTTCCTCTTTCATGGAGAGGAGAAGATGACGGATGGAAGATATAAAGAGAGAAACTCCGGACTGGAAAGCAATCTGGGATGCTTTACGAAACTGGAAACCTCATCTGACGAATGCAGGTTGGTGGGGAGTGGATTCCTCTTTTGAAAAGTTGCTGGGAAGCGTTCTTGTGCAGAATACCGCATGGACGAACGCTTATCGGGCCATCCAAAACTTGAGGAGTCAGGGATTGAACCATCCGGAGGCGATTTGCAAGGAATCCGAAGGGGTGTTGGTCGAAGCGGTCCGTCCGGCTGGTTTATATCGGGCAAAAGCGGCTGCCATTTATCGTTTGTCTTGCTGGTTACATCGGCAGGGCGGGGTGGAAAAGGTATCGGAAGAGATCCCTGCCTCCGACTTGCGGAACGCGTTGCTTTCAATGAAAGGGATTGGTCCGGAGACAGCAGATATGTTGCTTCTCTATGTGTTTAAAAAGCCTGCGTTTATAGGGGATACATACACCCGTCGGTTCCTTTCTCGCTACCGAGGTATAGAAATGAACTACACCGAAGTGCGGGAGAGTGTTTTGTCCCAGTTCCAATGTATCAAGGATTTACGTCTGTTTCATGCGTTACTGGTGGAATTGGGAAAAGAACACTGTCGAAAAAAGAATCCCCGGTGCGGGGGATGCCCCATGAACCATTGTTGTGTATACTACAAAGATGGCAACTGGAATGATTCTTATTTTACAGAAGGGGAAACGAAATGAAACGTGTACAAGTATTCGCTCACCGAGGTTATTCCGCTGTGGCTCCGGAGAATACCATGGCTGCCTTTCAACGGGCGGCTGAAGCGGGCGCCGACGGACTGGAGTTGGATGTACATCTGACAAAAGACCGGGAAGTTGTCGTCATCCATGACTATACATTGAAGCGGACGACAGACGGAAAGGGTTGGGTCAAGGATTTTA
The DNA here is from genome assembly GCF_900182565.1 of Melghirimyces algeriensis. Taxonomy (GTDB): domain Bacteria; phylum Bacillota; class Bacilli; order Thermoactinomycetales; family DSM-45169; genus Melghirimyces; species Melghirimyces algeriensis. The sequence goes on along the minus strand of NZ_FXTI01000002.1, from coordinate 271,182 downwards.
CATGGAAGGAACTTCGTCGGCTGGATGCAGGCAGTTGGTTTGGAGAGGAGTTTCAAGGGGAACCGATTCCGCACTTGAAAGAAGTTCTGGAATTGGCCGCCGATAAAAATTTGTTGCTAAATATTGAGTTGAAAAGCAATAAATATCCGGAGCCCGGTTTGGAAGAGAGAGTTTTGGAGTGGACAGAGCAATTTGGAAGAACGGATAAGGTGATGATCTCATCGTTTAACCACCACAGTCTGAGAAGAGTCAAAGAGATGCACCCGGAAATGGATGTGGCCATTTTATTTATGGCCAATTTGTATGAACCGTGGACGTATGCGCGTCATGCAGGAGCTGACTCGATTCATCCCTATTGGCCGACCGTGTCAGAGGAGATGGTGAACGCCTGCCATAACATGGGCATTCCCCTGCGTCCTTTCACCGTCAATCGGGAGAAAGAAATGCGTCGCTTGAGTAACCTGGGTGTGGACGCGATCATTACGGATCAGGTAGAGTTGCTTCGTGATATACAACAGAAGTAAGTGAGCATCCAGAGTTCCATTTGTTGCTGTTGATGTCTGCAAAGTGGTATGATATAGGAGGTTCAGGAGGCGCCTGCTGAAGGCGCTTCTTTGGTTACAGGAGGGATATTGATGCAACTGGGATGCCATATCAGTGTGGCCAAGGGGTTTTCCAAAGCCTGTCGGCGTGCAAAAGAACTTGGAGCGGATGCGTTTCAGATTTTCACCAAAAACCCTAGGGCGTTGCGACCCAAAAAAATAAATGTTCCTGATGCGGAAAAGGGAGTTCAGTTTTTAAGGGAGAATGGGATCACTCTTGTGACCCATACACCTTATATCACAAATCTTTCCACCCCCAAATCGGATCTTCACGAGGTGACAGTTCGCTCCATCAAAGAAGATCTGCATATTGCGGATACCTATGGTGCGGTGGGTGCGGTCGTACACTGTGGAAAGCATGTAGGGGAAGGCGTAGAGGCAGGCACCCGGCGGATGATTGAAACCTTGAATGAAATTTTATCTGACTATGATGGAGACTGCAAACTGCTTCTGGAAAATACAGCCGGTCAAGGAAGTGAGCTGGGACTCACCATAGAGGATCTGGTTACAATTCGAGAGGCGACCGATTACCCGGAGAAAATCGGATTCTGTTTTGATACGTGTCATGGTTTTGCGGCAGGGGCGTGGATGGAGGATACGTTTGACCAATTGGTCCAGGTGATGGAGGAGACTGGATATATCCAATCTCTCGTCGCCATCCATTTCAATGACAGCAAGGTTCCCTACAACTCCCGCAAGGATCGGCATGAAAAGATCGGAAAGGGAGAGATTGGCGCCAGCGCATTGGCAAAATTTCTTCGTTGTGAGATGTTTGAGGGACTGCCGATTGTTTTGGAAACGCCTGTGGAACAGGAAGAGGAGTATGCAGAAGAAATCCGTTATCTTCGTCAATTGAAGCAGGAAGAGTCTACCGTCTAGGAAGGAGGGGGTCGGCATGGAAGAAATCAAAGCGTGGCTTATTTCCCATCCTTTTGTATCCTATCTTGTCATTGTGGCATTGACGGCTGTTGTGTACAAGGTGGCGTTTGCCCGGAGACTTCCCATACTAAAGTCGTTGGTTGTCTATCTGGTGTTGGCTTTGGGATGTGTTCTTTTGTGGGTGATGTTTTACTTGCAGTTTCCCATTGTTGAAATTCTGGTGATTACGCTGATTATGATTGCCTTGGCTCGCATACGAATGGGAGCAGGTGCACAAAAAAAGGCCGACTCGGAGTGAGCCGACCACAAAGGTTTCCTGCAAAGGGGAAAGGAGACAGAGGAACCGTGAATCTGAGGGATGCTCTGTTCAACTGGTTGCAGATCAAGGTGGTATGGGAGGCACGGCCTCAAGATCGATCGGCGGAGGAGACAACCGGGTTTTTTGGGCGGATATTGACAGAAGATCATGGAGTAGAGGAGATTCAGGTTCAACGGGAGAATGATCACTATCGGCTGATCTATCGTCAAAAGGGTGAAGAGCAACAACTTCAGTTTGATCGGGAACAGGTGGAAAACCTTCTGTTGCAGATTGAAGCGGAACCCAAGTATCACCGATCGTTTCCATGCGATCCACCTCAAGGCTGATGTCAGGGCTTGTCATTTTCCATTTCCCTGGCAATTGCTTTCCGTGCTAGGGTTTGCTCTTTAATCCGTTCGTGGCACTCCGGACACAGAAACATTCGGTGTGGATGTTTTTTTAGTTTTTTCTCTTGAAGTGGGTCCGGAACAAAGGATTGATCGCAAAGTGCGCATTTGGCTTTCATACAGAATCTTCGTTCCTTTCTTTTGTTTCGGGAAGTCAACGATCCCTAATCCATTAACCCATAGTATACTATACTGGATGGGGAGTACGACACAGCTTTTTCAAATGAACGTTCTGATGAGGAGGAGAAACCATGGCTGAAGAAATTTCCAGACAACTGCCGGATTCTCTTTTGGATCGGTTGAAAGGAGAACAATTTGTTCTGTTGGCCACGGTGGATGCAGAAACGGGGGCACCGGTTGTCAATGCGGTCTCTTGGGTTTATGCACCAGATGCCAATACACTGCGGGTGGCGGTGGGACACCGTTCCCGTATGATTGCCAATGTAAAAGCGAAGCCTGAAGTAACGGTCACAGTGATTGGACCCGATACCACCTATTCCATCGCGGGAAAAGCCCAGGTGAAACATGACCGTTTGGAAGGGCCCCAGATTAAGTTAACCGGCATTGAAATCGATGTGGATGCCGTTTATGATGTGATGTTTTACGGTGCCAAGATTGTGGATGAACCAGGCTATGTGAAAACCTATGATAAAGAGGCGGCAGATAAACTGGACCGCCAAGTGACAGAAGCATTGCAAAAAGGATGAAACAAGGGAGGCCGACGGTGATCTACCGTCGGTCTTTTGTTTATCTGGCCGGCTTTGGATTGCGGGTTTGATTCATTCTTTCCTGATCGGTTGGAGAAGGGGGTTCTTCATTTTTAGGGGTTTGTTTGGATGGTTGCGGTGAGATTCGCCCGGCAATATCTGCCAATTCATCCGCCAATCCGGAAATCGGTCTCCCCTTGTTGATATGATCAGCCAGTTCACGTATACGCTGTACCAAATCAGGATCAGCTGTTACCAGAGCATTGGCTCCCTGAGGGTCCTCATGCAACGCTTGGGCAACGGAATACTTTATGGTTCCGGCACGACCCCTGTCCAAGGTGGGATCGAGGTTGATTCCCACCAGCGTGTACCGCCCCAAGACGATGGAGGTAGCACTTTCTACCTGGGGCATTTGCGTCGCAATCTCCGTCATGCGCCGGGCGATCGCCTGGTTGTTGTCCGTGTGACGGGGTTTGGGGGCGGTTTGTTTTACCCGCTCCATTTTGGAAACTCCCGGAGGGGGTGCGGACTCGTTGGCCGGTGATTGGTTGGCCGGTTGACATCCAACCAAAAGGGTGATGGCAATTAACAGGGAAAAAATCCGGATCATGGCCGATCTTCCTTTCCAAATCAATGGTTAATCGTAATGTAACCAATGAACAGGAAAACCATGTATAAAAAGGGTTGGAAGGTTATGCTGGTTCTCTCTGAATCTTTGGTACAATGGATGAACAGACGTTGAGCAAGAAGGAGGAAACGACGATATGATCCAGGTGGAACGTTTTGTACTCGGACCCGTGATGACCAATGCCTATCTTCTGTATAAGGAAGCAGGCGGTCAAGGAGTGGTGATTGATCCCGGAAGTTCTCCAAATAAATTGATGGAGCGGATTCAGGAGTTGAAGCTGGATGTGGAAGCGATTCTTTTAACGCACGCCCATTTTGATCATATCGGGGGTTTGGAAGAAGTGCGGAAGGCATTTGGGGCACCGGTTTATATTCACCAGTTGGAGGAAGATTGGTTGGATTCCCCGGAGAAAAACGGGTCCACCCTGTTTCCGGGAATGGAAACCGTTAGTTGCCGTCCAGCGGAAAAGGTGTTGCAGGGAGGAGAAACCTTACATTTGTTGGGGGAAACCTTTGACGTCACCCATACGCCCGGTCACTCTCCGGGAAGTGTTTCCTATCGATGGAATACCTTATTGTTTAGCGGAGATGTACTGTTTGCAGGAGGGATCGGACGGACGGATCTTCCCGGCGGGGATCATCAGACCCTGTTAAGGTCCATTCACGATCATTTGATGGAGCTTCCTGAAGAAACCACGGTCTACTCCGGTCATGGCCCTGTGACCACCATTGGACAGGAACAGGAAAGCAACCCTTTTATCACCGGTATATTGGGTTCATAACGAAGGAGCGGGAGGAATCTCTCCCGCTCCTTTTGTTTTTATATCAATCATTGAAATGGGAATGCTGTTCCACTGCTTGAATGATTTGCAACAGTCTGGTGTCATTTTTTTGTTTTATTTGATACGTAAATGCCTCAATCATGGCTTGTTGAATCCCCAGACGCGGGTATTCTTCAATAATCTGCCGCACTTCATGTTCGGTCAGACTGTCCATTCGAAGACCTGCATCCACCATCACCCCGATGTGAACGAGGGCGATTTCGGGTTGTTTCTCTTCCGCTTTCACTGACGCATGTAACTCAATCGCTTCTTTTACTGCATCCGCTTTTTCCATGGGATATCCCTGTTTGGTTAAAAACGTATGGGCAACAGCACCTCCCTCCACTTCAAACGGGCGTTCTCCATCTTTAAAGGGTTCCGTCAGACCAAGGTCATGAAGAACGGCGCCAAGGTAAAATAACTCGGAGTCCAATGTGAGATTTGCTTTTTGACCCACAGCATATCCAAACGCATAGGTTCGAATGAGGTGGTTAAACAGCGCAGGTGAGGACAATTCCTTGGCATAGTGGGTCGCTTTCTGAGCCAATTCGCTGTCTGGAATGGGGAATACAGGGTTCATGGTCCCATCTCCTTCATATGAATTCAGACCGATCGGTCTGTTGCGGGGTGAAAAAAAGGACCCATTTATGGGGTGGTGAAATGGGTCTGTAGATGTTTGCATAAGTGATCCACCATCCAATCCATGTGGATGGGATCATCGTACAATCGGCTCATCACCAGGGCTCCTTCAAAGCTGGCAGTAATCAACGTCGCCAGGACATCGGGGTCTGTATCTGAGCGAATGGTTCCTTCCTCGATCCCATCCCGGATGATTGCAATCAGCCATTGGCGTGAACGATCCATCGCCTGGCGGGCTTTTTCCCGCAGGGTTGGGTGTTGGTCGTCACTGTCCACCGCTGTATTTACCAAGGGACAGCCCCCTGGTACGGGTGGATTTCTTACATATTCCCGAAATGATTGGATGAAGGCGAACAGTTTCGCTTCCGCCGTATGTTGTCCTTTGACCACATCTTCAAACCAATGTTCTGCCATGTTGACGGCATGGTCGAATGCTTCCAGAGCCAATGTTTCCTTACTGTCAAAGTGGTTGTAGATTCCCCCTTTTTGCAGTCCGGTTTCCGACATGATGTCAGACATGGAAACGCCGGAGAACCCTTGCTGATTAAACAATGGAACGGATTTTTCAATAATGGTTTGTCGGGTTTGCTTCTTGGACATCCCATCCACCTCTCATAACAGACCGATCAGTCTGTAATGGATTATAGCATAGGTTAAGAGTTTGATAAACGATATCTTTGCTCCTAGTTTTGCTTTATCCTTGCTGCTGTTCTCCAACCGATACCATAGATATTTATAAAGAATAAAATATTTTTTTGTATTTAGGATGGATTTGGTGTACAATAATACAAACATATGTTCGTTTATTTTGCAGAACATCTTGATGAGGTTGATCCGTTATTTTTTTACCTTAAAAATCGAACGTATATTCGTATAGGAGGAATGGAACATGAATGACTTGATTGCAGAATACTGCCGATCTTTGGAGCGGGTTCGCCAGGGACAAAAACGGATTCAAGCGAAGCGTGGAGAGCCGGAACAGTTAAAGGAGCAGCTTCGTTTATTGAAAGGTATGGAACGGGATCTGTTGTGGGTGATTCAATGGTTGGAACAGGGGCGTCAACCGGAGCCATCCCGTGGAATGGAGAATCGGTCCAGAATTCAAAGGGAAGTGTTGTGGAGTCAGATGTTTGAATCTGAAATCCGACGGATGGAGTGGATGGAAAGCCAGCGGGAACGGGCCGCATACCAGGAGAAATACGCCTGGGTCTATCAACTGCTCACCCGCCTTTCCAAGTCGGAATATGAGGCCTTTGTGGCCGTCAGGGGAGAGGGACTCAGCTTTCAGGATACCGCCCAGCTCCTAAACTGCTCCAAATCGTCCGTGCAATCCTATGTCCGACGGGCGGAACAAAAAATCCAGCAACTCTTGCGGGAACAACATCAACATCACCCGTTTGCAGAGAAGATGAGGGCGAAATAAGGATCAGGAAAGTCGTTAGGGTGTTTGCCATACGAAAACCACCTATAGATGCACGAACAATTGTTCGTATAAAAGATGGACAGGGGGTGATGGAGGCGAGTCACAAACTCCTAACTGCGGAGCAGGCCTTGTTGGATGTATTGAGTCAGGATGCTGAGTTGAATGGGATGGTGACGGGGATTTATGCCCGGATTCCCTCTGCGGCAGAGCCTCCCTATCTGGGTTTGGAAGCGGGAGAAACGCTTCCCGTTCATTCCATGCCGGAGCAGGGAGAGTCGGTGACGGTTTCCCTGCGTGCGGTCAGTGCCGGGGAAGGATTGGACGAGCTGAATGCTATCCTGGAAGCGGTGGAGCGTCTCTTGTCCAACTGTACCGTGCCCATTGCCGGGTATGGAGAGGGGATATGCCGGCATCTTACCAGCTCGATCACCCATACCCAGGAAAATCACCAGATGTCCTGGACGGTTCGCTTGACGGTTTCATCGTAAAACCGTTAAAAATTTATCCATAAAGGAGAGATGTTAAATGGCAACACAAGCAATTCCAGGATTTGAAGGAAGCATTTATCTGTCCAAAGATCAAGGCACCACCTTGGAAAAAGTGGCGGCGATCAAAGACTCCACATTGACCATCAGCCAGGAGGAACTGGAAGCGAGCAGCTTTGAAAGCAACGGATGGATGGAATATGTTCCGGGGTTGAAAGAATGGGAACTGGAAGCGGAAGGGATTTATCTGATGACGGATGCCGGACAGGAATCCCTCTATCAAACACTGGTGGATGCGGATACGGTATTGGTCCGCCTTTTCCCCAAAGACGGATCAGGAAATAAAGGATATGAAGGGAATGCCTTTATTACCTCCTGGGAAGTAAACAACGCCGTCGATGATATTGTTACCTTGTCGGCCACCTTCCGGGGGACGGGTGAGATTCAAACCATTACGGCGGCTGACCCGGCAGCATCGTAAAAGTGTGTGGGAGCCCTGATGCAACAGGGCTCCCCTTATTATAAACCTGAAGCCTCATCATTTTTTCATGGATCGATAATATGGAGGAGGAATATCAAGTGGCCAACAAACAGCGTGGATATGTCCAGATTGAATTGGATCGCCCCCGTCGTCTGAAATACGATATGAATGCATTGACGGAGCTGGAGGATGCCTTGGATCGCCCCGTCACCCAATTAAATGACCAGAGCATCGGGATCAAGGAACTGCGGGCCTTGCTCTGGGCTGGTCTCATTCACGAAGACAGGGAGTTAACTCTTGAGGGTGCCGGTGAGCTGGTAGAGATGGAAAATATTCAAACAGTAAGTGAGAAGGTGACCGAAGCGATGACCTTGGCCTTTCCCCCTGCACAGCAAAAAAAACAGATGGGCGGTCCGAATGGAGTTGGGAAGAAACGAAACGCCTAGCCTTCGGACCGCTCCATCTGAAACCGGCGGAATTCTGGGTGTTAACTCCCCGTGAATTAAATGAAATGGCGGAAGGGCATCAAAGGCGACAGGAGCTGGAAATGGAAAAACTGGCTTGGCATGCCGCCAACCTGATGAATATCCACTTGAAGAAAAAAGTGAGCGTGAACAAACTTCTGGGTCGGAAACAAACCATGAGCAAAGCGGAAAAAGCAGAGCAGTTTGCGCAAATGATGCAGAAATGGAAACGGTAGAGGGTTTTCTTCTAAAGAAGGAGAGAAGGCATTTTCCCGATACGGGTGGGTTTTCTGAAAGGGAGATCAATCAAGCCGGGTGCCAGCTTCCACAAATGCGTCTCCCTCTTTCACCACCCACTCGTTTCCTTCTTTCACAATCCGGGTGATACAGGGACATTCAAATTCCTGAACCTCCGGTTCAACCGCTATTTTACTGCGGCATGCAGGGCAGGTGACTTTGATGACCGGACAACGAAGAGCCTTATATAAACAATAAGCTCCATAACAGGTTATCGGAAACCAATCGGTATACCGATAAACGTTAAACAGAGAAGAGCACCAATCAAGGAATATTTAAGAGCGGAATACTCCAGCTCCCCCCTGTTGGGCAAACGTTCCCTCAGCTTTCTTTTGTTTGCTTCTTTGATTTTTCTGGCAACAAAGATGTTCATATCGATTAAGCTCTCCCTTTTTGGGTTATTCAATGGGAAACGGGGTTGGCAAAAGTTTATTCAACCTTTTTCCACTCCCCTTCTTCCTTTTTTAAATGCGTGTAGCACATGCAATGAAACTGCTCAACCTCTTTTTCTACTTGGAGTCTAGAATAACAAACGGGGCAGGTCACTTTGACAACAGGGTAGCGAAAAGAGCGATAAGCAGCAAAGAGGCCAAACAGAATCAGTGGCAGACCAAGTGGGATACCAATTATGGTGAAACAAAGGATTATACCGATTCCATTGCCAAAAATAGTAAGCATTTCCCAAATAGCACGGTTGGGCATTCGTTCCTTGGCATGTATCCATCGTCGGTCGTCAAACACTATAATCGTCTCCTTTTCTGTGAAGAATGGAAAACCATTTTTTGCTGTTCCACTCTCATTAAGAATAAATCGTATCTTGGCAATTGTCTGCCCAAGAAAATTCTTTTTGACAAAAGAAGGGAGAGCCAGCTCCCCTTTGGGTTATCCAAGGGAAACGGGGCTGGCAAAAGTTTATTCAACCTCCTTCAACTCTCCGTTTTCCTTTTTTAAATGCGTGTAGCAAAGACAGTGAAACTGCTCGACCTCTTTTTCAATGCTGAGTTTGGTTCGGCAAACGGGACAGGTCATGTTGACAATAGGGTAGCGAAAGGAACGGAAAGCGGCATACATCTCCACAATAATGAAGGGATGGCAAGGGGAATGCCGATGATTGTTACAAATAATATAAGCCCTATGATGCTGCAAAAAAGGGTGATGCTTTGCCATTTTCCGCGGTTGGGCATCCGTTCTTTCGCATAGTGTTGTTGCAAACTGCTCATGTTACAAATCCCTCTTTTCATTAAAAAGAGCTTTGTATATCTACTCACACATAGAGATAAATGAAACATTTTGGGAATAGGAAGGAGAGTCACCTCTCCCCTTCCTTCCTGGGTCATCCAATGGGAAACGGGGCTGGCAAAAGTTTATTCAACCTTTTTCAACTCCCCATTTTCCTTTTTTAAATGCGTGTAGCAAAGACAGTGAAACTGCTCGACCTCTTTTTCAATACGCACTTTGCTCCGGCAAACCGGGCAGGTCATTTTGACAATAGGGTAGCGAAAGGAACGGAAAGCGGCATAGAGGCCGACAATTATAAAAGGTATGGACAGGGGGAGGCCCACGATGGATATAAATAATATACCGCCTATGATACTGCAAAAAATGGTGATCATATCCCATTTCGCACGGTTGGGCATGCGTTCCTTGGCATATTCCCATCGTAAATCAGACACCATGATCCTCTCCTTTTTTTGAAAAATGAGGAAGCTTTTTTATTTTCTCCACTCTCACTAAGAATAAATAGTATCTTGGCAATTGTTCAAGTGTACAGCTGATATTTTAACAAAAACATTGCGAAAAAGGGGTGATTGGATGGCGGAAACCGCTGTACAGATTGATTTAAGCCCCATAGAAAATGCCTTAAAAGGGCTGGACAAGCGGTTGGCAAAACTGGATGAAATCCAGGACGGAATTAATAGGCAAATGCGTGAGGCGAATAAGGCGGCTGGCCAAAGTGAAGTCAAAGGTGTCAGTTTGGCGATTTATGGGGCGTTGGTGCTTGGACTATGGACGACGGTTAAGGATCATGATTCCGTGAAAACAGCGGTGGAGGGGCTCAAGAGCGCCTTGGAAACGCTGGGAGGGTCGGTCGCCCCTGTGTTTGCCGGAGTAATTAATATGGTAACCAGCGTGATCGAGGCATTTAACGCACTGCCAGAACCCGCCAAGCAGATTATATTGGTAGGAGCTTTGATTTTCGGTGCATTGTTTGGTTTGCTTGGAGTCATTTCTCAATTAGTGGTGTCATGGGGGGCAATCGCAGGTGCATTTGGAGGTTTTGCTGTGATCGCTTTAAAGGTAATAGCTGTAGTAGGACTTATTGTGTTAGCAATCGCCGCATTGGTAGCGGGAGTGATCTACGCCTATCAGAATTTTGAATGGTTTCGCAATATGGTGAATGCGGTGTGGGAAGGGATTAAGACCGGGGCGATGGCGTTGTGGGGGGCGATTCAGGATGGGTTGTCCGCGCTGTGGGCGTTTTTGCAACCGATCATTGAGACGATCACCAACTTTTTTGTCTCCCAATGGAAAAAAGTGACTGACTGGTGGACGATGATTTGGCCGGTGTTGAAAGAGGCGTTTATGAATATTTGGACAGCCATTATGGCGTTTATCGGACCGATTATCCAGGAGATTGTGGCTTTGTTCCAGTTTGCCTGGCCAATGATTTTAACGTTGGTGACGACGGTGATGGAGATGATCAAAGCCGTGTTGGTGGCGGCATGGGAGATTATTAAGACGATTTTTATAACCGCCTGGGAGATCATTAAGACGGTCGTGGACTCGGCGATCAAAGCGATTATGTCCATTGTCAATATGTTTGCCTATCTGTTTACCGGTCAATGGGACAAGTTATGGCAGTCCGCGCTGGATTTGCTGGCAAGTTTCGGCAACCTGATCGTGGGTACCGTGGGAGCCCTGATTGAGGGGATTTTGAGCATTCTGTCCAGTCTGGTTGGACTGGCGGGCAGTCTGATCAGCAAGGCATGGCATGGGGTGCTTACCATTACCGGTCAGCTTTTGGGCGGGTTGGTCGATCTGGTGTTTGGCAAGGTGACCGAGATTGGGGACACGTTGCGAAACATTGCCTCCCAAGCGGCTGACTGGGGCGCCAATCTGATCAATGAATTTATTGCCGGAATCCGTTCCAAAATTTCCGGTGTAATTGATACCGTCAAAGGGATTGTCTCCGATATCAAAAACTTTTTGGGCTTCTCTTCACCGACCAAGAAAGGGCCAGGAAGGACAGCGGATCGTTGGGGGCCCAACTTTATGGAGATGTTTGCTGCCGGCATTGAGGAAGGGATTCCAGCATTAAAGAATGTGGCCCGTTTATCGATGGGGACGTTGGCCATGATGGGGCAACCCCAGGGTGGATTGGCTGCGGCTGGAGCTTCAGCGGAGACGGGACCGACGATTCGGATCGATCAGATGCATGTGCGCAATGACCAGGATATCCGTCTGATCAGTCAGGAGCTTTGGCGGTTGCATCAACGGCAAGCTCGGTCCTATGGAGGGAGAAAATAATGGGATTTACTTTTGCAGGTGTTCACAGTGATCAATATGGGATCAAAGTGCTGAATATTACCCGTCCGCTGTCTCCCCGCTTGCAGGCGCAAACGGTGAAGCGTCCGGGAAGAGCGGGTGTCGCGGATATGGGGGTGGAGGTGGAAGAGCTTCAGATTTCCATCGATATTCTGTTGATAGGAGAGAGTCTTCACGAGATCCGGCAGCGGGTGCGACAGATTGGGGCATGGTTGCGCAACGGAGAAGAGAAGGGGACGTTGGTGATCGATGATGAACCGGACAAAATGATGACCGTCCGCTGGGTGGAATTGGCGGAGCTGGAAGAGGTGGCCCTGACCGGACGGGCCACCCTCACTTTTTTGGCCCCCGACCCCCTGGCCTATGCGGTGGAGGATGATGCCTTTACCAGTGCGGGAGAGGAAATCCGGTTCCAGCGAAAGGGAACCGCGCCTTCCCGACCGCTGATTGAACTGGGCGGGGAGGCGAGTGGAGCGGAGAGCGGGTTTGTGGTCAAGCTGAACGATCAGTCCCTCACCTATACCGGATCGCTGGCCAGTACCGAACAATTGGTGCTCGATTCCGAATATAAGACCGCTTATCTCCGCCGTGAGGATGGTTCCAGGGAAAGTGCGCTGAATGGATTGGAATCCCTGGTGTTTCCCCTCACCCGTCCTGGGGAGGAAAATGTGTTGACCGTCACCCCTGTGGGCACCGCTACGGTGAACCGTCTGCACATCCAGTGCCGCAGTTGCTGGTATTAAATGTTCAAACTTCATCCCTGCGTTATCATTTCTTGTCGGATGGCAACCGGAGTGACAAACCATATTGAACAACTGAAGGAGGCGATCAAATGCCCAAAACCCCGTATCGCGACTTGGAAAGTGAAGATATTTTGTCGGCTCACCTGTCCGGATTGCAACATTCTGTTAATAAAATGGAAGAAGTATTAAATATGCAGACCCGCTCGGTAACGGGTCATCCCCTGAAACCGGTCAACGATCAGGAGGATGCCGGGATGCGTTACCGGATCTATGAAGGAAGCATCCGCAATTGGCTGGAAGATCCGGCTCCCGTGATCTATCGGAATGGTCTGAAACTGGACCCTGCCGCCTATACCATCTCTCCGGCCCATGGGGTGATCCTGTTTGATGAACCCCAACATGCCAATGACGAGTTTACCGCCGATTTTACCTGTATCGATGCCCGATCCCTGGTGTTGGAAGCCAGCCAGGGCATCCATCTGCCGCTGCAACAGGCGGGTCTGCTCACCCATCTGCGCGAAGGAACCCCCTCGCTGGTCTCCGCCAGCAATGTGCTGGTGAATGAAAATACGCTGGATCTGTTTCCGTTGATGATTCGGCAACGCACCGTGATTACCGAGGCGGGGGTTCGCCTGGGGAAATATACAACCGCTGATATTTTGGTACGGGTCGCCCTGTATCAGGATACGGGAGGGGCGTATCCAGGGGAACTGTTGGCAGAAAGCCCGGAAATCGCCTATCACGGAACAGAGGGAGACGAACCGCATGAATGGAAGTTTGTAGAATTGAATCTGACATTGGAACCGGGGCTCTATTGGTTGGCCCGGTTTAATGATGCCGCTTCGCAATGGGATGGGTTGGATGCCGAAAGTGCGATGGTTTATGCCAGCGAGGTGCAGGATAACTTGTCATTGGTTCATTATGGCGGGCTTCGGACGACCGACCGTCTGTACAGTGACGGGTTTCCTGCGGTGTTCCCGGAGGGTGTCCAGCCGTTTATGCGGAGTGTCTATGCGTCTCCCTTTTTAAGAAAGGCGTGATCGTGGATGAAGCTGAATCAATTGGGACACGTTCGCTATAATCTGCTGGGAGAATGCCGATACAATCAGTTTGGTGATTCGTCCATTGTGGACCCACCCTATCATCAACGGGCGCAATGGCCGATTCTCATTTTGGATCAACAGCGCAACCGGTTGGCGGTATTGGAGAATTTGACGGAATTTGTGGTGACAGAAGAGTTAAACGGGGAGGATACGATTGACTTTTCCCTTCCTTTTCATGATTCAAAACGCCCCTTTTTGGAAAATGAAAACCTGATCCAATGGGGTCCCCGTTTCTATGTCATTCGCCGGGTTCATCACAGCCGGGGGGATGCCGGGGAGAAAATGACGGACGTTTATGCGGAAGCGATCTGGTATGACTTGCAGTATGCGGACCCCATGCAAAAATCGAAGTGGTCGGATGTCCGGCCGCTTCAGGTGATGCAGGATATCCTGGAGGGAACGCCCTGGCGCGTGGGCCGTTGTGACATCGATACCATGCGCAATCTGACATTGGAAGAAGGGTTAACCAACCGTTTGACCGCATTGCGGGAGATGGCGGATATCTGGGGCGGATTGATCCGGTTTCATTCCGCCACCTATACTGTGGATTTTGTCCGGGATGGCGGATTGCGTGATCCGGGCATCGCCATTATGTATCAAAAGAATATGAATGAAATCGAAGCCGATTATGATACTGCCGATCTGATTACGCGACTGTACCCTTATGGAAAAGGAAATGTCACCATTCAAGAGGCCAACGGAGGACGTCCGTATCTGGACAACTTCCAATATACCGAACAGATCCGGACACGTTCTTTCAAGGATGAACGGTTTACCAATCCCTATCATTTGAAGGCGAAAGCTGAAGAGGTTTTGCAAAAGCTGAGCAGACCTCGCCTTTCTTACCGGGTGCGGGCCATTGATTTGTCCATGCTGTCCGGACTGGAACATGAAGCATTTCGGATCGGGGATCGCGTTCGGGTGTTTGATGAGGAATTGGGGATTGATGTGAAAACGCATATCGCCCGTTGGCAGTATGATGTCTTGGAACCGTGGAATACGGAGTTGGAACTGGAGTCCACGGCTCCCACACTGAGCGATCTGCTGGGAAATACAACGGGTACCGGTTATCTGGAATCGGAAGATTCTGTGGAACGGACGGAAATGCTGGAATTAATGGTGTTTAACTATCTCCTGAATTCGCGTGCCGATGATGGATTTGCCTACTGGGTGAACAATGGATGGGAGATTGATTCCCAACAGGGCTATTCCGGCGGGGCGTCCTTTTTGTGCCATGGACAGCTCGGTGTGGAGAAAACATTGACCCAGACCGTGGAACCGGCCCATCGGGACAGTTATACCGTCAGCATGCAGGTTTCCACGGAGGATCTGTCCAAGGGACCCAACGGAAAAGTGGGTGTAGAATTGGTGATCCATTATGATGAAGGGGACCCGGAAACGGTGTTTATTCCGTTGGGGTAACCATTTGGGAGCGCGCCTCGCGCTCCTTTTTTCATTACAGGAGATGAGGTGGTGGTTGCGTGATCGGTTCTTTTCAGTCCATGCAGAAGCATGTCCGAACGGACAGCAGTCGGACGGTAGCAAACGTTCAGGTGCGATTGGTCGTATCCGATCTGACCGGTACCATCCGGGTGACCGATCTGATGCTGCAAGGCGGTTCCATTGCCACCGTATGGACGGGACATGCATCAGAAATTACCTGGTCATTTGATGGGTGATGAGAATGGATAAAAAAGAGAAATGGACCCGATATTTTCATACCTTTCTGGTCGATCCCAAGCGAAAGGTAACCCATATCGATTATCAATGGCAGATCTCTGATTGTCTGGGAACGGTCTGGGTAACGGATTTGCAATTTCAACCCGGTCGAATGGCGACGGGTTATCTGACGGCGAACAGAGAGCTGTTGAAAAGAAACCGGGATGCAGAAGGAAAACCGATTCGCCGGGCGGTTTATAACGGGGTGATTCGCGGTCATAAGACGATCGCGGTTCCCAACCGGGCGAAGATCAGTGAAGATCCGGAATTTTCCAAACGGGTGACAGGGGGAATCGATTTTCAGTTGACGGCGACCCAATCCCTTGGAAAGGATGGGGTGCATTTTTCCCATCAGCATGGTCAGCGCCCGTTTACCTTTTCCCTTCCGCTTCGTGCGGATGAACGCCTGGACGTTCAGGCAACAAAACGTCAAGTCACGTTAAATGGTTTGAGTACTCGCCAGTATCAGGGGCATTTTCATACCTGTCCCGCCGGTTTTGGGGTGTTTCAAGTGGAATTGCGCAATCGGGACGAAGAGCCACACGGCTCCGGGCGCCTGATCTGTGAAGTGGATCTCTGGCTAAAGGGAATAGGGGGTGAACAGATGTGAGTTCCCTGCGAACGCAACACCGGGAGTTTTTGTCATGGCTGCAAGACCCTCAGCAGTTGGATACGGTGGATCAATATGGTTATGCCTTTTCTGGAGTGTGTCTGTTTTGGTTTAATATTCAGTCGGATGGGACCCTGACGGGAGCATTTTCGGATGAGGTGTTGCAGGAGGCGATGGAGCGCTCCCGCCGGTTGAAGGAGAAATGGCCGCAGATCCGTTGGCTGTTGACCATTAAAAATGATGGATTCTCCTCCCGGATTGACCCTATCATTGAAAACCAGGCTGGAGAGCAGGATCAGCTAATCAGTGAAGTGCACCGGCTTTTGGATCAATATCCTTGGGTGGATGGGTTGGATGCTGACCTGGAACGTTTGCCCAATGATCAAATGGAGGGCATTTACCAATTTTACAATCGGTTGTATGAGGAAATCAAAGGTCGGTCGTCCAGCCGCTTTCTCCATTTGGACTTGCCCCCGATGACCGGACCTTATGAAACCATTGGCCCGGAGCGGTGGTGTGCCTACGAACGGCTGGTGGATTGTTGCGATACGGCACAGATTATGACATACGGCTATGCCTGGGCCGGTTCCGCTCCCGGCTCCACGGCTCCCCTTGACTGGCAGCGACGGGTGATGACGTATGCAACTCAGGCCTTTCGTGCGGATCAGGTCTTTATGGGGGTGCCGGCATACGGGTATCGTTGGCAGATCAGCGAGTACCCCAACAATACGGATGACACCTACCGGGGATTTGGAGGCGGGTTTCCTGCCTTTCTCCGCTGGATGGTGGGTGATTTGTCCCATACCGACTCCTATCGCGGCGGAGCGGAAACCCAGCCCTATATCCCCTTTTTTTCCTTTTTTGATGAACGGGATCAGGTTCATCAACTATTGCTACATGTCTATGATTATGTGGATGCCGGAGAAGATGAAGATCAAACCGATCTGAACCGGGGTACCTATGAGGAGAAACCCTTTCTCACCGCCTATGACAAACAGCAGCAGACCACCTTTGAGGGGCTGGTGACAGAGAAAAAGGCATCCGATGCGGTGACGGTGGAGGGGGCGATGGTGCAGGGGGAGACCTATGTATCCCCTCGCAAGCCGACAGAGGGAGAATCAGAGGGGTATGCCAAATGGATCTTCACCCTGTCAGAACGGAAGACGGTGGAGCTGGTTGCCCATGTGGAGTTTCCCTGGTTTGATCAGCAGCGTTTAATGGTAAACATCGATGGCAACGCCCATGTTATTGGAGATGTCCCCCAATATTACCCGTACCATCGCCGAAAGCACTGGACCTCAGTGACCCGCCTGACGTTGGATGCGGGAGAACATGTGGTGGAGTTATTGGGGCAAGGAAGTCAGTATGGAACGATCTTCTATGGTTTTCGCGTCTGTGAAGCGTTTTACGAGAGCAATGAAGCGGGGGAAGCCACTTTTACCTTGCATCCACGGCGGTTTGTGGACCGGGATGGGCAACCCGCCTGGCCGTATCAGGATCGGTTTAGAATCACATTGGAAACCATTCGAAGGCCTCCGGAGCCAGCTCTCATTTTTTATGATGATTTCCGGGATTGGCAAGGTCATTTACCTTCAGACAAATATGTTATTCAAGCGGGTTCCTGGAAAGTGAACCGGGAGGATGACCCCGGACCCAGACCGTATGCCTGGGTGACGGGAAAAGGACAATTCAGCCTATCCCATGACCATTTTTCCAATATTGTGGCAGATGCCAGAGTCCGTTTACAAGCAAGAGGCAAGGCAGGGGTTACGGTAGGGAATCTCTGGTTTTGTCTCAACCTGAATTATCAGGGGGGGCGTTATGAACTGTACCAGGATTCCACCTTGCTTGCTGACCGCTGGCCTAACGGCTCTCTGGAGCTCAATCAATACTACCGTTTGCGGCTGAGGGTGAAAGAGAATGTGGTCACCTGTTATCTGGGGGATGTTGCCGTGATTCAGCATACCCTGTCGGACACGGTTACAGGAGCCTGGGGCATACGATCCGATGCAGAGATGTCCTGTGATTTGCTGGTGGGTGCCGATTCCTACTGGTACTTTCCGCAAGAAGCGCTGGATATACAGCTGCCGGACGGAACGGTTCAGACGGTGGGACGGATTCCCCGCACGGGGGTGACCTGGCATAAGGATTGGGGGCTGTTCCGCGTTGAGAATGGGGAGGAGTGGGATACAAGACTGGAGCCGGAAGATGGAATGGACAAGCAGATCAGCAAAGACTGGTTTTACTTGCATACCTCCAACATGACCCTGACGGAAGGCGATTACCCCATTCGGATTAAGATGCGGGATCAGGGGGTCTGGCTGGGGCGGGTCTATCTGGGGGATGCGGATGGATTCAGCCTGGCGGTGTTTCCATCACCGGAGACCATTTTAAAACAGAGTGATATCGCTGCTTATGAATTTCAGGTGCGAGGGATTGGCATGTGGGCAGTGGGTCAGGAGGACCCACAGCTGTGGCAGATGCTTGTGGATCACAGTGAAAAAACCTCATAAAGGAAAGGAGAGGGAAATGTGTTGGACGATGCAATATGGATTCCAGTGATTACCGGATTGGTGGAACTGTTTAAAGATGTTGGATTTCCCAAACGGTTTGCACCCTTGCTGGCCTTGACATTTGGTGTCATTGCCGGACTTTTTTATACCTCTCCGCACGATCCGGCAGGAGGGGTGCTTTCCGGAGTGGTAATGGGGCTGGCCAGCGTCGGCTTATACAGTGGCCCCAAAAATTTGACAAATACAGGGGTGAAACAATGAAGACGAAAAAACAATACATTCCAGCCGAACATCGAAACATACGGCCCGGTATCAAAATGAAACCCCGTTATATCACCATTCACAATACGGGCAACACGGATCAGGGGGCAGATGCAGATGCTCATGCCCGTTTGTTAAAGAAGGGAAACAACCGGCAAGCGTCCTGGCACTTCAGTGTGGATGACAAAAAGGTGGTCCAACACCTCCCGACCGATGAGGTGGGATGGCATGCTGGTGATGGACGGGGTTCGGGAAATATGTCCAGTATCGGAGTGGAAATCTGTGAAAACCGGGATGGTGACTTTGCCCAAGCTGAGGCCAATACCGCACAGTTGGTACGTCGCTTGTGCGATGAGCTGGACATTCCGGTCAGCCGGGTGGTTCCGCATCGCCATTGGAGTGGAAAAAACTGTCCGCATCGCACATTGCGTCATTGGGGTCAATTTATTGAAATGGTGAAAAAAGCACCTCAAAAACCGGATAACCCCTTTGACCAATTTCAACCGGAAGAATTGAGCCCGGCCCCAAACGGTGCCGGGTTTACCCGAACCTTGAAGAACACCCGCCCACAAATGAAAGGGAAGGATGTCCTGGCCGTACAGGAGTTCCTGGGTGTGAAACCATGGAAGGATCAAGAAGGGCGGAAAGTGGGCATCTTTGGTCCGATTACAGAGAAAAAGCTGAAAGCCTGGCAAAAGCAAAACGGGATCAAGGTTACCGGTGAGGTGGGGGACTATAACTGGTTTCGCATGTTTGGCCGGGTGGAGGACGGATCTTCAGACCAGTCCAGATGGATTCGCGTGAAGCAGGATGGAAAGCAGATTGGAGCGTTTCAGAATCCGGACAACGCCATTCGCTTGCTGACGAAGATTCTCCGCAAAGGGGATACCATTCAGGTAAAACAAGAGAAATGATGTGGATTCAGCCGGGGGAACCATATGGTTCCATCCGGCTTTTTTTATGAAGGGATATTGAACATTGGTTGAGAAGTGATATAGAAAACCCAAAGGAGAAAAGAAATGAACATTCGACACATTCAAACCAGAGATGCAGAACGCTTTCTACATCTTATACAACAAATCGATTCCGAGTCAGAGTTTATGCTGTACGAAGCAGGAGAAAGAAAGACGACACTGGAGCAACAACAGCAAAAAATCAGGTGGGTGGAACATGATGACCATTCCACGATATTGGTGGCAGAAAAGAATCATCAAATGATCGGCTTCCTGGAAGCGATTGGTGGAAAGGCAAGGCGAAATCGACATACGGTCTATCTTGTGATTGGTATCTTAAAGAAACATCGCGGGCAAGGAGTCGGAGTCCGATTGTTTCAGCAACTGGAAGCGTGGGCGGTCAAACGGCATATCCACCGCCTGGAGTTAACGGTGGTGATTCAGAATAAAGCGGCTTTGGCGTTATATAGGAAAATGGGCTTTGAGATTGAAGGAAGAAAAAGAGATTCGCTCTTGATACGTGGAGAATATGCGGATGAATACTACATGTCTAAGCTTTTATAGGGACTAAAAGAGGATGAAATGAGGGATAAAGATGAACCAGTATGTAGGGAAGGAATATATCAACGATCGTTTTGAAGATGCGGATCTGATCGATGTTCAGTTTCGTGATTGTCGGTTTGTACAATGCAACTTTCAAAATGCCCAGATGATGGAAACCACTACCTCGAAATGTCTGTTTGCAGAGTGCGATTTTACCGGAGCACAATTGAATTCTTCTTATCACGAAGGTTCCGCTTTTCTCAATTGCCAATTCCGGCGAAGCAAACTCTTCAGTGCAACATTTAACGATTGTAAGATGACCGGGTCTGGGTTTGAGGAGAGTAACCTGAACGGGCTAACTATTTCCTCCGGAGACTGGTCTTATACCAATTTACGTTCTCATAACCTGAAAAAGATGGATTTTCGAAATGCAAAGCTTGTTGAGACGGATTTTTACGGTTGTAATCTGGAAAAGACCGATTTTCGCGGAGCAGATCTCACCAGAGCCATTTTGTTACATGCCAATCTAACAGGTGCGGATTTACGGGATGCCAATGTGGAAGGAGTGGATCTAAAAAACCTTCATTTAAAAGGGGTTCGTTTGGATCTTACCCAGGCCGTGGCATTGGCTCGTACATATGGGGCATTGGTAGATTAACAACAGGTATGATCCATAAATCCGTAAGCGAACGAACCGAGGTTCATGATTAAAAAGTCTTTATCAGCAGTCTCAAACCCTGCTATTCAAGCAGGGCTTTATTTTTGTCACAATGTCATATTTTTTGTTTATACTATACCCAGCGGGGGTATGGTATAGTATAAACAAAGCAATAAATGAGAAAGGAGTGAATGAGGTGAGCTGTGATAAAGAAAAGCTTCTTCGAAGGCTAAAAAGGGTGGAAGGGCAGATTCGCGGGATTCAGAAGATGGTGGAAGAAGACCGGTATTGTATGGATATTTTGATCCAATTGGCGGCGGTGAAATCAGCGTCCAACAGCATTGGACTAACGATTCTGGAAAACCATGCCAAAAGCTGTGTGACGGATGCGATTCATTCCGGTAAAGGGGATGAGGCGATCGAAGAGATGGCTGAAGTTCTCCGTTCATTCATCAAATGAAGGAGGGATGGGTATGAGCGGGAAAGACGTAACCTTTTCCGTGAAAGGGATGACCTGTGCCGCCTGTTCCAATCGGGTTGAAAAAGGGCTCACCCGCCTGGAAGGTGTGGAACAAGCGGATGTCAATCTGGCCACGGAAAAGGCAACCGTTCGCTATCAACCGGAAACGGTTTCTCCGGATCAGTTGGTGCAAAAGGTGAAGGATCTTGGCTATGATGTGGAAACCGAGCGTGTAGAGATGGAAATCCAGGGGATGACGTGTGCCGCCTGTTCCAATCGGATTGAAAAAGGACTTTCCCGGATGGAAGGCGTCGAGAAAGCGACGGTAAATCTGGCGATGGAAAGGGGTCAGATCGTTTATCATCCGGCGATGGTGGATGTAGCGGATCTGAAACATAGGATAAAGTCGCTTGGATATGAAGCGACCTTGAGAAATGAGGAGAAAGAAGAGTCGAAGCAGCAGAACAAAAAGAAAGACAAGCAAACGCAACGGCTTCTTTTCTCCATCATCCTTTCCATTCCACTGTTTTTGGGCATGGTACACATGTGGGGACCGCTCCGGGCTTTGGTGCCGGAAGTGCTGACGCATCCCTGGCTACAGTTGCTGCTTGCGACACCGGTTCAGTTCTGGATTGGCTGGCCGTTTTACAGGGGTGCCTATCGAAGCTTGAAAAACGGTTCCGCCAATATGGATGTTTTAGTTGCTGTAGGAACGTCTGCCGCCTATTTTTACAGTCTGTATGTGGTCATCAGGGGAGAAGGCGGACTCTATTTTGAAACCTCTGCGATCATTATTACCCTGATCTTGCTTGGGAAATGGTTGGAAAGCCGGGCAAAAGGGCAGACTTCTGAAGCGATCCGGAAATTGATGGGGATGCAGGCCAAAACCGCCGTTGTGATCCAGGATGGACAGGAGCGGGAAGTTCCTGTGGATGAGGTGATGGTCGGTGATCAAATTCGGGTCAGGCCTGGTGAAAAGATTCCGGTCGATGGGGAAGTGATCCACGGGCAATCGGCTGTGGACGAATCGATGCTGACCGGAGAAAGTATCCCTGTGGATAAAGGGGAAGGCGATCAGGTGATCGGGGGAACCATCAATAAAAACGGGTTACTCACTTTCCGTGCGACCAAAGTGGGGAAAGAAACCGCTTTGGCACAAATTATTCGCGTGGTGGAAGAGGCCCAGGGGGCAAAGGCACCAATCCAGCGGTTGGCGGATCGGATTTCCGGAGTGTTTGTTCCTGTGGTATTGGCGATTGCGATTGGTACCGGGCTGATATGGTACTTCCTTCTCACCCCTGGAAATGTGGAGGTTGCCTTGGTTCATCTGACAGCGGTACTCGTGATTGCCTGTCCCTGCGCATTGGGGCTGGCAACACCCACCTCCATTATGGTAGGGACGGGAAAAGGAGCTGCGGAAGGCATCCTCTATAAAGGGGGACATCATCTGGAAAATACCCGAAGGATTGATACCGTCGTATTGGATAAAACAGGGACCGTGACAAGTGGGGAACCGGTACTGACGGATGTGATTCCCGCCGGACCGTTTCAACGGGAAGATCTTCTGCGGTGGGCAGCAACATCCGAGCAACCTTCAGAGCATCCGCTGGCCCGATCCATTGTGGAAGGGGCGAAAAAGGAAGGGATTCCACTGGGAACAACGGAATCTTTTGAGGCCATTCCCGGCTTCGGAATTGTTGCCAAAGTGGATGGCAAGGATTGCCGGGTGGGAACCCGCCGGCTTTTAAAAGAACGAGGGGTGGATTTCTCCTATATGGAGGACGAGATGGATCGTCTGGAAGCGAGCGGGAAGACAGCGATGCTGGTGGCTGTGGATGGAGAGTTGGCTGGGGTGATTGCCGTTGCTGACACGGTGAAGGAGACCTCGGCAGAAGCGGTACGGCAACTGAAGGAGTTGGGCATTGAGGTTTGGATGATAACGGGTGACAATGAGCGAACCGCCCGTTCCATTGCGGAGCAAGTTCAGATCCAATATGTTCGTTCAGGTGTGTTGCCAACGGATAAGGCGGAAGAAGTGAAACGTCTGCAACAAAAAGGTCGCCGGGTGGCGATGGTGGGAGATGGAATCAATGATGCACCGGCCTTGGCCACGGCGGATATTGGGATGGCGATGGGAACCGGAACGGATGTAGCGATGGAAGCTGCGGATTTGACGCTGATGCGGGGGGATCTGCGGGCAATTCCGGCGGCAATCCGATTGAGTCGGTATACCATGCGGAACATCAAGCAGAATCTCTTCTGGGCTTTTTTCTACAATTCCGTTGGGATACCTATTGCCGCTGCGGGTTTGTTGGCACCATGGCTGGCGGCTGCGGCAATGGCTTTCAGTTCCGTTTCTGTCGTCACCAATTCCCTGCGTTTAAAGCGCGTTTCCATCATGGAAAGCGAATCATAAACTGGAGGTTGATTGGATATGGCAAAAACCATTCTTCACGTAGAAGGTATGAGTTGTGGTCATTGTAAAAGCGCGGTAGAAGAGGTTCTTACAAGGATGGAGGGAGTGGAAAAGGCAGAGGTTCGCCTGGAAGAACATCAGGTCATTGTGGAATATGATGCAACAAAAACGGATGAGTCCAGGATGAAGGAAGCCGTGGAGGCTCAAGGCTATGATGTGAAGTAGACCAGGAAAGGCGCCGATGAACCGGCGCCTTTCCTGCAATCTATGAAGACTGAGAGGGGATGATTTGTTTTTTTCGTTCTTTTCCTTTCCACAACCATCCTGCAATTGCCAGCGCCAGCAGTACGATCACGAGTCGAAAGGCATTTTCTTTGATATGAATCAGGTCGTAGGCAACCAGTGCTTCCAGCGCGGTGGACGGCAATTTTCCAACGGCGGTTGCAAATAAATAGTCTCGGAATCGAAGTGTGGACAGAGCACCTACAAGATTCACTGCTCCGGCGGGAATAAAGGGAATGAGCCGTGCAGCTAGGACAGCGTATATCTGCCGCTTGCGGGACCAAGTGTTTATATGGCTGATCCATCGCCAATGGGGTGCCTCTTGTCCAGAGCGAAATCGATAGCCGGAGCGTAAAAGAAGAAATGCCAATCCGGAACCGATCACTTCCCCCAGCCAAGCGAGTCCCCCGCCCCAAATGGGTCCCCAAATCAGGACAAAACCTCCGGTTACCACAGCGCCGGGTACCACTCCAAAAAGATTAAGAAAGAGACTAGCGATAAATGCAATAACGGGTCCCCAGGGACCTGTGGCTGAAATGGTTTCCATGAACGGTTGAATCACAGTGAGACATCCTTCCATTGTTTTGCATCATAAACAGTAGTTGATATCACTTTAACGGGATTTGATTCAGCTTTACAAATTGAAATCCTTTGTTACGAAGAAGCGGGATGGCCTCGATTACTCCCTCAGCCGTTCCTTTTGCGGGTCGATTCATATGAAGGAGGATGATCGAACCCGGTTTCGCTTGAAGCAATGCCTGTTTGACCTGATCCTTTGAGTAGGTGGCTCCCGCATCCCCGCGAATATCAAAGTTGACGACTTGCAATCCAGCTTCTTCCGCCATCCGAACGCTTACTTCATCATAGTATGCGGTTCCCGACCGGAAAAATCGAGGGGCCTTTCCCGTTAACTGTTTGATTTTTTGTTGGTTCAACATGATTTCGTTTACCGCTTCTTTAACATTTTCCGTTCCTGGAATGCCGTAAGCTGATTTCCCGTTAACCGATAACGGACGGTGCTGAAAGCCATGATTTTCTATTTCAAATAACGGGTTGTCAGCCAGGGAGCGAAACGTATGCATATTGGCATCAATCCAGCGACTGTTGATAAATAAAGTGGCAGGAATTTCTTCTTTTTGCAGAAAACGAATCAGCTTTTTATCATAGCCATTCCCATGTTCCCCTCCACAGGCATCGAAGGTAAGGGCGACAACTTTTTCAGAGGTGTTTAAGTGGGTTTTGACACCCATCACCTGTTCTCCCCATTGGGTGGGAGTTTGTCCCCGGTATTTTTGAATCAACGTTGTTTGCAGGGATGAAGTTGTTTGTTGTTTGATGGATGGGTCGGACATTTCTTTTCCTGAATCTTTGATTTTTTGAGAGATGGAGGGTGTTTTGGCTTTTGTGGAGCCCTCCAGTGTTTGTACAGGGGAGGAACAGGAAGCAGTCATGACAGAGAAGCTGATGATCGTACCCAAAATGAGATATGCTTTCACAGGATCTTCCCTCTTTAATCATTGTTACTTTGTTCTTTCTTTTTGAGCTTACCGGTTTGTAAAGGTTTCGTGAATACGATTTTTGAACTAGATTGGTGAAAAAGACTGGAGTCAGCCCTTCTTTTCACAGAATCAACACAACTATGGTTTATACGAAAAGAGGTTGGCCGACAATAGATGGTATGATATAGGGAGGTATGTATATATATTGAACTGAATGGGATTGGACACGGTGAGGGGAGAGGCCAATGTTAACAACAGAGGTCTTGCCGTTGGGTTCGTTTCTATTGCCGATTTCCTGGATCACCCTGTGGTTGGGGATGTTCGCGGGTGGAAAAGCGGCTGAGAAATGGTTGCCTCCGGAGACCGGACAAAAAGCGGTGAAATGGAGTGAAGGGTTTCTCTTTGCAGCTCTGATCTGGTTTATCGTCTGGCGTTGGAGTCCATTGTTATGGCATCCCCTTTCCGTTTTGGACCATCCGGGAAATCTGTTGTTCGTATCCGGTTCGGAAAAGGGAGAGTGGCTGGCCTGGGCGGCCGCCTGCGGATTTCTGGGATGGTTTTCATGGAAAAGGCGGTGTTCGTTTTGGAATGCTGTCGATGCAGCAGCGATTACCGGACTGGTGACGGGCTGGGGCTATTCCCTTCTATTTGTGCGACTGGGAGAGGTGACGACGGTTCCCTGGGGGATTTCTCCACCGGGATATCAAGAGACGTACCACCCGATTCATTGGTATACAGTGCTTGTCTTAACGGCTGTGTTTGTTTCTTGGTGGAAAGCGCGTTCACATCTTCGGCCGGGTGGAACCTTTCGCTGGATCGGGGTTTCTTCTGGGGTTGGATTGTTAATCGTCTCCTATTTTAATTATTATCCAGTGACAGGGATATGGGGGCTTGCTAGGGAGCAATGGCTTTTTGTTGCAATGGCTTTGATGGGCTGGATGACGGGGTTTGGACAGGTGAAAAGGAAATGACAACTCCCTTTTATCGGATAAAAGGTTTTGGTAAAGTGGTCAAGGATTGCTTTGAATTGAGAGGAGGGCACGTATGCAACGTTCATTCTGGCGCAATCTCTTGGTTGGATTAGTGATTCTCGCAGCGGTGGGTGGGGCGATCTGGGCATCGATGGATAAAAACGAACAACAGACATCTGGATCAGAGACATCCGGTGAAGAACAGAAGAAAGATCCGGAACAAAAGAAAGAAACAAAGAAACCTGTACGAGAGGAAAAGGCCGCCGAGGGATTTCGGGCACCGGATTTTACACTGGAGACCTTGGAAGGAAAAAGTGTTACGCTGTCCCAAAATGATGGAAAACCCAGCTTGATCAACTTCTGGGCTTCCTGGTGCGGTCCTTGCAGAGTCGAGATGCCTCACCTTCAGGAGGCATATGATCAATACAAGGATCAAGTAAATTTTATTATGGTGAACACACAGGACAAAGAGTTGGGAATGAAGACATTTCTGGAGGATAACGGATATACGTTTCCGGTGGTGGTAGACCAAACGGAGGAAGTGAGCCAGAAATACTCCATCTTTAACATTCCACAGACCTTTATTGTGAACAGTGAAGGTGAGATTACCAAACGCATCATGGGTTCCATGTCCAAAGAGCAATTGGAAGAAATTATGGAAGAATTGACTTCATAGTCTGGTTTGTGTTGGAAGGGGAGAATCATGGATGGCGGATGTAAATATTTTCTTGGCCTTTGGAGCGGGGATTCTTTCATTTGTTTCCCCTTGTTGTCTTCCTCTTTATCCTTCTTATATCTCCTATATCACAGGAGTATCGGTCAATCAGCTGAAAGATAAAGACCGTCCGTGGGAATTAAAACGGGCGACAATGATTCATACACTCTTTTTCATTCTTGGTTTTTCTGTCATCTTTTTTGCCTTGGGTTTTACGGCCAGTTGGGTGGGGAAATTTTTTAACCAATATCAAGATCTGGTTCGAATGTTAAGTGGCGTTTTCATAGCGGTGATGGGCCTTTTTCTTCTTGGAATCTTTCAACCGACATTTATGATGCGGGAGAAAAAGGTAAGCTTTGGTGGAAAACGTTGGGGGTATTTCGGTTCTTCCTTTATCGGCATGGGATTTGCCGCCGGATGGACGCCCTGTACGGGACCGATTTTGGGAGCGGTTTTAATGATGTCTTCAACAAATCCAACAGCCGCTTTATTTTATATTACGGCCTATACCCTCGGTTTTGCCATCCCTTTTTTTGTTATGGCCTTTTTCCTGGGTCGAACACGCTGGATTATAAAATATTCCACTCGCCTGATGAAGGTGGGGGGAGCTCTGATGGTGGTGTTTGGTGTCCTTCTCTATACTGACCAAATGACAATCATCACTCAATGGTTGCTCGATATGTTTGGCGGTTTTCAAGGGTTTTAATGTTAATACCCTCAAGAGGGAAGTTCATATCTTTTCTGTTTTTGTTGATTATTGCAGGTGAATGGGTGATATCAATGAACCGAAAGATGCGGTACTGGGTTCGCCGAGTGCTGATGTTGGTGTTGGTGGCGCTGTTGGGAGTGGCCATTTACCAGACGCTTGGGGATGAACAAAAGGAGAATGTGGAAGTCGGAAAAACGGCACCGGAATTTAAGCTGAAAACGTTGGACGGAGAAACGCTGCAATTGAGTGACTTAAAGGGAAAAGCGGTATTGCTCAATTTTTGGGCAACATGGTGCAAACCTTGCCGTGATGAAATGCCCGCGATTCAAAAAGTATATGATAAACACAAAGACAAAGGTTTTGCTGTCGTAGGTGTAAATATTGCGGAAACCAAAGTGACAGTGAGCGGTTTTGCCAGACAGTTGAATCTGAACTTTCCTATTGTACTGGATCCGGATCGAAAAGTGACCAAGCTTTACGGGATCGGTCCCATTCCCTCCTCCATTTTTATCGATAAGAATGGAAAGGTTGTCCGTAAAGTGAATGGAGAGATGAATGAAGGTCAGATTGAGGGATATGTGTTGGAAGCTTTGTCCAAGTAGGGACAAGCTTCTTTGTTTTTATCGCATGGAAAAGGCGTGTTATGATAGAGAAAACATCATGCAGGAGGCAGAGTGATGGAAAATACATATACCGATGTGGAAGCACAGGAACTGAGTCAATCCAGTGAAACGGAATGGAATCAATATGTTTTGGTGGATGTTCGAACCGAAGAAGAGTATCAAGAAGGACACATCCCCAACGCCCACCACATTGCCTTGGATCAAATCGAGCAACGTATGGGAGAGTTGGAGCCCTATAAAGATCAAAAGATTCTCTTGATTTGCCGAAGTGGTCGCCGGAGTGTGATGGCGGCCCATCTATTGTCCGATGCGGGTTTTCAACAGCTTTATAATTTGAAAGGAGGTATGTTGGAGTGGACCGGACCGATCGAGACGTGAACCGGCTGGGACCTTTGCGTGTGGCAGACCAGATCACTGATTTGATTGGTTGCACCCCACTGGTTCAGTTGCGCCGTCTGACGGAGGAGAAAGATGCAACCGTTTATGTCAAACTGGAATCGTTTAATCCCGGTGGCAGTGTGAAAGACCGGACAGCGTTCAATATGATCCGGTGGGCGGAGAAAGAGGGGCATTTAAAGCCGGGTTCTACCATTATTGAACCGACCAGTGGAAATACGGGCATCGGGTTGGCATTAGCAGGGGCTGCCCGTGCGTATCGAACCATCCTGGTTATGCCGGATACAATGAGTGCTGAGCGCATCAATCTTTTAAAAGCATATGGTGCGGAAGTCGTACTTTCTCCTGGAGAAGAACGAATGCCGGGAGCCATTCGCAAGGCGGAAGCGTTAATGAAAGAAATCCCCCAATCCTTTATGCCACTTCAGTTTGAAAATCGTGCCAATCCTGAAGTGCATCGGCAATCTACCGCTCCGGAAATTATCAAACAGATGGGGGGATGTCCGGATGCGTTTGTGGCCACTGCCGGAACAGGAGGAACAATCACAGGAACAGGAAGCGAGCTTCGGCGCCATCATCCAAAACTTCATATTGCCGTAGTGGAACCACAAGGGTCCCCGGTGTTGGCCGGAGGTCAACCGGGGACACATAACATTCCCGGTACCAGTCCCGGCTTTATTCCCAAGATCCTGGATCAAAACATCTATGATGAGATTCTTCATGTTTCCGACGAAGATGCAGCGAGTACGACCCGCAAACTGGCACGGCATGAAGGGATTTTGGTTGGACCCTCTTCCGGGGCATCCGTTTGGGCTGCGCTTCACGTTGCTCGTCGTTTGGGAGCAGGCAAAAAAGTGGTTTGTATGGCTCCGGATACAGGGGAGCGCTATTTGAGTACGGATTTGTTTTCTTCATCAGGAGGGTGAGGATGGATCAACCTCTTCTTTTACATGAGATTGTCAGTGAAATTCAAAAGACCCCCCGAAAGGCCATTTCTTTCCGACGGTATATGGAATTGGCTCTTTACCATCCAGAATGGGGTTACTATCATCGGATGAAGCCTAAAATCGGAAAGGAAGGAGACTTTTATACAAGTCCAGCGGTCGGAGAAGCATTTGGTTGGACCTTGGCCAAGGGGATCAGCCATATGGTTCAGTCATTTCCTGAAGGTTCATCTTGGTATTTAATTGAGGCAGGAGCAGGAGACGGGATCTTGGCGACCCATATGATTCAAGGGCTGGATCGATTGGGATTCCGTCCACGAAGATTGTTTATTGTGGAGACCAGCTCGTATTACCGCGCGGTTCAGAAGCAAATGTTGGTGGACAGCCCTGTTTCGGTTTACTGGGTGGAAGAGATCCGTGACCTTCCCAACGATCTACCGTGTATTCTTGTTAGCAATGAATTCTTTGACGCCTTTCCCGTTCATCGTGTTATTTCCCAGGAAAATGGGATAAAAGAAATTTTTGTAACCTGGGATGATCAGAAAAAAGAACTGGTTGAATGTTTGTTCTCCCCGTCCCGCACAGATTTGAGCGATTATTTTCTGGAAATGGATTGGAACTTGCCTGTCGGATGGTCGGCTGAAGTGCCGCTAGATGCACTCAACTGGTTGGAAACCCTTGGACAATGGTTAAAGAACGGCTATGTAATTACGATGGATTATGGAGGAACCACAGAGGAGTTATCCGTACCTGCCCGAAAAAATGGAACCCTTCGATGCTATCATAAACATCAACTTCACCAGGATTTCTATTCGGACCCCGGCACATCCGATATCACTTGTCATGTTCATTTTTCGGCCTTGATGAAGCATGGATCTAAAGTGGGGTTGAACAATCTCCTCTATACCACCCAAGCTCGTTTTTTACTAAGATCCGGCATCTGGACCTTGTTGGTGAATCCACCACCTTCTGATCCATTTGGACAGGTAGCGAGACGGAACCGAGCTATCCGTCATTTAGCCCTTGAGGAGGGAATGGGGAGTGCCTTTCAAGTTTTGATTCAATCCAAAGGAATCCAACATCCAGTAGCAGGGTTGATGCAAGAGGATTGCTTTGGTGTGGGGAAACAGGTTTCCCTATCAAAAAATATGTAGGGTGACTCAGCAATACGTAATAGATGAAAACACTTCCTTTTGCTAATAGTCTGATCGGGTGTTTTGCGTTAGGATAATCATTGTCCCGCAATCACCCATTGATCCCTTCATAAGTTGTTTTTTATTTAGATTTAAAACGCAAAAAATCCCCTGTTGTTGAGGGGATTTTTTGCGTTTTAAATATTTTTGAGGAAGTTGTAAATAAACTTAGGAACTTTTTCTTTGATTGAAGGAAAAAAGTATTGAACCGAGAAAATAATTTATATACTATAATAGCTTTTTGGTTTTTTATTGGGAGGACAACAGATGGGACTCACGATGTTTTCACCTTTGCGACAACGTAATTTCGGAAAACTTTTTATTGCACAATTATTTTCGGATTTGGGGAATTGGTTGGACTTTATTGCATTGAATACGTTGGTGGTTTATGCGTGGGGTTTGGGGCCTGAGGCAGTTGCGGCTCTTGTGATCACACTGGGACTGCCCTGGGTGGTGATTGGACCGCTTGCCAGTGTTTGGACAGATCGTGCTCCAAAGCGATTGGTAATGATATTGAGCGATTTAATGCGTTTTATCATTGTCTTGACATTGTTCTGGGCGCCGAATCTATATATCCTTCTGCCTTTGGTTTTTTTAAAAGGAGCCTGTGGTGCGGTTTTTGATCCGGCCAGACAAAGTGCAATCCGGATGATTGTTCCCACAGAAATGCTTGCGCAAGCTGTTTCACTAAGCCAGCTTTCTGTTCAATCCACTAAAATTTTGGCACCCACTTTGGGTGGGGCTTTGGTAAGTATGATTGGGCCGCGAAGCACTTTTCTGATCGAGGCGGTCCTGTTTTTATTGTCCGCTTTCATTCTTTGGATGCTTCCTGATTTAAAATCGGACGTTTCCTCCAATGAATCTGTGGAAATGAAAGGGGGCTTTTGGAAACAGCTTCGGGAAGGGTGGGCCTATGTTGTTACCAATCGCATGCTTCTGATTGGAACCCTATCGATCATGTTTGCACTTTCTATTAATTTTATGTATGACGGATTATTTCCTTTATGGACAAAGCAAATGGATTTCAGTGAACAAGTATTTGGGATGATGATCAGTGCGATTGGTTTTGGAAGTGTATTGGGTGCCGTTTTGTTCGGGCAGTTTACGATCTGGCAAAAGGGTCCACTGATGATGATGTCCTTCGGCGCAATTGCAGCCGGTTCACAAGTGTTGCTTATGGGTCTTGGAGGTCAGGGTTTCCTTTCTCTTGAACTCTACAGTTGGTTTATCGTTTTTTTGTTGATGGGAATCAGTGCATCAGCGCTGTTTGTTCCATTTGGTTACATCATACAGACGGAAACACCACAAAGGATGATGGGGCGTGTTTCTGCAACGGCAAATGCCATTCAAAACGGAGCGATGTTGCTCTCTCCTTCCATCGGTGCGTTTTTGGTAAAGGTGATTGGACTGGGATTCGTTTTTTCCGGTTCCGGTATATGTCTGGCATTGTTCGGGATGGTTGTGTTGATGATTGCTTTCCGGTTGCATAAACGGAAATCCGACATGGATGACTCCCATATAGCCGAAAAGGATTCCGCTGTGTAAATAATTCCCAACAGGAAAAAACACTGCTGACCTGTATGTGGTCAGCAGTGTTTATCATGAACCGGAAGCAATCAGGGCTATTTGAGACTCCACACGCCTGAAGGCGTGGGATTCTTGGGTAGTTAGCGCCCTCAGTCCATTTCGGTTTCAGACGACTCCCAAGTTCAGGGCTGTCTCATCACCCCATCCCATGCAGTTCTACGGCCAAGCCGCATGTACCTGCATCGTCCCAGTGTCCTGGTTCCTTTCACTCACTCTTACGGTTTTACCCAGCGGGAGAGATGGGTTCGCCGCTGGAACCCCATATCATAACGTTTTCAAGGAACAACCCACTACCTGTGGGATGAGCACCGCTCATATGTTACGATTATACCAAGAATTGGTTCTCCTTGCCACCCCCAAAAGGGGGGTTCCGAGCAACGCTGTCTTTCATCCCACGATTAATACCGCCGGCTTTCAGACAGCCGTTCCTGTAAACCACAGGGCGGAAAATGTTGCAGGGACTCCCTTTTCTGAGATAAATCGCTGATCATATCTGTTCAGGACTTCTGCGAGTAAGCGACTGGCGGCGATGGGTGAACGGCGAGAAGAGCTGTGAGTGGCACCCATATGGCGAATGGAAGCCAGAAAGTGGCGACTGTCACGATAAAGCGGTCGATACTGTTTTTGTTTGGATTGAACATCATAAAGGAACGCTTGCCCAAGGATCTCTTTCCACTCGGTTTCCGTTCGCAAAGGGAGGCCATGGTTTTCTGTGCTCCATCCCCACTCGGTTTCCACTTCTCGAAACAAATGATAAAGCTCCATAAAGGTTTGTGGACCAAAAGTGGAAAAAGTGAGACGACCATGGAAGGAGAGGGATTGGACAAGACGTTTCAAGGTATCCTGGGGATTGGAAAACCACTGAACGGTTGCATTGGAAACAATCAGATCAAACGGGCCTTTCTGTGACCAATCCACTGTTTCTGCGTCCGCTTTACAGAAGGTGACACCGTCTCGATCCCCGTGGGCCTTCCGGGCAGCTAGAACCATTTCGGCAGAGAGATCCACCGCCATGATGTCTGCTTCTGGAAACGCATCAAGCAATAGACCGGTCAAATATCCCGTACCACACCCGATTTCCAGTATACGGCTGACGTGGGATCGATTATCGGTTCCCCAAGATACCAACTCATCTGCCATCGCTCGTTGCACATCAGCATACTGATCATACGTGTTGACAGCCCGGCTGAAACGTTGCGATACATGTGCTTTATTGATCATCATTCATCACTCGCTGTATCAACCAAGAACAAAAAGAATCCGTTTGTGTCCAAAAAGGGAGATGGCCCGCCTGTGGAAGTGGAGTCCAATCCGCTTTTGGGATGCGTTTAGCCAACCACTCACCTGCTTGGGGAGGACAAATGACATCCGCTTCCCCGGTAAGCAAGTAAGTATCTGTTTCCAAGGTGATTCCTTGTGCAAACCAATTGAAATTCCTGAGGTAACGAAGACTTCCGCTGAGATCAGCAGGTGACAGATGCGTGACAGAGCGCAACTGACGCCATTGATCGCTCCATCCTGTCGCCTGTTCAGCTGGAGAAAACAGTTGGCGGTCAAAGTCGGCGAGCACCTCATCGGGGTGGGTTTGCAGGCGTCGTTCCATCCGTTTCAGTATTCGTGCATCCCACCCGTGGGGGTAAGTAGTGTCCCGTACAAACTGACCGGTTCCGCCAATCAAATACAAAGCACGAATCCACTTGGGAAACTGGGAAGCCAATTCGAGGGCAACCATGGCTCCCAACGACCATCCCACAAGATGAACCGGTTTTGGCGATGAAAGCAGTGCTTTTTTTGCTCTGCTTTGGACCGATTTAGGATGGTGGCAACCGTTGAAATCGACCCGCTGATGCGTGGCGTCCGGAAATCGACGGAGGACAGGGTCCCATACCCGCGGATGAGCCGACCAACCGGTTAACCACACAAAATGCCAATCTCTGTGCATCTAAATGACCCCCAATGTGCGACCCATGTCTATAATCTTTATACAGGCTTCTTCCACTTGTGCATCGGAATGGCTGGCCATCAGAGTAAAACGAAGTCGTGCTTTTCCATCCGGAACGGTGGGTGGACGAATGGCGACAGACAAAATCCCTTGCTCAGCCAAGCGTTGACTGTAGCGAAGAGCCAACTGATCTTTCCCCACGATCAACGGGATAATCGGAGTGTTGGAATGACCGGTATCCAAACCGGCTTGTTGCAATCGCAAACGAAACCGGTTACTCAATGAAAGAACATGTTTTCTGAGAGAGTCACTCTGTTTCACCTCATTCAGTGATGCATGAATCCCCCCGATCAGGGCGGGAGGCAAATGAGTGGTGTAGATCAGACTGCGACTTTTGTTTTCCAGATACCGCATCCACGTATGCTGTCCAGCGATGTAAGCGCCATAGACACCAAAGGCTTTACTGAAAGTTCCCATGTGTACATCCACTTCTTCGGCCACACCGTGATGGTGGGCTGTTCCTTTTCCCTGAGGGCCCAACACACCTCCTCCATGGGCATCATCGATGATGAGGGCGGCTCCGTACTGCTTTTTCAGCGTTACCAGATCACGCAGGGGAGCTTGATCACCATCCATACTGAACACCGCATCGGTAACAATTAACCGTTGTGTTTCCCCCCTGGAAGCCGACTTCTTCAACAGATGTTCCAGATGATTCATATCGTTATGCTTGTAACGGTAAGAACGGGCTCCACTTAAGCGGATTCCATCCACAATGCTGGCATGGTTGAGACGATCGCTGAAAACGGTGGAACCGCGATGAAGAAGTGCGGACAGGGTTCCGATGTTTGCTGCATAGCCACTTGGAAACAAAAGTGCGCTTTCCGTTCCTTTATAGAGAGCCATCTCTTTTTCCAGGGATTGTGTTTCCTCTGTGTAACCGATGACCAGGCGTGAGGCAGTCGCGCCGGCTCCATGTAGCGCACCCTGTCGTTCCCCCTCGATAATGGCAGGATGACCGGCCAGACCCAAATAATTGTTGGAAGCGAAGTTTAACAACCGCTTTCCATCACATTCCACCACGGGTTGGCTCGCGGATCGGATGGGAACAGAATTTCTTTCTCTACCCTGTTGACGTACCTCATCAAGACGATGTTGGATCACTTGTTCCCAGGTGATCATGAGCGATTTCCTCCTTTCTGTTCCAAAGATGGAGAATCGGAGTCAGGTTCAGATGGCTTAATATTGTCTCTTCCAACTCTTTGGGCGACCATGTGTCACCCAGCCAGGGAATAGTACCCAATACAGGGACATCCGCAACCTCTTCAATCAATTGGGCATTATAGGGAAGATCCGGGGATGGATCTTCCGGTTTGCTTCCATTGATCACCACTCCCGTTACAGATAATCCCCGCTGGCGAATTGCCGCTACGGTCAGAGCGGTATGATTGACGGTGCCCAGCCCAGGGCGGGCAACGACAAGTGTTGGCCAGCCGATCGCCGCAGCAAAGTCGGCTATCGTCCAACCATTGCCTATGGGTACCAACCAACCACCTGCTCCTTCAATCAACAATCCATCATTGATTTGTACCATCATATGGATTTCTTGCAACAGCCAATCTATATCCACTGATTCCCCTGCAAGATACGCGGCCAGTCCAGGAGCAACCGGAAGCGACCAACTATAGGGAACGATCCGATCAATGGGGGTTTGACTTTCCGTCCAGTTCTTCAGGCGCATTCCATCCCCTTCGGGATCGGTTCGCAGGTGACCGCTTTGCATCGGCTTCATCACCCCGATCCGAAAGCCTTTTTTCCGAAGAGATCGCACCAATCCGGCAGTTACCACCGTTTTGCCCACTCCGGTATCCGTTGCAGTTACAAATAAACCGTTACCCGGAATCATGATTGGGTCACTTCTTGTATGGCCTGATGAAGGATATGGACCATTTCTGTCAATTCTTCGCGTGTGGCGACCAAGGGGGGTAAAAAGGTGATCACATGACCCAATGGACGGGTAATCATTCCCAGTTCGCGCGCTCGTTTGCAAACTTTTGCACCAATGGCGGCTTTATAGGGGTATAGGGACTTCTTCGTTTTGTCTTGCACCAGCTCGATTCCGATCATCAATCCACACTGGCGCACTTCACCCACATGGGTCAGTTTGGCGGTTGATTGAAGTAAATCGGCTACATGGGGAGTCATTTTCCTTACATGATCCACACGGTTTTCTTTTTCATAGAGATCCAGACTTGCCAATGCCACGGCACACCCCAATTGATTTCCGGTATAGGAGTGACCATGAAAAAAGGTTTTAGCGGTTTCGTGGTCATCATAAAATGCGGAATAGATCTCATCAGTAGCCAGGGTTGCTGCCACAGGTAAATATCCACCGGTCAGCTTTTTCCCCAGACACAACAGATCCGGTTTCACGTCCTCATGTTCGCAGGCAAACATTTTGCCGGTGCGTCCAAAACCGGTTGCCACTTCATCCGCAATCAGAAGGGTTTGGTATTTCCGGCAAAGCTTTTCTACTTCTTTCAGGTAGCCGGGTGGCATCATAATTAATCCCGCAGCCCCCTGTACCAGGGGTTCCACCACCACGGCGGCAATGGTTTCCCCTTTTTCCGCCAGACATTGTTCCAATTCCTGCAAGCAAGCGGAACGGCAATCCTCCTCACTGCCTAGATAACGATAGGAATAGGGATAAGGAACTTTTTCTGTGGGAAAGAGCATGCGATCAAAAGCAGAATGAAAGAGGTCAATTCCTCCAATACTTACAGCTCCCACGGTATCTCCATGATAGGCATTCGTCATACTGATAAATTGATTTCGCTGGGGTTGCCCCCTATGTTTCCAATAGAGGTAAGCCATTTTGATGGCCACTTCCACGGCGGTAGCCCCGCTATCAGAATAGAAAACCTTTTCCAACCCTTCCGGGGTAATTTGAACCAAGCGTTCCGCCAAGAGCAGCGCAGGCACATTGGCAGACCCCAGCAAGGTGGAGTGAGCCACTTTTTCCAATTGTTCTGTAATCGCCTGATTTAATTCTCGTCGGTTGTGTCCATGAGGGTTTAACCATACAGAGGCGTTTCCATCATAGTAGGAACGTCCTTCGACATCAAACAATTTCACCCCGTCAGCCCGTTCAATGATGGGGGGATGATCCGCGAGATACTCTTTCATTTGGGTAAAGGGGTTCCACAGATAGCGTCGATTTTTCTCCAACATTTCCTCATATGTAAATGACAAGAAGAATTCCTCCCCTTTTATTTGTCAACATAATTAATATAAAGGTTTACATTTGGACTATACCATGGTTGGAAAGAAGCGTCCAGAGAGAAAGGGATTCTCAAAGCAATAAAAAAACTTGCCGACAGGGTCGACAAGTTATAAGCTCCTGACAGAGGAGCTGTTTCCATATCCTTTAACCGACATGGAAGAAGGACCAGTATACGATCCCGGTGAAAGCCAAAACCATATACCCTCCAAAGAGAAGCATATAAGTGCGTTCGGTATATTTTAAATAACCGAGGACAAAAAAGATGGCGGCTTGAAAATAGAACAAAAGTGCTAAAATGTTCATATGGCCAGCCATGAACATCAGACCGATGACCAGGAGCCAAAATCCCAACACGCGAAACATCCGGTCCATTGGTTGCTCACTCCTTTAGTCTGCATAATCGACGTTTTATGTACGGATTCCACCGACAAATGAAACAAGTGGTATCCGCTCCGTTCGTCGTCATACCTTGCAATCATCACTCATTATACCCGCCCGCGAAAAAGGGATCAAGGTATGTATAGTTTGTGTCAAGAAACAGACAGGAATTCATAGGGGGACGTGTCTGGTCAATCCACTTTGAGCAAATCAACGCGGTTTATGGTGAAATGCTCGTAATCAAGGAGGATCAAGGATGAAAACACTGTTAACAGAAGAAAAGAATGGAGTGGGATGGGTTTTTTTTAACCGTCCGGAAAGACGAAATGCTGTCAATTTTCAAATGATGGAGGAAATGGAAACCACTATTAACCGATGGCAGGAAGAGAGTAGCATTAAAGTGCTGGTGTTTACGGGAGATGAACAAACCTTTGTATCCGGAGGAGATTTAGCCGAGTTTCATCAATTAAGAACGGAGCAGGAGATTTATCCTGTCATGTTTCGCATGGGTCAATTGCTGAAATCGATCCGACATTTTGGGAAGCCTACAGTGGCTGCAGTTAGGGGAATCGCTTTGGGAGGAGGATGTGAGCTGGCCGCTTCCTGTGACTTCAGGGTGGCATCCGAGCGGGCGCGTTTTGGTTTTATCCAGTCCCGGTTGGGAATCACCACCGGCTGGGGGGGTGGTTCACGACTGTTGGAACAGCTTCCGAGGAGCAAGGCTCTGTATCTTCTCTTAAGCGGGGAACATGTAGACGCAGATCAGCTCTTTCAATGGGGATGGATTTATCAATTGTTTTCTGAAGCACACTTTCTTGATTCCGTTCAGTCCTTTGCTGAATCCATTTCACAAGCTCCTGTGGAAGTGTTGAAAGCCTATATGGATATTGCAGATCACCGAAAAAAAGAAGAGTCCAATGAAGCCTTGGAAGCCCGTCATTGCGCCCAGCTATGGGAAACAGAGGAGCACAGGCGTGCAGTAAACGAATTTTTCAGCCGGTCTTCCAAAACGAAGTAACCTTCCCGTCCATCGATCGGAAAACGTTGTGTATAGGAAACCAGTCTTTCGGTTATAAAAAATACTAGTTACATATACTACGAATTATATCAAAGGCATACAGATAGAACAGGTTGCAATATGTTTTGGAATCGGTGGACCAAGGATTGGAGGGTTTTCAGTTTATGGGAGTCAAAAGACAGGATGCATGGACACCTGACGATGATCTGGTATTGGCTGAAGTGACATTGCGTCAGATTCGGGAAGGCGGTACCCAGCTGGAGGCTTTTGAAGAGGTGGCTGAAAAGTTGGGACGAACGCCGGCCGCATGTGGCTTTCGATGGAACAGTCTGGTGCGGAAAAGATATGAGGAAGCGATCCATATTGCGAAAAGCCAACGTCAGAAAAATAAACAGGAAAAGAGATGGAATACAAGAAATCGGATAAGAGAAGAATTAAATTTGAAAGAACACCAGACAACCTCTTTGGATGCCATTATTCGTTTTTTACGTCAACATAAAGCGGAAGTGGCAGAGATGCAGAAAAAGCAGGCCGATCTGGAATACGAAATTAACCGTCAGGAAGAGAAGATCCGCAAATTGACGGAGGAAAATGAGGAATTGAAAGGGTATCTTAATAATGTGCAGACAGATTACAGGGCAGTGAATGATGATTACAAAGCGTTGATTCAAATTATGGATCGGGCTCGTAAGCTGGCGATCCTGGATGATGAAGAAAATGACAATGCCCAGACCGAATTTCGCATGGAATCGAGTGAAAATCTTGAACGGATGGATAAATGACAAAAGAGAAACCCGTTTCTGATCAATGAAATGGGTTTCTCTTCGTTAGGTTATTCCGCTATTGTAGCTGAACTCCTGGTGGAAGCCATACAAAGGGATTCTCCCCGCGGTCACGTACAGGATCATAATTGACCGGCTGAAATCCCATCTTCAGCCAAAAATCATTGGATCGACAACGGGCGTTGGTCTTGATGGGCAAGCCAAAGCTTTTGGCGTGGTTAACCAAAGCTGTTCCATAATCCTGTTCCCGGTATTGGGGGAGCACTTCAAGTTTCCACAATTCATAATAGTCCTGGGCCGGTTTAAAGTAGCGGTCATATTTTGCATCGATCCGGTACAGACTGATGCGGGCGATGAGCTGTCCGTCCAGATAGATCCCATAGAAAGGGGAGTTGCTGTCATTTTCAATAATATTTGATTGAAGATCTTCCAGCATCGAGAGTTCTTGCAAACCATATTCACGAAACTTTTGAAACTCTTCCAAGGTTTTATAGTTGATTTTTAACCGCTCAACTTTCGGAGTCTTCATCATGTCACTCTCCTTTCCGTCCCTTCCCTTTCCGCTGTTCACTTTTATTATACATGATTCCTCCGAAACTTGCCTATATCCTTCAAAAAACGGAGTCATTGGGTAAATTTCCTTGACTGGAGCAGGACTCTTTCTAGAATTTGTCGAATATCCCCCATGGATCTCATTTGTATTTTTCTAAAGAAACATGGGTGGAGAGATCCAAGTTGGGAATATGAATCCGAAAGATTCGAATCATGGAAATGATTTTGAAGGTTATGAGAGGTGGAGCATGAACATCAAAAAGTTATTAATTGCCAACCGGGGAGAAATTGCTTGCCGGATTATTCGGACGTGTCGAGAGCTAGGGATACAGACCGTCGCTGTTTACTCTGAGGCGGATCAGGATCTTCCTTTTGTTCGGGAGGCTGATGAAGCGGTATGGATCGGACCGGCTCCGGTAGCTCAAAGTTACCTCAATATGGAGGCTATCCTGGAAGCGGCCAAAAAAACGGGAGCGGATGCTGTTCACCCCGGCTACGGACTGCTGTCCGAAAATGGGGAGTTTGCCCGGAAAGTGGAGAAGACCGGTTTGACGTTCGTTGGTCCACCGGCGAATGTGATTACACAAATGGGGGATAAAGTGACTGCCCGCCAGAGGATGATGGAGGCCGGGGTGCCTGTTATTCCCGGCACCGAGGGAGTTCAGCACCTGGAAGAGGCCATTCAGCATGCAAAAGAGATCGGCTGGCCGGTGATGTTAAAGGCGAGTGCCGGTGGAGGCGGGATCGGAATGCAAGTGGTGAAGAGTGAGGAAGCGTTGAAACAATCTTTTGCTTCTGCGCAAGGACGGGCGCAAGCGTATTTTGGCGACTCCACATTATATATGGAGCGGTTTGTGGAATCGCCGAGACATGTGGAAGTTCAGATTATTGCTGATGGAAAGGGTAAGACGCTACACCTCTTTGAAAGAGAATGTTCGATACAGCGAAGAAACCAGAAGGTCCTGGAGGAAAGTCCATCCCCTTCCATCCGTCAGGAAACCAGGGAAGCGCTTTATCGGGCAGCGGTGAAAGCAGCGGAGGCAGTTGGCTATGTCGGTGCAGGTACCGTCGAATTTCTTGTGGATGCCAATGAACGCTTTTATTTTTTAGAGATGAACACCCGTCTGCAAGTGGAGCATCCTGTTACGGAAATGGTAACCAGTTTGGATCTGGTTGCTCTTCAATTGGAGGTGGCAGAAGGGAAAGCGCTTTCTTTTGATCAGAGTGACGTTCGTTCCATGGGTCATGCCATGGAATATCGGATTTATGCGGAAGATCCGGAACGTTTTTTGCCTTCACCAGGAACACTGGAGGTCTTTCATCCCCCGCAAGGGGAAGGAATTCGGGTGGATGCCGGAGTGGAAACAGGTTCCAAAGTGACTCCCTATTACGACCCGATGATTGCAAAATGCGTGGTTTATGCTGAAACCCGCGAGGAAACAATCATCCGGAGCAAAAAAGCATTGGATGCTTTTGCAATATCCGGGATTAAGTCCAATGTGCCATTGCTGAAAAAAATTCTGGATCAGCCGGAATTTATCCAGGGGCAATATAACACACTGCTCCTTTCAAAACCACTCCAATCCAACAAGAGGTGAACATTATGAAAGTGATCTGTTCGACGATGACGGGAACGGTACTGCAAGTTTTGGTATCCGAGGGAGACCGGGTTGAATCCGGACAGGATGTGGTAGTGCTGGAGTCGATGAAGATGGAAGTACCTGTACAGGCAGAGACCGCTGGCACAGTTTCAGCAGTAAAAGCGGAGGTTGGCGGTTTTGTCAATGAAGGAGATATCCTGTTTGAATTGAATGGGTGATGGAACGATTTGTATGGAAAGAAGGGAAGCCATGTGCCAGAAGTCACCTTGGTGGAAGTAGGTCTGAGAGACGGATTGCAAAATGAATCTAGGATTCTTTCCACTTCTGTTAAAGGACAATTGGCCGGTTTGCTGATGGATGCCGGGGTGAAAGAGCTGGAGGTAACCTCCTTTGTTCATCCTCGTTGGGTTCCCCAACTCGCGGATGCTACGGAGCTGATTCGAACCCTGCCTGATCGGACGGATGTGCGCTATCGTGCACTGGTTCCCAATCAAAAAGGGCTGGAACGGGCTTTGCAAACAAATGTTGATGAGTTTGCCGTTTTTATGTCTGCCAGTGAAACACACAATCAAAAAAATATAAACAAAGGAATTGATGAAACATTTCCCGTTTTGCAGGAAGTGATCCAAGAAGTTCAAAATCAGGGTAAGCGTGTGCGAGGATACGTATCCACAGTGTTTGGTTGTCCATATGAGGGGGAAGTGCCCTTGTCCAACACGGCAAGAATCTGCAACCGTCTCCTGGAGATGGGGGTCTATGAGCTTTCCCTAGGAGATACCATTGGAGTGGCCGTGCCCAATCAAGTCAAAGAAAAACTGAAAGCCCTTACACAAGAGATTCCAGCGGAACGGCTGGCAGGGCACTTTCATGATACGCGGGGAACGGCTCTTGCCAATGCCTATGTTTCCCTGGAATTGGGCATCACCACTTTGGACAGTGCCTTTGGCGGTTTGGGAGGATGTCCCTATGCTCCCGGAGCTGCGGGTAATGTGGCTACAGAGGATTTGGTCTATATGCTTGAGAGGATGGGGGTTTCCACAGGGATCGATTTAAAGAAGTTGTGCCAGGCGGGATGGCTGGCGGAAGAACAATTGGGAAAACAATTGCCGTCCAAAGTCCTGCAAAGTGTAGCCGCTGCCGAAAAAAAGGAGGAGAGTCCGTGAGTTTGATTGAATGGGAACGCAAGGAAGGAATTTCCATACTGACGCTAAATCGGCCGGATGTGCATAATGCTCTGAGTCTCCCTTCCCTGGAGGAGCTTTCACGGGTTGTGGAGGAACTGCGTCACTCAAAGGCTACACGGGTGGTTGTGGTTACCGGTTCCGGGGAGAAAGCATTTTGTGCAGGGGCGGATTTGAAGGAGCGAAGGGGATTTACAGAAGGACAGGTGCGCCGTTATGTTTATACGATTCGGGAAACCTTTCATGCACTTTCCCGTCTGCCCCAGCCGGTGATTGCTGCAATAAATGGAGTCGCTCTTGGGGGAGGCATGGAATTGGCTCTCGCCTGCGATCTGCGAATCGCGGATGAACATGCCGTTTTTGGGCTGACAGAAACCTCTCTGGGAATTATCCCCGGAGCAGGGGGAACGCAACGGCTCGTTCGGCTGGTTGGAAATGCGCGGGCCAAAGAGCTGATCTTTATGGCCCGACGCATTACAGCGGAAGAGGCCTATAGAATAGGATTATTAAATCGGGTGGTCAGTGGGGGAACCGTGTTAACTGCTGCGATGGAAATGGCCGAACAAATCAATAAAAATGCCCCCCTGGCTCTTGCTCAGGCAAAGTATGCGATCGATTTTGGCTCTGAAACGGACTTGGACACCGGTCTGGCCATCGAAACCAAAGCTTACGAGGTTTTAATTCCCACCAAAGACCGTCTGGAAGGTCTTCAGGCTTTTAAAGAAAAAAGAAAACCGATTTATTTGGGTGAATAGGGTACGGGAGGGAGAAAAACCGATGCACGAGACAAAGATTCAGGAAATGAAGAAGAAGGTGCAACAAATACAAAAAGGGGGTGCCCCCAAGTATCATGAAAAGCTGAGCGAGCAGAACAAGCTGTTTGTCCGAAAACGGTTGGAATTATTGTTGGATGATGACTTTCAACTGGAAGACGGTCTGTTTGCCAATCACTTGGAAGAAGGCCTTTCAGCAGATGGTGTAGTGACCATGATGGGAAAAATTCATGGGCAGACGGTTTGTATCATGGCGAATGATTCAACCGTGAAAGCAGGATCTTGGGGAGCCCGTACGGTGGAAAAAATCATTCGTATCCAGGAAACAGCAGAAAAGCTGCGTGTCCCTATGATCTACTTGGTGGATTCCGCAGGAGCAAGGATTACGGATCAGGTTGAAATGTTTCCCGGACGAAGAGGGGCGGGTCGGATTTTTTACAACCAAGTGAAACTCTCCGGTGTCATTCCCCAGTTGTGCGTCCTGTTTGGTCCTTCTGCGGCAGGTGGAGCCTATATCCCTGCATTTTGCGATACAGTGATCATGGTGGATAAGAATGCCAGCATGTATCTGGGATCTCCTCGAATGGCTGAAATGGTGATTGGAGAAAAAGTTTCTCTGGAAGAGATGGGAGGAGCCCGGATGCATTGTTCTATCAGCGGATGCGGGGATGTCCTTGCTGATGATGAGGAAGATGCCATATCATCCGCTAGACAGTACCTCAGCTATTTTCCGGCTCGCTATACGGAAAAGCCGGTTCGGATCGCTGGAACAAATCCAAACCCCGATGCGAAGAAAATTTCTGAGATCGTACCGGATCACCAGAATACTCCCTTTGACATGATGGAATTGATTGATTCTCTTGTGGATGAAGGGTCTTTCTATGAATTGAA
The DNA here is from genome assembly GCF_900182565.1 of Melghirimyces algeriensis. Lineage (GTDB taxonomy): Bacteria > Bacillota > Bacilli > Thermoactinomycetales > DSM-45169 > Melghirimyces > Melghirimyces algeriensis. The sequence continues at coordinate 226,207 of NZ_FXTI01000002.1, read as the reverse complement.
AAAGCTCTTTGCGAAGGAGTTGATTACAGGGTTTGCCCGGATCGATGGAAGGTCGGTTGGGATTATTGCCAATCAATCCAAAGTAAAAGGGGGCGTCCTGTTTGTCAACTCTGCCGATAAGGCGGCTCGCTTCATCACACTTTGCGATGCATTTAACATTCCGCTGTTGTTTTTGGCCGATGTCCCTGGATTTATGATTGGAACGCAAACGGAAAAAGAGGGGTTAATCCGACATGGGGCCAAAATGATTGCCGCTATGTCGGAAGCAACGGTTCCCAAAATTTCTGTTGTGGTTCGGAAAGCTTATGGGGCTGGACTTTATGCGATGGCTGGACCCGCTTTTGAACCGGATTGCTGTTTGGCTCTCCCGACCGCTCAGATTGCAGTGATGGGTCCGGAAGCTGCCGTTAATGCGGTTTACAGCAATAAGATCAACCAGTTGGAAGGAGCGGAGAAAGCGAAGTTTGTACAGAAAAAACGGGAGGAGTACAAGGAAGATATTGACATCTATCGATTGGCTTCAGAGTTGATCATTGACGGAATTGTGGAGCCGGATCAGCTCAGAGAGGAGTTGATCGGACGGTTTGAAGCCTATGCTGACAAAGAGATTACGTTCAGTCAACGCAAACATCCCGTGTATCCTGTTTGAAACGGTATTCCCCTCACATACTGTGGGGGGAATCTGTTATGATACGAATGAACAGGAGGGAGATAAAAGATGCGGATTGCCGTATGGGGTGGTGGTTCCATCGGATTGCTTTGGGCAGGACGCTTGGCTGAACGGTTTCCAGAAACCATACTGTTGACGCGGACGCGTGAACAAAGGGATCAGATCCGAGCGAATGGACTGCGGGTGACGAAGCGGAATGGAAGAGAATCTCTGCATTCTGTTTACGTGGAATGGTCGGGAGATCACGGTCTTCCTGTTTTTGATGTGATTTTTCTGGCCGTGAAACAAACGGATGTAGCCAAAATCGCTTCTGAGCTGCCACGGGTATGCCATTCCTCCACGGATATCTGGCTTTGGCAAAATGGAATGGGGCAGGAAAAGCAGTTGAGGGGATATTTTCCACAAGAACATCTGTACCATGCAGTAACTACAGAAGGAGCGATGCGACGGGGGCTGTCCCATGTGGAGCACACCGGGGAAGGTGAATCCAGGATCGGACAGATCAGTGAAGGAAATGTTTCACCAATCACTGAGAAGACTCTTTCCATTTTATCGTCCAGCGAGTTATCCATTGCTTATGATTTGGATATAAAGAGGGTTTTATGGGAAAAGTTAGCCATCAACAGTGTGATTAATCCATTGACCTCTCTTTGGAACCTTTCGAACGGCGATCTGCTTGATCAGGATGGATTTAAGCCATGGATGGAGGGCATTTTGGATGAAGTTGTTCAAGTGGCTGCGTTTGAAGGCACTGCTCTTGAGCCAAGAACGTTGGTCAACAAAATCCTTGCAGTTTGCAAAAAGACAGCAGCCAACCAATCTTCCATGCTTCAGGATTTGAAACGTGGAAAAAAGACGGAAATTGACTTCATTAATGGCGCGGTAGTGGCGAAGGGGAAGCAACATGGAATTTCTACGCCCGTCAATGCGAAACTGACCCAGCTGGTTTATCGTGCAGAAGAAACGGGAATTCCGGTATCAGGGATACAGGGTTTCCATCATCTACTTACGGGGTTGAAAGTGGGAGGCGATACGGGATGTCTGACAAAAGAAGATGGACGGTGGACTCCTATGTAATCGCCATTTTTCTCAGTGCTTTGGATATAAGCATTGTATCCCCATCGTTGACAGTGATCGCCTCAGATCTCGGCTTTCCGGTGCGGGGAGTGATCTGGGTAATTGCGCTTCATCTGGCTGTGTTTGTTCTCGCCCTTCCTCTGATGGAGAGATGGGGAAATTTGTCCGGAAGGCAAAACTGGTTTGCTGTTTCCCTGAGTCTCTTTGCCTTGGGTTCTCTGACTGCGGGAGTAAGCAACAGTTGGTTGACATTGATCGGAGGTCGTGTGATACAGGCTTTGGGGGCAGGTGGTGTGGTTCCTCCTCTCTCTGTGGGTCTGCGCCGTCTGATCCATCACCGGAGACGACCGTTAGGATTGGTCATTCATGCCTTGTTCGGAGGGCTTTTTATTATCATCCCGTTTCTGTCTTCCAGTATTACCTGGCATTACGGGTGGCGTTGGATCTTTTTGGTCAATATCCCGGTTGCCGTTGTTGTTTATATTCTCAGCCATCGTTTTTCGTTGAGCGGCAGCTACAGAACACCTTCCTATCAAACAACGGGTCTCTTTTACTTTGCAGCGATTCTTTTATTGGCAATGATCGCGGTATCCCAATTAAATCCTGAAATGGGATGGCGGATGTTGGTAGATCCTCGATTTTTGCCCTTTGCTGTACTTGCTGCAGGTTTGATGATCCCTTTGATGATGGTGGAGCATCAGGCAGAATCCCCCTTTTTCAAGCCGCATTTATTGATTGATCCACATTTGATCGGTGTCCATTTTGCGGTGATGCTGGCAGGATGTACATGGGTGGCTGTGGTATTGGTTCCTGGATGGATGGTGGCTGTATTCGACCAACCTCAAGGGACTGGAGGAATTTTTCTCTCCATTGTTGCCGGTGCAGCATGGTTTACGCTTCCGATCTCTCGAAGAATTTTCTCCCGATGGGAAGTTCAGACCGGGCTGGCTTTGGGGTTTTTCTTTACGGCAGCTGCGTATTTTTCATTAACGTTGGTTCAGGACCTGGTATCCCTTGCCACAGTGCTGGTTATTCTGGGTGTCGGCTTGGGATTTACCTTATCCTCGCCAGTCCATGAACTGTTGTTTCAAACCGTTTCCATGCGTCAAATAAAAAGTGGACTGATGATGGTTGCCATGTTTCGGGCGACGGGTGGTGCCATGGCACTGGTGATCATCGGACTTTTCTTTTTTGAGCCTTCAGCTGCCGATTGGAATGCATGGGGTTTGGGCCTTCCTCCCATTTGGAAACAAGGGTTTCAGATGGGGATGTTGACAGCTGGAGGGGTGGCTGTCCTCGGTTTTATCCTTTCTCTGTTACTATCCATTCCGTTGAAAGGAAAGCAGGAACCGGAGTGAGGAAGGATTTCCCAAAGGAATCTCCTTTGATATACTAGGGAAGATGATAGAGAGAAAAGAGGTTTGGCATGAGAGTTGAAGAGATTTATATGGAGCCCGGAAATTCACTGCTTCGAGACTATTTTTATCGTTTCAAACGATTGGAACCATATTTTACCTATCATCCAGGAGATGACTCAGAATTTTTTCGAAGGGCGGAGAGGTTAGAAAAAAGGAATCATCCTGTGTCAAGAGAACAGCTGGCAGATGTGCTCAGGCAGTATCATGCAGATGAGCTGGATCATCCTGCGGTTCGTTCCAATCTTGAGCGCCTTTGTCATTCTGACAGTCTGGTTGTGGTGGGTGGTCAACAAGCCGGGATTCTGACAGGACCTTTGTACACCATTCATAAAGCAATCACGCTGATTCAATTGGCTGAGCGGGAAGAACGGCGATTAAACAGACCTGTGATCCCTGTCTTTTGGATTGCCGGGGAAGATCATGATTGGGACGAGGTGAACCACCTTCATCTGCTTTCCACTGAAGGAACGGTGGAAAAGATTACACTTCCGGTTCAGGTCCATGGGAAACCTTCCGTTTCCAACGTTTTTCCCGATCCGGATCAACTGATTCAATGGATTGAAAACGTAGGTCGGCATCTTCCGGATACCCCTTACAAAAGGGAATGGATGGACCTGTTAAAAGAACTGTCCCGCGATCGGCTGAGTCTTTCACGTCATTTTGCCCGGTTGCTTCATCATCTGTTTGGTCGCTATGGTTTGTTGATGATCGATTCTGCATTTCAACCATTGCGCAGATTGGAGACACCGTTTTTTCAATGGTTGATTGAAGAGAATGAGTCGCTAAACCGGGAAATTCTTAAACAAGCCGACCATCTAAAACAGGATGGCTATCCGGTGACGGTGGATGTTGGCTTGGACAAGGCGAACCTGTTTTTAAGCACAGATACGGATCGAAAGGCTTTGTATCGAACGGAGGACGGAACCTTTTTCACGAAGGATGGAGAGATAATCACCCACAAGGAGTTGCTGGAACGTGTTTACCGAGAGCCCAGTATACTTAGCAACAATGTGCTTACCCGTCCATTGATGCAGGAATTTCTTTTTCCCACATTGGCTACCGTATTGGGACCGGGGGAGATCGCTTATTGGGCACTTTTGAAGTCAGCCTTTTCTCTGGCGGGTATGGAGATGCCTGTCTTGTTTCCGCGAAACAGTGTGACACTGGTGGGACGAAAAGGAGAAAAGGAAATGCAGCGGTTTCAATTAACCGTGGATGATGTGCTTCACCGTTTGGAGGCGAAGAAGTGGAGCTGGCTGGAAAGGCAATACCATCTGGATGTCGATGCTGTCTTTGGGCGGGTTCGCAGTCGTATCAAGGAAATCTATCATCCGTTGATCGGTGAAATTTCCGGTGTTCGTCCCGATCTGAAAGACCTGGGGAATACCAACTGTGGGCACATCATGAAGCAGGTGAATTTTTTGGAACAGGAAACACGCAAAGCGTTGGAGAAGAGAGAAGAGGTTGAACTGCAACGCTTTGACCTGTTGGAAGCAGAAATTTGTCCTGGAGGTGCACTTCAAGAAAGGGTTCACAATATGATTCCCTGGTGGAATCTCTATGGTAAAGGTTGGGTGGACCAGTTGCTTCAAACACCTCTTGTCCAGAAGAACCATCATCGGGTTGTATACTTATGAGATTGAGTTACGTCATGGATTGAACACTGAATATGGGGTGATGTACATTGGATTCCTTCAGAGAAAGTATTGTTCGTGACAAAAATTTGGCACCGGAAGGGCGCCTTAAAATGGATTGGGCCCGTCAGCATATGCCGGTATTAAACCGGATTCGGGAAGAATTTATTGCGAAGCAACCTCTTGCCGGTCAACGGGTGGCGATTTCTCTTCATTTGGAAGCGAAAACAGCCTGTTTAGCTGAACTGTTGAAAGATGCAGGGGCTCATGTGGCGATTACGGGAAGCAACCCGCTTTCCACGAAGGATGATGTGTCAGCAGCTCTGGCTGAATCAGGTGTTACGGTTTATGCGAAATATGATCCGTCTCCGGAAGAATATAAGGAGCACTTGATGTTGACGCTGGAAACCCGTCCAGACTTAATTATCGATGATGGTGGAGATCTGGTCAGCATCCTCCATGCAGAACGTCCCGATCTTTTGGAACAGGTGAAAGGCGGTTGTGAAGAAACGACAACGGGAATTCTTCGGCTTCGTGCATTGGAAAAGAGTGGGGAACTGAAGTTTCCCATGATTGCTGTGAACGATGCGCTGTCGAAGTTTCTCTTTGATAACCGGTATGGAACCGGTCAATCTGTGTGGGACGGAATCAACAAGGCCACGAACTTGGTTGTCGCCGGAAAAACAGTGGTGGTTGTCGGTTACGGCTGGTGCGGTCGGGGCGTAGCGATGCGGGCTCAGGGATTGGGTGCCCGTGTGGTGGTAACAGAAGTGGACCCGATCAAAGCGACGGAAGCCCATATGGATGGATTTACTGTCATGCCAATGGCGGAGGCGGCAAAGGTTGCAGATATGATTGTTACCGTGACGGGGAACAAAAAAGTGATTTCCGGAGAGCATTTCCCACTGATGAAAGATAAAGTGATCCTCGCCAATGCCGGCCATTTTGATGTGGAGATTGATAAACTGGCACTGGAAGAGCAGGCAGTGGGAAAACGGCTGGTCAGAAGGGACATTACAGAGTATCAAATGGATAATGGTCGACGGATTCATTTGCTCTGTGATGGACGTTTGGTCAATCTGGTGGCTGGCGATGGGCATCCAGCAGAGATTATGGATATGACATTTGCATTGCAGGCGATGTCCTTGATCTTTGTTATGGAAAATTATCAAAAAATCGGTCCTCGTGTTTTAGATGTTCCTTATCACATCGATGAACAGGTGGCTACCTATAAACTGGATTCCCTGGGAATTCAGATTGATCGCATGACTTCCGATCAGAAGGAATACCTGAATACCTGGAAAGTTTAAGATTTATCCCTCAAAAAGAAAAATATGTAAAAATCCTGCACCCTTGGTGCAGGATTTTTATGTGTGCCTGTTGTATAATTTACAATGTGGTGGAAAGTGGAGGGAAGTGGGGAGTAAGGGGGAGTAAAGGGGGTGCGGTGGCGTGTTCATGGGGGAGTATCGTCATAGTGTCGACGATAAAGGTCGCCTGATCATCCCGTCCAAATTTCGGGAAGACTTGGGTGGAGCTTTTGTAATCACCCGTGGACTCGACCACTGCCTGTTTGTTTATCCGATGTCTGAATGGAAGCAGTTGGAACAAAAGCTGAAGTCGCTCCCATTTACCAAAGCGGACGCTCGTGCATTTACCCGTTTCTTTTTCTCAGGAGCGGCAGTTGTGGAGTTGGACAAACAAGGGCGTGTCCATCTTCCAGGTAATTTGAGGGAGTTTGCGAAGTTGGAGAAAGAATGTATTGTGATTGGTGTTTCCAACCGGGTGGAAATCTGGAGTCAAGAAGCGTGGACATCTTACTATGAACAATCCGAGGATTCGTTTAACGAGATTGCAGAAAAATTGGTAGATCTGGATTTAAATTTGTAGGCTTTGTAAAGAAAGGTTGGAAGGTTATTGTTCCGTCATGAAACGGTTATGAGACAAGAGGCCGTCGATGGCCTGAATATTCATCCCGATGGAATCTATGTGGACTGTACATTGGGAGGGGCTGGACACAGTTCACGGATTGTGGAACAGCTTGGTTCTTCAGGTGTTTTGGTGGGATTGGATCAGGATGATCGTGCCTTGAACGCAGCTTCGGAGAGATTAAAAGGATCTTCCTGTCAAGTCCATTTGATCCGATCCAATTTTTACAGATTAGGTCAGGTACTGGATCAGCTGGAGTTATCCAAAGTGGATGGTATCCTGTTTGATCTGGGTGTTTCTTCTCCACAGTTGGATGAAGGTAAACGTGGGTTCAGTTATCACCATGATGCGCCGTTGGATATGCGTATGGATACAGAGTCCGAGCTGACGGCATATCAAGTGGTAAACGATTGGTCCCGTGAGGAGATCAGCCGTATCATCTATCAGTATGGGGAAGAACGGTTTGCTCGCCGGATTGCGCAGAGAATTGTTGAGTACCGATCCGTAAAACCCATTGAAACGACTGTGGAGCTCGCCACCATCATCAAGGAGGCGATTCCGGCGCCTGCCAGGAGGAAAGGTCCCCATCCCGCGCGTCGGAGCTTTCAAGCCATCCGGATTGCTGTGAACGATGAACTAAATGTCTTTCAAAGTGCTTTAAAAGAGGCGATTGCAAGGCTCCGTCCCGGGGGACGGGTGAGTGTGATCACTTTCCATTCCTTGGAGGATCGGATTGCAAAACAGATCTATATGGAAAAGGCGAAAGGTTGTATTTGTCCATCCGATTTTCCTGTCTGCACCTGTGGAAGGAAACCGGAAATCCGCATTATAACAAAGAAACCTGTGCAACCTTCGGGAGAAGAGCTTGAGAGAAATCCACGAGCGAGATCCGCTAAGTTGCGCATTGCGGAAAAGTGCAAGGAGGGTCAAGAATAACATGAGAGAATACCGGGGAAACACTGCCATTGCATACCAACCGGAGCCTCAGCCGCGCATATTGCCAAAGAAAAAGAAACGAGTACAAAGAAAAGAGCTTCCAGCCAGAGAAAAAATATTGTATATGGTGAGCATTGTCATCTTTGTGGTTTTGGCTTCGGGGATATTGTCCCGTTATGCGGAAGTGGCGGAACTTCATATGGAACTGCAAAAGATGGAGCGACAGACCGCGCAGTTGGAAGAGGGAAACAAGCATTTGCAAAAGAAGAAAAATGAATTGAGAAGTGCCGATCGAATTCGTCAATTTGCGAGAGAAAAAGGGATGGTTATGGCTGAAAAAAGCTCCATCTCCACAAATCATAAAAAAGAGAAGAAATTCTCTTCCACAGATCATCGGGGTTGAGGTGACTCGATGAATCCGGCGACGAAAGCGAGCAAATGGAGATCACTTCTGGTAGGGCTGTTGTGTACTCTGTTTTTGTCAGCTCTGATCTTTCGATTGTTGTGGATTCAGACGATAGATGCGAAAAACCTCAGAGAACGAGCAGAAAAAACCTGGGAAGCAAAAACAGTGATCGAGCCGGTTCGGGGGAGTATCATGGACCGAAGCGGAACATTCACTCTAGCTGAAAGTGTGGAGAAATATATTATCGCAGCAGATCTCGACCAAGTGGATGATCCGCGGGAAACGGCTGAAAAGCTGGCTCCTTTATTAGATATTCCGGAACAGAAACTCCTCAAAAAGTTGACGAAAAAAACAGCAAAACAGGTGGAACTGAAGAAAAAAGGGAATTTCAAGGTTTCCCGAAAAGTTCGGGATGAAGTGCTCAAGCTGGATCTCAATGGGATCTATTCCATTAAAACGCCTGGAAGGCAGTTTGTTGAAGGGAAGTTGGCAGCCCATGTTCTGGGATTTGTCAATGTGGCGGGCAAGGCTGTGGGGGGAGTGGAGCAGACATACGACAACGAATTGCGGGGACATGAGGGGAAAATCCGCTTTAAAAAAGATGCTAGAGGAGATCAAATCCCTCAATCAGCCCAGGATTATCAGCCGCCTGAGAATGGAAAGGACCTTTTGTTGACCTTGGATGCCAACATCCAGTATTCCGTTGAAAAAATCCTGGATGAAGCGATGGTTGAACACCATGCCAAAGGGGCCACTGCCATTGTGGCTGATCCGAATACAGGTGAAATACTGGCGATGGCCAGCCGTCCTACCTTTGATCCGGCCAGATTTGATAAGACGTGGAAGCAGGGAGAAAATGATGTAAACCGGGCAGTTCAGGCCCAGTATGAGCCAGGTTCAACGTTTAAAATCATCACGTTGGCTGCGGCCATTGAAGAAAATGTATTTCATTCGGACGAGCGGTTCCAATCCGGCTCCATTCAGGTGGACAATCAAATCATTCGCGATTGGAATGACCGTGGCTGGGGAGAGATTTCTTACGCAGACGGAGTCTATTTATCCAGTAATGTGGCCTTTGTCCGTTTGAGTGAGAAATTGGGTGCCAATCGGCTGATTCGCTATATTGACCGGTTTGGATTTGGAAAAATAACAGAGCGATCGGGTCGCTCCACCGGTATTGATTTACCTGCAGAAGCCCGTGGTCTTTTCTTCGGCCATTCTCCGCTTCATCCTACAGAGTTGGCAACCACCTCATTTGGTCAGGGGATTGCGGTTACACCGATCCAGCAAGTAATGGCCGTCTCTGCCGTTGCGAATGGTGGAACATTGTATCGGCCTTATGTGATGAAGGAAATCCGTGATCCTAAGAATAAAAAGGTTTTAAAGAAGAACAAACCTTATCCGGTGCGAAAGAATGTCATTTCAAAAGAGACTGCCGGTCAGGTAAGGACCTTGCTCCGTGGTGTGGTGACCGAGGGAACAGGTAAACAGGCAGATGTGGAAGGGTACAGAGTCGCCGGTAAGACGGGGACGGCTCTTAAGCCGAAAAAAGACGGAAAAGGATATGAAACGGGGAAATATGTAGCTTCTTTCATTGGCTTTGCCCCAGCGGATGACCCGGAGTTGGTCGTCTATGTGGCAATTGATGAGCCGGGCAAATCAGGGGATGGCGGAACGGTAGCCGCACCTGCTGCGGGACGGATCATTGCAAGTTCCCTTCACCACATGGGCGTGTCCAAATCAGAGCCCGCTCAACAGGCGAAAACGCAACAAGACCGTCCTGTGGCCAAGGAATGGGTGGATCAACCGGTGGATGAAGTGAAAAAGGAGATCCTGGAAACAGGGATACAAGCCAAGGTATTGGGTAGCGGAAGGCGTGTTCTACGACAATATCCCCGTCCGGGAGAACCATTGATTACCGGTGCTACCTATCTGTTGACAGAATCTCCTCCGGCACTTGAGATGCCGGATTTGACCGGTGCTTCTTTGAGGCAAGCCTTAACCATCTGCCGGCTAATGGATTTACAGCCGCAAATCAATGGAGAAGGCTACGTTACCCAACAATCCATTTCACCGGGAGACCGAGTGATGGAACGGAAGAAAATCCGATTGAAGCTAAAGCCGAATCATGGCTGAACAACCTCTTCCTGCAGGAGAGGTTGTTTTTATGTGATTGTTCTAATCCCTGTGTCCGGAGAATAGGGTTGTCTTAGAAAATCCTGTCTGTGGGAAGGGGTATGAATGTGTCTATACCCGGAAGCCTGGTTCGAAAACGACTCTTTATCGCTCTTTCCATCGGTTTGCTTTTGTTCGCAGGGCTGTTAGTCCGGTTGGGATATGTTCAGCTCATTCAGGGAACGTGGTTGAATGAGAAGGCTCGTGAACTTTGGACGCGGGATATTCCATTTGAAGGGAAAAGGGGGCGAATTTTGGACCGAAATGGGGATGTGCTTGCCTACAATATAAGTTCGCCGACCGTTCTGGCCATTCCCGCCCAAATCAAGGACCCTGCACAGACAGCGAGGGAACTGGCCCGAATCTTGTTGGCCCCGGAAGAAAAAATATATCGTCAAATCACAAAAAAAGAATTGATTGTACGAATGAATCCATATGGTCGAAAAATCAGTGAAAACCGGGCAAAGTCCATTCAAGAGTTACGTCTTCCCGGAATTGTGGTGGCAGAGGATAACAAGCGGCATTATCCGGAAGGAAGCTTGGCCGCCCATATTTTGGGATTTGCCGGGATTGATAATCAGGGTCTGGCGGGTCTGGAACTGATTTATGATGAAAAACTTCGGGGAACGCGGGGGCGGGTTTCTTTTGAGGCGAATGCAAAAGGGGAGAAGCTTCCAGAGAGCCACGAACAATTTTTTGCTCCAAAAGATGGGCTGGACATGGTCCTTACTTTAGATAAAAATATCCAAACGATTATGGAACGGGAAATGGATCAGGCCATGGCCCAATATGATCCGGAGAATGTATTGGCGATTGCGATGAACCCCAAAACAGGGGAAATCCTGGGGATGGCCAGTCGTCCGACGTTCCGACCGGACAACTTCCAGAACGTCGATCCGGAAGTGTACAACCGAAACTTGCCGATCTGGCGTACATATGAGCCAGGGTCTACGTTTAAAATTATTACATTGGCGGCGGCGCTGGAAGAGAATCAAGTGAATCTCAAAGATCATTTCTATGATCCTGGATTTATAAAAGTGAGTGGAGCCAAACTTCGTTGTTGGAAAGGTGGGGGTCATGGTTCGCAAACCTTTCTGGAAGTGGTGCAAAATTCCTGTAACCCCGGATTTGTTGCGTTGGGACAGAACCTGGGGAAAGAGAAGTTGTTCTCCTATATCAAGGAGTTTGGGTTTGGAGAGAAAACCGGAATTGATTTAAATGGTGAAGCAAGAGGAATTCTTTTTAAACCGGAGCGGGTGGGGCCCGTGGAATTGGCTACCACTTCATTTGGTCAAGGCGTGTCTGTCACCCCCATTCAACAGGTTGCGGCAGTGGCGGCGGCTATCAATGGCGGGAAGTTGATGAAACCCTATATTCAGAAGGCTTGGCAGGACCCTGACAGCAATAAGGTGTTGAAAAAAACAAAACCTGAAGTGAAACGTCAAGTCATTTCAGAAAAAACATCCAAACAGATCCGTCAAGCTTTGGAAAGTGTGGTTGCCAAAGGCACAGGGCGCAAAGCGTTCATTGACGGGTACCGGGTGGGGGGAAAAACGGGTACCGCGCAAAAAGTAGGAGCGAATGGACGCTATCTCAAAAATAATCATATTGTTTCCTTTATCGGGGCCGCCCCGATGGATGATCCGAGGCTGGTCGTCTATGTGGCTGTGGATAATCCCAACGGGATACAGTTTGGAGGTGTCGTTGCCGCTCCCATTGTTCGAAACATCCTGTATGACAGTCTGCGTTATTTAAAGGTGGACAAAAGAGAAAAACAAATTTCGCCCAAACAAACACCTATGACCACACCGATGGTGAAAGTGCCCAATTTGGTCGGGGAACAGATCAATGATATTCGAATGAGCCTCTATGATACACCACTCGATGTGAGTGGAAAGGGCAACGTGGTGATCAATCAGGCACCCAAGCCCGGAGAGCGAGTCAAGAAGGGGACACCCATTCGGATCTATTTGGGTGACAAAAAACAGAAAGGGGATTAAAATAGGAATGGATGAATTGAACCATGCCAGGAACATCCCTGGCATTTCTCTTGTCTTTCTTATATCGGAAATCATCATGAATCAGCCTTGCGCATTGTACAGGATGGAGAGGCTGATTGTGTCTTGTGGGTCATATGTTTGATGAAAGGGGGGAGGCGGCTGTCTCCTAGTCGTGCCGCCAGATATGTGATGAAGTTGGAAGAGTTGATCCCTTCTCTTATGGTTGCAGAAATCAAGGGGAATACAGATGTTGAGATCAAGGGCATGGAAATGGACTCCCGCCAAGTAAAACCGGAGGACTTGTTTATCGCTGTGAAAGGCTTTCATGTGGATGGTCACCGGTTTATTCCAGAAGCGATACAAAGGGGAGCCGCAGCAATTGTGGTGGAAGAGAACATCCACCTCAAAGAGGATATTCCTGTGATCCGGGTTCCGGATACTCACAGAGCGATGGCGGTCTTGGCCAGTACGTTTTATCGCCATCCCACCCGTCACCTGAAGTTAATCGGAGTGACAGGAACCAATGGAAAAACGACTGTTACCCATTTGATCCGGGATATTCTCCAGGATTCCGGTCGGATGACAGGATTAATCGGTACAATGAATATGAAGATTGGAGACCGGGTGTATCCGGTAAAAAATACAACTCCTGAGTCGCTGGAATTGCAACGGGGTTTCCGTGAAATGGTGGATCGTGGTTGTTCACATGCTGTCATTGAGGCCTCCTCTCATGCGTTGCATATGGGGCGGACGCGGGGTTGTCAATTCAAAACCGTTGTGTTTACCAATCTGACCCAGGATCATTTGGACTATCACGGTACGATGGAGCATTATCGTGCTGCGAAAGGCCTCCTCTTCAGTCAACTGGGGAATGCATACCAAGACCGGTCGGAGGATCAACCCTTGGCGGTGTTAAATATCGATGATGAAGCCAGTTCGTACTTTAAGGAGATTACTTCGGGTCAAGTGATTACATACAGCATCAAACAGCCGGCTGATGTATATGCAGAACATATTCAATTTCATCCGGGCGGTACATCGTTCAAATTAAAAACATTTCATGGATCTGTGGATGTACAGATGAAACTGATGGGAACCTTCAACGTGTACAATGTGCTGGCAGCAACAGCTGTCGCTCTGGGTGAAGGGATTTCCATCGAACAAATCCGCAAAACCTTATCCAGGGTTCAGGGAGTGCCGGGAAGGTTTGAACGGGTGGATGAAGGACAGTCATTTACCGTATTGGTTGATTATGCACATACACCGGACAGTCTGGAAAATGTTTTAACCACGATTCGCGAATTTGCGATGGGAAAGGTAACCTGTGTGGTCGGATGCGGTGGAGACAGGGATCGAACCAAACGACCCCAAATGGCTCAAATTGCTGCATCATACAGCGAACAAGCCATTATTACCAGTGATAATCCCCGAACGGAAGATCCACAGCAGATCATTGACGATATGATGGATGGGGTGAATGGTTTTTCTCCAGAGCGAGTGAAATCGATTGTAGATCGGACGGAAGCCATCCGTTCTGCCATTCATTCGGCTTCTGCGGGAGATGTTGTGTTGATTGCCGGAAAAGGTCATGAGACATATCAGGAAATCGATGGTATCCGTTACGACTTTGATGACCGTGAAGTTGCACGTCAAGCAATTCTGGAAAAAGGGTAGGTTTCTATGCAGAAAACACTGAGAGAGATTCGGGATGGGGTCGGCGGAAAGCTTGTTGGTGGAGTGATCGATAACCATCTTTTGGTTCATGGGGTATCCACTGATTCCCGCACATTAAAAGAAAACCAATTGTATATTCCTTTGACGGGTACACGGTTTAATGGACATGACTTTTTGAGCGACGCTGTAAAAAGAGGCGCTGTCGCCGCATTGTGGGCAAAGGATGTTCCGGTCCCAAAAAATCGACCGGTTCCTTTGATTGTGGTGGAAGATACCCTGAAAGCTCTACAGGACCTAGCGGCTGCCTATCGTCAGGAATTGGGTGTAAAGGTTGTCGGTGTAACAGGAAGTAATGGAAAGACAACAACCAAAGACTTAATTGGGGCTGTCCTAGGTGTCCGTTATCGGGTGCATCAAACCTCAGGGAATCTGAATAATCATATTGGCCTCCCGCTCACTCTCTTGTCCATGCCTGAAGATACGGAAGTGGCTGTAGTGGAGATGGGGATGAATCACAAGGGTGAAATTGCACGCCTGTCCCAAATTGCTGCTCCCGATTTCGCTGTGATCACCAATATCGGAGATGCCCATCTGGAATTTCTCGGAAGTCGGGAAGCGATTGCTGATGCCAAATTGGAGATTCGCGAAGGATTGTCTCCGGATGGTATCCTTGTCATGAATGGGGATGAACCCCTTCTCCGGAATCGACTGACGGAAGAAAAACGTAAAGTGTTGAAAGTAGGCTTTGAGTCGATCAATGATGATCGAGCACTCGGTTTGCAAATGGATGGATTAAGGGGCATTTCCTTTACTTCTTCGGCGACTGACACCCGGTTTGAGTTGGATATGATGGGTCGACATAATGCGGTGAATGCACTTTTGGCCATTCATATCGGTCGTCTTTTGGGATTGACGGAAGCCGAGATTCAAAAGGGATTGAAGCAGGTTCAATCATCAGATATGCGTCTGGAAAACCTGGTGGCTGCCAACGGGATGACAGTGATTAATGATGCCTATAATTCCAGCCCTTCAGCGGTTCGCGCAACCATTGACCTCATCACTTCGTTGAAAGATTTTCAAGAGAAATGGGTTCTCTTGGGAGATATTTTGGAGCTGGGAGAGAATGAGGAAGCGCTTCACCGTGAAGTGGGTCACTATGCGGCGGAAAAAGGGGTATCACGCCTGTTTACTCTTGGGGACCGTGCCCGATGGATCGGTGAGGGAGCACAAACGGCCGATCCGCGTTTGCCGGTGGTTCATTTCAAAACGGTGGAAGAAGCATCTGAACGGCTGATGCAAGACGGAGGAGACTTTGCGGTGTTGCTGGTCAAAGCTTCCCGTGGAGCACGTCTGGAACGCGTTGTATATTTATTGACAGAAGGAGCGAACAGAAATTAATGGATATGAGATTGCTTGTGGTTCCTCTCGCTGTGGCTTTTGGCATCGGCATATTGTTGGGACCATCCGTCATTCCGATTCTGAGACGGTTGAAGTTTGGTCAGGCCATCCGTGAAGAAGGTCCAAAGGCCCATCAAAAAAAGGCGGGTACTCCGACGATGGGTGGGACCATATTTCTCACGGTGATTGTTCTGACAGCAATCCCGCTCAGTAATGTGTTCTTTTTTGACTCCCTGTCGGATTTATTTTTTCTTCTCTTTGCCACGCTGGGATATGGCATCCTGGGCTTTATGGATGATTACATCAAAGTGGTCATGAAGCGGAATTTAGGGTTGACAGCCAAACAAAAACTTTTGGGACAATTGTTTATCGGTGTCGTTCTGTTTTGGGTGTTGTGGGAAGTTCGGATTGTTCGAGGAGAAAATCCGGCCATCTCCCAGATTCACATTCCGGGAACAGAGGTGCATTTTGAACTGAGTTGGCTGTATCTCCCTCTTTTGGTCATCATGATGATTGCGGCTTCCAATGCAGTCAATTTAACGGATGGGTTGGACGGGTTAGTGTCCGGGACAGCGGTGATTGCTTATGGTGCCTATGCCGTGATTGGCATGGTTCAGAGCAATTATATGGTCGTCATTTTTTCCGCTTCTGTCGTGGGAGCGCTCCTCGCGTTTTTGGTGTTTAATGCCCACCCGGCCAAGGTTTTTATGGGAGATACCGGTTCATTGGCGCTGGGTGGCGGTCTGGCTGGTCTGGCTGTCATTACCAAGACAGAATTGCTTCTCCCCGTCATCGGGGCGGTGTTTGTCATTGAGACATTGTCTGTGATGATACAAGTTCTTTCCTTTAAATTGCGGGGAAAACGAATTTTCCGCATGAGTCCACTCCATCACCATTTTGAGTTGGTGGGTTGGTCTGAGTGGCGGGTTGTTGTTTCATTTTGGACTGTGGGCTTCCTCTTTGCCGCATTGGGGATCTACTTGGAGGTGTTTTTAACTTGAGACCGGGTCAAAAGAGGTTTGCCGGAAAGAATGTGCTTGTACTGGGACTGGCACGGAGTGGTTTGGCTGTAGCTCGTCTGCTTCATTCCGAGGGTGCTTTTGTCACGGTGAACGACCGAAAGCCTCGTCAGGAATGCCCGGAAGCGGAATCTTTGGAAAGAGAAGGGATACAGGTGGTGTTGGGGGGGCATCCTGAACGGCTGATTCATCCGGAGGTGGATCTTTTGGTGAAAAACCCCGGAATCCCTTACCACATTCCATTGATTACACGGGCTCAAGATTTGGGGATCCCTGTGGTGACAGAAGTGGAAGTGGCCTATCTGTTGACAGAAGCGAATATTATCGGGATTACAGGGTCCAATGGAAAAACCACCACCACGTCATTGGTAGGACGTATGTTGTCCAAAGGGCAACTTCCGTCCCGCGTCGCGGGGAATATTGGAATGGCTCTTTCGGAATTGGCTCCAGCTATGCGGGAGGAAGAATGGCTTATCTGTGAGCTGAGCAGTTTCCAACTAAAAGGTACGCATAAGTTTCATCCCCGAATTGGGGCGATACTTAATGTGGTACCTGCTCACCTGGATTATCATGGCTCGATGGAAGACTATCGGGAATCGAAAAAGAAACTGTTTTCAAATCAGCAAATCGGCGATGTGGCTGTTTTAAATTGGGATTCTGCTGAGTGTCGTGCCATCGCTCAGGAATTAAAGGGAGAGATCTGGTGGTTTAGTCGACAGGAAATTGTGAACCGCGGGGTGATGGTGGACGAGGGGTGGGTGGTGGCTCACCTTCCGAACCACAAGGAATCGGTTCGGATTCTGCCGATTTCCAGTGTTCCTTTACCGGGGGTTCATAAGGAAAATGCACTGGCTGCAGCTACGATCGCATTAGCTGCCGGTTGCCCGGTCGAAGCGGTTCGTGAAGAGCTGGCTACCTTCACCGGAGTGGAGCATCGATTGGAACACGTTGCCACGATTGATGGAGTTCGTTACTATAACGATTCCAAGGCAACCAACCCTAAAGCAGCCGCGGCTGCTCTGGAATCCTTTGAAGATCCGGTGGTACTCATTGCTGGTGGATTGGATCGTGGGATTGATTTTCGAGAGTTGACATCTGTATTTCAAAAACGTCTCAAAGGGATTGTTGCTTTTGGACAGACAGCAGACACCCTTTTGAATCGGGCAAAAGAGGCAGGGGTTTCATTGAGAAAGCAGGTAGCAGATATTGCTGAAGCGGTGGACTGTGCCTGTCAGATGGCGGAACCGGGTGATGTGGTTTTGTTGTCACCTGCCTGTGCGAGTTGGGATATGTACACCTCATTTGAAGAACGGGGAAGCATGTTTAAACAGGCCGTGCATAGGCTTTAAATAGGCTTGCCCCAAACTCTTTGTCGAGGTGAAAGAAACATGCCCAAACCGCGGAAAGCACCCGATGTGGTCATTATTGCCGTTATTCTGATGCTGTTGACAATCGGTGTCGTAATGGTATATAGCGCCAGTGCGACCTATTCCCTTGAAAAATTTGGTGACAGCTTCTTTTATGCAAAACGGCAGATGTTTTTTGCAGTTTTGGGCGTTTTTTTGATGTTGTTTGTTTCTAGACTGAATCCGGATCTTTTTTACCAATGGGCAAAACCGGGTCTGTTTTTTTGTTTTTTCCTGCTGGTTTTGGTGCTTATTCCGGGTGTGGGAATGGTTCGTGGAGGTGCCCGCAGTTGGCTGGGGATCGGTGCTTTTAGCATTCAACCTTCAGAGTTTATGAAATTGGCCGTTATCCTTTTCTTGGCTCGGTATTTTATGCTGAATGCTCGTGAAGCACAAACGTTTGTGAAAGGGTTAGTGATTCCACTTTCCGTAGCGGGAGCAGCCTTTGCATTGATTATGTTGCAACCGGATTTGGGAACAGGGACCGTTTTATTGGGAACAGCCATGGTATTGATTTTCTCCGCTGGCTTAAGGATCAGATACCTTGTCGGTCTGTCCATGATCGGAATAGTTGGTTTTGCGGGTCTTGTCCTGGCTGCACCCTATCGAATCAAACGGATCACGGCTTTTCTTGACCCGTGGCAAGATGCGCTGGGTTCGGGATATCAGGTAATTCAGTCCCTGTTTGCCATTGGGCCGGGTGGATTGATGGGATTGGGGTTGGGAATGAGCCGACAGAAGCATCTGTATCTGCCTGAGCCTCACACAGACTTTATTTTTTCCATACTGGCAGAAGAATTGGGCTTTTTAGGCGGTGGAACGGCGATTGTTCTCTTTGCTGTTTTAATTTGGCGCGGATTCCGGGTGGCCATTCTGTCCCCGAATCTGTTTATGGGTCTGGTTGCAGCGGGTGTCACGGGAATGATTGTGATTCAGGCCGTCATCAATATTGGAGTGGTGACCGGAGCCTTTCCAGTAACGGGAATCACCTTGCCGTTCTTAAGTTATGGAGGATCATCACTAACGTTGACACTTGTGGCCGTGGGAATTTTGTTGAATCTGTCCCGATATACAGAATGAACATACACACAACAATAAGAGAACGGGTGATCGATCATGAAAAAAATCATGCTGTCCGGTGGAGGAACAGGTGGTCATATCTATCCTGCACTTTCGATTGCTAAGGCATTTCGCAACCGGATTTCCGACGCAAAGATCGGATATATCGGAACGAAGAACGGTCTGGAAGCCCGGATCGTTCCCAAAGAAAACGATATACAATTTTTTGATGTGGAGATTCAAGGGTTTCAACGAAAACTCTCTTTGGACAATCTGCAGACAGTGGCGAAATTTCTTCGGGCAGTCCGGCATTGCAAACGATACATTCAACAGTTTCAACCAGATGTGGTGGTGGGAACGGGAGGTTATGTGAGCGGTCCGACGCTTTACGCGGCTGCCCGTTTAGGAGTTCCAACATTAATTCTTGAACCGGATGTGCTACCAGGGCTTACCACCCGGTTTCTTTCCCGTTATGTGGATGTAGTGGCGATCAGTTTAAGTGGCTCGGAAAAATACCTTACAAAGGCAAACAAGATCATTCATACAGGTAATCCCCGCGGAACAGAAGTGACACATGCGGATGGAAAAAAGGGAAGAGAATCCCTAGAGATTTCGGATAAGGAAAAACCGCTGGTTTTAATATTCGGTGGCAGCCGGGGAGCCAAGCCTATAAATGAAGCAGTCATTTCAATGATCCCCCGGATCCAAAAAGCGGAACATCTTCACTTTGTCTATGTTACGGGAGAGGTGCATTATCAAGAGGTTATTGCTAATATAAAAGACGGAAGTGAACTTCCCAATCTGACAATTAAACCGTTTATTTATAATATGCCGGACGTACTTGCGGGAACTTCATTGGTCGTTGGAAGGGCGGGTGCTTCCACGCTGGCGGAATTGACTGCATTGGGAGTGCCCTCCATTTTAATTCCTTCACCTTATGTTACCAATAATCACCAGGAGGCGAATGCCCGCTGGCTTGAGGAACAGGGAGCCGGTATGATGATCAAGGAAAAAGAGCTGACCGGAGAGCGTCTGTGGGATACCATCCGTGAGATTATCGAACATCCTGAACGCCATCAACAGATGAGTGAAGCGGCTCGATCGTTGGGCTGTCCGGATGCTTCAGAGGTGATTATTGATGAATTGGAACGATTGTCGCAAAACCATGGATAAAAAAAGACAGCCGGGCGTGGTTTCGTCACACAAATTCCGGAAAGGCATAGACTATCGTATACCGTGCCCGGATACCACTGGCAAGCTGATCGTCTGCGAAAGGAGATCCCACCTGTGAAACAGATAGCACAAGAAATAAAGGAATCAGATGTACAGGATGTACGTATTGATGAACCATTATCTCTTCATACGACATGGAAGGTGGGCGGACCCGCTGATATTTTAATTTACCCTGCAAACAAGGGAGAACTTGAGCGGACCATGGCTGTGATTCGAAAATACGGAATTCCCTGGCGGGTGATTGGAAGAGGCTCCAATCTTCTGGTCAGAGATGGAGGAATCCGTGGAGCCGTGATTAAAATGGGAAAAGGGTTGGACCTTATGGAAGTGGAAGGCGACCGTGTGACAGCAGGAGGGGGATACTCTTTTGTCAAGTTATCGGTGATGGTGGCAAAACACGGTTTAACCGGTTTGGAATTCGCCGGAGGGATTCCTGGTACTGTTGGAGGTGCGGTGTTTATGAATGCCGGTGCCCATGGTTCTGAGGTGTCCAATGTTTTGGAATCAGCGGAAGTGCTTCTTGAAAACGGAGATTGGACTGTTTTTACAAGGGATGATCTTCGGTTCAGCTATCGTACATCCATCTTGCAAAAGGAAAAGCGCGGGGTGGTTACGGAAGCAACGTTCCAATTGAAAGAGGGGGATCGAAAAAAGGTAGCCTCCTCTATGGCCCAATTCAAGGACCGGCGCAGACGGACCCAGCCTTTGCAGTTTCCCTGCGCAGGGAGTGTCTTTCGCAATCCGTCGGGCGATCACTCTGGACGGCTGATCGAAGCCGCGGGGTTGAAGGGGTATCGCATTGGTGATGCCGAGGTGTCCACCCAACACAGTAACTTCATTATTAATCGAGGGAATGCGACGGCAGCGGATATTCTTACCTTGATTGATCACATTATTCAAACCGTAAAGAACGAATACGGTGTCACTCTGGTACCCGAAGTTCAGGTGGTGGGCGAGGGGTAGACGGAGGTGGAACATTGGAGCAGTTTGTCATCAAAGGCGGAAAACCTCTGTATGGAACTGTTCGTGTTCAAGGTGCAAAAAACTCAGCTCTTCCCATCCTGGCTGCCACTCTTTTAGTTGGAGGCATTCATGAGATTCAGGATGTGCCTCGCCTTTCCGATATTGATGTCATGAATCGGATTTTAAAAGCCCTTGGCGTAAAGCTGAGGTGGGAAGGTAACAGCATCAAACTGGAAACTTCCGCAATAAAAACCACACGGATTCCTGAGGCATTGATGCGACAGATGCGCTCCTCCATCTTCTTAATGGGACCGCTTCTGGCGAGGACGGGAGAGGTAACGGTGTCCCGTCCCGGCGGATGTGCCATTGGGGCGAGACCCATTGATCTCCATCTTAAGGGGCTCCGGCTTTTGGGAGCTGAAATCCGGGAAGCAGACGGCAACATATACTGTTCTGCTGGAAAATTAACCGGAACGGAGATTGATTTGGATCTGCCAAGCGTGGGTGCGACAGAAAATATTATGATGGCTGCAGTTCTGGCTGAAGGGGTAACAGTCATCCGGAATGCCGCAAGGGAACCTGAAATCGTGGACCTTCAACGCTTTTTGAACCGGATGGGTGCAGACGTTCACGGAGCAGGAACAGGCGTCATAACCATTCGTGGGGTCAAACATCTTCATCCGGTCTCATATGGTATTATTCCTGACCGAATCGTAGCCGGAACCTTGACCATTGCAGCTGTTGTGACCGGTGGAGAGGTACTCTTAACCCATGTGGTACCGGATCATATGAAGAGTACATTGGATCTGTTGGAGCAAATTGGCGTTGAACTCAAAAATGAGGGAGACGCTCTGTGGGTTCAGAGTACTCCTCAATTGAAATCGGTAAGTAATGTGGTAACAGAGCCATATCCTGGTTTTCCAACCGACATGCAGCCACAGATGATGGTTCTTTTATCCCTTACACAAGGGGAAAGTGTTATTTCTGAACAGATCTTTGATGGTCGCTTAAAGCATGTGCATGAACTGATTCGTATGGGAGCCGATCTTACACCTGAAAACAATCAAGTAAACATTCGGGGGGTTCCATACCTGACCGGAGCCGCTGTGGAGGCAACGGATCTTCGGGCGGGAGCGGCGTTGGTAATTGCAGGGCTTGCAGCTCGCGGAACGACCCATATAAGTGGCCTAAATCATATTGATAGGGGATATGAGCGATTGGATCAAACATTCCTTCGATTGGGAGCACAGATTCAACGCTACACCGGAAAGGTGGCCTCTCTGTGAAACAGCAGCACCGATGTGTTGCTGTTTTTTTATATAAAGTTTGGTGCTATACAAATCCTGTCCTATGAACACCATTTTATGGTAATATAGATGCGAGTTACGTAATCTTCCTCGATCCGGGGAACGGAGAAGGAGTGGTCCCTTTGGATAGACGGGTTCCGCCTTTGCGTCCTTCAAATCATGGTCGAAATCCTTCATCGGTTGCGGCCATCTTTTTTATTTTTCTGTTTTTTGTGGGAAGCTGCGTCATTTTATTTTTAAAATCCCCTTTGAGCGAAATTAGAGAGATAAAGATTGAAGGTAACCGTTTGGTATCGGATCGGGATGTTCTGAAATCCATTCATCTGATGAAGGGGGATTCCTATTTTCGCTGGGATGCTCAGCAAGCGGAAAAATCGTTGCAATCTTTGCCTGAGATTCGAAGTGCTTTTGTAAACAAGATGTTTCCCGGAAAAGTAAGCATCCGGGTGAAAGAAGTGAAATGGGTCGGCTACTGGTCTCATGGCGATCAGATATATCCTTTGTTGTCAGATGGGTCTGTCTTAAAGCAGCATCCCTGGGAAAAAGAGGTGGATCGCCCACTGGTAAGAGGCTTTGATCAGGATCGAAAACGGGCTCTTGTAGCGAAGGGTTTGTCTCAATTGCCCTCTGAGGTTCTTTCAGAGATCTCAGAGGTTCAACCTGGAGATGACGCTACATATGCTAATCTTGTTAAAATCTACACGCGTCAAAACCATCTCATCCGTGTCCGGGCACGCGATATCGGCAAAAAAGTGAAACATTATGCCCGTTTTAAGGACCGTCCTCCAGGAACATTAAATTTGTTGAAGAGTCATTGGTATGTACCTGAGGTTCAGGCGGGAGAACATAAAAAGAGACAAGAGTTGAAAAAGTAAATATGGAAAAAGGGGAAAATCCCCTTGATGTTGAATATCTGAAATATAAGCGGATTTTCCCTTACTTCTCCCCTCTTGATTTTTTTTACACAGAACAGCCATTTCCACCACCATGTTGAAGAGTCTCGGGCAAGGAGGTGCCCAGGATTTGAGTAGTGGAGAGTTTATTGTCGGAATGGATATCGGCACTTCCAAAGTGCGTGTAATCGTCGCCGAAGTTACAAGGGACAACACCCAGATTGTGGGCGTCGGTTCCGCGGTCTCCAAGGGGACGAAGAAAGGGGCCATCATCGACATTGACCAAGCCGTTCAATCAATTCGTGAGGCAATCTACGATGCTGAGCGGATGGTTGGTATAGAAATCTCCCAAGTATTTGTCGGAATTTGCGGAAATCATGTTTCCCTACAGTCCAGCCATGGAGTCGTGGCCGTTTCCGGAGAGAACAAGGAAATTGACCAGGAGGACATTGACCGGGTGATACAGGCAGCTCAGGTGGTGGCCCTTCCGCCGGAGCGTACAGTCATTGAAGTGGTTCCCAATCAGTTTGTTGTTGATGGTTTGCAGGATATCCAAGACCCTTACGGGATGGTAGGGGTTCGACTTGAGGTGGAAGCCACCATTGCAACCGGAACAAAAACGATCATTCACAATGTTCTCCGATGCGTGGAAAAAGCGGATCTGTCCGTCGCGGGAATCATTCTTTTACCGTTGGCTGCAGGGGAGATCTGTCTTTCAACAGACGAAAGAAATATGGGTGTGGTTTTAGCGGATGTTGGAGGTGGAACCACATCTTTTGCCATTCATGAACAGGGGCAACTGGTATCTACCGGCGTGCTTCCGGTCGGAGGTGAGTATATCACCCAGGACATTGCTTATGGTCTTCGTACAAAGACGGAGACCGCGGAAGAACTGAAGCGCAAATATGGGGTTGCTCTTGTCAGCAAAGCGGACAAGGATATCACTTTTCAAGTACCCACAATCGGGAGTAACCGTGAAAAAACCGTATCACAAGAAGAATTGGCCGGAATCATTGAGCCTCGTGTAGAGGAAATTTTTCAGCTGATTCGGGATGAAGTGAAGGAAGCAGGGCTTTCCGACGAACCGGCTGGCGGATATGTTTTGACAGGCGGTGTCATGTCTCTTCCGCATATACTTGAGGTGGCTCAATCTCAATTGGGACCGGCTGTCCGTATGGTTTCACCCCGATATATCGGAGTGGAAGATCCCTCCTTTACCAGTGGTGTGGGTATGATGTATTACATTCGTCGTCGATTCCTCCATCGGTTTATTGAATCTTCTGAGCAAGGGAACCGGAGATCCGAAAATAGAAAACGTAAATCTTCAACTTGGGGGAAAATCAGAGAGTTTTTCCTGAGGGAATTTATTTAGAAGACAGAGATTTATGGATATGGGAGGGACAAAAGATGTTGGAGTTTGATATGGAAGTGGAACAAACCGCTCAGATTAAAGTAATTGGTGTTGGAGGGGGAGGAAGCAATGCTGTCAACCGCATGATTGAAAGTGGTGTACAGGGGGTTGAGTTTATTGCCGTCAATACGGATGCCCAGGCCCTTAACCGCTCAAAGGCTCCGGTTAAGCTTCAAATTGGTGAAAAACTGACCAGGGGGTTGGGGGCGGGAGCCAATCCGAGTGTGGGGAAAAAAGCAGCCGAGGAAAGCAGGGAAAATGCTGAAAATGTTTTAAAAGGGGCAGATATGGTATTTGTCACCGCTGGAATGGGCGGTGGGACAGGTACGGGAGCCGCACCGGAAATTGCAGCGGTGGCCCGAGAACAGGGGGCACTGACTGTGGGGGTGGTTACTCGCCCTTTCACATTTGAAGGGAGAAAACGTTCCCTTCAAGCCGATCAAGGGATCGCAGAACTTAAGGAAAATGTGGATACCTTGATTGTGATTCCAAATGATCGATTGCTCGAAATTGTAGACAAAAACACACCGATGTTGGAGGCATTTCTGGAAGCGGATAATGTGCTTCGTCAAGGGGTTCAGGGGATTTCTGACCTGATTGCTGTTCCGGGATTGATCAATTTGGATTTTGCCGATGTCAAAACCATTATGACCGAGCGCGGTTCAGCCTTGATGGGAATTGGTACAGCCACAGGGGAGTCCAGGGCTGCAGAAGCTGCCAAAAAAGCCATTTGCAGTCCTCTGCTGGAAACGACCATTGATGGAGCACGGGGAGTTTTAATGAATATCCGGGGAGGAAACAATCTCAGCCTCTATGAAGTGAATGAGGCAGCGGATATTGTAGCTTCAGCGTCCGATCCTGAAGTAAATATGATCTTTGGCGCAGTGATCAACGAAGAGTTAAAGGATGAAATTTTGGTAACGGTGATTGCTACAGGGTTTGACAATCAAAAGGAAGCGGAAAGACCAAAGGGAAAACCTCAGTTTGGAGTGAGCCGGGAGTCTGGACCTGATCATCATGCCAGCCAAATCGATATTGTAAAACCGAAATCGGATGGTTTGGAGATTCCCACTTTCCTGCGCCATCGCCGAAAAAAATAAGAGTGACGCCTGTTGACCTGAAAGCATGGTCGGCAGGCGTTTTATTTTTGATCGGTATCTTCAAAAAATGACAAAATAAGTGCCTGGTGACCAGCAAGTTTAGACAGACATTGAAATGTGTTTAAGATATACTGGTGACACCTTAAACAAGGAAGGAAACCAAAAATGGTGGTTTATGCTGATTTGGTCTTCGTCCTTAACCTCTGCATCGATTTCTTGCTCTTGTGGCTGACATCCGTAATCAGGCGTCAACAGATCTCGGTATGGCGCCTTTTGTCAGCTGCTTCTCTCGGAGCGTGCTATGCTGTGGTTCACCTTTTATATCCACTGGTTCTCACTTATACATTTTTCGGGAAAATGCTTTTTTCCGTTCTGATGGTGTGGTTGGCTATGGGTTATCGCGGACCACTCGCTTTTTTGAGAAACCTCGGAGTTTTCTATCTTATATCCTTTGTGACCGGAGGGGGGATGTTTGCTCTCCATTATTTCTTTTCTGGAAGCGTCCAAGCATCCGGGGGAATACTCCTGACCCAATCTTATGGTTGGGGATCTCCGATCTCTTGGGTTTTTGTTCTGTTGGCTTTTCCCCTGGTTTGGTTTTATGCACGGATCTCCTTTGGTTCCATTCAGGAACGTCAAGCTGTCAATCAATATTTGGCACCGTTGGCCATTCAAATCGGAGATAAGAAACTGGAATGCGTCGGATTGATGGATACGGGAAATCAGCTCAGGGATCCGATTTCTCGAACACCAGTGATTGTAGTGGAATTGAAATCGTTGATCCCCTTTCTTCCAGAGCCGGTTGTGATGATGGCGCAAGAAGGAGATTTGGAATGTGTTGAGATGGAGTTATCTTCAGAGTGGATGACCCGAATTCGTTTCATTCCTTTCCGTGGGGTGGCCGCCAATGGTGGAATGATGCTCGCTTTGAAACCGGACAGCGTGGAAATTTTTCAGGACGGAATCTGGGAGAAGACAGAAAAGGTCCTCGTTGGCCTCGATAACAAACAGTTGTCCAGTGATGGTACATACCAAGCAATTATACATCCATCATGTATGCCGAGAGCAGGGTGAAATGAATCGTTTGATACCGTTTATAAGAGGGTTCAAGAATGAATGGGGAGGTTGTTGAGTTTATGATTGTTAAATGGAAACTCGCATTGCAACTGTTGTGGTACCGTATCCTTATGCAGATTGGTCTAAAGGGAGAAGAAATTTATTACATCGGGGGAAGTGAAGCGCTTCCGCCACCTCTAACCAGGGAGGAAGAACAGCATCTCCTTGATCGGTTGCCCAATGGGGATGCGGCCGTCAGGGGAATGCTGATTGAACGAAACCTGCGTCTGGTGGTTTATATAGCCAGGAAATTTGAGAATACAGGGATCAATATTGAGGATTTGGTATCCATCGGTACCATTGGCTTGATTAAAGCAGTGAAAACATTTGATCCAGCGAAGAAAATAAAATTGGCAACGTATGCATCCCGTTGTATTGAAAACGAAATTCTGATGTTTCTTCGCCGAAACAACAAAATTCGATCGGAAATTTCTTTCGATGAGCCGCTCAACATGGACTGGGATGGAAATGAGTTATTACTGTCGGATGTAATGGGAACAGAAAGCGATATCATTTGCCGGAATATTGAAGAACAGGTGGATCGCAAAATCTTGCGTACTGCTCTTTCCACCCTGTCTGATCGGGAAAAGAAAATCATGGAGATGAGGTTTGGTTTAAATGGAGAAGAAGAAAAAACGCAGAAAGATGTCGCAGATCTTTTGGGCATTTCCCAATCTTATATTTCCCGTTTGGAAAAACGCATTATTAAACGACTGAGAAAAGAGTTTAACAAAATGGTTTAATTCGTTCCCCCGCGGCTTCACCGTGGGGGATTTTTTGCTTTACAGCTGAGGGAATCGTCAGCCGCTTTCAATTGATCGCAATAGATATGGATGGCTTCACAGAGAAAGCGGGACAAGCCGTTTCCGTATTGGTCGATGTTTTTGGTGAAACGCTCATCTTGCACATAGAGATCGCCCAAACCGCGGAAAATTTCCGGTGTACAGTCATAGAAATAATCGGTGATCAATTGTCGGTATTCATCTACAGCCCGTTGTACTTCGGGGTGGCTCGGATTGTCGCCGATATAACGGGCCATTCTTTCATAGAGATCCTTCCATTTTCCCATGATGAAAGACCATTGAGCATCTGTATAGGAAGCAGTTACCTCCTCCACTTGACGAACAAATTCTTTACCATGGGTTTGCTTTGCCTCTTCCGAATATTTCTTTTTGTGCTCATCAATCTCTTTTAAGTTGAAGGCTGTAAACATTTTGTTTTTCTCCATTTCGGCTCCCTCCTCAATCTCTTGGATTTTTTGATCAATCGTTTGTATGATCCTTTCCAACCGTTCTTTTTTCGCTATGATTACCTCTCTGTGTAGCTGTAAGGCGTGTTTAGGGTCGAAAGCAGGATGGTCCAGTATCTCTTTGATTTTTTGCAACGGGAAATCCAACTCTTTAAAAAAGAGGATTTGTTGTAAGCGTTCCAGATCCTGATTGTTGTACATGCGATAACCGGCATCCGTCAGAAAGCTCGGCTTCAGAAGTCCGATATGGTCATAATGATGAAGGGTTCGAATACTGATACCTGTCAGATCCGCCACTTCCTTTACGCGATAAGCCATTTTGATCCCTCCTTCTGCCAACTCTAAACGATCACGTAAGGTTAGGGTCAAGTCGAAAAAAGGAGTATAAAAAAATTTATCGAATTGATTGTTAAGAAATCCATTTAATTTTGCAAAGTAGCTGGGAGGAATTGTGTTGGAGTGGATCTTTGTAGTGTTGGTGGTGGCAATACTGATTGCAGCTGTTATCCGTTTTGGTTTCAAGTCAAAGGGTGTAAGAAGTCACAGCACTTCCAGCTCTTCTTCCTTCTTCGACGGAGGATTTGATTCTGGCGACAGTGGTTGTGATGGAGGAGGCGGAGGTGGTGACGGAGGGGGATGTAGCTAAAAATGTGAAGCGGAGATCTTGAGGTGATCAAAAAGCCTGCCAATTGGCGGGTTTTTTATTTTTACGGAAGAGACACATTGCTGCAGTGCTGCCAGTTCCACCTCCTATTGGACACGAGAGATCAGGGACAACCCATTATAAAAATTTCATCAAAGGGGATACTTAACATTGGAAGTGCATTCAGGAATTGGATGATCTGCTGGAAGGGATGTTATCTGAAGTGTTACTTCAGAAAAATAAGTTTCGCTAATGGGAATGCTTCCGTAGGAGGGGAATTCATGGCGCGAAATAAAGTGGAAATCTGCGGCGTTGACACTTCAAAACTGCCTGTACTAAAAAACGAGGAAATGCGTGCTCTCTTTCGCGCCCTGCAAGAGGAGAGAGACCGCTCTGCACGAGAAAAGCTGGTCAACGGAAATCTGCGGCTGGTTCTCAGTGTCATACAACGATTTAACAACCGGGGCGAGAATGTGGATGATCTGTTCCAGGTAGGTTGTATCGGTCTGATGAAGGCGATCGACAACTTTGATCTGAGTCAAAACGTTAAATTTTCTACATATGCAGTCCCGATGATTATTGGAGAGATTCGCCGTTATCTTCGGGACAATAACCCGATCAGAGTCTCCCGTTCCTTGCGGGACATTGCCTATAAAGCTTTACAGGTTCGGGATACACTTACGTATCGTCATTCCAGAGAACCTACGGTGCTGGAGATTTCTGAGGAATTGAATGTATCCAAAGAAGAAGTGGTATTTGCATTGGATGCGATTCAAGATCCCGTATCTCTGTTTGAACCGATCTACCAAGACGGTGGAGATCCGATCTATGTGATGGATCAGCTTTCCGACGATGAAAACAAGGACGTTCATTGGGTAGAGGAAATTGCGCTTCGGGAAGCAATGGGACGGTTGAACGGCAGAGAGAAAATGATTTTATCCATGCGTTTCTTTGAAGGAAAGACTCAGATGGAAGTCGCAGAAGAGATTGGAATTTCACAGGCACAAGTCTCCCGTCTGGAAAAAGCGGCCATCAAGCAAATGAATAAATTTATCCAGTAATCGTACTCCGTGAGCCGGTTTCTGGCTAATACTGTTGGTTGAACTGCTTGCAGTCTCCTTACCGCACGATGTGCGGTTTTTTATATGGACGATCAGGGCATAATTTTGTCCCACTTCATATAATTGAAAGTAGAACACCAAAAGCAGGGTGGGCGACCCATGATTAAAATATCGGAGTTGCAGGAAAAGGACGTAGTGAACGTGAGTGACGGTCGGAAGCTTGGTAGGATATATGATCTGGAAGTGGACTTGCGAGTGGGCCGAGTGAAAGCGCTGGTTATCCCTGGTGAATCCCGGATGTTTGGTTTGTTTACAGGGGGGAAAGAGTGGGTAATCCCCTGGAACCAGATTGTACGAATCGGTACGGATGTGATTCTGGTTCGTCTGGAAACGCGATATGATGACAATGAAGGTGTTTCCGGTTCACGTCCACTATTGATTACACCAGAGGAAAATAACCGATGAATGGACGGCTTTGTCTCCTTCTCAGGCTGTGGTAATATGGTAAAGGGAGGGGAGACAATGGAACCGTTTCAGTTGCGGTCGGAAGCTGTTGTCCCTTATTTTTTCTTAGATTCCTGGGAAAGGGAATTTCCACATTTAATAGCAGGGATGAGTATAAGGGATGGAGAATCCATAAAAGATCCGGATCGTACCAATTATGCGTTGCATGTAGGGAGTCGGCCGGAACGGATCATTCAAAACCGGAGGCGACTTGCTGAAGAGCTGGGTGTATCCTTTGCATCTTGGACTTGTGGTGAACAGGTACATGGTGTCAATATTCGGGAAGTGACCTCGATGTCTCGTGGAAAAGGAAGCGAGAGTGCCCAGTCTGCTTTTTCAGAAACGGATGGACTGCTTACTCAGGAACGGGATGTGTTGTTGACATCATTCTATGCCGACTGTGTTCCGCTTTTGTTTTACAGTGCGGATATAGAGATGATCGGTGTGGCTCATGC
Source organism: Melghirimyces algeriensis (assembly GCF_900182565.1). Lineage (GTDB taxonomy): Bacteria > Bacillota > Bacilli > Thermoactinomycetales > DSM-45169 > Melghirimyces > Melghirimyces algeriensis. The sequence goes on along the minus strand of NZ_FXTI01000002.1, from coordinate 195,471 downwards.
CGGTTGGCGGGGGACTGTAGGAGAAATCAGTCCCCGGATGATTCGGGAGTTCGTCAAGCGCGGAGCTGAAAAAAAGGAAATTCGCATCGCCATTGGTCCATCCATCGGAAGTTGTTGTTACGAAGTGGATGAACATGTCGTCCATTCTCTGAAACACGTTCTGCCTGATCCCTTTAAAGTGGTATTGGATTCGCCAAAAAACAACAAGTGGCAGGTGGATCTGAAAGAAGCGAATAAGCGCTTATTATTGAAGGAAGGGTTAAAGGAGGGTCAAATCCTGGTCACAGGGTGGTGCACCGGTTGTCATCCGGATCTTTTTCATTCCCATCGTCGCGATTGTGGTAAAACAGGAAGAATGGTCGCTTTTATCGGCATGGGGAAAGGATGAAGGAAATGGATTTGATCAGCCAACGATTACAGCAGATAAAAGGAAACATTGTTGCCGCTTGTCAACGCAGTGGAAGGAACCCCAAAGAGGTCCAGATTGTTGCTGTCACCAAATATGTCGATATGGAGACAACCCGTCGTGCACTGGATGCCGGCCTTGTCCACATCGGAGAAAGCCGAGCGCAAGAAGCGGTGCCGAAGTGGAAAGAGCTGGGGGGACGGGGGGTCTGGCATTTTATCGGTCACCTGCAAAGCAATAAAGCAAAAGCTGTAGCGGGGCGTTTTACTTATGTCCATTCTCTGGATCGCTACTCTTTGGCGAAGGAGTTAAGCCGTCGTTCCGTGGCAAATGGCCAAGCAACAAAATGTATGATCCAAGTAAACATATCAGGGGAAAAATCAAAACATGGTCTGAAACCGGACGAGCTATTGGAATTTGCCAGGGAGTCAGCTGAACTTCCTCAACTGGAAATTGAGGGATTGATGACCATGGCCCCGGTTACAGATGATCCGGAAGAAGTCAGACCGATCTTCCGTCACCTGAAAACTCTTCAACAGGAGTTACAACGTCTTGGGGACCCCAAATTGTCGGTTCCACACCTGTCCATGGGGATGTCCAGGGACTATATCATAGCTGTTGAAGAAGGAGCGACATTTGTTCGTTTGGGGTCCGTCTTGGTCGGTACACAACCCCAAAAGGCTTGATATTCCCACTCAGCAGGTGTCTGCGGCAGTATTTGTAAGGAGGCGGTTCCGTTGAATTTCATGAATCGGATGATGATTTTTTTTGGAATCGGCGAAGAAGACGAGGAGCAAAGCCAAGAGTACAAGGAGACCGATGGTCAACCATTGGATGCTCAGGGGCGAAATAACGTCGTCTCACTGCACGCTGCACAAAAACAGGTCCGGTTGATGCTGTCGGAACCGCGGTCTTATGAAGATGTTCAAAATATTGCAGATCACCTGAGAAACCATCGGACGACCGTGGTCAATCTGAAACGCTTGCCCAAAGATGAGGCGTGCAGGGTGATTGATTTTCTCAGCGGAACAGTTTACGCTTTAAATGGAAACATCAACAAGCTGAGCCCGGAAACGATCATCTGCAGTCCTTCCAATGTTGATATTCAAGGATCCATCAGTGAATTAATAAGCGAAGATGCCAACGATTTATTGAGGTGACCCCATGATCATTTTTGAAATCGTGAATGTACTGTTTATTGTTTACCAGGTTATGATTTTTGGTTACATTCTTCTTTCTTGGCTTCCACAGGGAAGAGAATCCCCGATTGCACTTTTTATGGGGCGATTGGTGGAACCTTATCTGTCGATCTTTCGCAGTTTCATACCACCTTTGGGAATGATTGACATTTCCCCGATTGTTGCCTTGATCGCTTTGCGTTTTATCAGAGAAGGTGTCTTCTTTATCTTGAATGTTCTTTTGGGGTTTGTGTGATGGAACGGGAGGAAGTGCTATTCTCCCATTTCCGACCGGATGAACGGATATTTGTGGAGCGGGTAATCGATTGGGTCAATCGGGTGGCCAACCGTTATCAACCAATACTCACCCCATTTTTGAATCCAAGAGAACAGGCGATTGTCGGGATGTGGGTCAGAAGATCCCCTGATTTAAACGTTTCATCAGATGGAGGGGTGACAGGGGCAGAGCGAAGGCGTGTTCGAATTTATCCGCCCTATATGGAAGACCCTGATCACGGTTTAGCTTTCTTGGAAGTCAAGTCGACAAATCGGTCTGCAACATTGTTACACCCCGATATTCTCGGTTCTCTGCTAGGGTTGGGGGTGAAACGGGAAGTGCTTGGAGATATTTTTGTGACAGATACAGGCTGTCAATTGATTGCAACCCAAGAGATCGCCGGTTATATTGAGCTCCAGCTGAACCGGGTGGGGCGTACACCAGTCCGTGTGAAGGAAATTCACCGGGATGATCTTTGTTCTCCGAAGCAGATGACCGAAACGGTGAGGGTCTCCGTTGCCTCTTTGCGACTCGATGCTGTGGTGGCGGAGGCTTTTCGCTTGTCCCGGACAAAGGTGGCAACCTTGATAAAAAACGGCAAATGTCATCTTAATTGGAAAAAAGAAGAGAAAGTCTCGGAGCCAGTCAGGGAAGGGGATATGATTTCTCTTCGGGGATATGGTCGCGCTCAGATGGCTGAAATTTTGGGAGAAACAAGGAAAGGACGCATGATGATCCGTTTGATTCAATACGTGTAATTGAAAAAGAATGTGTTATTTTGATAGAAAGTAAATTGATGGAAAATCTGAAACTCGGACAAGTTGATGTAGCCAACCAGCAGGAATTCTGCTACCATTGTAGAATAGAAAATATGGCATAGCCAATCTCTGAGGAGGTGTCAATATGCCGCTTAGTCCTCTGGACATTCACAATAAAGAGTTTAAACGTTCCTTTCGCGGCTATGACGTAGACGAAGTCAACGACTTCCTCGATCAGATTATTAAAGACTTTGAGTTTCTCATTCGGGAGAAACAACAGCTTGAACAACAGGTGGAAGAGTTACAACAGGAGCTGGAGCAGGCATTGGAAGAACAGGTGGTTTCACCGGCTCAAAACACCCAGCCGCCAATTTCGCCCCGGCAACAGACGCAACCGCAGCCTCAGGCACCACAACCACAGCAAACGCAACCGCGTTTTCAGCAGCCTGAGCCTTATCAACAACAGTCTGAACATCCTGTGCACCATGGACCGCCTGCACCGATTCAACCTCAACAATCTGCTTCTTCCCTATCGTCCATGGAACAGAGTATCCATAAGTCGATTCGTGTGGCTCAGGAAGTGGCTGAAGAAGTACGCTTGAATGCGAAAAAGGAAGCGGAATTGATTGTACAGGAAGCAGAGAAAAATGCGGATAGAATTATTAATGAAGCATTGCAGAAAGCGCGGGAAATCCATACCGAACTTCTGGATCTCAAGCAAAAAGCAACTGTTTACCGTGCTCGTTTCCGTACATTGATTCAGTCGCATCTGGATGTGTTGGAGAACACGGATTGGGAATCTTTGGAAGAACTTGAGGAAGGATTGGAAGAAGCAGGTAAACAATTGGACCAATTCTCCAATGAGGGCAATGAAAATGTTTCACTGCAACAGTCTTCTGAGGATTACAGCCAACCGCAAGACTACGGTCAAACCCAGGAATACGGTTCAGCACCGGATTATGGGCAACAAGGGTACGGTTCCCGAAATCCCATGGAAGACACTCACCCTTATGATCAAGGATCTTATATGGATGAAGGGGATGACCTCCGACGGGATCTACGGAGATCAACCCGTAATAAGATGAAGCGGAAGGCTATGTTTTGATTTGATTTTTCCTATCCCGATTTGCTAAGATCTATATAAGCAGTAACATTCAGCTTTAAACTGTAGAAAAAGACGGATGAAAGGTTGGGACGAGATCACCTGGCCTGAAAACGGATGAACAAGCTCTGTGTGATACATAGGGCTTACAGTGAAAAGCGGAGAACGGGAGAGTAAACAGTGTTGCATTGGTTTCAGCGAATTAGGGATTGGTGAAAGCCTAATCCATGCGCCTGTTGAAGATCGCCCCGGAGCTGTCTTTCTGAACTCATCAAATAGTAGGATGGACCGTCAGATTCACGTTACGAATCATGGAGTGGGTCCTTTCTTCATGAAGGGCTTATTAGGGTGGTACCGCGGGTAACTTCTCGTCCCTACCGGGATTGAGGAGTTTTTTTATTTGGGTTTTTGACAAGGAGTGAGACACAGAGTGGACTATAAAAAAACCTTAAATCTGCCCCAGACAAAATTTCCGATGCGAGGCAATCTTCCCAACAAAGAGCCGGAAATGCAAAAATGGTGGGAAGACATGGACATCTACAGTCAAGTTCAGGAGAAGCGAAAAGGAAAACCCAAGTTTGTTCTTCATGATGGCCCCATCTATTCAAACGGCGATATCCATATTGGCCATGCTCTGAACAGGGTGTTGAAAGACTTTATTGTTCGATATAAATCCATGCAAGGATTTGATGCCCCGTATATCCCAGGCTGGGATACTCATGGCTTGCCGATTGAACATGCCATCGTAACCAAAAAGAAAGTCAACCGAAAAGAAAAAGATCTTGTCACATTCCGCAAAATGTGTGCCGATTATGCGTGGTCCTTTGTCAACAAACAGCGTGACCAATTTAAACGCTTGGGGGTTCGGGGAGATTGGGATCATCCCTATGTTACGCTGAATCCCCAATATGAGGCCAGACAGCTCCGGGTTTTTGGTGAAATGGTAAAGAGAGGATACATTTACAGAGGGTATCGCTCGGTCTATTGGTCGCCTTCTTCGGAAAGTGCTCTGGCGGATGCGGAAGTGGAATACCAGGACAAACGTTCACCATCCATTTATGTGATGTTTCCCATTCAGGATGGAAAAGGCGTTTTGCCAGAAGAAAATACGCATGTGGTGATCTGGACGACCACTCCGTGGACGATTCCGGCCAATTTGGCAATCGCCGTCCATGCGGATGTGACGTATGCTTTGGTGAAAGAAGGAAATCGGCAACTTCTTCTTGCTGAGGATTTGGTGGATGATGTGATGGAGCTGGCGGGAATCACATCCTATGAGAAGGTCTCCACCATCAAAGGCTCGGAGCTGGAAGGGGTGTGTTGCCGTCATCCGTTTTATGATCGAAAAAGTCCGATCGTTCTGGGCGATCATGTGACATTGGACGCGGGAACGGGTTGTGTTCATACCGCACCGGGTCATGGTGGCGAGGATTTTGAGCTGGGCAAGAAGTATGATCTGGGTGTTCTGTGTCCAGTGGATGAAAAAGGCCGGTTTACACACGAGGCTCCCGGTTTTGAAGGCATGTTTTACGATGATGCAAACAAAGCAGTGACAGAAAAACTGAAGGAGAGGGAAGCGCTGTTAAAGCTTTCCTTCATTACCCACCAATATCCGCATGATTGGCGCACCAAAAAGCCGGTGATCTATCGAGCGACGGAACAGTGGTTTGTTTCCATTGATGGGTTCCGGGAAGCCCTGCTGGAAGAGGTCAAGAATGTCAAATGGATTCCATCATGGGGAGAAGTGCGGATTTCCAATATGATTGCCGATCGTGGAGACTGGTGTATTTCCCGGCAACGGGCATGGGGAGTACCCATTCCAATCTTCTATTGTCGTTCCTGCAACCATCCCTATGTTACCGATGCATCCATTGACAAGGCTGCCAACATCATTGCCGAGGAAGGGTCGAATGCCTGGTACGCCAAGGATACAAATGAGCTGTTGCCTGAAGGAGCCACCTGTTCCGAGTGTGGGCATCAAAGCTTCCGCAAGGAAACGGATACGATGGATGTGTGGTTTGATTCGGGGAGCAGTCATGCGGCTGTTTTGGAACAGCGGGAAGAGACGGATTTTCCGGCGGATATGTATTTGGAAGGCACTGATCAATACCGGGGATGGTTTAATTCCTCCCTTTCAACCGCAGTGGCTACCAAAGGGAAGGCTCCATACCGACAAGTTCTTTGCCATGGATTTACCTTGGACGGGGAAGGGCGCAAAATGTCCAAATCCATTGGTAACACCATTGATCCATTGAAGGTCATGAAAACCTATGGTGCGGACATTTTGCGGCTGTGGGTATCCTCTGTGGATTATCAAGCGGATCACCGGGTATCGGATGAGATTTTGAAGCAAATCGCTGAAGTTTACCGCAAGATCCGGAATACCTTCCGGTTCCTGCTTGGGAACTTGGCCGATTTCTCACCGCAGACCGATCGGGTGGCGGTTGAGGATTTGAATGAATTGGATCGCTATGCGCTTTTGAAGTTACAGCGATTGGTAGAGCGGGTGACAAAAGGGTATGACGCGTATGACTTCCATTCGGTCTATTATCAGATCCACCATTATTGCACGGTATTTCTCAGCCAGTTCTATCTGGATGTGTTAAAAGACCGACTCTATGTTCTACCCAAAGAGGATCAAAAGCGACGTTCCTCACAAACTGTGATGTATGAGACATTGGTCGCTTTGGTGAAAATGGTTCACCCCATCCTGCCCCATACCACCGAGGAGGTATGGAAGTATATTCCGGATGTGGATACAAAGAGTATTCAATTGACGGATTTCCCTCAAGTAAAGGCAAACTACCTGAATGCGGAGCTTGAAAGCAAATGGGACCGTTTGGTAATGCATCGTGACACGGTACTAAAAGCTTTGGAGGAAGCGCGTGCAAATCAAGGGATTGGAAACTCCCTGGGTGCGCTCATTGAATTATATCCTTCAGAAGAGAGTGCTCAATTGCTAAGCCGTGTGGATGACCTAGAAGAGCTGTTTATTGTCTCGCAGGTTCATCTGTATCAGGCCAGCGATCAGCCGGAGGGAGATACCGTTGAGGGAGACGGTTTGCGAGTTAAGATCAAGCCGGCAGAAGGGAAAAAATGTCAGCGATGCTGGATGATCAGTCCCTCGGTCGGCCAAAACGATCAACACCCCGATCTTTGTGACCGCTGTGCGGATATTGTGGAAAAGCATTTTGCAGACTAACCAAAAGAACTCCACCGTTTGAAGCTATGACAAAGCCCTGCGCCGAAAGGCGACAGGGCTTTGTGTCTTGCAAAAAAAATGAAGGCAGATCGAGATCCTTCTGTTCTCATGGAACGGTTGATGTTTTGGGTACAGACACCGCTCGGTCGCTTTGGCACAGCTTGTTATGGACAAAATCCCCATGGACGAGTGAACAACATCGTAAGAAAAGAGGCCCGTTAGGGTACATCTAAAAAAGAAGGGGACGAAAGGGATCGGAATAGGAGGGTATGGATGCAGAGACAAAAAGAAGAAGACACCCGTCAATGGCTGAACCGAATTGAAGAGCGGCTGAATGAAATCGGTCGTAAACTGGAAACTGGTGAAATTGCAGCCTATGTACAGCTTTTAAATTCCCCGATCCGCTTGCTTGCGATTAACATCCTTACGGGAATTGCAAGAGGAGTGGGCATTGCCATCGGGGTGACCATCTTTACGGCCACGATTGTTTATTTTTTGCAAAAGCTTGGAGCGTTAAATCTACCGATTGTGGGAGACTATATTGCAGAGATCGTTCGGATTGTCCAAGCTCAGTTGGAGTTGGATGGAATGACCTATTAAGGAAAGGGGAATCGCTGTGACCGAACAACAACAGGCAGAATTGAAGAAACAGCTGGACATGGAAAAATCACGTTTGACCAGGAAATTGGATGAGAACCAGCATTATGGGATGGAAGAGGGGATGAACAACTCTGTTGGGGAACTGTCCGGATATGACAATCATCCGGCAGATCTGGGTACAGAGTTATTTGAACGGGGGAAGGACCTCGCTTTGAATGAAGAGGATGAGGAACGGCTGGAAGCGATTGAGATGGCCTTGCTTCGAATGGAAGAGGGACAGTATGGAAAGTGTGTAGTGTGTGGAAAGGAAATTCCTTATGAACGGTTGAAAGCTGTTCCTGAGACATCTTATTGTATGGAACACCAGCGGGAGACAGATCTTTCCAATCGCCGGCCGGTCGAGGAAAAAATCATTCACCCCCCATTTGGGGATCATTTTCACGATCAAAAGGAAGCCAGTTTTTACGATGCAGAAGATTCCTGGCAAGAAGTCGAGCGATACGGTACGTCCAACCCGCCTGACTATTTCCGGGAAGGGAAGGATTACAATGAACTGACGGTGGACCACGATGAGCGACACGGATATGTGGATGATGTGGAGCATATTCCCGTTGCGGGACTGGACGGACGTCCATCCGATATTCTGTCTGAGATCACTCACAACGATGCGACACGAAGAAAAGAGAAGGAGGAGGACCAAGAGGAGTGAATCGTTCCGGAACAAAACCGTCAGTTGTTTGCCCTTTTTCGCTGTGCTAAAATGAAAACTTGGAAGATGTCGGGATCTGTCTTTCACCAGGTGCCGGGCACGGCAGAGGGGGGAACCAATCATATTTAGGTATTTTATTGTGGCTCTGGTTGTTTTGGGACTGGACCAAGCGACAAAGTGGCTTGTGGTCCGCAACATGAACCTTTTTCAAACCATCCCCCTGTGGGAAGGCGTTTTTCATATTACATCCCATCGCAATCGCGGAGCAGCGTTTGGGATTTTGCAAAATCAACAGTGGTTGTTTATTGTGATCACGATTGTTGTGGTGTCGGGAATCACGTATTATTTGCTTCAGTTGAAAGCGAGCCAGCCGCTGATGTCCTGGTCGCTCGCACTGATTCTTGGAGGTTCCATTGGAAATCTGATCGACCGGGTTCGACTTGGTGAAGTGGTGGACTTTTTAGACTTTCGACTGATTCAGTATCCGATTTTTAATGTAGCGGACTCTGCGATTGTCGTTGGCGTTGGGATCATGATATTCCTCACCATCCGTCAACCGAGTGAAAAAGAGGACTCCCTTACCACCAAGGAAGCGGGGGATTCCCAGTGAGCACGGATGGGAAGCTTCTGCGCTTTGCTGTTGGAGAGGAAGACAGTGGAGGACGGGTGGATAAGTTTTTGGTTCAAAAGAATAGGGACTGGTCCCGTATGACGGTTCAGTCCTGGATCCGTGGAAAACGGGTATTGGTGGATGGCCGCCCGGTGAAAAACAATTACCGTTTACATGTTGGAGAACGGGTGGAAGTTCAAGAGCCTCCTCCGGAAGAGCCCAACGTGGAAGCGGAATCGATTCCTTTGGACGTTGTCTACGAAGATTCTGACGTGATTGTGGTTAACAAATCACGGGGGATGATGGTTCATCCCGCACCCGGTATCTATTCGGGAACAATGGTGAACGCATTGCTCGCTCATTGTCATGACCTTTCTGGCATCGGTGGGGTGCTTCGTCCGGGAATCGTCCATCGAATTGATAAAGATACATCTGGCCTGATTATGGCGGCCAAAAACGATGTTGCACACCAGTCCTTAGCGGCACAACTGAAGGCCCATAGTGTGGAGCGGGTCTATGTGGCTGTGGTGAACGGAAATATTCCGCATGACAAGGGAACGGTGGATGCTCCCATTGGACGGGATACAAAAAATCGAAAGCGGATGGCTGTGGAACATAAAAACGGAAAGCCAGCGATCACTCATTTTGAAGTAATGGAACGTTTTCAACGGGCGACCATGGTTCAATGTCGCTTGGAGACAGGACGAACACACCAGATTCGGGTGCATATGAAGTATATTGGACATCCGTTGGTGGGAGATCCTGTTTACAGTACCAATCACCGAAAATTCTCCATCGATGGACAGGCCCTTCACGCAAAGGTACTGGGTTTCTTTCATCCAAGGACAGGAGAGCGAATTCGCCTGGAAACCGAGCTACCAAAGGATATCACTCGATTGGTGGATCGATTTCGTGTGCAAACGGGTTAGATGGGATGAATCTCTTCACTTCCATTGACAAACATGGAAGGATGCTTCATAATAAGAGCAACTGAATAGGAACCTTTAATTCAGTCCGGAGAGGCTGGCAAGGGAATGGCACTCATTTCAGGAGTCGTATGCGCTTTTTGTCTTTCCGGGACGGGAAGCGTTTTTTATGTGGAAGGAGGAGCCGCTAAGTGGCCGAAAAAGTGATCCTAGATGAAGCAGCCATTCGGCGAGCGTTGACCCGAATTGCTCATGAAATTTTGGAGCGGAATAAAGGCGTGGAAAATTGTATTCTTGTGGGAATTCACACCCGCGGGATCTTTCTGGCGCAACGGTTGGCTGAGCGGATTCGGCGAATCGAAGGGGAGAGCGTTCCGGTTGGGGAACTGGATATTACGCTGTACCGTGACGATTTGACGGAAAAAACGGAGCAGCCGCAAGTACGCGGTACGGTTCTTCCGGTCGAGATTCACGGGAAGACGGTGATTCTGGTTGATGATGTGCTATATACGGGTCGAACCGTGCGGGCGGCGATGGATGCCCTGATCGATCGTGGACGTCCCCGACAGATTCAACTGGCTGTCCTTGTGGACCGGGGGCATCGGGAGTTGCCGATTCGTTCGGATTTTGTGGGGAAAAATGTTCCCACATCCAAGGACGAGATTGTTCATGTGGCCGTTATGGAACAGGACGGAAAAGATCAGGTCGTTATTCATAAATAAAATCAGTCCCTTTAAAGGCAGTCCCGTGAGGCTGGCAAGGGAGGACGCAATTTCTGTGCGTAACGGTAGGGTCCGTACGTGCTTTCTACCTCTCTGTCAGTTGACGGAGAGGTTTTTTATATGCGGAGGAGGTTGACTCGTGAAACAAATGGAATTGGATGTCTATGATAAACCGAAAGCATGGAAATGGATCGCATTAAGTGTCCAGCATCTGTTTGCGATGTTTGGTGCCACGATTCTGGTGCCGCTTTTGACGGGATTGCAACCGGCGGTCGCATTATTGTCTAGTGGGATTGGAACACTTGCCTACCTGATGATCACCCGTGGAAAAATTCCCGCCTATCTGGGTTCCTCTTTTGCCTTTATCGTTCCGATTATCACCGTGTCCCAGAATCAGGGGATGGGAGCGGCACTGTTTGGCTGTTTCTTGGCCGGAATCGTTTACGGTGTGGTGGCTCTCGTCATCTTTCGTTTTGGCTCGGCCTGGCTCCATTATCTGCTTCCCCCGGTGGTGATCGGATCGGTGGTGATTGTCATCGGTCTGGCTCTGGCGGGCACGGCGGTCGACATGGCCAGTACCGAACACATCACTCGTCCGCTGCCAAAGTCGGTGGAGGAATTTCAGGCACTTCCCGGAACAGTGGAAAAGGTGGATGAAGAAGCAGGACAAGTCACATTAAAGGTCTACTCTCTCAAACATTTTATGGTTGCCTTGTCTGCTTTGGTCATCGCTGTGGTCTCCAGTCTGTTCCTTCGCGGATTTCTCAACCTGATCCCGATTCTTTTGGGGATTACCGGGGGATATATCGTCGCTTTTTCGGTCGGGCTGGTGGATCTCTCTCCGGTCCGGGAAGCATCCTGGTTGGCTCTGCCACAATTCACCGTCCCTGAAGTTTCATGGTCTGCGGCGCTTGTGATTGTTCCTGTCGCACTGGTTTCTATGACAGAGCACATTGGGCACCTCATGGTGACCAGTAACCTGATGAACCGTGATCTGGCTAAAAATCCCGGTCTTCATCGGTCCATTTTGGGCGATGGTGTGGCAACCGTACTCGCATCAATGTTGGGTGGACCACCCAATACAACCTATGGAGAAAATATTGGCGTCATGGCCATTACCCGGATATTCAGTGTATATGTCATCGGGGGAGCGGCTATCCTCGCCATCAGCTTTTCCTTTATCGGGAAGCTGTCGGCCTTGATTTCCACGATTCCAACGGCAGTGATGGGGGGTGTTTCCATTCTCCTCTTTGGCATGATTGCCTCGGCCGGGCTTCGGATGTTAGTGGAAAATCAGATTGATTTCAGTAACAAACGAAACCTGATTATCGCTTCGGTGGTACTGGTGATTGGTGTGGGCGGTGCCACGCTCAAATTTGTTGGAATCCACTTTGAAGTGGAGGGAATGGCCTTGGCAACCCTTGTCGGGATCTTGTTGAATCTGGGTTTACCACGCGCAACCGATGAAAAAGAGGGGATCACAGCCAAACAGGTGGCTTGAAAAATCATAAATTGAACCTTTAAATCCGGTCCCGTGAGGCCGTGGAAGGAATCGATCGGAGTTCGGTATATGGACAAAGGGGATTGTCCATTTCGAATGGTTGGCTTCTTCCACATGGAAGAAGCCTTTTTTTACACCATTACAAGGGGGAAGTCCAATGATTCAGACCGGAACCCAACCGGGGCATTTAATCGATATCGATCAACTGTCCAAAAGGGAGATGGAGGAACTGTTCCAGCAAGCGGATGCCTGGAAGAATGGGCATGGGATGGGAACCAACGTATACGCTGGCCGGTTTGTCGCCAACCTGTTTTTTGAGCCGAGTACACGAACGCGTCTTTCATTTGAAGTGGCGGAACGAAAGTTAGGGTTGGAGATTTTACAGCTGGATGAAATGACCTCCAGTGTTGCAAAAGGGGAATCCTTTTACGATACCTTGCGAACCTTGGCCTCCCTTGGAGTCCATGTGGCAGTGGTTCGTCACTCCGGAGGTGGACTCTTGGAGAAAATGGCCCGTCATTCCCTAGGCCTGGCTCTGATCAACGCGGGAGAAGGTTCCGGAGGACATCCCACTCAGGCACTGTTGGATTGTTATACACTGCGTCACCACTTTGGCCAACTTTCCGGTCTGCGTGTGGCCATTGTCGGAGATATTCTGCATAGTCGGGTGGCCCGATCCAATGTCCTGGCGCTAAATGCGTTTGGGGCACGGCCGGTGCTCAGTGGTCCTGCATCCATGCGCGATCCCGAATTGGAATCCATTGCCCCTTATCTTCCTTTTGAGGAAGCGATTGGGGAAGCGGATGCCGTGATGATGTTACGGGTACAGTTGGAACGACACCAGGAAACATTGTTTTCTTCGGCAGCAGCGTATCGAAAACATTACGGTCTGACACTTGAACGTCTGGAACGAATGCGTTCCCATGCGGTGATTCTTCATCCGGGTCCATTTAACCGGGGTGTGGAGATCGATGGAGAATTGGTGGAACATCCCCGATCCAAAATTTTTGAGCAGAAAGCCAATGGCGTTTGGATTCGCATGGCTGCTTTACAACGCGCACTTGAAGGAGGTCTTTAAGATGGAAACAATGGTGTTAAAAAATGGCCGGTTGTTGGATCTGGATACGGGAGAGTCTTTTACCGCCGACTTGATCATTGCTGATGGAAAAGTGAAACAGGTTGGAAGAGGTCTGTCTGCTGAGGGAATCCAGGTGAGAGATCTTTCCGGAAAGCTGGTGATCCCAGGATTGATTGATATGCATATCCACCTTCGAGAGCCCGGTTTTGAAGAGAAAGAGACCATTGCCACGGGGACACGGGCAGCTGCCAGGGGCGGATTTGTCAGCGTGGCCTGTATGCCCAATACCAAGCCGGTAACGGATACCCCAGAAGCCGTTCGAAGAATTCTGGAGATCAACCGGAAGGAAGGAAGCGGGGTGCGGGTCCTTCCGATTGCTGCGATTACACGGGAATCGAGCGGAGAAGAACTGACCGATATGGCCGGGTTAAAAGAAGCCGGGGCGGTTGCAGTATCCGATGACGGGGTGGGCGTTCAGCGTGCGGATATGATGAAACAAGCCATGCGCAAGGCTTCGGAGTTGGACCTGCCCGTCGTTGCACATTGTGAAGAGGAAGATTTATTAGTGCCGGGAGCTTGTGTTCATGATGGAGCATTTGCCCAGCAATACGGTTTGCCTGGAATTCCTGCGGAAGCGGAATCCATTCATGTGGGTCGTGATATTCTTTTGGCGGAAGATACCGGTGTCCATTACCATGTATGCCATATCAGCACGGAAGCCTCCGTTCGGTTGGTTCGTGAAGCAAAAGAGAGGGGGCAACGGGTGACTGCGGAAGTAACCCCTCATCACTTACTGTTGTGCGATGCAGATATTCCAGGTGTTGATCCGATGTATAAGATGAATCCACCTTTGCGATCAGCAAACGACCGTCAGGCATTAATCGAAGGGTTGAAAGACGGTACGATCGATTTTATTGCAACCGATCACGCTCCCCACACTGCATCAGAAAAAGCGAAGGATATACAGGAGGCTCCCTTCGGTATTGTGGGTCTGGAAACAGCATTTCCCCTCCTTTATACCCATCTGGTGCTAACAGGTGAACTGACACTGGCCCAGTTGATTGACCGGATGACCCGAATTCCGGCCCAACGTTTTGAATTGCCGTTGGGAGGACCGGTAGAAGGCAGTTCCGCTGACTTGGCAGTGATTGACCTAGATGAAGAACGAACGATTGACCCGGAAAGCTTTGCATCCAAAGGTAAAAATACGCCGTTTGCGGGCTGGAAAGTGAAAGGTTGGCCTGTGATGACATTGGTGGATGGAAAGGTGATTTGGGAGAAATAGATCTTCGAAATGACAGCGTAAATGGATGGGAGGAAAAAAGATGAGAGCCAGATTACTGTTGGATGATGGAACGAGACTGGAAGGAGAAGCCTTTGGTGCAGAAACGGAGAAACTGGGTGAAGTCGTGTTTAACACAGGTATGACCGGCTATCAGGAAGTATTGACCGATCCTTCTTACTGCGGACAAATCGTGTTGATGACCTATCCCTTAATCGGAAATTACGGAATGAGCCGTCATGATATTGAATCCCGTCGTCCCTTTGCTCACGGTTTTGTCGTTCGGGAACAGGCAAAGAACCCCAGCAACTGGAGAAATGAACAGAGCTTGGATCGTTGGCTGAAGGAATATGGAATTCCGGGAATCTCCGGTGTGGATACCCGGATGCTTACCCGAAAGATCCGCATTCATGGAACCATGAAAGGGATTTTGTCAACAAAAGGAGATTCATGGGAAGCGCTGGCGGAAAAACTGAAAAGCGGGTCTTTGTTGCGGGACCAGGTGGATCGAGTCAGTACCCGAAGCATTCATGCTTCACCGGGGTATGGTCCCAGGGTGGTATTGATGGACTTTGGGGCAAAGTATGGAATTCAACGGGAGCTGAATCGGCGGGGTTGTGATGTCGTCGTGGTGCCTTGGGATACACCGGCTGAAACCATAAATCGTCTGGGTCCGGATGGTGTCCTTCTCTCCAATGGTCCCGGAAATCCCAAAGATGTGCCACAGGCGATTACAACTGTCAGACAACTGATGGAGCGATATCCTCTGTTTGGTATCTGTTTGGGTCACCAGTTATTTGCTTTGGCTTCTGGAGCCGACACAGAAAAGATGAAATTTGGTCATCGCGGTTGCAATCATCCCGTAAAAGATCTGAAAACCTGTCGGACGTATATCACCTCCCAAAACCACGGTTATTCAGTACGGACCGATTCACTGACAGATACGGAACTGACTCTGACGCATGTGGCTTTAAACGACAATACCTGTGAAGGGCTGGCTCATAACCGGTTGCCGGCATTCTCGGTTCAGTATCACCCTGAGGCGGCACCAGGCCCTCATGATTCGGATGAACTTTTTGATCAGTTTATGCAACTTCTGAAAGGACAAAAACAGGACAGGGAGGGACGTGTACATGCCTAAAGATCCTACGTTAAAGAAAATTTTGGTGATTGGTTCCGGTCCCATTGTGATTGGACAAGCCGCCGAATTTGACTATGCCGGAACCCAGGCCTGTCAATCCCTGAAGGAAGAGGGGCTGGAGGTGGTATTGGTCAACAGCAATCCGGCCACCATCATGACGGATACGGATGTGGCAGACAAGGTTTACATTGAACCGATGACTCCTGAGTTTCTGACCCAGGTGATCCGTAAAGAGCGACCCGATGGATTGTTACCCACTCTGGGAGGGCAGACGGGATTAAACCTGGCAGTGGAATTGGCGGAGTCGGGCGTGCTGGAACAGGAAGAGGTACGGCTGCTGGGCACTGATCTTCGAGCGATTACCTGCGCCGAAGACCGGGATCAATTTCGCCGTTTGATGCAGAAAATCGGTGAACCGATTCCGAGCAGTGAAATTGTCCATTCCGTTGAAGAAGCGCTGCAATTTGCTTCCAAAACAGGTTATCCGGTCATTGTTCGTCCGGCCTATACTCTGGGTGGAACGGGAGGCGGAATTGCTCATTCGGAAGCGGAATTGAGGGAGACCGTGGAAAACGGGATTCGCTACAGCCCGATTGGACAGTGTCTGGTTGAACAGAGCATCGCCGGTTACAAGGAAGTGGAATATGAGGTGATGCGGGATGCTGAAGATAATGCGATTGTCGTATGCAATATGGAGAATTTTGACCCTGTGGGTGTTCACACCGGGGACAGCATCGTTTTTGCTCCCACTCAGACCCTGTCTGACCGGGAACATCAGATGTTGCGAAGCTCGGCGCTCAAGATCATCAGAGAGTTGAATATACAGGGGGGTTGTAACGTTCAGTTTGCGTTGGACCCACACAGCTTTCAGTATTATGTGATTGAGGTAAATCCGCGGGTCAGTCGTTCCAGTGCGTTGGCATCCAAAGCGACAGGGTATCCGATTGCCCGGATTGCTGCCAAGATTGCGGTTGGATACAGTTTGGACGAGATTACCAACCCGGTGACCGGAAAAACCTGCACGTGTTTTGAGCCGACGTTGGATTATGTGGTAAGCAAGATTCCCCGTTGGCCTTTTGATAAGTTTTCGACAGCCAACCGGAAATTAGGCACCCAGATGAAAGCGACCGGTGAAGTGATGGCGATCGGTCGGACATTGGAGGAGTCGCTTTTAAAAGCTGTCCGTTCCTTGGAAATCGGGTTGGATCATATTCACCTTCCTGAAGCGGATGGTTTGTCCGAAGAAGAGCTGAAAAAGCGTCTCACCTTTCCAGATGATGAACGGCTTTATCTGTTGGCGGAATGGTTTCGCCGGGGAGGTTCCATCAATCAGGCACATGAGTTGACAGGGATCGATCCTTTTTTCCTTCACAAAATAGAGGGGATCGTTCGGATGGAACAGGGAATATCCAGCGGTGAAACGTTGAGTGAAGAGCTTTTAAAAGAAGCCAAACGCCAAGGCTTCACCGATGCTGTGCTGGCCCGTCTCACGGGGCAAGAGGAGTCAGAGATTCGGGCCATTCGAAAAAAACATGGCATCCAGCCTGTTTACAAAATGGTGGATACATGTGCTGCGGAGTTTGAAGCGGCGACTCCTTATTACTATTCCACCTATGAGCAAGAAGACGAAGTGGTGAAGACAAAACAACCCACGGTGGTCGTGCTTGGATCGGGGCCGATCCGGATCGGTCAGGGTGTCGAATTTGACTATGCAACAGTTCATGCGATCCAAGCGATTCGGAGCGCTGGCATGGAAGCGGTGATCATTAACAATAATCCGGAGACCGTTTCAACCGACTTCAATATCTCAGACCGCCTTTATTTTGATCCCTTATATACAGAAGATGTCCTAAACATCATTGAGAAGGAGCAGCCGGTGGGTGTGGTCGTGCAATTTGGCGGACAAACCTCTCTCAACCTGGCACGGGATCTGAAAGATCACGGGGTTCCGCTCTTGGGTACCAACCTGGATTCCATCGACCGGGCGGAAGACCGAAAACGGTTTGAACAGTTGCTGCGTGAAGTGGACATCCCTCAACCGCCGGGGACTGCAGTGACTTCAAAAGAAGAAGCATTGGAAGCAGCCCGGAAACTTGGCTTCCCGGTGTTGGTTCGCCCTTCCTATGTTTTGGGTGGACGGGCGATGGAGATTGTGTACAGCGAAACGGAACTGAACAATTATATGAACGAGGCAGTCAAAGTGAATCCGGAACAGCCCGTCTTGATTGACCGGTATCTCCGCGGAAAGGAAATTGAGGTGGATGCCGTTTCTGACGGAGAGCGTGTGTTGGTTCCGGGGATTATGGAACATGTGGAACGGGCCGGGGTTCACTCCGGGGACTCCATCGCTGTCTATCCCCCCCGTTCGATCACTCTAGAACAAAAGCATCGACTGGTCCAGATGACGACCAGCATTGCTAAGGCGTTAAACAGTAAAGGGCTGATTAATATCCAGTTTGTCTTGCATCACGATAAAATCTATGTTCTGGAGGTGAATCCCCGTGCTTCCCGTACCGTTCCTTTCTTAAGCAAGGTGACCGGAGTTCCCATGGCCCGTGTGGCTACGCGGGTGATGCTTGGAGAATCGCTGAAAGAACAGGGATATACAGAGGGTCTGTGGCCTGAACGTCCGGAGACAGCGGTGAAAGTGCCGGTCTTCTCCTTTGCCAAGCTTCGTCGGGTAGATGTAACGCTCGGTCCGGAGATGAAATCGACAGGGGAAGTGATGGGAAGGGACCGGGACTATGCCCGTGCGGTCTACAAAGGCCTGTTGGCGGCTGGAATTTCCTTGCCCCGGTTTGGAACCGTGATTGCCACCATCAGTGACAAGGATAAGGAGGAAGCCCTTCAACTCTTCCGCCGCTTTCATGGACTGGGATATCGGATTGTCGCGACGCGCGGCACAGCGGATATTCTGGAAGCGGATGGATTGCCGGTCAAACGGGTCAATAAACTGAAAGAAGGTTCTCCCCATATTCTCGATTTGATTCGACAAGGAGAGGCGGACTTGGTTGTCAATACATGGACACGGGGAAAAACGCCGGAGCGGGATGGCTTTCGGATTCGAAGGGAAGCGGTCGAACACGGGATCGCTTGCCTCACTTCGCTGGATACCGTGGAGGCACTTTTAAACACACTGGACTCCATCTATATGACAGCAGAACCGATTGCCCGTCCGGTTGGGAGTGTACGGGAGGAACAGCCGGTATGATGGATTTGTCCAACCCCTGTCATCGAATCATTGTGGCCCTGGATGTACCGGATGCTTCAGAGGCCGAACAATTTTTGTCCCAATGGGAGACGGAAGAAAAACCGTTTATTAAAGTGGGCATGCAACTTTTCTATGCAACGGGTCCATCATGGGTGGCTACGTTGGTTGAGAGGGGCTACCCTGTTTTCCTGGATGTCAAGCTGCACGACATTCCCAATACGGTGTCCGGAGCGATTGGATCGCTTGTCAAGCTGGGTGTGGATATGATTACCCTGCATGCTTCCGGAGGACGGGCGATGATGGAAGCGGCCAGAGAAGCGGCTGAAGCGTCAGGTGGAAGAAAACGCCCCGCATTATTGGGTGTCACTCAGTTAACCAGTACAGATGAACAGATGCTCAACGGTGAGCTGGGCATCCCAGGTACGGTACGGGATTCCGTTTTGAATCTGGCCCAATTGGCCGAGAAGTCCGGTATGGACGGGGTTGTCTGTTCGGGTGAGGAAGCCGGTTGGATGAAGGAACACGTTTCCGGAAAGCTGTTGACCGTTACTCCGGGTATCCGTTTAAAAGGAGAGGATGCAGGGGATCAGAAACGGGTGATGACACCGGAAGTTGCCATCCAATCAGGAGCGGATCTCTTGGTGATGGGTCGTTCCATTACACAATCATCACAGCCGGTTTCCGTATGGAAGCAATGTGTGAAGTCTATCCAAAGGAGTGAGCGAAAATCATAATGAAACAGCAAGATCATTGGGAGATCCGAGAAGCGATGAAACGGACAGGTGTATTGAAAGAGGGGCATTTTATCCTTTCTTCCGGTCGTCACAGTGCCCGTTATATGCAGTGCGCCCAGCTCCTTCAACACCCTGCGGAAGCGGAAGAAGCAGGAAGAGCAATTGCTTCACTTTTTCGGGATGCAAAGGTGGATGTGGTTGTGGGCCCTGCCCTCGGCGGGGTGATCATCGCCCATGAAACAGCCCGCGCTCTGGGTGTACGATGCCTCTTTGCGGAACGAAAGGAAGGAACGATGACACTCAGGCGAGGCTTTACCATCCAACCGGGTGAACGTGTTTTATTGGTGGAAGATGTGGTGACCACCGGCGGATCGGTACAAGAAGTGGCGAAACTGGTGGAAGCACTGAATGGTAAAGTGGTGGGGATTGGATCGATTGTGGACCGAAGCAAGGGACAGACACCGTTTCAGGTACCTTTTCGCTCCCTTTTGGAATTTACAATGGAGACCCATGCTCCAAATGACTGTCCACTCTGTAAAGAAGGAATTCCCGTTGAAAAACCAGGCAGTCGTCATTCGGTAAATGCCTGATAGGATCTTTGCAATTAAAGTCCCACCCGGAGTAGGGTGGGATTTTTCGTTGAACTTCAGACATGTATAATGATTATTTCTCGTACAATGTTATTAAATCATAGAAATAGACAAAAGAGAGGCAGGAAGGGAACAGGGGGAGAAGTTATGGTTTGGTGGCTTCACAAATTGTTTATGGCAGGGATCGGCCTCTTTGTGATCCTGTTTTTGGGCCTTTGGTTGGAAACAACATTTCTCATGGCCGGAACGGTCGCTTTTGCATGGGTTACGTTCAATCGTCTGATTCAATCCCCTTCCGTGATCCGGCTCATTCATCTGTTTCCTCTTGTTCCTGCCGTGATCGTAAGTAAATGGGGAATCGACTTGTCCCTTCACTCCAATGAAATGGGTATTTTGTATGTACATGGGTTAATCGCCTATATCAAACATTCTGTATCCCTTCTATTCTCTCTTGACGGAATATTATTTCATTTGGCAACAGGGGTGATTGCAGGAGGAATGGCCCTGATCGTCTTCGGGAAAGATCCAGTTTCCAACCGACAGCGAACGGAATAAAGAGCTGTTGACAAAGAATGTCAACAGCTCTTTTGCACCTTTAAGGTTCATATTGCTTATTTCACCCATTGCACGACCTGTTCGATGGATTGTCTGGTTTTGGGTCGGGGTTCTTGGACGCGGTATCCAAAGGCGGCCATGGTTGCCACTCCAAATGACTCTCCCTGAATCACTCCCTCAGATCTTAGAATTTCCTCTACCTGCTCCTTGTCAAATCCTTCAATGGGACAAGAATCGATTCCGATTTGAGCGGCTGCTGTCATCATATTGCCAAGGGCGATATAGGTTTGCTTGCTTGCCCAGTCAAATAGGGTGCGGTCGCTTTCCAGTAATTTAAAATCAGACTCCTGAAATTTCTTGACGGCTTCATATTTCCATTGCGCGATTTCTTCAGGCAACTTTTGAATATCCTTGTTGATATATTCAAGATAGGCCGAGTCATAGTGCATATCTTCTGCTGTTCGTGCCAGGATTACGACGAAATGACTGGCGGTTGGAAGGGATCGTTGGGCTCCCCAGGTGACAGGGAGCAGTTTTTCGCGCAATGTTTTGTTTTGAACCACAACAAATTTCCATGGTTCAAATCCGAAAGAGCTGGGAGACAAACGTCCTGTTTCCAAAATAAATTCAAAATCTTCATCCGGGATTTTTTTCGCCGGGTCAAACTCTTTACAGGCATGTCTATAATGATAGGCTTCAATAATCTGTTGCTTTTGATCCTGTTTTGTCAGGTTCATTTCATGTCGCTCCTTCATTGTATTGTGTGGGGGGGGAAGTCCCGTGAGACTTTACAGATCATATTGTAACCCGTACAATTCAATCATGTAAGTAGGCACATTTTTGTCATATAGTATCCATTTTTATACCTGGGAGCGATCCGATTGAAACACGGTACAAAGGCAATTTGGGAATTATACGGATATGCTTGCCCCGTTGAGGTAACGATTGATGTCGTCGGGGGAAAGTGGAAAAGTATTATTCTTTTTCATTTACTGAAGGGAAAAAAGCGTTTTAACGAACTTCGCCGCCTCATTCCCGGTGTTACACAGCGGATGCTGACATTACAACTTCGCGAATTGGAACGGGATGGAATCATTCACCGTGAAGTGTATAAACAGGTGCCACCCAAAGTGGAGTATTCGCTGACCGAATTTGGTCAGACATTGTCCCCGATTGTCCAGCTAATGATGGATTGGGGGCGGACCCACACCAAACAGCTCGCCGAATCACGGGAAAGAAACCAGGAAAAAGGGTTTTAGGAAATATTTTCCTTGCGTGAAAAATAAATCGTTGAAAGGATGAAACGAACCGATGAACGGGTTGGCAAGTGGCATTGGAATTGGGGTGGCACTGGGGATCGCCTTGGATAATTTGGCACTGGGAATTGCCATCGGTGTGGCATTGGGTTCCGGATTGGAGGCCACAAAATCACATATAGGAAAATGAGTTTTAAATTGCCGTAGAAGGGCTTGGCGTGCGTCTGAGGGGGAGACTACCATACATCCGAAATGGGGAATGGCGTGGTGGTTTTGTCCCCCGTTTTTTATTAAATAAAATTGGAACCGATCTTCCGGATGAATCATTTTATAATTGGAGAAGAGAAAAAATTGATTTTGCACTTGCCGTAAACCATGTTGCTTTCTATAATGAGAATGAAAAAGAGAATGAGTTTTATGTTGTTGGAAAAAGAAGGTATCCCTGAATCTTTTTATTTTTGAAAATCGGTACGTTTTCTGCCCCTTTCTTTTTGGATGATCCCGGTCAAAAATGGGTTTTTAAGGGATTCTTTTTTGTTAAGAAAAAATAAAGGATCACAAACCACAAAGGAAAATATAAATTCAGTCCGAATAGTAATAGAAGGAACATAAAGGTATGTCTTTTTTAAAACATAGTTAGGACTGATATCTCATTGACCATCTTGCGAAGTTTTCTAAGGTCTGAATGATGTGATTTACCTGCTCTGTGTCCATTGACATACCTGAGTGGCCGCGATAGAGAGAATGGGAGTGGACAACAGCATGAAGGGGACCTTGTTGCGTACAGGGCTTTTTTTTATTTTGCTCATTGGAGTGATTGGCTCCAGCATGTGGATGTTTTCTTCGGCCGGCTCCGCCGGAGAGCAAGTTGATCAAAAGGATTCGGTCTCCAAAAAAGAAGTGAAAGAGAAAGAGACGCAGAAGAAGCAAAAGGAGAACCAAAAGGAAGAGAAAGGTTCTGATTCCAAAGAGTCCAACCTTGTCAAAAATGAACAGACTGCGGATTCCAAGTCAACCCCGTCGAAAACAAGGCCAAAGAAGGAAAATAAACCGATTACTCCCCAAATTATTTATCGGGGAGCCAAAAAAGAAAAAGTGGTGGCGCTGACGTTTGATGATGGACCGGATTCAACATATACCCCAGAGGTACTGAACATTTTGCGTGAAAAAGGAATTCTTGCCACATTTTTTGTGTTGGGAAAAATGGTTCGAAGTCACCCTGACATAACCTTGCGGATTGTGAAAGAGGGGCATACCATTGCAAATCATTCCTGGAGTCATGCCTACCTCCCCAAACTGAAGGGAAAACAGATTGAAAAGGAATTGATGCAAACCCATCGGGAAGTGAAGCGGTTGACGGGAATGGATATGAGCTTGCATCGCGCTCCATATGGTGCGGTTAAAGGGGTGGAGAAGCGAATTGCCGATCATGGATACCGAATCATTCATTGGGATGTGGATTCGTGGGATTGGAAAAGCGGACGCAATTCAAGGGATATCCTGAACGGTGTGAAAAAACAAGTGCAGCCAGGTAGTATTGTTCTGCTTCATTCCGCAGGGGGGGACCGGTCCGACACGGTCCGGATGTTGCCGACGCTGATCGATGATCTGAAAGCCCAGGGTTACCGCTTTGTCACCGTAGATGAACTGCTGGGTGTACCAGCGTACAGCAATGAGTAGCAATACAAATCCTGTCTTTCACTATAAAACAAAAAACATCCACCTGATCAGGGGTGGATGTTTTTTGTTTTTCGATCAGGTGAGCACACAGATTACGGATGATGTTTTAATGTGGTTTCGTTCCTTTCCAATTGACGGATCTCGCTTTCCTCCGGGGTGACAAAGAGTGTTTTCTGCTCTTCGTAGATCACAAATCCCGGAGGGGTACCGGAAGGTTTTTTGACATGTTTGACCAGTGTATAGTCCACAGGGACTTGGCTGGATTCCCTGGCTTTACTGTGCCAGGCGGCCAGCATTGCCGCTTCATGCAAGGTTTTTTCACTGATGTTGTTGCTCCGAATGACAACATGGGAACCGGGAATTTCCTTGGTATGAAGCCAAGTGTCCGTGGCTGATGCCAGCCGGTGCGTGAGAAAGTCGTTCTGCTTGTTATTTCGACCCACCAAGATTTGAATGCCTTCAGACGAACGGTAAGACATAGGCATCGGTTTTTGGTAACGTTTTTTTCGGCGGGACTGCGATTTGGCTTTGATCCATCCGACCTCTTGCAACTCCTCCCGGATTTCCTCTGCTTCTGAAGGGTTGGCGTCTTCAAGCTGAACGAGAACCGACTCCAGATAAGCTCTTTCCCGCCGGGCTTTTTCAATCTGTTCTGCATTCCACTTTCGGGCAGATTTTGCTTTGTTGTACAACCGAAAATAGCGTTGTGCATTTTCCGAGGGGGTGAGCTGGGGATCAAGGGGAATGGTGATCTCAGAGGCATCCGGAGCGTAATAATTCACCGCTTTCAGCTCTGTATCCCCCCGTTTCACTTGGTGCATATAGGCGGTGAGAAGTTCTCCATAGACTTGATAGGTTTCTCCCCGCTCCGTTTCCTTCTGTTCCTGGGTTAACTTTTGAATCTTGTTTGTATTTTTGTCAATTGCATTCTTCAGGTTTCGGATCAGATCGTGATTTTTTTGTCGGGTTCGGTCCCGTTCTGCTTTGCCGTGGTAAAAGGTTTCCATGCAACGGCTGACAGAATCGAAGGTTTGTCGTTCCCCCTTTAGATGGGTGAGACGGAGGACAGAAAACACCGTTTTGTTGCCGTGAACGATATTTGGTTCATAGCGGTGAGAACAGGCATCCTTCATCACATGATGAAATGCGGACCACAGTCCCTCCCGGTCACCCAGTCCCGCCCGACTGACGATTTCACGTGCGGTTTGAGGACCGATGCCAAGAAAACGATTGACGATTTGCTTATCCAGCTTTCCTTGGTTGAATTGAAGAGAACGGAGGAATGTATCCCTGTTTGCTTCCAAAGGACATTTCTTGTTCTGTTCTGGAGGTGCTTCATAAACAAGACCGGGCATAACTTGCCGATGACGACTGATATCGGGGGTGACCCGGCGGATTGCATCCATGATCCTGTCGGTAGCCGGATCGATTAACATAATATTGCTATGACGGCCCATGATTTCCACAATCAATCGACGGATTACTTCATCGCCCAATTCGTTTCGGGTTTTGATGTCAATATAAATGATCCGCTCCAGCCCGACTTGCTGAATGCTTTCGATCACGCCGCCTTCACAGTGTTTTCGGAGCAGCATACAGAACATCGGTGGGGTGAGAGGATTATCTGCAGGCTGTTCTGTCAGATAAAGGCGGGGATAGGCCGGATGGGCAGACAGCAACAGTCGGCGATTTCCGTTTTTAGAACGCATATGCATAACCAGGTCCAGTTCCCCTGGTTGATAGATTTTGGTTACACGGCTGCCAAGAAGTGTTTGATTCAGTTCATGTACAATGGCCCGTATACAAATGCCATCCAAGGACATGGGGTTCCCCCCTTTCTGCATAGTGACAGATGAAACACATTCCAGTATAACATGCGTGACAGGAACTGTTGATGAAATCGTGAGCAACCTGCTCCAAATTTCCTCAATTTTATCATGATACGGCTCCTTTTCTGGCATGTTTTACAGCCTGTCTGAATATGGTTGTCTTGAGATGGGATTGGACAAAGGGGGAGGGAATGTGTCGGAAGACAACCGTTATTTGGAATGGGATATGGAACAATTGGTTACCTATTTTGAGGTGGACCCGGCGAAAGGATTAACTGAAGAAGAAGCAGAAAAACGAAAACGAAAAGTGGGTCCCAACCGATTAGCGGAAGGGAAGTCATTGTCTCCGCTGGCCCTTTTGCTCAATCAGTTCAAGGATTTTATGATGTTGGTGCTATTGGCGGCGACTCTGGTTTCCGGACTGTTGGGAGAATATACGGATGCCATCGCGATTGTCGCCATTGTGGTGTTGAATGCGGTTTTGGGATTTATTCAGGAGTTTCGGGCGGAAAAGTCTTTGGTTGCACTCAAGGAAATGTCCGCTCCCATGGCCAAAGTGAAACGGAACGGTGCTTGGACACGGATTCCAGCAGCGGACCTGGTTCCTGGGGATATTGTCTCACTGGAAAGCGGAGATCGGGTTCCTGCGGATCTTCGTCTGATCCGGGTGGACAATTTGTATATTGAAGAATCAGCATTGACAGGGGAATCCGTACCGGTTGCCAAAACAGATGCAAGGATTGCTGGTCAGGAGATTCCTTTGGGAGACCAAAAAAACAAAGGGTTTCTCGGAACGATGGTGGTTCGGGGAACGGGGATCGGTTTGGTGGTATCCACAGGAATGGATACGGAAATGGGCAAGATCGCTCATCTGATCCAATCGACGGAAAGTGTACAGACCCCGTTGCAAAATCGGTTGGAGCAATTGGGAAAGGTCCTGATCGTTGTCTCTCTTTTCCTGACAGCAGTAGTGGTATTGACAGGGATTGCTCACGGACATGAAGCATACAAGATGTTTCTTGCCGGGGTCAGCTTGGCCGTGGCAGCGATTCCGGAAGGGTTGCCAGCCATCGTCACCATCGCACTCGCTCTGGGAGTTCAGCGGATGATCCGTCGTCGCGCCATTGTCCGGAAATTGCCTTCTGTGGAGACACTGGGATGTGCCTCGGTCATCTGTTCGGATAAAACAGGGACCTTAACTCAGAATCGGATGACCGTAACCCATGTATGGGTGGACCAACGTCAGATTCAGGTGTCCGGGTCCGGACATGTGCCTGAAGGGGAGTTTACGGATGGCGGCCGGAAAGTGACTCCGCAAAACAATGCGTGCCTACAGCGGCTGTTGGAGATTGCCGTTCTGTGCAATAACGCAGAACTGATCAAAGAAAGCCAGCGGGAGGGGAAATTGAGACGAAAAAAGGAAAACTGGCGATTGGATGGTGATCCGACAGAAGGGGCTCTGTTGGTTTTGGGAGCTAAAGGAAATATGTTCTCGGATTCTTTCAGGAAACAGTGGAAACGAATCAAAGAGTTTCCCTTTGATTCTTCAAGAAAGATGATGTCGGTTTTGGTGGAGAGCACAAAAGGAAAACGTGTCGTGATGACCAAAGGAGCGCCGGATGTCCTTTTAAACCGATGTACACACATATTAAAAGGTGGAAAGCCTGTTCCACTTACAGAAACCATGCGGAAGAAGATTCTTGCGGATAATGATCAATTGGCGGCATTGGCGCTCAGAAATCTGGGGTTGGCTTACCGGGACTGGAGGGGGGCAGAACCGGAACGGGAATCCCATGTGGAAAAAGATCTGGTATTCGTCGGGTTGACGGGGATGATCGATCCTCCCAGAGAAGAAGTGAAAGAAGCAATCTCCATTTGTCGCCGGGCAGGAATTCGGACCGTGATGATTACAGGGGATCATCAGACGACAGCCGTAGCCATTGCGCGGAAGCTGGGAATCCTGACCAAAAAGGGTCTCACGGTGAACGGAAATGACATTCAAAAAATGAGTGACGAGGACTTTGAACAAAAAGCAAAGGATATTCAGGTCTACGCACGTGTATCTCCTGAGCATAAACTGAAAATTGTAAAGGCCTTGCAGAAAGAGGGCCATGTTGTTGCCATGACGGGAGATGGTGTGAATGACGCTCCTGCGATCAAGGCATCAGATATTGGGATTGCCATGGGAATCACGGGGACTGATGTTTCCAAGGAGGCATCCTCTCTGGTTTTGTCTGATGATAACTTTGCCACCATTGTATCGGCCATTGAAGAAGGTCGGAGCATCTACGACAATATTCGGAAATTTATCTGTTATCTGTTGGCCAGCAATGTGGGGGAAATCCTGGTGATGTTTCTGGCAATGTTGGCGGGGATGCCCTTGCCCCTGGTTCCCATACAGATACTGTGGGTGAACCTGGTGACCGATGGATTGCCTGCGATGGCTCTGGGGGTTGATCCGGCGGAAGAGGATACAATGGATCGTCCCCCACGAAACAGCCGGGAAAGCATTTTTGCCAGGGGAGTTGGTTGGAAAATTGTAACCCGCGGGTTATTGATCGGTTGTTTCACCCTGATGGCATTCTGGATTTCCTATAACGAAACGCCGGATGATTTGGTTCGTGCTCAGACGATCGCTTTTTCCACCCTAGTGTTGGCTCAATTGATCTATGTGTTTGATTGTCGCAGTAAACAGTCCGTTTTTCACAGGAATCCATTAAACAATGTAAGTTTGGTTCTGGCAGTTGCTTCATCAGCGTTGTTACTTCTGATTGTCATCTATTACCCACCCTTACAGCCGATCTTTCACACCATGTCCTTGGGAGCACGAGAGTGGACGCTGGTGATTGCAGCGGCTGCCTTTCCCACATTGCTGGCAGGGGTGATGGATCTGTTCCGACCGGTTCGTCGATCGCTCCCCGATTGATATCTGTTTCCATTGAAAAAACCGATCCGGTGCGGTATGCTCAAAACCAGCCGTACCGGCCAAAGAACCGATGGTGTCGAAAGGCTTCATCGGTTTCCTTGTTTATACCCATGAAAAAGAGGTGAGGGGTGGTGAGTATCATGCCACAGGGAATTCGCTTTACGAAGATGCAGGGACTTGGAAACGATTTTATTGTGATATCCTCTCAAGCCTTGCCGGACGGAGTCAAAGAACTCGCTGAACGATTATGTGATCGTCATTTTGGTGTGGGAGCGGATGGTCTTGTCTATATCCTTCCTTCGGAGAAGGGGGATTTTCGGATGCGGATTCTGAACCGGGATGGAAGTGAGGCAGAACAGTGTGGAAATGCCGTCCGCTGTGTAGCGAAATATTATTATGAACGGATTTCCAATGCCAAAAAGGAACTTTTGATAGAAACGCAGGCAGGACTGCAACGTGTCTGGGTGGAGGCGGATGGTCAGACGGTTCGCCGGGTCTGTGTCGACATGGGGAAGCCGATTCTGAAGGGAGAGCGCATTCCGGTCAAAGTTAATGAGAGTCAAGTGGTGGCGCATCCGATTGAGGTAGAAGGGGAAACATTTCATTTCACTGCCGTCTCCATGGGGAATCCTCATGCTGTGATTTTCGTAGACGACGCTGCCCGGTTTCCCTTGAAAACCTGGGGCCTCCGCCTGGAATCGCATCCCCTGTTTCCCAATCGGGTCAATGTGGAAATTGTCACAGTTACCTCAAGAGAGGAATTGCAGATGCGGGTCTGGGAACGTGGAGTTGGTGAAACCTTGGCCTGTGGAACCGGCGCTTGTGCCTCTGTCGTAGCAGCCGTATTGAATGGGAAAACCGGACGGCGGGTTTTTGTCCGGTTAAAAGGTGGGGACTTGGAGATTGAGTGGAAGGAAAACGATCAACGGATTTATATGACAGGTGTGGCAGAAAATGTGTTTGAAGGTGAATGGATCAGATCTTTTTAAGATTTTTTGATTTTTTTTACGGGAAAGCATTGCCATGGTAAGGGGAACTCGGTGTATAATGGTCTGAAAATCTGAACGGGGGTTTAGTCATGGAAACGTTATCGGAAGGGTCACTCCAAGTGAAAACACTGGAAACCTCCCAAGTCAGTGTGGAGGATATCCTCTTTGCCAATCATTTGCTCAAAGATGTGATTACCCACACCCCTCTTCAACGAGATCCGGTGCTTTCTTCCAAATATGATTGCAATGTTTATCTAAAACGGGAGGATTTGCAGGTCGTTCGTTCGTTTAAGATTCGAGGGGCGTACAATGTCATTCGTCATCTCCCATCCGAAACGTTGGAACGGGGAGTGATCTGTGCGAGTGCAGGAAATCATGCCCAGGGTGTTGCATTTTCCTGTCAGAACTTGCAAATCCCCGGACGGATTTTTATGCCCAATACCACACCAAAACAGAAAGTGTCCCAAGTGAAGCGGTTTGGAGGATCTTTTGTAGAGGTTGTACTGACGGGAGATACCTTTGATGACTCTCTGGCAGAGGCGTTGAAAACCAGCGAAAAAAGCGGGATGCAATTTATTCACCCTTTTGAAAATCAGCAAACGATTGCTGGACAAGGAACTGTGGCTCTGGAAATCCTGAATGACCTTCATGAAACGGCTGACTATCTTTTTGTCGGAATCGGTGGTGGGGGTCTGGCAGCAGGGGTTGGCACCTATGTCAAAAGCATAAGCCCTGCCACTCGTGTGATTGGAGTGGAACCGATGGGGGCGCCATCGATGAAACACTCGGTAGAAAAGGGTCAGGTCGTTGTGTTGGATGAAATCGATAAATTTGTTGATGGTGCGGCAGTAAGGAAAGTGGGCGAGTTGAATGTAGAGATCTGCAAAAATGTGGTGGATGAATTCGCTCTTGTTCCGGAGGGGAAAGTGTGTACCACCATTTTGAATCTTTACAACGAAAATGCAATTGTGGCTGAACCGGCGGGTGCGCTCGCTATTGCCGCACTGGACCAATATCGGGAGGAAATCCGGGGAAAAAATGTGGTTTGCGTTGTCAGTGGCGGCAACAACGATATTGACCGGATGCAGGAGATCAAGGAGCGGTCGTTGATCTATGAAGGACTGAAACATTATTTTACGGTTAACTTTCCGCAACGTGCGGGTGCGCTCCGGGAATTTCTCGATGAAGTGCTCGGTCCGGATGACGATGTTACACGGTTTGAATACACAAAAAAGAACAGCAAGGAAAATGGCCCAGCCTTGGTTGGCATTGAATTGAAGCGAAAAGAGGATTATCAGCCTTTGATTGAACGGATGAAGAAAAAAGGGATTCACTATATTGAAATCAATAAGGACCCGCATTTGTTTCATCTGTTGATTTAAGGATTTGGGATATAAAAAACCCCTTCACAATAGAAGGGGGTTTTGTCACTTCCGAGGCAGTCAGGACCGCTTGCGCCGTCGATTTCGTCGATGCGTTCGATGATGTGATTTCTTTTTCCGGAAGTGGTTCGGCTTTTGGGAGGGAGAGGTTTCCTCTGTAAGGCGGACCGGGGTTGTATTGGGCTCCTTGGTGATGATTTTGAGTGCTGCCGCCAATAAAGAGACCGAATCGGTTTCTTCCAACAACTCTTCGGCCAATACTCGGTACGATTGATAGCCACCCTCGTGTACCAGAGTCATCAGTGTTTCCACAGCCAAACGCATTTGTCCTTCCATTGCTGCCGCCATGGAAGGGATCGGTTGTCGGGTCATTTTCTTTTTCGTGATCCGCTCAATTGTTTTTAAATGGCCGATTTCCCTGGGTGTGACAAATGTGACGGCAAGGCCTGCTTTTCCTGCTCGTCCCGTGCGGCCAATCCGGTGGACATAGCTTTCCGGGTCCTGAGGAATGTCAAAGTTGTAGACATGCGTTACACCGCTAATATCCAATCCCCGTGCGGCTACATCCGTGGCAACCAGGATATCGATAGTCCCTTCCCGGAAGCGGTGCATCACCTGGTTTCTTCGTGCTTGAGAGAGATCTCCATGGATTCCCTCAGCAGAGTATCCCCGCTTGTTCAATCCTTCTGCCAGCTCGTCCACCCGTCGTTTGGTCCGTCCAAAAACGATCGCCAGCTCCGGAGATTGGATATCCAGAAGGCGACAAAGGGTGTCAAACTTCTGTTTCTGGGGAACTTCGAGGTATTGCTGTTGGATATTGGGCATGGTCATTTCCTTTGCCTGAATCCGGATCAACTCAGGATCGCGCATAAAGCGATTAGCCAAACGGCGAATGGGTTCCGGCATGGTAGCCGAGAAAAGGAGGGTTTGCCGAGTATCCGGCACCTGATCCAGGATCGACTCAATATCCTCTATAAAGCCCATGTTTAACATTTCATCCGCTTCATCCAACACGGCGATTTTTACCTGCTCCATTCGAATGGTTCTCCGTCGCAAATGGTCCAGAAGCCGTCCGGGTGTACCTGCAATCAGATGAGGTCTCTTTTTCAGAGAACGAATCTGCCGATTGATATCCTGCCCTCCATAGATCGGCAAGGTTTTGACTCCTTTAAACTGGCCGATTCGGTTTAATTCTTCCGCAACCTGAACCGCCAGTTCCCTGGTTGGCGTAATGATGATCCCCTGAATTTTATCCAGGTCCGGATCTGCCTTCTCCACCAAGGGAATGCCAAATGCCGCTGTTTTTCCTGTTCCGGTCTGGGCCTGTCCAATCAAATCGTTTCCTTTCAGGGCAACAGGCAGGGCCTTTGCTTGGATCGGTGTTGCTTCTTCAAATCCCATGTTTGTGATGGATTGAACCACTGGGTGGCTCAGGTCCAATTCGTGAAATGTAATCAATGAAGTGACTCCTTCGTTTCCGTTGCAAACGGTTAATCTGGTCTACAGACCTCTAAAAATAACTTCTATCATCATATCGAATCGTATTCCATAAACAAAGCCCCTTTTTTTGGGGCCGACTATTTTTTCGTCAGTTGTTGTCCCATCAATACATTGCGGGCGATGGTCAACTTTTCCTCTACAAATTGAATGGAATGAGACAGTTGGCGATCCTCAAGATGCATGATGGTCAAGGTTTCCGCTGCCCGGCAGAGTTGATCCAGAGCCATTCTTAAATCGGATGGATGAAACCGGCCTTCAAAGGCAACCACTTGTAACTGCAATTTCGTCAATTTTTTTCGAATGCGGCTGATTTGTTGTTGTTCTTCAAGGGTCAACACTAGGAAACCCCTCCTTCCTTTTCCATTGTATGAGGGAGATCCCATAAAAAGAACCTGCCGTTGAGGCAGGTTGGATCGATAAAGGTTACCGATCAGACCGATGAGGCCAATCAGGCAGCCGATTCAATTCATCCTCAGCGTAATCCTTCCGAAACACCGTTAAAAGGTCTTTTTCATCGGTGGACAGCATCCGGCGAGCCCACAATTTGGCTCCATCCAGGTCATGGTCCCGATAATTCCCACAATGGATCGGAGAGCATCCCGGCACGCTGTCAGCATCCAGAATGTCCTGAAGCGTTTGGGTAAGCAAAGAGACTACCTCATCAGCTGTTTTTTCTCCATGCATGATCAGATAGAATCCTGTTCGGCAACCCATGGGTGATAGATCAACTACGTCTGCACTGTGATTACGGCTGTGTTCTGCCATCAGGTGTTCCAGGGAGTGCAGGGCGTCAGAGGGGATAAACCGTTCGTTGGGTTGTGTAAAGCGAAGATCAAATTTAGTGATGGTTTCACCATTTAACCTTTTTACATCCGCAATCCGGACATAAGGTGCGACCACTTGTGTATGATCCAGATTAAATGATTCCACATTGTAGCGGTCAGTCATTGCCAACTCCTCCTTCACTGTTTGAGCGGTTCATGGACGGCTGTGGAAGCTTTGGACGTTAGATATCCCTTTAAAAGCGTGGCATTCCGCTCTGAAATCTCTCTCAGGAATGTTTCAAAAGAGATCTCTGCTACTCCATCGGCATTGTCGGAGACAGAACGAACAGAGACGAAAGGAACCCTGTTTAAGTGAGCAATTTGGGCGAAGGAAGCGGTTTCCATTTCCACCAGGTCTGCATGTGTACAGTCCTGGATTTGCTTGCGGCGCTCATTGTTGGAGATAAAAGCATCTCCGGTGGCTACACGACCCCTGTGAACCGTTAACTCCATATCCAGAGCCGTTTGCTCCAGACTCTGGAGAAGGCTCTCATTTGAAGGGATGATCCGGGGTACACGGGGCAAGGTATGAGGCGCTTCTCCCACACCGGTGCAGTCCACATCATGCTGGATGGATTCGGTCACCAGTACAACGTCCCCTACCTGGAAACGATGGTTTAATGCTCCTGCAGCTCCAATATTGATCACTTCATCCGGCCTGTAAATCGAGATAATGTGTTGTATGCAGGCGGCTGCATTAGCTTTTCCGATCCCTGAAACAGCCAGAATAACCCGTTGGCCGCAAGATTCAGCTACCGCCAGAGACATTCCGCCGAGTTGATGTTCTTCCTGGAGAGTGAGCAGACCTTTCAAAGGCTCCAGTTCTTCCTTCATGGCGGAAATGATGGCGATGGTTTGAGGTTGATTCACTTTGATGCTTCCTCCTTCGATGAAGACGGCGATCGGTTAAAATCGATTGCATTACGGCATTGATTTTGACCCATTCCCTATCATAACATGTTCTCGAATGGCTGCCCATCTCTCTTGATGGAGAGGGTGGAGAACTTCTTCTGATTGGCACAAGGTTTACAAGAAAAGCATGATAAAATATTGGACAAAAGGATAACATGGAGGTACAAACATGGCGAATCAACTGGCATTTGACTATTCGAAAGCACTCTCCTTTTTTGCTGAACATGAACTGAACCAAATGGAACCGGCCGTACGGACGGCCCATAACCTGCTTCATCAAGGGACGGGTGCAGGCAATCAATTTCTCGGTTGGATCGATCTTCCGTCGGAATATGACAGAGAAGAATTTTCCAGAGTCAAGCAGGCGGCGGAACAAATTCGCTCTGATTCGGATGCATTGGTGGTTATTGGGATCGGAGGTTCTTATCTGGGAGCACGGGCCGCTTTGGAAATGCTGACGCATACGTTTTACAATCAGCTTCCTGAACAGAAGCGCAAAGGACCGGAGATTCATTTCGCCGGTCACCACATCAGTTCTACATATATGACCGATCTGTTGGAGCATTTGGAAGGAAAACGGGTCAGTGTGAATGTCATATCCAAGTCCGGCACCACCACGGAACCGGCGATTGCATTCCGGGTTCTCAAGGACTGGATGGAGAAGCAGTATGGAAAGGAAGGTGCAAAAAAACGGATTTATGCCACCACAGACCGTCAAAAGGGAGCCCTGAAGCAGTTGGCTGATACAGAAGGATACCAGCGTTTTGTCATTCCGGATGATGTGGGTGGCCGTTATTCCGTATTGACTGCTGTCGGATTGTTGCCGATCGCTGTAGCGGGAATTGATGTGGATCAAATGATGGCGGGGGCGCAGGATGCCAGCGGGAGATACCGTCAACCGGACCTGGAAAATGAAGCGTACCAGTATGCGGCGGTGCGAAATCTTCTTTATCGGAAAGGGAAGACCGTGGAGCTCTTGGTGAACTATAAGCCTTCTCTTCAATATTTTTCAGAGTGGTGGAAGCAACTTTTTGGTGAAAGTGAAGGAAAAGACCAAAAAGGAATCTATCCTGCTTCGGTCCACTTTACCACTGATTTGCACTCCATGGGACAATATATCCAAGAAGGCCGTCGGGACCTTTTTGAGACGGTGATTCTCGTCAATCGATCGCATAAGAAAATCACCATCCAAGAAAATGCGGATAACCTGGATGGACTCAATTATTTGTCGGGACGTACGATGGATGAAGTGAATCAAAAAGCGTTTGAGGGGACCTTGCTCGCTCACACAGATGGCGGAGTTCCCAATCTCGTTGTCAAGGTTCCTGAGATCAGTGCCTATACCTTTGGAGAAATGGTTTATTTCTTTGAAAAAGCATGTGGGATCAGTGGTTATCTGATGGGAGTCAACCCCTTTGATCAGCCGGGCGTGGAAGCGTACAAAAAGAATATGTTTGCCCTTTTGGGCAAGCCGGGATTTGAAGAGGAAGGGAAGAACCTTCGAAGGCGTTTGGAGAAGTAAAGAAGTGGGGCTCTACAGCGGTTCGGCATGAAAGCTGAACCGCTGTTTCTTGCCCATTTGCAACGAACGTTATAAACTTGTTGTGATCTCTTGCCAATATAAGGTCAGCTGGTTTATAATATTTTTTGAAAGCGCTGTCAAACGACCGGAGAACTGGAGAGGTCGTACTGCACCAATCATGATGCCATCAATGTGGCTCTGACCATGGGTGTAGTACGACCTTTTTTCGCAGTTATCTCAATCTTTTTGTGAAAAACGGAATAAGGAGGAGGATTATGAACAGAACGTTGTGGGGAGAGTGTCTTTCCGAGTTTCTGGGCACGTTGATCCTTATTTTTGTCGGGTGTGGAACCGTGGCACAAATGGTTTTGAACGGCGCGGAGTTTGGTCAGTGGGAGCTATCCTTGGTTTGGGGATTGGCTGTAACCATGGCAATCTATGTCACAGGCTCTGTTTCAGGAACTCATATTAATCCGGCTGTAACGATTACCATGGCTGTCTTTCGTGACTTTCCCTGGAAAAATGTGATTCCTTTTATTGTGGCGCAAGTGGCGGGAGCTTTTTCCGGTGCGGCTTTGGTGTATTGGTTGTACCGCGGGGCCTTTTCCACCTTTGAAAAGGCAGAAGGGATTGCGAGAGGAGCGGAGGAAAGTGTTCAAACAGCGGGTGTCTTTTCCACTTACCCGGCTTCTTTTCTCTCCAACATTGATGCCTTTCTGGTGGAAGCCTGTATCACGGCATTGCTGTTGATTGTAATCCTCGCTGTGGTGGATGACCGGAATCCTCAATTGCCGGCTCTACACAACCTGGGACCTGCTGTTATTGGGTTGACGGTTGCCATGATCGGTGGTTCGTTTGGAAGCCTGACCGGCTTTGCTCTCAACCCCGCGAGGGATTTTGGTCCCAAGTTGTTTGCTTGGATGGCTGGGTGGGAATCGGTTGCCCTTCCCGCTCCGGAAAGTTATTTTTGGGTTCCGATTGCAGGACCGATCATTGGTGGTTTGTTGGGAGGTCTCATCTATGACCGGATGGTTCGTCCCTATCTTCAGGCAAAGGAGCCTCAGGCAAAAGATGCGAAGGAACAACGTTCCATCGAAGCATAACAATGGATGAACATAAAAATGATTGGAATGGAAGGGGAGGAAGCGTTGTGAGCGAAGAAAAATATATGTTGGCGATTGACCAGGGCACTACCAGCACTCGTGCCATGCTTTTTGATCATCAGGGGCAAATCAAGGGGGTGTCGCAACAGGAGTTTACTCAGCTATATCCCCAACCGGGCTGGGTAGAGCATGATGCGGAAGAGATCTGGCAATCCGCCCAAAATGTGTTGGAGGGCGTCTTCAAAGAAAGCGGAATCAAGCCGGAACAGGTAGCAGGAATCGGAATCACCAATCAACGGGAAACCGCAGTCGTCTGGGACAAACATACGGGGAAACCGATCTATCATGCGATTGTGTGGCAAAGCCGCCAGACGGCAGAAATCTGTGAAGAGTTAAAGCAACAGGGATTGGAGGATCTGTTCCGAAAAAAGACGGGTTTGGTCGTAGACGCCTATTTTTCCGGTACAAAGGTAAAATGGATATTGGATCACGTAGATGGAGCTAGGGAAAAAGCGGAGAGAGGAGATCTTCTGTTCGGTACGATTGACACCTGGCTCATTTGGAAGCTGACCGGGGGAACCGTTCATGTGACAGACTATACCAATGCTTCCCGGACCTTGATGTATAATATCCATGAACTGGATTGGGACGATGATCTTCTTCAGGTATTGGATGTCCCGCGCAAGATGCTTCCGGAAGTGAAACCTTCCAGTACCGTCTACGGATGGACGGAAGAAAATGCATTCCTGGGTCACCGCGTTCCCATTGCCGGTGTGGCAGGAGATCAACAGGCTGCTTTATTCGGGCAGGCTTGCTTCTCACCGGGTATGGCGAAAAACACCTATGGTACCGGATGCTTTATGCTGATGAACACGGGGGAACGTGCGGTCCATTCTTCCCATGGGCTGTTGACCACGATTGCATGGGGAATGGATGGAAAAGTGGAGTATGCCTTGGAAGGAAGTATCTTTGTGGCTGGTGCGGCCATTCAATGGTTGCGTGATGGGCTGCAAATACTGGAAAAGGCATCCGATTCGGAAGAGAGCGCCAAACGATTGGAGTCAAATGAAGGGGTTTACCTGGTTCCGGCTTTTGTTGGCCTGGGTGCTCCTTACTGGGATATGGAAGCGCGTGGAGCCATTTTTGGTCTGACACGGGGGACGGGTCGGGACCATTTTGCACGGGCGGCCTTGGAATCCCTGGCGTATCAAACCAAGGATGTTTTGGAAGCGATGAAACAGGACGCTGGAATGGAACTTCAGCAGTTAAATGTAGATGGCGGTGCCGCCCTGAATAACTTTTTGATGCAGTTCCAGTCCGATCTGTTGGGTGTTCCTGTGAAACGGCCGGTGGTGCATGAGACGACCGCACTGGGTGCCGCGTATCTGGCAGGATTGGCTGTCGGATACTGGCAGGATAAAGAGGCGATTGAACAGAACCGGGTGGTGGATGCCGACTATCATCCACAGATGAAAAAAGCGGACAGCGATGCGTTGTACAAAGGATGGCAGGATGCCGTTCGACGGACGATGACCCAGACAAAAGTTACGATATAAGGCTTTTCTGGAAAGCGATTTCGGTATACAATAGAAGATGACAATCGATTACTTTTGTGCGTTGGGACCGGAGATAAAAGGAGAGTCCCTCACCCGGACAACAGTTGTTTTCCGCGTGGGGACTCTTTTTGCATTTTTTAGAGGGGAGTCGTGGGACCGATGGATTTTCAAGCGGGAATCCGCAAGCATCCGGTGATCGCTGCGCTGCGGAATGAAAGAGATCTGAGACGTTTAAAGGATTCCAAACCGGAAGTCAGTTTTCTTTTGTTCGGAGAAATCAATACCCTGGCCCGAACAGTGAAATCTGTGCGTGAAACAGGAAAACAGGTGTATCTTCATGTGGATTTGGCCCAGGGATTTGGCAATGATCGGGCGGCCATAAAATATATCAAAAAAGAGATACAGCCGGATGGAGTACTCTCTACCCGAACCCACCTGGTGCGCTTTGCCAAGGAAGAAGGCTTGTTTGTGATTCAACGTCTGTTTATTCCGGATACCATGTCTGTGGAAACGGGCAAACAACTCCTGAAACAATCCAAGGCGGATGCAGTGGAAGTGATGCCTGGCGTGGTTTCCTCCTGGGTTTTTGATGAACTGAAAGAGAAACTGGGGATTCCCATTGTGGCCGGAGGCTTATTGCGCCGGACGATCGATGTGAAAAATGCGTTCCAAAACGGGGCCAGCGCTGTTTCTGTCAGCAGTGAAAAACTGTGGAATCTTGACTTTCCAATCAACATATAGAGAGGGGGGCTTCAAAGATGCGATTTTCTGCTCAGGACCGTAAAGGATTACTGCAAGAAATGCAAAGCGATCAGCTGGATCTGTTGGTGATTGGAGGCGGGATCACCGGGGCGGGGATTGCCTGGGATGCTGCTTCCAGGGGGCTTTCCGTCGGTTTGGTGGAAAAACAGGATTATGCCGGAGGAACCAGCAGCCGGTCTACCAAATTGATTCACGGGGGACTGCGTTATCTGAAACAGTTTGAAATCAACTTGGTGAAGGAAGTGGGACGAGAGCGGGCGCTTCTTTATGAACGGGCTCCGCATATCGTATTGCCCCGGCCGATGATGCTCCCCATCTATGAAGGGGGAACGTACGGAAAGCTGGCTTCCTCCATTGGTCTGTACTTGTATGATCAACTGGCAGGTGTCAAGAAAGAAGAGCGAAGGAAGATGCTCTCCAGGGAGGAAACGCTGAAAAAGGAACCTTTACTGACAAGCAAGGGATTGAAAGGGTCCGGACTGTATGTGGAATACCGAACGGATGATGCCCGTCTCACCCTGGAAGTGATGAAAACTGCCGCTCAATGGGGAGCAAAAACGGTCAACTATGCGGAAGCGGAATCGTTCCTGTACGAGGGAAACCGCGTGGTTGGTGCCAAAGTGCACGACAGGATCGATGGAACATCCTACGATATTTATGCACGGGAAATTGTGAATGCGGCGGGTCCCTGGGTGGATCAACTCCGTCAGATGGATGGCTCCTTAACCGGGAAGCGTCTTCACTTGACAAAAGGCGTTCATCTGGTGGTTCCCTATGAACGTTTCCCCCTTGAACAGCCGATCTACTTTGATGTACCGGACGGGCGAATGGTTTTTGCCATTCCCAGGGGTCGGACTACCTATATTGGAACGACGGATACCAATTACAACGATTCCATCGATACACCTGTGATGACGGTGGAGGATCGGGACTATTTGCTGGATGGGGTGAACGCCGTCTTTCCGGATGTCCAGTTGAAACCGGAGGATGTAGAGTCCGGCTGGGCAGGCCTTCGCCCTCTGATTCATGAGGATGGAAAGAGCCCTTCGGAATTGTCCAGAAAAGATGAGATCTTTGAATCCAATACAGGACTGATTACGATTGCCGGAGGAAAATTGACCGGATTCCGCAAAATGGCGGAGCGGGTGGTGGACTTGGTCAATCATCGTCTGGAAAAGGCGGGAGTGAGATCCTTCTCACCCTGTCAAACGGATCAACTCTCCATCAGCGGTGGTGCAGATCTGGGAGGAGGAGACGGATTTCACCGCTTCCGCAAGGAATGGATCGGCAAGTTAACAGAGGGTGGTCTTTCTGAAGAACGTGCGGATGAATTGATCCACCTCTACGGTTCCCATGTGAAAAACGTTTGGGAACGGGCGGAACAATCTCCCGAACAGTTGTTACATGCGCAATTGCAATATGCAGTAGAGGAAGAAATGACCGTTACCGCCAATGACTTTCTGATCCGCCGGACAGGCGATCTCTATTTTCATCGCCACCGGGCGGAAGAGAACATCGATGAAGTGATCCAGATCATGTCCAAACTGTTGGACTGGAACGAGACAGAAAAACAGCAACAACAAGAGCTCGTTCAACAGGAAATGCAACGGACGCATCCCTGACGATTAAAACGCAAGCCCGAAATCACGGGCTTGCGTTTTCGTTATCTTCCATTGAAACATCGAGATTATAAGCAAATGCTAATATTCTCATTTTAAAGCGTTTTTTCTAAAAACCCGGAAGCAGTCAATATACCACAGATGACACCGAATGTACCGATCATTTGGAAAAGAGTCAAGGGTGCACCCAGGTTAAAGGAACTCAACATAGCAACCACGAGTACCAGGTTGAAAAAAAGCGATGTTTTTCCTGCGCCCAGTTCTTTCATTCCTTTGTTCCAGTAGAGGTATCCCAAAACACTGGTGAATACAGCCATAAATGGGGTTAACACCTAATCAGTGATAGGGATTTGGGTTATGGATGCGGGGCTGGGTACAAAAAAGGATACAACCATTAGGCAAAAAGCCCCGCTGATCATCGTGTAAGTGGTGGGTAACCAACGAAGAGCTGCGTTTCAGAAATCTTCTTCCCAACACGCCATACAAGGCCCAGCAGAGATTTCCGAGAAAAATATAGATATCTCCCATAGAGAAGGAAAGGGTGCGCACTCCCAAGAACCTTGGGTAATTACGAGCAGAACCCCGGCAAAAGCCAGGATCATCCCCATCCATTGGGGTCTGGTGATGGAATCCTTTAGGAGCCATCAAGTCAAATGTCAGTAAAGGATTGGTCCCCATGATTAAGGTCCCGTTGATGGGGGAGGTAAATGCCAACCCCAGAAAGAATAAAGTATTAAAGACAAAAATACCTATAAAACCCAATAATAGATAAAAATAGACGTTCTCTCGAAGTGATTCCCATCGAACGCGTTCAGTCCGGATCAGGACTCCAAACATGGGGACAGCAGCCAGACCGAAGCGCCAGGCGGCAGCATCAGCTGCCGAAAAGAAGGCGACGGAATACTAAAGGTGGCTCCGGTGAAAAAGGAGAAACCGAACAGCATCCAATAGATTTTATGATTCATCATTGGGGTCCTCCGATAGTGAATGAATTGAATCACTTCGGTCAGTTTTTTCCCTTTTCATCGGCATATCCATCAAGTGATTGGATAAGAGGTGGATACGCTTTTCCAGCATTTCTTTCAGTTCATCCAGGTTTCCTTCTGCATGTTCCAGAATACAGCCATCCTTTAGAAACTCAGCGATATCATTTAATGACATTCCGGTTTGCTTCAGTGAAGAGAGAAGCCGGATCAACTGGATATTACTTTTTGTGTAGATAGGTTATTCCTGTTACGTGCGGGGGGAGGAATAATTCCGGTTTTTTCGTAATGGCGGAGGGTGTATTGAGAAAGGTTTGTCACTTTGGATACTTCTCCAATGGTAAAAAAGAAAGGACCCCCTTTCAGGTAATGTTTCATTATGTTACAGCTCAGAGTTGACTCGATGACAAACTACCTTGACATAAAAACAGATCACGCCACCGGACGGCGGCGTGAGGATCAGGAAGGAATCGAGTTTTCTTCGGGCTGAATCAGTTTTAGGCGGGTCAGCCAGTGACAGATTTGCTCTCCTCTTGGAAGGAGAAGAATTTCGGCTCTGCCAATGGTTTTGGAAAGCAACAAGGCAATGATATAGATGATCGCTCCCGGCAAGATTAGGCCGGTCGCCAAAAGGGTATTTAACAAACGGTCCATTCCAGGGTCCAACCATTGATTGGCACCATAAAGGAATGTCAACAATCCCGCACTCATAATGCCTGAGCAAAAGATGGGATTGAGGATCAGGCGACGATACGGGACCTTTACGCCCGTGTTTCGAACCACGGACCGAACATTTAAGAAACAAACAATCGTATAGGCCAACACCATGGAAATGGCGGAACCGGTAATACCGAGGAAAGGGACAAATATAAAATTGCCGGAGACTTTTACGGCCGCCCCTATTCCAAGGTGGCGAACAGGCAGTCGATTGTAGCCCAGACCTTGAAGGATTCCCGAACTGGTGACCGCTAGGGTGCTGAAAATGGTTGACACGGCCAGGGTGGCAAGGACAGCCGAGCTGGTTTC
Source organism: Melghirimyces algeriensis (assembly GCF_900182565.1). Lineage (GTDB taxonomy): Bacteria > Bacillota > Bacilli > Thermoactinomycetales > DSM-45169 > Melghirimyces > Melghirimyces algeriensis. The sequence continues at coordinate 153,020 of NZ_FXTI01000002.1, read as the reverse complement.
CACAGCAAGCTGGGATTCATTGTGATACATCATAATGGTAATCGGTTCTGCGAGAATCGCCAGACCCACTGCGCAAGGCATGCCGATCACCACCGTCATGAGCCAGGCCTGGGAAACTTTGCGTTCCACCGCATCGTATTCTTTCTTGGCGATATGCGCGGAAATGGCTGGAATAAGAGCCAGAGTGAGCGCTGAAGAAAAGGTGGCAATCAAGTTGACAAATGGCTCACCGCGCCCGTAAATCCCGAACAGTTTTTCTGCTTCAACCGTGGAAACCTCCAGTCCCCAGCGTAAAAGGCGGGGTACCGTCGCTGAATCCATCAATTGGATCAGTGGCAGAATCAACGTTCCCATCGATATGGGAATGGCAAATTTCAGGATTTTTTTGGACAGAGAAAAAAAAGGCTCCTGATTGACAACCTCCTGATGAGAGTGGGATGGAACCGATGGCTTTCGGCGATCTTTCATAATAAAGATCCCCATTACCAGCAAACCGGCAGTGGCTCCAGTGACTGCACCCAATGTGGCACCGGCAGATACCATCTCCGTACTGAACGCCTCTTCAACCATCCAATAGGTAATGATCACCATCGTCAGCACACGGAGTATTTGTTCTACGACTTGAGAGGATGCTGTGGGGATCATTTCCTGGTGTCCCTGAAAATATCCGCGTGTAACTCCCATGATGGGGACAACTAACAAAGCGAAAGAGAGGACTTTTAATGAGCTCTCCGTTCGGGGGCTGTCCAGGATCACCTCGGAAATGAAACCGGAACCAAAAAAAAGAACACAGAATGCACATAATCCTGTTAGTGAAAGAATGACAGAAGCTGCCCGCATCACCCGTTTCGCGCCATAGTGGTCCCCAACAGAAACCCGCTCTGCCACAAATTTGGACACGGTAATCGGAACGCCGGCGGTCGCTACCATCAAAAGAATGGAATAGAAGGGAAATGATTGTCTGTAAACCCCCATGGCTTGGTCTCCGGCAATATTCTGAAATGGAAGCCAGAATATAAGTCCGAGAGCTTTCGTGATCAGTGTCGCCATGCTCAAAATGATTGTTCCTTTAATGAGACGTTTTGATTTGCCGGACATAAGCATTACACCCTTTGAATTAAATATATCGCTTTTATATTCTATCAGTTTCTGTTAAATCCGCATAGTAGAGAGAGCGGGCATTCTCTTTACTTGAGGGGTGGATTTAAATCCATTAGAATGAGAGGATGATGGAGACATTGAATATTCGAAGCATGACGGGATATGGTCGAGGTGAATCGGAAGCGGAAGGATTCCGTGTGATTGTGGAGATTCGATCGGTTAATCACCGTTATTCGGAGATGGTGGTTCGATTGCCGGCAGGTTGGGGATCTCATGAAGAGAAAGTGAAAAAGCTCCTCCGCCAATCGATCCAGCGTGGACGAATCGATGTTACAGTGACCGTGGAAGGGGAAGAATCGGATCAGCGAAGATTGACGGTGGATGACAAGGCGGTTGAAGCTCTGTGGGAGGCGGCCCAAATGTTGAAGGAAAAATGGGGGGTGAAAGGTGAGCTTACGTTATCTGAACTCTTAAATCACCCGAAAGTGATCAAGGAAGAAGAGCTTACTTTGGAGCCTCAACGGTTGGAAGAGTCACTTTTTGAAGCCGTGAGACAGGCAGCTTCCTCCCTTCTGGAGATGCGGAAACGGGAAGGAAAAGCATTGGCGGAGGATCTCGACCGACGCATTGGCATCTTAAAGCGTTACTTGATCGAAATCCAGGAGCGGTCTCCACAGGTTGTAAAAGAATATCAAAAAAAGTTGCAGGAACGCATGCGTGAACTGCTTGGTGACGTTGAGCTGGATTCGGAGCGTCTTTTGACGGAAGCTGCTGTTTTTGCCGATAAGTCGGATATACAGGAGGAATTGACCCGCTTGTTCAGTCATCTCAGCCAGTTGAAGGATGCCTTAAAGCAAAGGGAACCGGTAGGCAGACGGCTTGACTTTCTTCTTCAGGAATCCAACCGGGAAGTGAACACCATCGGTTCCAAGGCCAATGATGCATGGATTGCTGAACGGATTGTTCATTGCAAGAGTGAGCTGGAAAAAATGAGAGAACAAGTGCAAAATATAGAGTAAACAGGTTATAATGAGATGAATGTGGATGTAACAGACCTTTTTTCGTTTGAGGGGGGATTTCAGGTTGAATATTAAATTGATCAATATCGGTTTTGGAAATATCGTTTCTGCGAACCGAATTATTTCCATTGTCAGTCCGGATTCAGCACCGATCAAACGGATTGTTCAGGAAGCGCGGGATCGCGGGGCACTGATTGATGCCACATATGGACGACGGACTCGTGCTGTTATTATCACTGACAGCGACCATGTCATCTTGTCTGCGGTACAGCCGGAGACGGTGGCGACGCGTTTGGCCACGAAAGATTCTTCCGATGATGTAGAGGACTAGAAAGGGAGTATTATGGGCATTCAAACCAACAAAAAGGGTCTTTTAGTTGTTTTGTCCGGTCCTTCAGGAGCTGGTAAAGGAACCGTCTGCTCCGCTTTAAAGGAAGAGGTTCCAGAACTGGTTTATTCCGTGTCTGCCACAACCCGTCCGCCTCGAAAAGGGGAAGTGGAAGGGGTGAACTACTTCTTTAAATCCAAGGAAGCGTTTCAACGGATGATCAACCAAGGGGAACTTCTGGAGTGGGCAAAATATGTAAACAACTATTATGGAACCCCCCGAACGTTTGTAGAGGAGCGTTTGGCTCAAGGACATGATGTTTTGCTGGAAATCGAGGTCCAAGGCGCTTACCAAGTGAAAAAGGTTTTTCCGGAAGGGGTATTTATCTTTTTGCTTCCCCCATCGATGGAAGAGCTTCGCGCCAGGATTCAGGGACGGGGGACCGAATCAAAAGATACAGTGGAAGACCGTATGAAGGCAGCCCGTGAAGAGCTGGGGCATGCCCGCTATTATGATTACTTGGTGGTAAATGACAAAGTGGCGAAATCATGTCAACAGATCCATTGTATCTTGGAAGCGGAGCATCTGAGAAGAGAACGGATCTTTCAAGAAAATCCCAATTGGCTGGAGGGAATTTGACGATGCTTTATCCATCGATTGACACCTTGATGTCGAAGGCGGACAGTAAATATACACTGGTGATTTTGGCTGCAAAACGGGCCCGTCAACTGCTGGACGGAGCGGAACCCACTTTGGAGCCCCGCTCCAACAAATATGTGGGCATTGCTCTGGAGGAGATTGCAGAAGAACAATTGTTACCGCCTATGGAAGCCAGAGCTGGCGGGGATAAAAAATAACAACCTGCCCAGGTTGTTATTTTTTGTCAAGGAGGAGACGAACCTTGAAGGGAAAACGAATTGTTGTAGGGGTGACAGGGGGGATTGCTGTTTTTAAGGTGGCAGGGTTGGTCAGTCAATTGACGCAGCGGGGTGCGGACGTTCGTGTGATCATGACTGAATCAGCCACGCGTTTTGTCACACCGTTAACATTCCAAACCCTGTCTCGCAATCCGGTTATGGTGGATACATTTGAAGAAAAAGATCCCTCCGTAGTATCTCACATCGATTTGGCTGACCATGCGGACTTGTTTGTCATTGCCCCGGCCACAGCCAATTTTTTGGGAAAACTGGCTCATGGGCTGGCTGATGATATGCTGAGTACCACGTTGCTGGCAACAAAGGCTCCTGTATTGATCGCTCCGGCGATGAATGTCAATATGTTGAATCATCCGGCTGTCCAAAACAATATCCGGCAACTGACGGAATGGGGCTACCGTTTTATTGAGCCTGCATCCGGTCAATTGGCTTGTGGATATATAGGAAAAGGCCGGATGGAGGAACCGGAACAAATCCTGGTTGCTGTCGAGGAGATGTTGGGGGAATCACTCCCGGATTTCAGCGGAAAACGGGTATTGGTTACCGCTGGTCCAACCAGGGAATTTCTGGACCCCATCCGATATCTCAGCAACCGTTCCACAGGAAAGATGGGTTATGCCATTGCGGAAGCAATGTCTCAAGCGGGTGCGGAAACCGTCTTGGTCAGTGGCCCTGTGAATCGGGAGAAACCGCCCGGTGTCAGAGTCGTAAACGTCAACACAGCGGAAGAGATGTTTCACGCTGTGATGCAGGAAATGGATACCGCTCATGTGATTATTCAAACAGCGGCAGTGGCTGATTACACCCCGGTTGATGTCTCCGATCAAAAGATTAAAAAAAAGGGAGATCGCCTTTCCCTGGAGTTGAAAAAAACCACGGATATTGCTGTGGAAGTGGGGAAACGGAAAAATGGACATTTCTTGGTCGGTTTTGCAGCTGAGACGGACCAACTCTCGGAAAATGCACAAAGCAAGTTGCACCGAAAAGGTCTGGATTTGATTGTGGCCAATGATGTTTCGCTTCAGGGGGCCGGGTTTGAAGGGGATACCAATATTGTTACCATCTATGATGCGGATGGGGAAGTGTTACAACTTCCCAAAATGAGCAAAAGAGAGGTCGCTAAACAATTGGTTGGGCTGATCGGAGAGCGGTTCAATGGGTAATGATCATGTCGCGTCAATCATCGTGGACGTGGCTACAGAAGGGACGGACAAAGCATTTGATTATCTGGTTCCAAAAGAGCTTTCTCCTGAGATTGAGATCGGATGCCGGGTAAAAGTTCCGTTTGGTCCAAGGAAGATCATGGGATATGTAGTCGGGTTTCCGGAAAAACCGGCGACCCGTCGCCTGAAACCGATTCTTGATGTGATGGATATCGCTCCTCCTCTCACACCAGAGTTGGTCAAACTGGCTCGCTGGATGTCACAAGCTTATCTGTGCCCTCTGATTACAGTACTCCACGCGATGGTGCCGGCGGTTCTAAAGGGAAAGTATCAACGGATTCTTCGTCTTCACCCTGATTTTGCAATGAAAAAACTGTTTGTAGAAGCAGAGGAAGAACTGGTCCGGTTGCTGCAAAAAAACAGGGAAGTTACGCTGAACCGTGCCCTTTCCCTGAAAGGGGTGGATCGGTCTCTCATTCGGGAAATGGTGGATGAGGGGCTGTTGGTTATGGAAGAACGCGTAAAAGATCGGACAACCCGCAAGCGGCGAATCTGGATTGGTCCCAATCGATCTGTGGATGCATTACGTCAATCTGCAAAAACGCTCCCCAAGAGTGCTGCTCGACAAAAGGAAGCGCTTCTCTTTTTTGCAAAAACAGGAAAAGAAGTGTCTCAGCCGGAGCTATTGAGCCAGTTGGGGATCTCAAAGCCCACAGTGGATCGATTGGTGGAAAAGGGATTGCTTTATCGAGAGGAGAGAGAGGAATATCGGGACCCATTTGCGGGGCATTCCTTCGAAAAAACAGTACCTTTGCCACTAACCTCAGAACAGGAAAAGGCTTTTCAAACGATTCTGGGCCCCCTTCGGGAATATCGCCATGAAACCATTCTTCTTCATGGCGTAACAGGGAGTGGAAAAACGGAAATCTATCTGCAAGCTATTACTGAGGTTTTGAACACAGGTCGTCAAGCGATTGTCCTTGTACCGGAAATCTCGTTGACGCCTCAGATGGTCAAACGTTTCAAAGGGCGTTTTGGTGAAAAAGTGGCCGTTTTGCACAGTGCGCTTTCCGATGGAGAACGGTATGATGAATGGCGTAAAATCCGGTCTGGAGAAGTGGAGGTGGCGATCGGTGCCCGTTCAGCGATTTTTGCTCCCTTTCCCCATCTCGGACTGGTCATTATTGATGAAGAACATGAAAGCTCCTATAAACAGGAAGAGCAACCCCGATACCATGCACGGGAGGTAGCACGGTGGCGATGCGTCGAACATGATGCCGTGTTGGTGATGGGAACGGCCACTCCTGCTTTGGAAAGCTATTATTCGGCACAATTGGGTCGCTATCGGTGGGCAAAATTGACAGAACGCGTACAGGGGCGCCCTTTTCCCCAGGTAGATGTGGTTGATATGCGGAATGAACTTCGCTCCGGAAATCGGTCCATTTTTAGTCAGCCCTTGAAAAAGGCCTTGGAAAACTGCGTGGATCAGGGTGAACAGGCTGTCTTGTTTCTGAATCGCAGGGGATTCTCCACATTTGTTCTCTGCCGGGAATGCGGGGAATCCATACAATGTCCCCACTGCGACATTGCACTGACCTATCATCGGGTCAACCAAACCCTGCGTTGTCATTATTGTGGATATGCATGCGGAGTCCCGACCCAATGTCCATCCTGCTCCAGCAAATACATTCGTTATTTCGGCACGGGTACCCAGCGGGTAGAGGAGGAACTTGCCCGACTGATGCCGGGTTTGCGGGTGATTCGGATGGATGTGGATACCACCCGCCGCAAAGGTGCCCACGAGCGCCTTCTTACAGCTTTTGGTGAAGGAAAAGCGGATGTATTGCTGGGTACCCAGATGATCGCAAAGGGTCTGGATTTTCCAAAGGTGACCTTGGTGGGAGTGATTGCCGCCGATACTATGCTAAACCTTCCTGATTTCCGGGCGGCGGAACGGACGTTTCAGTTATTGACCCAGGTTGGCGGCCGCGCAGGCCGACATCAAAAGCCGGGACGGGTGGTGATCCAATCCTATACACCCAGCCATTATAGTATCGAAATGGCATCCAACTTTAACGCTGATGCTTTTTACCAGCAGGAGTGCAAACTTCGAAAGCAACAGCGCTACCCGCCGTTTTACCGTCTGTTTACCCTTCTTTTCAGTCATCCGGACCGGGTGGCTCTGATGCAGGCTGGTACGCGATCGGCAAAAATGCTGTCCTCCCGGCTTCCAAAGGGAGGGGAGCTTTTAGGACCCGTTCCGGCTCCTGTTCCAAGAATCAAAGATCGCTATCGTATCCAAATCATGATTAAATATGATCATCACATGGATGAACCAACCATTCTCATCGATGCTTTGCGCCAGTTAAAAACGAGCTTCAAGGACCCGGATCTTCGGATTGGGATGGACAGGGAAGGAGTTACATTACCCATTGATGGGGATGGATAAAAAGGAGTTGAGCCTCTTGGCTATTCGTAAAATTATATTGGTTCCTGATCCTATTTTAAAAGAGAAGGCGAAGTCTGTTACCAAGTTTAATGATCGACTTCACAAGTTGTTAGACGATATGGCAGAGACGATGTATGATGCTCCAGGGGTGGGGCTGGCGGCACCACAAGTGGGGATCTCCAAACGGGTGATCGTGGTGGATGATGGAAATGGCTTGATTGAAGCAGTCAATCCTGAATTGGTGCAGAAAGAAGGGGAACAGCTTTCTCCACCACCGGAAGGATGTCTCAGTATTCCGGGGTTGCTCGGCGATGTTCGCCGTGCGGAAAAAGTCAGGATGAAAGCTCAGGATCGGTACGGAGAGACGTTTGAAATGGAAGCGGAAGGATACCTGGCACGGATTCTGCAACATGAAGTGGATCACTTAAATGGTGTTCTCTTTACCGACATTGCAGATCGGGTATATGAAGTGCCGAGAGAGGGTGAATAAATCATTGGAATCTCAGATACGCATTGTTTTTATGGGCACCCCGGATTTTGCGGTGCCCTCTTTAAGAAGATTGGTTGATGAGGGCTATCACGTGGTTTCCGTTGTTTCGCAACCGGACAAGCCCCAGGGAAGAAAACGCATTCTGACCCCTCCACCGGTGAAAGTGGCTGCCCAGGAAATGGAGCTTCCTGTCTTTCAGCCACAGAGACTGAAGGACCCGGAGAATGTCCAGCGTGTGTTGGAAATGGAGCCGGACCTGATTGTTACGGCCGCCTATGGTCAGATTCTTCCCCGTGAGATACTGGATGCCCCCCGTTTCGGCTGTATCAATGTCCATGCCTCTTTGCTTCCCAAATATCGGGGCGGGGCACCCATCCATCACGCCTTGATTCAAGGGGAAAAGGAAACCGGAGTCACCATTATGTATATGGTGGAGGCGTTAGATGCCGGGGATATGCTGGCCTGGAAATCCATTCCCATTGATGAAGAGGATCATGTGGGCACGTTGCATGACAAACTGGCCAAGCTGGGTGCCGACTTGTTGTCAGAAACGGTGACCAAACTGATACAAGGCGATGTGAAGGCCATTCCTCAGGATCATGAACAAGCCACGTATGCTCCCAATATTAAACGGGAGGATGAACAGTTGGATTGGAACCGAACCTCTTGGGAGCTGTTCCATCAGGTCCGGGGGCTTTCTCCTTGGCCCGTGGCCTATACGCTTTGGAACGGAAAGCCGTTAAAGGTATGGAAGGCAAGGCCAGTTCCTTTGGGTAAGCCTGCCAAACCCGGCACGGTAGTGCGGGTAGAGGATGATGGAGTCGTTGTGGCAACCAGCGATGGGGGGCTTCAGATTCTGGAGTTGCAGCCGGCTGGAAAAAAGCGAATGACTGCGGAGCAGTTTGTACGGGGAAGAAAGTTGAAGCCCGGTGACGTATTGGGGGAATCCTGATGGCCATGCAAACAACAGCACGGGATGTTGCACTGGATGTTTTGATTGCCGTGGAGGAAAGAGGGGCATACAGCAACCTGATGTTAAACGACTTTCTAAAGAAGAGCGGGCTTCCTCTACGGGATCGGGGATTAACGACCGAGTTAGTCTATGGAACCATTCAAAGAAAAAATACATTGGATTGGATCTTAAACAGATTGGTGAAAAACGGTATCTCTTCTCTTGAACCTTGGGTGCGACACCTTTTGCGGATGGGAGTCTATCAACTGCATTATTTGGACCGCATTCCAGGGCGCGCAGCCGTTCATGAAAGTGTCCGAATGGCTAAAGAGAGAGGGCATAAAGGGATTTCCGGACTGGTCAACGGTGTGCTTCGCTCCTATCAGAGAAAGTCCCGACAATGGCGCTTCACGGGTTCCTTGGAGGCTCCGGATCAATGGGCTCTTTTTTTCTCCCACCCGGAATGGATGGTTCAACGGTTGATTGAGGTCTACCAGCCAAAGGTGGCCAAAGCGATTCTGGAAGCCAACAATCGTCCTCCACGGGTGGCCGTTCGTGTGAATCCGCTCAAGGGAGATCGAGAAACGGTTGTCCGTCTGATCCAGGAAGCGTTCCCTCACATTCAAACCCAATCGTCTCCCCTTTCTCCCCAGGGTTTGGTCTTATCAGGCGGGGGAAACCCGGCCCTGGAAAGATTGTATCAAGAGGGCTGGTATACGGTACAGGATGAAAGTTCCATGTTGGTTGCCCACATTGTAGATCCTCAGCCGGGAGAACGCGTTCTGGATGGATGTGCTGCCCCTGGCGGGAAGACCGGTCATTTGGCGGAGCGGATGGGAAATGAAGGGACCCTCCTATCCTGTGATATTCATCCCCATAAGGTGAAGTTGATCAAAGAACAGAGTCAACGCTTGGGGATTTCTATCGTGGTGCCCCGTCAAGCAGATTTAAGAGAGCTTCCCGGCATTGAAGAGGAGCCTTATGATCGGGTTTTGTTAGATGCCCCCTGTTCCGGACTCGGAGTGATTCGTCGGAAACCGGATATTAAATGGGCCAAAGCTTCCGGAGAAATCGAAGAACTCGTTGCCCTGCAAAAACAGTTGCTGGATAGCGCAGCAGAGCTGGTCAAGCCGGAAGGTGTACTGGTTTACAGTACCTGTACACTGGAACCCAGAGAAAATAAGGAACAGGTAATGGATTTTCTGAACAGACATCCTGAGTTTCAGCTTGATGTATCCATTCAGAAACAAATTCCCGAATCCGTTCGGAATAAGGCACTCTTGGGTGAAGGATGGATTCAGATTCTTCCCCATCATTTTGAAACAGACGGTTTTTTTATCGCGAGACTGATAAAGGCGAAGCCATGAGCGTGCCGGATCGATCGGCCGGAAAGTTCTTTCCGGTCGACGACCCATTTGGCGTCTGATGAAAGCAAAAAAGATATCTTTGAAGATGGTGATTCATCAATGGATATTGAATTTATTTTTAAAGTGATTGATGCGGAACCGTGGCTTGCCTATACCCTGGTTGGCTTTGGAGTGGTTCTGGCGGCTATTTTGCTGTGGCGGGTAAAAAATGGAGACAGCGTTTCACTGTTGGGTCTCAATCTTCAGTCGGATGCCAAACTGACAGAACTGGAAAAACAGATGGAAGAGGTCGGAGAAGACAGCAAACAAAAGTCCTACGTGATTCAATCCATCCATACGTTGGCAGGGGAAGTCTCCAGGTTGCTTTTCCAACCTTGCGAAGGTTTTGAAGACAACCGACGTAAAATTTACAATTATTTTCTTTCAGCCGTGCTGGCAACGATGTCCGGAAAAAAGGGAAACAACCCCAAAGTATGTATATTTGTCAAGGGTGACGAAGGGATGCTGAAAGTGCATGAAGCGGCTGCTCACAGTCCGGATGGCATGAGGAAACTGCAACTCTCCATCGCGGATTCCGCAGCAGGACACACGTATCGAACGGGTGAAATCTTTTCTTCGGGGGCCATTCATACTCCGGGAAGTCACTTTAAAGAACATCCGAAAGCCCAGTCCAAATATCATTCCCTGATTTGTGTCCCGATTCGGGTGGGTGACCAGATCCTGGGTGTGCTCAGTGTAACCGGAGATGAGGAGAAGTCTTACTCTGAAGATGAACAGGCTTATTTGATGGCATATGCCAGCATTCTCGCACCTTTGTTACATAAGGAGCTGTCCAAACAGAAGGAAACTGAGCGAGTGATGTCATAACATTTCCATGTAAGGATCGGAGAATCCTCCGGTCCTTTTTTTCGTCCATAATTTGTCAAAATGCGTTATAAAATCCGGATGAAATGAAAACGTTAATACATGTGGTGATGAAATGAGAACAGGTTGGCAACGCCGAAGAAGCCGAAAAAAGAAAAAAATGTGGGATCAGCGATCCAAGGAACAATTGGACAAGCGGGTGGGAGATCAGCCTGTCCACATGGAAATTGAAAGAAATGTGGAGTTTATAGGGAAAGTGCTTGGAGATAGCTCTGACTTGATCACGCGATGGTTTACGATCCAGTACATACCTGATCGGCGAGCTGTATTAATGTGTGTGGATGGCCTGGTGGATAAACGGAACCTGGATCAGTTTGTCTTAGCCCCTCTGATGACACGGGGAGAGCAACTTCAAACGAAGACGGACTTATGGATGATGGTCAATGAGAGTTTGGTTGCAGCAGAAGAGAAAAAAAAGTCATCGCAATTAAAGGAAACGGTTGATTCCCTGTTATCAGGGGATGCCATTCTGTTTGTAGACGGCTACAGTGAAGGATTGATTATCGGAGCAAAAGGATGGGAAAAGCGTGGAGTGGAGGACCCGCGAGCCGAGGCGGTGGTTCGGGGACCGCGGGAAGGGTTGACGGAAACGCTTCGGGTAAATACGGGAATGATCCGGCGGCGGTTGAAGGATCCCGATTTGCGCCTGAAAGATTTCAAGGTGGGAGAACGGACAAAAACCAACCTTACGATGATGTTTATCCAGGGTATCGTGGATGATACGTTGGTCAAAGAGATTGAAAAACGCATTCAGGAGATTCGCATCGACTCCGTTCTGGAGAGTGGATATATTGAAGAGATGATTGGGGATGCAACGCTTTCACCCTTTCCGGTGTTGCAAAACACCGAGCGACCGGATGCTGTGGTGGCCCATCTGTTGGAAGGAAAAGTGGGGATTCTTGTAGATGGAACCCCCCACGTTCTCATCGCTCCAGCGGTATTTACCCAGTTTTATTCCAGCCCGGAAGATTATTATGAACGCTATATGATCGCCACCTTTTTGCGATTGCTTCGATTGGTGGCTTTTTTTATCGCCTTGTTGTTACCGGCGTTATATATTGCCTTTATCTCCTTTCATCCGGAGATGATCCCTTCCAAGTTGGCCATTGCACTGGCAGCGGGTCGGTCGACCGTTCCCTTTCCCTCCATTGTGGAAGCTCTGATGATGGAGATGAGTGTGGAAATTCTGCGGGAAGCGAGTATTCGATTGCCGGGCCCCATCGGTCCCACGATTGGGATTGTGGGAGCTCTGGTCATTGGAGAGGCGGCGGTAACTGCAGGGGTCGTTTCTCCTCTGATGGTCATTGTAGTGGGGCTGACAACCATCAGCTCCTATGCCAATCCCAACTACAGTGCAGCGATTTCCATCCGTTTGCTTCGCTTTCCCATGATGATCGTCGCTTCCATTCTGGGCCTTTACGGATTGGTGATCGCCTTGTTGTTATTGCTGTTGCACATGATCAAGCTTCGTTCGTTCGGTGTTCCCTATATGGCACCTTTTGCTCCCTTGCGGATCAAGGATGTAAAAGATACTCTGATTCGGATTCCCTGGCCATTTATGAATAAGAGGCCCAGCATATTTCGTCCAGTTGACGACCAGCGGGAGGATGGGTAACGAATGAATAAACAGAATCCTGAGCAGGATCAACCGATATCTCTATACCAAAGCCATGCGGTCATCGTCTCCACCATTATTGGAGTGGGGGTGATCAGTATGCAAAGGGGAATCGCAAAAGAGGTAGGTCCTGACGGAATTTGGACCATTTTGATCGGCGGTTTGATTGTGCTGGTTGAAATCGTTTTGATCACCCGCCTGATGCAAAAATTTCCCGGAAAAACTCTGGCCCAGTTTTCTTCGGAGCTGTTGAGCTTTGGAAAGAAACGATGGTTGGGCAAGGTGCTGAGTATCCCTTTGCTAGTAGGAATTGGATGGTATTGGTTATTAACGATTGCCATTGTCACCCGTACCTTTAGTGAAGTGGCCATCAGCGCCGTTTTCCCCCAGACTCCCATGGAAGTCTTCATGATAACAATGCTTGGATCGGCATGTTTTGCTGCCGGGCAACGGCCGGAACTGATCGCACGATTTAATGAGTTTCTGATGCCGTTTTTATTTATCCCTGGGCTGTTGATCTTGACAGCATGGATGGAAGCCGGGGACTGGGAGAATCTCCTTCCAATGTTTCAGGTTACTGATTGGAAGAAATTCCTGCAGGGAATGCTTACCTCTGCATATTCGTATTCAGGGTACAGTGTCCTTTTTGTGTACATGGCCTATTATCAACAGCCGAAAAAAGCGATGCGGGCTCATATATTGGCCACTGGAACGGTTATTGTGGGTTACTGGGTGACGATTGCAGCTTCCATTTCCATTTTTGGTCCCTTTGAACTGGCGAACCTGATGTGGCCCACCCTTGACCTGATTAAGCAGGTGGAAGTTCCCGGCCAGATATTATCCCGCTTGGAATCCGCCATTATTGGGATCTGGGTGGTGGCGGTCTTTACCACCTTGGTCAATATGTTTGGTGTATTGGTGGACATTTCGCTAACCACCTTCAACCTGGAGGAACGGTTTCGGAAGTGGTTGGCATGGGGAAGTCTCCCCTTCGGATATCTGGTGGCAAACCGACCGGCCAATCTGGAACAGTTGTTTCGATGGAATGATTTGGCGGGGATCTATGAAATTGTGATGACGCTGGTGATCATTTTGATTCTGTCCATCCTGACCCGGCTTCGTGCTGACAAGAAGGGGGATCAAAATGCATCCTCTTCAGCGTAGCCTGTCCATCATTCTTCTGATCTCCCTGTTGGTTACCGGATGTTGGGATGCCAGAGAGATAGAAGAACGGGCTTCAGTGATTGCACTGGGAGTGGATGATCATCCCAACGGGATTGAAGTCAGTGTTCAGATGCCCATTCCCATTAAAGTGGTTAGTTCCGGAGGGGGAGGTGGCGGTGAAAGTGGGCAAAATGCAGTTCAACTGTTTAGCGGTCAAGGGAAAACAATGTCTGATGCATTGGAAGATATTGAAAACCAATCGAATCAGCGCCTCTTCTTTGGACATGCGCGGGTGATTATTCTTAGTGAATCCGTTGTCCGGAAAGGGATTGGAGAGTTCCTGGATTTTTTGAGAAGGGAACCGGAAATCCGACGACGTCAATGGCCAATGGTTGTAAAAGGAACGGCCAAGGATGCGCTGAAAACAAGTCCAAAACTGACGCAAATTCCGATGGAATATTTGGTAGATATGGTAGAAGCAGGGGTGCGATTCGGTCATTTTGCTGATGTTTCCCTAGGGGATTTATTTACGGATATTTCTAATCCAGCGAAGGAGCCGATCCTGAATTATATGGAAGTTAAACCTTACAAAATCCAGTGGGTGGGACTGGCCCTGTTGAAGGGAGACCGTTTGGTAAAGGTTCTTAAGCGTAAAGAGAGCGAGAATCTCCTTAGAATTCGGGATGAAATGGTCGGGGAAACATGGGATGTCCCATGTGGGGGAGATCAAGGGCATTTGGTGATTTTCCCGACAAAAATGAAAAGAGAGATCAAAGTGAAACAGCATAAAGATGTTCCCAAAATCAACATTCATCTCACGTTGGAAGGGAGTGTTTCAGAAAAGATATGTGAAAAGGTGGAGTTGGATCATCCGGGGATCTATTCAAAGATCAATCGTCTCGCTAGCATCTTTATGGAAAAGCGTGCACAACAATTGATACAAGATATACAAAAAACGGGGGTGGATTCCTTTTCAATCGGGAACCACATTCGTGCACATCATCCGGATTTATGGAAAAGGATCGATTGGAAAAAGGTGTTTCCCAAGGCGGATATTCGGGTGATCTATCATGTCAACATTCGCCGCATCGGCTTGAAAGCCAAGTAAACTGAAACTCCTGCCACTGGCAGGAGTTTTTAGATCAGGGGAACATCAGCGATGGAAGAGGAAAGGGAGTCCATGGCCAAAAGATCTTTTTTGTTTACGTCCCGCAGACTTTTTTTTCCCAGAGCCTGGGTGGCCAGCTTCATTTCATCCGTGCAGGATTGGAAAAACAGAGACGTATGCCGGGCCGCCTTATCGATATCCAACTGATGGGAGAGGTTTCCATCATACCATACCAGCTCAGTGGGTGGCTCCCAGGGAAGAGGTTTCTGGCTTCCCTGACCGTGACTGGCGGCGAAAACAAGAGCGGAACCGAGAGCGACCGCATCCGCACCCAGGGCCAATGCTTTCAAAAAATCCCCCGGTGTTTTCAGTCCGCCGGATACAATCACACTTACCTGATCCTTCACTCCTTTTTTCTCCAAAAAATCGACGGCTCGACACAGCCCGATCACGGTGGGCAGTCCCAGGTCATCCTGGAGAATGGGGGCGGTTCCTTTGGTTCCTGCTTGTGCGCCGTCCAAGGTAATAAAGTCCACTTCTGCATGCAGAGCGATCTCCAAATCCTGTTCAACCCGACCGGGAAGCAGTTTCATTCCAATCGGAACTCCATCCGTCAATTGACGCAGTTCGTTCACCAATTTTCGCCAATCCTTTTTTCGATGGATGCCTGGCATCCGACTTTTGATTTCTGCTGTTCCACCGGGAGCGAGGTCCATTAATTGCATGGCCCGCCCCTTTAAATGGAAGGAAGGAACCTGACTGGGACCTGGTCCGGACGACCCTTGACCGATATGGATTTCAACCATATCCGCCTGTTGAAGGATCTCCGGGTCTTTTGCCCATGGAGCCCGGCTGTATTGGATAATTAACTTTTCCGCTTCCTTTCGCTCTTCAGGGAGAAAGGGACCTTCTCCGGTGCTGGTTGCGGTTCCCGCTTGGGTGGCTCCTCTGGCGAGAGCGATTTTTAGCCGCTGGCTTACCGCCATTCCAAGAGCCATCCCGGAGACCAGCAGAGGAATATCCAGTTTGAGTGGATGACGGGCATGGGGACCGATGGTGGTCTGTGTATCCACTTCTGCATCCTGTGGCAAAGGCAATTCCGCCATTTGACGGGGAAGAAAAGTGAACCCCTCAAAGTCTGGTAACCGCTTGGGACTTCCAAAAGGACGCTTAACCAATACTCCGCCAGCTGCACGCATATTGTTTTCCACCATTTTTTCCGGATCAATGCGAAAAGCAAGGGAGACAAGTTCCCACACATTTTTGGGTGATGGATCGGATTCAATGATCCGGATTGTTTTTTTCCACAGGATCTGAATCAGTGTTCTGGCAGAAAAAGCTGTGACCAAGGTGAATAAAAAGACAGCGGATAAGGCTCCGGCCAGGGACCAGGATACATTCATATTCTGCACCTCTCAAGTGAATAACGTTTAACCATTAACATCCCCGTTCCGCAGAAAGGGTACTCATCATTCACTTTTGTGAAGGTCATAATAAGACTGGGAATCCTTTAAAAGGATGGTTGAACAATGAACGGATTTTGGATGGCTTTTATAACGACCTTCATAGCGGTATTGGGGATTTCAGGGATCTTGTTTCTGTTTATGCGACCGATCTTGAAGCGATTGTTTGGCCAGGCTTTGCAATTGATCTTGACACAGGCGTATTCCAAAAACCTGTGGGAAATCGCTTCATCAGGAAGAAGGTTTACTGCGGGGAAAATTGTGGAAATGGCTCTGCGATCGGAACAGCCGACAGCGGTTCAGCGGTCCATGGGGACACCGAAAAAAATGCCTGATTTTGAAAGAGTGATGTTTCTGCCTGCCCAGTTGGCTGTATTTCCAACTCATGAAACCATTCGCATTGATACGAAAACGGTGATCGGACCGAGGGCCAATCGCCCTTTGCGACTGGACATTCCTCTGATTGTCGGGGGATGGGGAATGGGACCCGTTTTGAGTGAAGCAATGAAACTGTCGCTGGCAAAGGGAGCGGCAAAAGAAGGAACCGCAACCAACACAGGGGAGTCTCCCATGTTGGAAGAGGAACGAAAGGAAGCGGAAAAGCTGATTTACCAGCTCTGCCGGGCTCCATGGTCGTTCAATGAAGATTGGATTCGTCAAGCGGATATGATTGAAATTGTAGTAGGCAGTGGAGCAACAGCGGGAACCCCTTTTGAAATTCCAGGTGAGAAGCTGTCCGGGATCATAAAGCGTGAAATAGGGATGAATCCGGGTGAATCCACCAGGATCGACTCCCGTATTCCGGGAATGGACGATCCTGAGGAATGGCCGGAGTTGGTATCTTTTCTGCGGGAAGTGGCAGGTGGTGTGCCGATCGGAGTTAAGCTTATTCCCTCCCACATTGAAAAAGATATTGAGTCCGCTTTAGATGCAGGTGTGGATTTTATTACGATTGACGGAGCCCAGGGGGGTGTCAAAGAATCCGCTCCCATTTTGCAGGATGACTTTGGTTTGCCGACGATTCGCGGATTGGTGCGAGCGGTTCAATTTTTGGAAGAGAACAATGCCCGTCATCGAATCAGTCTGATTGCTTCCGGCGGGCTGTATTCTCCAGGCGACTACCTCAAAGCGATGGCTTTGGGAGCGGATGCCGTGGCTCTGGATACTGTGGTTTTATTGGGAGCGTTACATACTCAGGTGACCAAAGTCCTGCCTTGGGAACCCATTTCCCAATTGATTTGGGCGGATGGAGCGTTTGCGGATCAACTGGATGCCGATCTGGCGGCGAAACACCTATCGAATCTATTGAAATCATCTGTGGAAGAGATGAAAATCGCCGTAACCTGCATGGGGAAAAAAGCGTTGCGTGAAGTGAACCGTCAGGATCTGGTTGCCATCGATCCCGAATCGGCCCGGATGACAAAACTTCCTTTAGCGTATGAGCGTCAGCATTACCCCTCGATCCGGAGTTTTAAAAAGCGATAAACGGCTATATGTGCAAAGACGGACATAGACTGTAAATATGCAAAAACTAACGACATTAGGTCCTTGGATGGCTTTTCTTTCCGGTGTGTTACTGATATAATGAAAAAAGTTTTTGAGGAATGATTTGACTTTATTTATTGGTGGGATTTCTTTGTGATGAAGCCTTTTGTATATGAGAAAACCCATTCCGAATGGAAAGAATGGATGAAAAAAGAGGGGGAGTCGTCCTTTCGAGCCGATCAGATCATGGATTGGCTGTATGGAAAACGGGTACTTTCCTTTGATGAAATGAGCAATCTGTCGAAAAGCTTGCGGCAGCGGTTAGCTGACGCTTTTCAACTGGATCCTTTAAAGGTGATCACTGTTCAGCAATCATCGGATGGGACCGTCAAGTTCTTGTTTCAGCTTTACGACGGTCATGCGATTGAGACAGTGATTATGCGCAACAATTATGGAAACAGTGTATGTGTGACGACTCAGGTGGGTTGCCGGGTGGGTTGCACCTTTTGCGCTTCCACACTGGGTGGGTTGAAACGGAATTTGAGTGCAGGCGAAGTGGTCGCCCAAGTGGTGGCTGCCCAACGGTATTTGGACCAAATGGAGGAACGCGTGCATTCCGTTGTGATTATGGGAATTGGAGAGCCCTTTGAAAATTATGATGCCACGGTTCGGTTCATGCGGGTGATCAATGATCCCAAGGGTCTTCATATTGGTCAGCGTCATATTACGGTGTCCACCAGTGGCATTGTCCCTTCCATTTACCGCTTTGCGGAAGAGGGTTTGCAGGTGGGACTGGCGATTTCACTGCATGCACCGAACCAGGAGCTGAGGAAACGGTTGATGCCGGTCAGTTATCGTTATCCTCTGGAAGAGCTGCTTGAGGCTTGTGCCTATTATATTCAACATACAGGACGAAGGATTACCTATGAATATGCGCTGATCGGGGGGAAAAACGACCGTTCGGAACATGCCCACGCGTTGGGGAAACTGTTGGAGGGGAGCCGTTCACTGATCAACCTGATCCCCGTCAACCATGTACCCGAACGGAATTACACCCGAACGCCGAGAAACCAGATATTCAGGTTCCAGCGGATCCTTCAATCCTATCACCTTCATGTCACCATCCGCAGAGAACATGGGAGTGACATTGATGCGGCCTGTGGTCAACTGCGGGCCAAGCACATGACGCCGGAGGAGAAAAAGACCTCCTGAAACGTTGAAAAAGAGGTCCCATCTGTATCCTCTCCCGCGTTGAGCAAGAGAAACACCCATAGGGAAAGGAGTCACCGGAATGGAAAAGGCATGGCTTACCCATAAAGGGCGGGTGCGAGAGCATAATGAAGACAGTGTCGGCCTTTTTCAGTCGGATCATGGGGTTATGATGGCCGTCGTGGCCGACGGAATGGGCGGTCATCAAGCCGGGGATACAGCCAGTCGCACAGCGATTCGGGTGATGCAGCGGGAGCTTCATGCCCTCTCTCATGAAATGGAAACAGACAGACGGCAAACAATGATACAAGAAGCCGTTGAGGTTGCCAATCATGAAATTTACAATATGGCAACACAAAAAGCGGAATGCAAGGGTATGGGGACCACGATGATCGCTTCGATTCTGGGAAAGAATGAAGTTGTGTTGGCTCATATTGGGGATAGCCGAGCCTATCTGCTGCACAAAGACGGTCTCTATCAATTGACGGAGGATCATTCTTTGGTCAATGTTTTAAAACAACATGGAGAGATTTCCGAGGAAGAAGCCCGTGTTCATCCCCATCGAAATGTGATTGTACGCGCAGTTGGGACCGACGAAGAAGTGGAAGCGGATGTGATTGTCAGTCCCTGGTATAAAGAAGATCTCCTTCTGCTGTGCTCGGACGGTTTGTACAACATGGTTTCCGTGGATCAAATTGGTAAAATTTTAACTTCTCCCGCTTCGTTGAGAGAGAAAGCGGAGCAGTTGCTGGAAAAAGCATTGGATGCAGGAGGGACAGATAATATCTCCATTGTTTTGGTGAAAAATGACGGAATCATAAGAGAGAAAAAATAGAAGCTTGAATGGGAGAGCGAGGTGAGATGTCAGTGGAAGGAAGGAAATTGGGTGGCCGTTATGAAATTATCAGCCGAATCGGCGGAGGCGGCATGGCAGTCGTTTACAAAGCGCGGGATGTTCTTTTAAACCGTTATGTCGCCATTAAAGTACTGAATGAATCTCTGAGCAATGATTCGGAGTTCATCCGTCGCTTCAGCCGGGAAGCCCAGGCTGCCGCCAGCTTGTCCCACCCCAATGTGGTCGGAGTTTATGATGTGGGGCAAGAGGATTATACGCATTATATTGTCATGGAGTATATTGAAGGCCCCACATTGAAGGAATATATTCAGCAGTACAGCCCGCTGACAGCTGAGGAGATTGTCTCCATTGCATCTCAGATCTGCGATGCCTTGGCACATGCCCATGAGAACCAGATTGTTCATCGGGACGTGAAACCGCACAATATTCTTCTGAGCTATAATGGCCGGGCGAAAGTGACCGATTTCGGGATTGCCCGCGCCTCTACATCTTCAACGATTACACAAGCGGGTTCAGTGATGGGATCCGTTCATTATTTTTCTCCGGAACAGGCCCGAGGCGGTCTGATCGGGGCGAAATCGGACATTTACTCCCTCGGAGTGGTCCTCTATGAGATGGTCACGGGAGAAATTCCCTTTGACGGTGATTCAGCCATCTCCATTGCCATGAAGCACTTGCAGGAGCCCGTGCGCGATCCTGCAAAGCTGAACCCCAACGTACCGCAAAGCATTCACCATGTGATCATGCGGGCATTGGAAAAGGACCCGGATGACCGATATCCGTCTATTCGGGATATGAAAGAGGAATTGGATGTCATTTTTCAGCAGGATCGCATGGAAGAACCTCGGTTGCGCACCGATCCCAAGGAGAAGGTGGAGACGAAACCTGAAACCGAGGCGAAGCCGAGTCCATCATCGTATCAGAGTACGCCTACCAACGCGGTGGGCGACCAGACGATGGCCAACCTGGAAAAGCGTCTGAAAAATGTTCCGGCGGACAAGAATAAGACGATGCTGGAACGGACGGTGGTTTGGCTGGAAAATGTCCAGACCAATATGTCCTGGTGGCAAAAGGTCCTGTTTGGTCTGTTTACATTGGCCGTTATTTTTACTTTGGCTTTGGTCACCTTTAATGCCATTATGGGTTGGCTGAGCAACGATGGTAACCGGGAAGCCAGCTCGCAGCAGCAAGTCAGCTCTGTCAAGGTGCCGGAGTTAATTGGAGAGGATGGGCAGGAAGCCAAAGAGAAGCTGGAAAAAAAGGGATTCAAGGTGGAAGTGAAAGAGGGAGACGTCAATGAGTATGGAAAAGAGTACGGAAGCAACAAAGTGTACAAACAGTCTCCCAGTCCTGATGAAACAGTGAATCCCAAAGAGACCACAGTGGTGTTGTATCAGAATCCGGAAATGTTCCAAGTGTTTGAAGTGAAAAATGTATGGGAATCTAGAATTAGAGGTCGTTTAAGAGAGCAATATAACTACACACCCGAAATTTCTTATGAGAAAAAGGAATCAGGGATTCCATCAGGAAAGGGAATTGACTCTGAGCCGAAAGCGGGAGAATATTTGCCAGTTGGGGGAACCCTAAAGGTGTGGATCGCTCCCTGAGAGTTGATCCTGATCCATGTTTTGGATCATAATGAGAACGAGGCAGCGGCTTCGTTCTCATTGCTTTTTATTCACGTTAAAGGAGGAACGGTATGCCGGAAGGGCAGATTGTACGTGCAGTCAGTGGCTTTTATTATGTCCGAACGCCCCAGGGGGATGTTCAATGTCGGGCGCGCGGGCTGTTTAAAAAAAAGAAGTGGTCTCCCTTGGTCGGGGACTGGGTCACCTATGAGGAAACCGAACCTGGCGAAGGGTGGGTGACGGATCTCCATCCGCGGAAGAATGCGTTGATTCGTCCACCGATGGCCAATGTGGATCAGGCGGTGGTGGTGGCTTCCTTTCGAGAGCCTAGGATTCAGCTGGAGCTTTTGGATCGGTTTTTGGTTCATGCGGAGCGGGAAGGAATGGAGATTCTCATCTGCTTGACAAAGCAGGATCTTCTGGAAGACCCTGCGGAAGCAGACGCCATTTATCAGGTGTACAGCGGGACGGATTATCCCATCCTTACCACCAGTGCTCCTACCGGAGAGGGGATCAAAGCGTTGAAGGAAGCGCTGAAGGATCGATTGTCTGTATTTGCCGGACCGTCCGGGGTGGGCAAATCCTCTCTGTTAAATGGTATCCTTCCTACGCTTGAATTAAAGACCGGGGAAGTGAGCCGAAAACTGGGACGGGGTCGTCATACCACCCGCCACGTGGAGATTCTGGATCTTCCGGAGGGAGGTCAGGTGGCGGATACGCCGGGATTCAGCCAGTTATCCTTTGGAGTGATGGAAGAGACGGAATTGGGCAATTGTTTTCCGGAAATTGCCTCTCTGGCACCGGAGTGCAAGTTCCGCGGATGTTTACACCAAAGGGAACCCCATTGCCGGGTGAGGACTGCACTGAAGCAGGGTGAGATCCATCAAACACGGTATCGTCATTACCTGCAGTTTTTGGAGGAAATCAAAGAGCA
Source organism: Melghirimyces algeriensis (assembly GCF_900182565.1). GTDB lineage: Bacteria > Bacillota > Bacilli > Thermoactinomycetales > DSM-45169 > Melghirimyces > Melghirimyces algeriensis. The sequence goes on along the minus strand of NZ_FXTI01000002.1, from coordinate 130,830 downwards.
GCGGAGGTATTGAGAAATGAAAATCGCACCTTCCATTCTCTCTGCCGACTTTGGGCGTTTAGCTGAAGAGGTTCAGGAGGTAGAGCGAGCTGGAGCGGATTGGATTCATGTCGATGTCATGGATGGCCGTTTTGTTCCCAATATTACGATTGGTCCCTTGATTGTGGAAGCGCTTCGACCCCGAACCCGGCTTCCACTGGATGTTCATCTGATGATTGAAGATCCGGATCGCTATATTTCCGATTTTGCAAAAGCAGGCGCAGACTGGATTTCCGTTCATCAGGAGACCTGTCCGCATCTGCATCGCACGGTTCATCTGATCAAGGAGCATGGCGTCCGGGCAGGTGTGGTTTTGAACCCGGCCACTCCGGCAGAGATTTTACAGCCCATCCTGTCAGATCTGGATCTCGTTTTGTTGATGACAGTCAATCCGGGATTTGGTGGACAGGCGTTTATCCCCGGTGTGTTGGATAAGATTCAGAAGATGCGTTCCATGCTGGATGCAAGAGGTCTCAGCCATGTGGAACTGCAGGTGGATGGGGGAATCAATCCAAAAACGGCGGAAGAGACCGCAAAGGCTGGAGCGACCGTTTTTGTTGCTGGATCGGCTGTGTTTGGTCAATCGGATCGCAGGCATGCCATTCAGTCCATCCGCTCCGGGGCAGAAGAGGGCGCTGTCTGAAGTGGGAAAAATGAATCGTTGGGTGATTGTCGCGGGAGGAGATCTCAGCGCTGATGAACTGAAGGAAATTCGTCCGGAAGACCGGGTAGTGGGTGTAGATGGTGGAATTGTTTCCTTGCGAAAAAACCATGTACCTTTTCATTGGGCAGTGGGGGATTTTGATACGGTCAGAGCAGATCTTCCGGATCGATTGGAAGAAAACAGGATTAAAGTAAGGCGACTTCCAGCGGAAAAAGATTGGACGGATACACAGTATGCTGTGGAACAGGCATTGGCGGAGAAAGCGGAGGAAATCCTGATTCTGGGGGCACTGGGAGGCTCCCGTTTTGATCATGCCCTTGCCAATGTTTTTCTCCTGGAGAAAATTGAGTCTGCCGGTGTCAAGGGAGTCATCCGCAATGCGAAAAACCGCTTGACCCTTTACTGCGGAGGACGAAGTGGGGAGATGGAAATCACTTCCGGAATGTTTCGCTATGTTTCCCTTTTGCCCCTGAGTGATTGTGTAGAGGGGATTGATTTGGAGGGATTTCGGTATCCTTTAAACGGTGCCACACTGTTACGGAAGGACCCCGTGGGGATCAGCAATGAAATTGTAGCTTCCCCGGCAAAGATTCGTGCGTCTTCCGGGAAGCTGTTAGTGGTGGAAAGTATGGACTGATCCTGTCTTCTCCGATTCAAGTTCTAGGCACAATCGCATCTTTATAGAATATATATAAGTGACAGGGTGCTACGTTGCTTTGGAATCAACAGGGTGAAGGAGGAATCGGGGTGCGATTTTACACCGTTAAACTTCCAAAGTTCCTCGGCGGGATCGTTAAAGCCCTATTCAGCGTCTGGCAACGCCAAAAATAAAGCTGAAATTGTGCTGATGTTGGTTGGTTATCTGTGTGTTGCGTTTTGTGGAAAATTGCAAAGTGATTAAACCGATATGGATGCATAAAGGTTGCCAACCATCCATCTTCTTTTCTTTTCCAGCTTCCATCACAGGATCACTGAAGCGTTCCATTTTTGTTTGTCCGAAACAGTGGCGTCATCTGTGTCTTATTAGGATATATCGGACAAAAGGGTTAGGTTGGCTGCTATAAGCGGCCGACTTTGTATTTGAAAAAAAGCACCCCTCAGAGGGTGCTTTTCGTGAAAAAAAACCGCATTCCGTCAGGCGCGGGTTACTTTCCCCGATTTGAGAGCTTTCGTGCTTACATAAACACGCTTTGGTTTGCCATCGACCAGAATCCGTACTTTCTGAACGTTGGCGCCCCATTTGCGACGGGTTTTCCGGTTGGAGTGGCTGACCTTATTGCCGGCATGACCCTCTTTTCCGGTGATATAGCAACGACGTGCCATGTTGCCCACCTCCTCCCCTTTTTGGGAAACGCATTTCACATCCGTCAGGAAGGTTGAACAGGTTCTTCCTGCAACAAAATACTTCACCATTTTAGCACAAGGGCTATTTCCTTGCAACAAAAGGATGTCTTCAGTATGATGAGTGTATCTGTTTTTGGGAGACAGGCAGACGTACAAACCTCTACCTTGCCGGATCTACCCCTTGCTCCAGTCAAAGGCTGACAGTATACTTGAGACAAAGAGCGGAAACTCTTAAAACTAACTAGATCATAACATGCCTGAAAACAAAGGAAAATTTTAAAAAATGGATCCTGAACGGATACCCTTTTGGGGAGGAATAATATGACTCTAGATGTTTCGACCCAGTATGGACAAATTGAAGTATCCAACGAAGCCATTGCAACCATTGCCGGTGTTGCGGCCATGGATTGTTATGGCTTGGTGGGAATGGCTTCCCGGAGTCAACTGAAAGACGGGATTTCTGAACTCCTTGGCAGAGAAAACTGGAGTAAGGGCATTGAGGTTCGCAACACGGAGCATGGAGTGGAGATCGATATGCATATCATTGTGGGATATGGTACAAAGATTTCCGTCGTGGCCCACAATGTACAGTCTAAAGTGAAGTACACTCTGGATCAGCTGGTGGGGTTGAAGGTTAGCCGTGTGAATATGTTTGTTCAAGGTGTCCGTTTGGTAAGCGAAGAGTAAGGAGGATCACTGTTGGTACAAGAGATCGATTCACAGACATTTTTGAGTATGATTCGAGCGGGGGCGGACCGGTTGGATCGCTCTGTGGAGAAGGTAAACGCCTTGAATGTTTTTCCTGTCCCAGACGGCGACACGGGTACCAATATGAACCTGACTCTGGCTTCCGGAGTGAAGGAAATGGAGAGAAAAGCGGTTTCCAGCGCTCATGTAGGGGAACTGGCGGAAGCGCTTTCCAAGGGCCTTCTGATGGGAGCGAGGGGAAACTCAGGTGTGATCCTGTCCCAACTTTTCCGCGGTTTTGGAAAAGCAGTGGCTGACAAGGCGAGTCTAACTGCCCGACAGTTTGCTGAAGGATTGAAGCGAGGGGTAGAGACAGCCTACCAAGCGGTGATCAAACCCGTGGAAGGAACGGTTCTAACTGTGGCTAGGGAGGCAGCGGAAAAGGCGGTTCCTTTATCTGTACAAAACGAAACGCTTGTTGAGTGGATGCAGGCGGTTTTGGAGGAAGCACGGGCTGCACTGAGCCGTACACCTGAACAATTGCCTGTTTTGGCTCAGGCGAATGTAGTGGATGCAGGCGGGCAAGGTCTTGTATTGATTTACGAAGGTTTTTTGGCCGCTCTCTCCGGAGAGAATATTTCCTACTCGATCACAGAACCTGTTCAAGCTTCTTCCGACTTGGAACGTCTGGAAGAGAGGACTTATAGTCAGACAGCTCAGGCTCACTTTGAAACAGGTGATATTGAATACGGTTACTGTACGGAGTTTATTGTCAAATTGGATTCCACGCAACCGGGCAAAAAAACCTTTCAGGAAGAGCGCTTTCGCAAAGAGCTGGAAAAGCACGGTGATTCACTGCTGGTGGTTGCTGATGATGATTTGGTGAAAGTGCACATTCATGCAGAGCATCCCGGTGAGACACTGACCTATGGTCAGCAGTATGGAGAATTGACCCGCATTAAAATCGAAAATATGCGGGAACAACATTCGTCCATTATGGAAAAGGAGTCACCCCAGCAAGAGCCGACGGAACCCAAACCCTACGGAATTGTGGCTGTGGCTACCGGTGATGGAGTTGCCGACATTTTCGAGAGTTTGGGAGTCGATGTGGTAATCCAGGGTGGTCAGACGATGAATCCCAGCACCGAAGAGTTGATACAAGCGGTAAAGCAAATTCGTGCCAGCCATGTATTTGTACTTCCCAATAATAAAAACATTATTTTGACGGCGGAACAAGTCGTGGAACTGGTGGATACTCCAATCACTGTGTTGCCCACGCGAACCATTCCCCAAGGCTTGGCGGCTTTACTTTCCTTCAATCCTGAGGAAGAATCCAACGTGAATCGGGATCGGATGCTAAAAGGTGCTGAGGCTGTACAATCCGGTGAAGTAACCTATGCCGTCCGGGATTCCAGTTACCATGGAAAAGAGATTGCAGAGGGAGATTTTCTGGGAATTAAGGATGGAAAAATAATAACAAGCGGGAAGGACTTGATCCCGACGTCCTGTGAGTTGCTATCCGAGATGCTGGAAGCGGATGCAGACATGGTTACTCTGATCTATGGAGAAGATGTTGCTCAAGAGCAGGTGGAGGCATTGACCCGCTTTTTGGATGAGAAATATCCCGATGTGGAAGTAGAAGTTCATGATGGCGGACAGCCACTTTACTATTTTCTTTTCTCAGTAGAGTAAATTATCGCACGGGGGTGCACCGATGGCTAAAGTTCAGGTGATTACAGACAGCACGGCTGACATTCCCAAGGATCTTGTCAAGGAACTTGGAATCTCGGTTGTCCCTTTGAAAGTGCATCTGGCGAGTGAATCTTATCTGGATGGCGTGAATATTAGTTCCTCTGAATTTTATAGTCGGCTCAAAGAAATTGACCAGATGCCGACGACCTCTCAACCTTCTCCGAGTGATTTTGTTGAGGCTTACCGTGAAGCGATGGAGAATGGAAGTACAGAAATTTTGTCCATTCATCTTTCTTCCGCTTTCAGCGGAACCTATCAATCGGCGACTTTGGCAAAGTCCATGGTGGAAGGCGAAATCAATGTGACCGTGCTGGATTCCAAAACCGCCTCTTATGCGATTGGAACCATTGTTGTGGCAGCGGCTCAGGCGGCGCAAGAGGGGAAATCAATGGATGAATGTGTGGCTGTCGCCCGTCGGGTCATGGAAAGCAAAGAGGTATATTTCCTTGTCGATACCTTGGATTACCTTCAAAAAGGCGGACGAATTGGAAAAGCTTCTGCTGTGGTCGGGTCATTATTAAATATTAAACCCATTCTTTCTATCAATAATGATGGGGAGGTATATGCGGTTGAAAAGGTTCGTGGAAAGAACAAGGCAACAGCCCGGATTTTTAATATATTGAAAGAGAAAATGCCAGAAGGGCTTGAAAAGGCCGCTGTGATGTATACGGATAACCGGGAAGAAGCGGAGAAATGGGCAGATCGTTTAAGAGAGACCTTTGGGTTTGAGGATGTGCAATTTACTCATATCGGGCCGGTGATCGGAGCCCATACAGGTCCCGGAACCATTGCTGTTGTGGCTGTTCCGGTACAGCCTTAGCTATAGGGATTATACCGGACGGTTGTGACAAGGGGGGAGCTTATGAAATATCGCTCTGTTTTTGATATTATCGGTCCAGTGATGATTGGACCTTCCAGTTCGCATACTGCCGGTGCAGCCAGAATCGGACGGGCAGCCCGTTCATTGTTTGGGCGCAAGCCCAAGCGTGTCACCGTGACATTCTATGGATCTTTTGCCAAAACCTATCGAGGTCATGGAACGGATATTGCCATAATCGGTGGAATTCTTGACTTTGATACCCATGATGAACGGATTGTCCGTTCTTTGGAAATTGCACGGGATGAAGGAATGGACGTTACATTTATTGAGTCGGAGGAGGTTCCGGATCATCCCAATACAGCCCGCATCCATTTGGAAGACGATGCTGGGGAGATCGAAGTGGTTGGAATCTCCATCGGTGGAGGAAAAATGGAGATTGTGGAGTTGAACGGATTTGAATTGAAGCTTTCCGGCAACTCCCCGGCTTTGTTGGTGACACACCATGACCGGTACGGTGCAGTGGCCAAAGTGGCATCCGTTTTAGCCGACCAGCGAATCAACATTGGCTATATGCAAGTTTCCCGGAAAGAAAAAGGCTCGGAGGCATTAATGATCATTGAGACCGATCAGTCAATGAATGCGGAACTTTTGGAAGAGCTGACCCAGCTTCCCGATATTACCGGAGTTACAGCTTTGTAATTTCCAAAAAAAGTGACAGATGAACAAAAAGCCGCCACTTCAACGGTTTTACCTGCGAAGTTGGCGGCTTTTTTACCCGTAAACTCATGTGAGGGCGGTGGTTATGTTAAAATGAGCTTGAGAAGAGTTAAGCGCTTTCTTGAATGAATGCATTTTTCATAGACAGGAAAACGCCTCGATTAGGGAAAACTGTATAAACATGTTGCTGAAGAGCTTGTCTGGAGAAACCATTGAAAGAGCTCCCCGCTGTTAAAATAAATCATCGTGAGAAAGGGAGTCGATAGGATGAATTTTCGTTCTGTGGCAGAATTGGTGGAATTGGCTGAGTCAGAAGGTTTATCCATTTCGGATGTGATGATTCAAAAAGAGATGGAGACATTTGACAAGTCACGTGATGAAGTCTTTAAACAGATGGAAGAAAACCTTGACATTATGGAAAAAGCCATTCAGAAAGGATTGCAGGAAGAAATCAAATCGCAAAGCGGCTTGTCTGGCGGTGATGCACAAAAGATCCGAAACTATATCAAAGAATCCAATGTGCTCTTGTCCGGTGCGGAAGTGTTGGATGCGGTTTCCCGCTCAATGTCCGTCTCAGAAGTGAATGCTGCGATGGGAACCATTGTAGCCACGCCGACGGCAGGCGCCTGTGGTATCCTGCCCGGTTGCGTGTTTACCGCAGCGGACCGACTGGGTTCTGATCGGGAGACAATGGTAAGGGCTTTGTTTGTCAGTGGAGCAATCGGTTATTGTATCGCCAATAATGCCTTTATTTCCGGAGCAGCGGGAGGATGCCAGGCGGAAGTTGGATCAGCGACGGCCATGAGTGCAGCAGCGGTTGTGGAAATGGCGGGTGGTACGCCTTCTCAGTCCGCTGAAGCGGTTGCGATTGCTTTGAAAAACATGCTTGGATTGGTTTGTGATCCGGTTGCCGGATTGGTTGAAGCTCCCTGTGTCAAGAGAAATGCGATGGGTGGAGCGATTGCCATGGTAGCGGCGGATATGGCGATGGCTGGAGTGAAGAGTGTCATTCCCACCGATGAGGTTATTGAAGCGATGTTTCGAATCGGTCGTGATATGCCCGTCAGCTTAAAAGAAACTGCATTGGGAGGATTGGCGGCGACTCAAACCGGCCGTTCGCTGGAACGCCGGATATTTGGAAAGTCTGCCGAGTAAAATATGGATCTACATCGTACCTCAGTCACGCAGGTTCCGGGAGTGGGAAAGAAAAAGGCAGAAGATCTTCATCAATTGGGTATTGATACGGTGGCGGATCTTCTTGGATATTTCCCATACCGGTACAATGATTTTCAAGTACTTGATGTGAGTGAAGCGGTTCACGATGAAAAGGTAACGTTTCAGGGAACCGTTCATGGTGTGCCGAGTATCCGTTGGTATGGAAAAAAAAAGTCCCGTTTGATCGTAAAGGTGAATGTAAACGGGGTTTATGTAAATGTGGTTTGGTATAATCAAGCGTATCTGAAGAAAAAGATCAAACCGGGGGAAACGGTTTTTGTCGCTGGGAAGTGGGATGCCCATCGGTTGCAATTGACCGCAGATCGAACATGGTTTGGTAAACAAGGGAAAAGCCTCATTAACCGCTTGGAACCTGTCTATTCTGTCACCTCCTCCATTACTGTCTCATGGTTGAGGAAGACCATATATCAAGCGTTTGCCGCTTTCGGACGGGAAATCAATGAAGTCTTGCCGCAGGAATTTCTGACCCGCTACCGGTTGTTGGACCGGGCAAAGGCCATGTACCTTCTTCATTTTCCTAAAAACAGGGAAGAGGGAAAGCAAGCGCGTCGACGGATGGTTTATGAGGAGCTGTTTCTCTACGAACTGCGACTGCTATGGCACCGGAAACAGAAAAAGTTGGCTGAACAGGGAACTGTTCATCGGTTTGAGCGGGAAAAAGTGGAAACATTTATTGATCATCTACCTTTTCCTCTCACTTCAGCACAACGTCGTGTCGTGGAGGAAATATTGGGGGACATGGAAGAGAACAGTCGGATGAATCGGCTGTTACAGGGGGATGTGGGATCTGGTAAAACCGTTGTGGCCGCCATTGTTTTATATGCCAATTGGCTGAGTGGTTACCAAGGAGCCTTGATGGTGCCGACAGAAATCCTGGCAGAACAGCATCTCCGTTCTCTTCATGAACTCCTTTCCCCTGCCGGGATGAATCTGGAGCTGTTAACGGGTGGCATGAAGGCGAAAGAAAAGCGGGATGCGCTTTCCCGAATCCAGATGGGCTTGGCGGATGTCATTGTAGGAACACACGCCCTGATTCAGGAAGATGTGGCCTATCGAACGCTTGGACTCGTCATTACCGATGAACAGCACCGCTTTGGTGTTCGACAACGCCATACATTGCGGGAAAAGGGAGAGATGCCAGATGTTCTTCATATGACGGCTACTCCCATTCCAAGGACGCTTGCGATTACATTGTATGGAGATATGGATGTCTCGGTCATTGATGAGATGCCTGCTGGACGGCAACCGGTAAATACCTATTGGGTAAAAAAGGATGTTTGGCCGCGTGTGACGGGTTTCATTGAAAAAGCATGTCATAAGAGCCAGCAGGCTTATATTATTTGCCCTTTGATTGAAGAGTCGGAGAAGTCCGATCTGCAAAATGCACAATCTGTTTTTGCGGAAATTACTGAACAGTTGGCACCCATCCGTATTGGTCTTCTTCACGGACGTATGACCCCTCCTGAGAAGGATGAGGTGATGCGCCGTTTTGCTGCCGGTGAAATACAGGTGTTAGTCTCCACAACGGTTGTGGAAGTGGGGGTCAATGTGCCTAACGCAACTGTGATGGTGATCTATGATGCAGATCGATTTGGGTTGGCTCAGTTGCACCAATTGCGAGGTCGAGTGGGTAGAGGTGGCGGAGAGGCGACTTGTATTCTGGTGGCTGAGCCCCGTTCGGAGACGGGAGTGGAACGGATGCGCGTGATGTGTGAGACAATGGATGGTTTTGAAATTGCCAGACAGGATTTGGAATTGAGAGGTCCAGGGGATTTCTTTGGTGTCAAACAGAGTGGAGCACCTGAGTTTCGCGTTGCTGACTTGGTGGAAGATTATAAGGTATTGGAAGTGGCACGGACCGATGCTGCTCAAGTGTTAAATGCTTCCTTGGATACTCCGGAATACCATATTTTACGGCGCTATTTGGATCAACTTGAAAAAGATCCGTCCAATTTTGATTAAACAAGTTTTAAAAATGGACTCAAGACATATATTGATGTTGTGACTGCGAAAACCCGGAGGATGAACCGCCGGGTTTTGGATGGATGATAGAAGCCCTGCTGCCTACAGGTAAGGGCTCTTTTTTCGTTTTTTTCTTTTGGACTTTTGACCATAACGCTGTGAGAGCTGCATCAGAGTTTCGAACATTCGTACGACTGCAGAGAAAACGAGAATCCATCTTTCCATGTTCGAACACTCTCCTTTCCAACCAAACTCCGACAAGGATCAGCCAACTTAGCTGTTAAGGTTTGAGGTGTGAGTCGGCAATGGGTTGGGAGGAGTTCTTTTCAATTTATTGCTTCACATAAAATAAAAGTATCAAAAACCCTTAAAGGTGAATAGGATGTCCTGTATAAATGGGCAGTTGGCCTGAGACTAATATAACAAAAAAATATAATTTTGTAAATACATAGAAAAATAAAAAAATAGTCTTCTTTTGTCGATTTTGCATAAGGACCTTTTATCGATCCGTGCATAGTATAAGGGCAGAGGTAAGGAGGTGCAGGGTTTGAGCGAAAAAAAGCGTTTCTATCGGGAGCTTTGCAAGAATGTAAACCGAATTTTGGGAAGAAGAGCTGTTACGGTGGACCGAATTGTCAGATATGTGGCTGAGGCGAAACGTATCCGTCGAACCAAAGGAACCATGGATCTCATTCATTTTTTGACCACATTAAGAGAACGGTTGTTTACACCTGAAGAGGTCAAACGGTTGAAACAATCATCTCAATACAAGGAATTTTCCAGTCGCCTGCTGGATCTCATGGTGTATGAAGGTGTGATCACCGTTGGGGAATCCCGTATGTTAAAGCGGATGGTCTTCTGATAAAAGGATTTAGGCGAGCGGATGGGCATTTGCCGGGAGCGGGCAGGAGGCGGGAACATATGGTGTAGTGTATTGCATTCCAGGCTGTCAGTCTATGAAAGGAGGAGTAACTGCGTGAAGAAACGTTCAAGCCGGGTGCTCATTTCCAAAACGCAGAATGCGAAACGTTGGGCATGGTTGAAAGATAAGATGGAACAATTGGAACAACGATTGCCGCAACAATCTCCCTCTTATCCTCCGGGCCCCCCTCAGAATCCTGAATATAAGCGTCGAGACCAAGAGGAGCGTGAAAGACCGGAAGGGTTTGACGACTTCGGATTGGATGCTCCCTTTGGACCACCCCCTCCGATGGATGAAAGTCCTCCGATGAGAAAAAAGCGGGAAAAACAAATCCAACGGAACCGTGAGCCACACCCAGAAGACTGGTGGGACGGACCGATGATGGATTGGGGAGAAGCACCGGAAGAAGAAATACCGCCATGGGAAAGACCGCCACGCAACCGGGACGACAGGAGGGAAGAAAAGAGGGGTTCCAGACAGGAGATGGACCCGTGGGAGGAACCGGGAGAGAAGGATTCCCGTCCAAAGAGATCGCGGTCTCACGATTGGGAAGAACTTCCCAATATGTTTGATGAAACAGATACAGTGAAAAGCTCCAGTCGTCGTCGGAAGCGTTATCGGACGAAAAGAAGGAGATGAGCCATCATTGGTATATTGTTTTCCCTGCGGAGAGCCCGCAGGTTTTATTTTGGAAAAAAAGGACCTGCGGATCAATCCGCAGGTTCATGGGATCCGAACATGGTCGGATCCTGAATGGGAGAGGAGAAACCGGAGGAAGAGCTTATGGGGAAACGTAAGTCTTCTCCGTGGTATGACAGCGTCTCCCGACGCTGTCATACCTATCTTTACCTTTGAGGGATAAAATATACATCCGCTGATTGTTTTTTGGTGGAAAAGCCCTTTTGTGATAGGATAAATGTGTTTACTATATGACGGCAGGTGTCAATATGAGAATTATTGCCGGTAAAAGTAAGGGGATTCGGCTGCGATCTGTTTCCGGACTTTCTGTTCGACCGACGACGGATCGGGTGAAGGAATCACTGTTTCAGATTATCGGACCTTATTTTGATGGAGGAAAGGTGTTGGATCTGTTTGCAGGGACAGGCTCTCTGGGATTGGAAGCTTTAAGCCGTGGAGCGGATCAAGCAATTTTTGTCGATCGTTCACAGGCCAGTGTGAAAACGATCAAACAAAATATTAAAATGGCAGGAATGGAAGAACAGTCTGAAGTTTACCGCAGGGATGCCCGTTCCGTGCTCCGATCATTGAAGCGAAGAACGGAATTATTTCGTCTCATATTTCTTGATCCTCCATATCAGGAGAAGCTCCTTCCGGATGTACTGACCTTCATTTCGGAAAACGGATTGCTGGAGCCTAGAGGCATGGTTGTGGCCGAGCACGGGGTAAATACCCAATTGAATCCGGACTATGGGGGATTGGTTCGAATTCGCAGTTTGTCTTACGGAGATACTACTATTGATCTTTACAGCAATGATCCGCATGAGCTTGAGGGGTGAAATGGATGACACTTGCTATTTATCCAGGGAGTTTTGATCCCATTACGAATGGTCATCTGGATATTGTGAAAAGAGGGGCCAGGGTATTTGATCAAGTAGTGGTCGCTGTCCTACATAATGCCCAAAAGCAACCGCTTTTTTCTGTAGAGGAAAGAAAGCGGCTGATCCAGGAAGTGACTGTGGATATGGACAATGTGGAAGTGGACAGTTTTAATGGTCTGTTGATTGATTATGTACATGAAAAAAAAGCGAATGTGATTATTCGAGGGCTTCGTGCTGTGACCGATTTTGAATATGAACTTCAGTTTGCGTCCATGATGCGTAAACTGGATGAACAGGTGGAAACGTTGTTTATGATGACCAATAACCAATACTCTTTTCTGAGTTCCGGTATCGTCAAAGAGGTGGCATCCGGTGGAGGGGACATCACAGGACTTGTCCCGGATTTGGTGGTGGACGCCCTTTCACGGAAATATGGATTTCATTGATTCTTTTGATAGCTGTAAAGCAAGGTGAACCCGATGAGAACATCGGGTGAGACTGCTGACAAAGGTAATATTAAAAAAGAGGGAGATTTCCGGTGGAGCGTCCTTTTCCGACGACTCAGCGGAATCTCCGGAGGTACCAACCGTTTAGCGGACACCTGCTTTTCCCTCTTGTCCGCTGGTTGAGGTCGGAGGGGATGGAACGGACCATTCCGCTTCTTTGCTGGAGGAAAGAGGTGCGGAGACGGAAATCTCCCCTCCCCCAATTTGTCATGAATTCACCCGATGAAAAACATCGGGTTATTCTTGATCGAATCATTTAAAACTGTTTTGTTCGTATTTGGTGGATGAAACGTATAAAGATACTTAAAAGAACCAGGATCAAAACAATACTTACCATTTTCCATCCAAAAAATGAGATTTGTTTTGCTATGCTGTCCCAACCGGTAACTGGATATTCCTGAAAAAATGCAGGTACGGAGGTACTGTTGGATTGAATATAGTCTCCGACTGGATTCCAAAGCAGAAGAGTGATCCAACAGGCGATGATTCCATGGAGTATGCGTGCTAGGCAATATGGAGTGTAACGGATATCGGTTTTGCTTAGAATACTTGCAACCTGTGCATGTACGGAGAAACCGCTCCATGCGGTAACTGCTCCGACAATAGCGATTTTGTAGGCCATATGAATGGAATTTGGCAATTGGCTGGCTGCCTGTGCCCCTAAGGTGATTTCAAATACACCAGCAATGATAGACCCCGATAATTCGGATGGAAACTGAACAAGAGTGAGAAGCCCACCGATTACAGAAGAAAACAGTTCGGTGATTCCGGCTTGTTTTAAAACCTCAATCAATACGGAAAACATAATGAGAAAGCCTCCGATCAACAGGAGTGTTTGAATAGAGGAATGGATAGCTTCGCCCATCAGTTGTCCAAAATTGCGTCCGTCTTTCAACCGGGCATGGTGCATTTCACGAAAGGCACGAAACAGGACAAAGGTTGGGTCCGGTTCCGGCGGTGGGGTAGCCGGTCCGTGAGGTTCATGAAATCGCATCATAAAAGCGACAATCAGGCTGGATATATAGTGAGCGATGGCAATGATGATTCCCAATGTGGCATCGTGGAAAAAACCTACTGCAACTGCTCCAAACATAAATAAAGGGTCCGCTGTATTGGTGAAAGAAACCAGACGCTCCCCTTCTGTCCGGGTGATCAGCTCCTGTTCACGCAAACGGGCTGTTAATTTTGCTCCAATCGGGTATCCTGATGCCAGACCCATCGCCATCACGAAAGCACCTGCTCCTGGAACGCGGAAGAGTGGGCGCATCAACGGTTCCAACAAGACCCCCAAAAAATGAACAACACCAAAACCCATCATGATTTCTGATGCGATAAAAAAGGGAAGTAGAGCCGGAAAAACAACATCCCACCAAACTTTGAGTCCCTTTAGTGAAGATTGAAATGCCTGTTCCGGAAATAAAATAATGGATATTACCAGAAATAATGCGACCATCCCCAGGGATAAGGAGTGAAAACGGCTACGAAAGGAAGAGTTGATCGGCTCCATTGAAATCCTCCCGTTATCTGCTGGCTTTGATAACATGTCTACGTAACAATCGAGCAAAATAGACCGCCTGTCTTATATATGAATAAACAGGTTGTATAAAGAGGGGGAAATTGAATGTCCAGATCATCAAAAAAAGTGGGGTTGGCATTGGGTTCCGGTGGAGCCAGAGGGATGGCTCACATCGGTGTGTTGAAGGTGCTGAAGCGGGAGGGGATTCCCATCGATTGTATTGCCGGAAGCAGCATCGGCAGTCTGGTTGGTGCCATTTACGCCCATGGGCACGATCTGGATATGATTGAGAGTCTGGCGGTTCATCTGAAACGAAATGTGTGGTTGGACCCAACTATTCCCCGACGGGGATTTATTACAGGCAAAAAGGTGAAAGAACTGATTCGCTTGTTGACCCATGATAAAAACTTGGAGGACCTCTCCTTACCGATGGCGGTGGTAGCGACAGACCTGACCAAAAGAGAGCGCGTTGTGTTCCGGACCGGTCCGGTAAGTTTTGCAGTGCGGGCAAGCATTTCGATTCCGGGAATATTTGAGCCTGTATACTGGAAGGGACGAACATTGGTGGATGGTGGGGTGATTGATCGAATTCCCATTTCCGTTGTTCAGGAAATGGATGCAGATGTCATTATCGCGGTGGATGTGGTTCCCGGAGCCACTTCCGTCCGAATCAAAAATATTTTTGATGTCATCACACAGACTTTAAGTGTGATGGAACGGGAAATCTTAAATCAACGGTTGTTGAGGGCGGATATACTGATCCAACCGGACTTGACAGACATCAGCTCAACCGCTTTTACCGATGTGGCGGAGTGTATCCGTCGTGGAGAGGAAGCGGCTCTTGTCCAACTGGATCGCATAAAAGGTCTGATTAAGTAATCAGGGAGGCATAAACCTGATGAACAAAAGCAAACAATGGTATCAAAGACCCTGGATTGTTACAGGGATGGTTGTGATTTTATTGCTGTTGATTCTGTTTGTTGTTCCGGTGCCGTATTATGTGATGCAACCAGGATCTGCGATGGAGGTGCGTCCCATGGTCCGCGTACAAGGGGCGCAAGCCGAAGAAAAGGGAGCATTTTTGATGACCACCATATACATGGGAAAGGGAAATGTTCTTGGAGTATTGCTCTCTCAATTTGATTCCCGCTATGAGCTGGTTCCCAAGAAGAATGTACTGATTGAGGGTGAAGATCCGGAGGATTACCGGAAAAGGCAGAAGAAAATTATGGAAATCTCTCAGCAAAAAGCGATTCTGGCTGCATTTCATGAGACCGGACACTCCGCAAAAGAACGTCTTCTGGGAGTGAGGGTGTTCCGGGTCTTGCAGAAAATGCCGGCTACAAATGTGTTGAAAAGTGGAGATCTGATCATAAGAGTGGATGGAAAAAACGTAAAGACGACTGAGGATTTGCTTACATACCTGGGCAAAAAGAACATTGCGGACCGGGTGACATTACAAGTGAAACGGGACGGGAAGGTCTTGACCAAAAGGATCAAATTAGGGAAATTGAATGGAGATCGTCCGGGGATCGGGATTGAACCGATGACGGAAAGAAAGGTGAAAACAACTCCCAAGGTTACCATTCATGCGGATGATGTTGGGGGACCCTCTGCCGGTCTGATGTTTACATTGGAGATTATCAATCAGTTGGTGGAACATGATTTGACGAACGGTTATCGGGTAGCGGGAACAGGAACGATTACACCCGAAGGGCAAGTGGGACAAATTGGCGGGATTCAACATAAAATTGTTGCAGCGGAAGAGGAAAATGCGGATATTTTTTTTGTCCCTGCGGATATCCATCCTAGGGATTCCAACGAGAAACTTGCAAAGAAGACAGTAAAAGAAATCGGGGCGGATATGAAGCTGGTTCCCGTGAAAAGTTTGGATGAGGCATTGTCCTATCTGGAGAACGAAGTGGACTTGAATAAAGCGTCGTAGCGGGTTGGCATTGACAAAAGTCCATTGTTTGACATATAATGACCCTGTTTTGAAAAGGGAGTCGGATGAATCCATGTTATTCAGATTCCGGGAATTGCAGGAACAGACCAGTCCGGTTGAGCTGGAAGGGGAAGTGAAGCTGGAAGGCTTGGAGGAAGAAAATGCCGATCTGGTTTCCATACTTCCTGTACAAGTAAGCATCGTGGCGTGGAAGGAACGTCCATTGTTTCACATGCAGGGGCAACAATTTGCTGAAGGAATCTTCCGTTGTTCCCGATGTCTTACCACGTATGAAGACAGTATTTCTTCGGATTGGCATGAATTGTTTACCGATCAAGAGGATCGGATGGAACGGAGTAAGGAAGAAGAGGAGATTCACCTGATCCGTTTGGATCAACTGACAGATCTTACTCCCTTCATTCGTGAATCGTTATTGCTCAATATCCCTCTGGCTCCGGTCTGCCGGGAAGATTGCAAAGGGTTGTGTCCCAGTTGTGGTACCAATTGGAATGAAAAGGCTTGTGGATGCGACAACCGCAAAATTGACCCCCGGTTGGCGGGGTTGGAAAAGCTCTTGAAACGGGATGATTGATCCCCTGTGATCAACAGGATTTTTGAAGAGGGGGGTGAAAGAGATGGCAGTACCTTTTCGACGGACATCCAAAACACGTAAACGCAAGCGTCGGACCCATTTCAAGCTGTCGGTTCCAGGAATGGTAAAATGCCCGCAATGCGGTGAAATGAAGTTGTCCCACCGTGTTTGTAAGGAATGCGGTTACTACAAAGGAAATGAAATCGTAAACGACTGATTGTTTCACTGTATAACACAGGACCCTTTTCGGGTCCTTTTTGTTTTGTTGAAATTGTTTTTGGACTTTTTGAAAAGCGGCGGCTTGATCAGCTAATTTGGGGATGAAAAATGGATGGATCTGAAATCAAAACTTGCCATGGGAAATGGTTTTCGCTATACTGATTTAGTACTTGGTACTAACATGTGGTTATAAAAGGTGGTGACCCCTCCGCTGTGCGCCTGTCCAAACGTGAACGTCAAAAAAAGTTGAAGCTTTCTCTGGAAGCAGAACCTTTTCTGACGGATGAAGAGATGGCTCGACGATTTGGGGTAAGTATTCAAACGATCCGGCTTGACCGAATGGAACTTGGTATTCCTGAGTTGCGGGGGCGGATAAAACACATGGCGGAGAAGAACTTTGATGGAGTTCGCTCTCTCTACCCGGAAGAGGTGATCGGTCAGGTGACAGAGCTGAAGTTGGATCACAGCGGAGTTTCTGAATTGGAGATCCGCGAGGAGCATGTTTTTGCCCGTCATCGGGTTGCCAGAGGACATCATTTGTTTGCACAGGCTAATTCTCTGGCGGTTGCTGTTGTGGATGCTGAGGTGGTGCTAACTGCTACCGCAAGCATACGATTTGTCCGGCCCGTGCGATTGGGGGAAAAGTGTGTGGCTGTAGCAAGGGTAACAAAGGTTACCTCCAACCGAACTCAGGTTGATATTCAAACCTTTGTTGAGGATGAAGTTGTTTTTCAAGGGGTTTTTGATGTGTACCGCTCAAAGGAGGACCAGTGAATGCGTATCGCTTTAGACGCCATGGGAGGAGACCATGCTCCGAAAGCGATTGTGGAGGGTTGTTTAGAAGCAGCTCAGAAATGGCCGGATATGGAGTTGGTTTTGTTGGGTCATGAGCAATCAATCAGGTCGCTTCTGGGCCAACCCCTTCCAGATAATCTCACTATGCACCCGGTAGAGGAATGGATTGAAGCCGATGAAGAGCCGGTGCGGGCGGTTCGGCGGAAAAAAGGTTCTTCGATCGTGGTGGGTTGCCGGATGGTAAGGGAGCAGAAAGCAGATGCCTTCATCTCCGCCGGAAATACCGGCGCGTTGATGGCTGCCGGCACCATGGTGACAGGGCGTCTTTCCGGCATTGACCGTCCTGCTCTCGCTCCCATGTTCCCAACGTTGGATGGAAAAGGTGTATTGGTTTTGGATGTGGGTGCCAATCCGGAAGCAAAACCGGTACACCTTGAGCAGTATGCACTGATGGGGGCGCTTTACGCGGAGAATGTTCTGGGTTTTGACAAACCTCGTGTGGGTCTGTTGAATATTGGGACTGAAGAAGGAAAAGGTACGGCTCTGACGAAAGGCGCATTTGAGTTGATAAAAAAACTCCCTATTCACTTTGTGGGGAATGTGGAATCGCGGGATATTCTTCAGGGAGTATGTGATGTTTTGGTTTGTGACGGCTTTACCGGGAATGTACTGCTGAAAAATACAGAAGGTGTTGCCAAAGGCATTTTCGCACGATTAAAAGAGGAACTGTCCCGAAACGCGTTTACAAAATTGGCGGCAGCGATCTTAAAGCCTGGACTGAAGCGCTTTGTCAAGGATATGGATTATAAAGAACATGGCGGGGCACCTCTTCTGGGTCTGAAGGGTCCTGTGGTGAAAGCTCATGGCTCATCCGATACCCTTGCGGTATTGAATGCCGTACGCCAAGCCCGGCGTTTTGTGGAACGGGATGTGATCTCGGCAATTTCCAAAGAATCTCAGCGATTGGAAAGGGGATGAAGGCCATGGGGTCAGTGGGAATTATCGGTACGGGATCTTATCTGCCTGAAAAGGTATTGACAAATGCTGATCTTGAAAAAATGGTGGATACAAATAACGAATGGATTGTCAGTCGTACAGGAATTCGGGAGCGGCGGATTGCTTCCGATGACCAGGCCTCTTCCGACCTAGCAACGGAAGCGGGCCGCCAAGCATTGAGATCTGCGGGTATTCGAGCTGAGGATGTGGACTTGATTATTGTCGCTACAGTCACCCCGGATATGGCATTTCCCGCTACAGCGTGTCTGGTTCAGGATCAACTGGGCGCGAAAAAGGCAGCGACCTTTGATTTGTCTGCCGCTTGCACCGGATTTCTATATGGAATTGCATCCGCCTCACAGTTTATCCAGAATGGAATCTATCGCTATGCACTGGTGATTGGAGTCGATTGTCTTTCCAAGATTACGGATTTTACGGATCGGAATACTTGTATCCTTTTTGGTGATGGGGCTGGGGCTGCAGTGTTGGGTCCTGTGGAGGACGGAAAGGGCTTTCGTTCCTTTGAGCTGGGGGGTGATGGGTCTGGAGGTCACTTGTTAAAGCAACCGGCCGGAGGCTCCCGGATTCCGGCAACGACAGAATCTGTCCAGCAGCACCTTCACTATATTTCGATGAATGGCCGCGAAGTATTTAAGTTTGCTGTTCGGGTACTGGGGGTTTCTGCGGAAGAAGCTCTGAAAAAAGCCGGAATGACCAAAGAGGATATCGATTTTCTCATTCCTCACCAGGCGAATGACCGGATTATTGAAGCGGCTGTCCAGCGGCTGGGATTATCGAGAGATAAAGTGGTGGTCAATCTGGATCGTTACGGAAATATGTCTTCCGCTTCCATTCCCGTTGCCTTGGATGAAGCGGTGAGAACAGGTCGGATCAAAAAAGAGGATACATTGGTGTTGGTTGGTTTTGGTGGCGGTATGACGTGGGGAGCTTCCGTCATGAAGTGGACCATGGATACCTGATGTCAAGGGAGGAAGCATTTTGGGTAAAACAGCATTTCTATTTCCTGGACAGGGATCTCAAGCGGTTGGTATGGGAAGACTGGCTTTCAATGAAAGCACTCGTGCCCGTGAATGTTTTCAACAAGCGGATGAAATCCTGGGTTTTCCTCTGTCACGTCTCTGCTTTGAAGGGCCAGAAGATGAGTTGAGGTTGACAGCCAATGCTCAACCGGCGATCCTTACGGCTAGCATCGCTCTCTATCGGATGATGGAAGATCAGATCGTAGAGCCGGATTTTGTTGCCGGTCACAGTCTAGGGGAATATTCCGCTTTGGTGGCGGCTGGAGCGCTCTCTTTTGAGGAGGCATTGAAAACCGTAAGACAACGGGGAATGCTGATGGAAGAAGCGGTTCCCGCTGGCAGAGGGGCGATGTCTGCTGTGCTGGGTCTTGATCGCGGGATGGTAGACCAAATCTGTCACGAGATAAGCAACGAGCACGGTGTTGTGCAACCTGCCAACTACAATTGCCCCGGTCAGTTGGTGATTTCCGGAGAGAAGAAGGCGGTTGATACAGCTGGCGAACGGATGAAGGAAGCTGGGGCCCGTCGGGTGATCCCTCTGTCCGTCAGTGGTCCCTTTCACTCCAGTCTGATGAAGCCGGCCGCTGACCGCATGAAAGAGGTTCTCGAACAACTAGCGATTCAGGATGCCAAGATTCCGGTAATCGTGAATGTATCCGCCCGTCAACAGACGAAATCCGGTTCGATTCGCCATGCATTGATCCAACAGGTGGCTTCACCCGTTCTTTGGGAAGACAGCATTCGTCGAATGCTGGATGAGGGTGTGGATACCTTCGTTGAGATTGGCCCCGGTAATGTGTTAACCGGGTTGGTAAGAAAGATACAGCGAGGGGTTCGGGCTGTTTCCGTTCAGGATGGAGAATCAATGAGGAAAGCTTTGGAAAAGATGGTTTAAGGGAGGCATGTCGATGTTAGCTGGTAAAGTTGCTTTGGTAACCGGAGGTTCCCGGGGCATTGGTCGGGCGATTAGTGTTTCCCTCGCCGAGTCCGGAGCGAATGTGGCTGTCCTTTATGGAGGAAACCGTGAAGCCGCAGAAGAAACCGCGGAGCAGATTCAAAAAGCTGGTAGTCAGGCGGTTATCATTCAAGCTGACGTTTCCAAAGCGGATGAAGTGAATGCTGCGGTAAAACAGGTATTGGAGACCTTTGGACGGATTGATATTCTAGTGAACAATGCCGGAATCACCCGTGACAACCTGGTGCTTCGGATGAAAGAGGAAGACTGGAACCGGGTAATGGATACCAATCTGAAAGGAGTCTTCCTTGTAACCAAGGCGGTTACTCGTCCAATGATGAAGCAGCGGTTCGGTCGCATCATCAATATCAGTTCTGTTGTCGGGATCGCAGGCAATCCTGGGCAAGCCAACTATGTAGCAGCCAAGGCAGGTGTCATCGGTTTAACCAAAACCATGTCCAAGGAACTCGCCAGCCGTGGAATTACGGTAAACGCTGTTGCACCCGGTTTTATTGAAACGGATATGACAGCCAAGATGGGAGAGGATGTGCGCGGAGAAATGTTGCGTCAGATCCCTCTCGCCCGTTTTGGCAAGCCGGAAGATGTAGCCCAGGCTGTTCGTTTTCTGGCCTCTGATGGAGCGGAGTATATTACAGGGCAAACACTGAATGTGGATGGAGGCATGGTGACATCCTGACCCTTAAATCTTTTGTAACCTTTGCTAGTTTTTTTTTCAACCATCTCGTATAATACGTGAGGGGAGGTGAAGGAAATGGCAGATGTATTGAGTCGAGTACAGCGAATTATTGTGGATCGTCTGGGAGTGGACGCTTCCGAAGTAACTCGCGAAGCTTCAATTAAAGATGATTTGGGAGCTGACTCCTTGGACGTCATGGACATGATTCTTGAATTGGAAGATGAATTTTCATTGGAGATTTCCGACGAAGAGGCGGAAAAGATTAACACAGTTGGGGACATCGTAACCTATATTGAGTCCCGTTCATGAGAAGTTGGAAGTCCCGTTTCAGGCGGGGCTTTCTCCCCTTATATAGAGTAAGACGATGTCAGTAACGATCAAAGGCGGTGAAGAGATTGTCGAAACGGGTAGTGATCACCGGTTTGGGGGTCCTTTCGCCGATCGGCAACGATATACCGACATTTTGGAACAACCTGATCAGTGGAAAGTCCGGGATTGGACCTGTCACTAGATTTGATGCCAGCGACTTTCCTACCCGGATAGCAGGGGAAGTAAAAGGGTTTGATCCCCTCGAATATATGGATCGGAAAGAAGCTCGCCGGATGGACCGTTTTGTCCAGTTTGCAGTGGCAGCTTCCCAAAATGCTTTAAAGGATGCCGGAATCGAGATCGATCGCGAAGACCCGGACCGGATCGGAACGTATATCGGTTCAGGGATCGGTGGATTGCAAACATGGGAAGATCAACATCGAAATCTTATCGAAAAAGGTCCCCGAAGGGTCAGCCCCTTCTTTATTCCGATGATGATTGCAAACATGGCCGCTGGACAAGTTTCCATATCCACGGGAGCCAAGGGGCCTTGTAGTGCAGCGATTTCCGCTTGTGCCACAGGAACGCATTCGATTGGGGACGCAGCAAACATTATTCGACGGGGAGATGCAGATGTCATGATTGCCGGCGGGACAGAAGCGACTGTCACCCCGATGGCTTTCGCCGGTTTCTGTGCAAACCAGGCCATGTCCCGGCGAAATGATGAACCGGAACGGGCAAGCCGTCCCTTTGACAAAGAGCGTGACGGATTTGTTATGGGAGAGGGGGCTGGAATCCTGATCCTGGAGAGTCTGGATCACGCCTTGGACCGAGGAGCGGAGATTGTTGCGGAAGTGATCGGTTATGGGATGAGCGGAGACGCTTATCATTTGACTGCTCCGGCACCGGAAGGGGAAGGTGCTGCCCGTTCCATGAAGCGAGCGTTGAACGAAGCTGGACTGAAGCCGGAAGACGTGGATTATATTAACGCTCACGGGACTTCCACCGGTCCGAATGACAAATTTGAGACCATAGCTATGAAAAATGTTTTTGGAGACCATGCCTATCGATTGGCTGTCAGTTCCACCAAGTCGATGACAGGTCACCTTCTGGGGGCGGCTGGAGGAGTGGAAGCAATCGCCACTGCTCTTGCATTAAAGGAAAAAATCTTGCCTCCCACCATTAACTATGAATATCCTGACCCTGACTGCGATTTGGACTATATACCCAATGAAGCGCGTCGGGTAAATGTGAACGTGGCTCTGTCCAATTCTCTTGGATTTGGCGGTCATAATGCGACCATTGCTCTGAAAGCTTACGACGGAGCGGAATAAGCAGGTGGTGATCGGGGATGAACCTGGCTGAACTTGGGCAGACGATCGGCCTGTCTCTCCAAAATGAAAAGCTGTTTTTACAAGCATTTACCCATACATCATTTGCTCATGAGCGAAAAGGGGAGCGCCACCAACCGGATAATGAACGGTTGGAATTCCTTGGGGACGCCGTGTTGGAGCTTGCAGTGTCAGAACACCTGTACCATCGGTTCCCTCACTTAAAGGAGGGCGATTTGACCCGCATGAGGGCTAGGATTGTCTGTGAACCTTCCTTGGCTTTTTTTGCGAAAGAACTTCAATTTGGCAAATATGTTCGGTTGGGTAAAGGAGAGGAGAGAACAGGGGGTAGAAATCGTCCTGCCCTGTTGGCAGATGTATTTGAAGCTTTTATTGGTGCTCTTTTTTTGGAGAAAGGGCTGGATGGAGTGTGTAAGTTTATGGAGTCTGCTATATTCCCACGGATCGACGAGCAGTGGCTTGCCCAAGCTTCGGATGCCAAAAGTCGGCTTCAGGAAGCGGTTCAGCAGGAGCATCTCGGTTTATTGGAATACCAGATCGTCGATGTCAAAGGGCCGGCCCACGACCGACAATTTGTGGCGGAAGTCTGGTTGGCGGGTGAAAAGATCGGAAGGGGTACCGGGCGCTCCAAAAAAGAAGCGGAACAACGGGCTGCTGCCGAAGGACTCCAGCGCTTTCAAAAATAAAACGATGAATGGATTGAACCACCGGTACCCATTTGACCGGTGGTTTTTCATTGGAATAGAAAGGAAAATATCGAATGCATATAAAAGTGTATGGATGGTTGAGGATGGTATGAGACTGCGAAGAAAGGATGTGTGTTAAATTGCATGTAATGCAACTGTTTTCCATTATGATGATCGGTTTGTATTTAGGCGTGGTCTTCTTCCTTTTGGTTCTCGCTTGGCGAGGGGTTAAGGCGCATGAACGGCTGGCAGTTTCCGTAGAACGCTCGGTGGAAAATATGAAGCGGTATGAGGAAAGCAAAGGAAAAGATAACAATGAGTCAGTTTGTGAATAGGAAATACCATATTTCTATTGAAAAACCGAATGAAAATTCCTGACTAAAGAGCGGTTATGATCAGTTGAAAGAAAAAAGAACAGAGAAGTGGATGCGGGACTGGAAGGATCGATGACCCGTATTGTAGTTTGTAGTAAAATATAATATCGGACAGTCTGTGAACTGTCAAAATAGAGATAAGGAAGAAAGGAGGGAGCGAGGTGCATCTCAAACGATTGGGAATGAGCGGCTTTAAATCTTTTGCCGATCGGACGGAATTGGAGTTTCCTCCTGGAGTGACGACAGTGGTAGGTCCCAACGGAAGCGGGAAGAGCAATGTAACGGATGGCATTCGCTGGGTTCTGGGAGAGCAAAGTGCCAAATCACTCCGGGGTTCATCCATGCAGGATGTTATTTTTTCGGGAAGTGATGGAAGGAAGCCTGTTGGTTACTGTGAAGTGTCCATCACCTTTGACAACTCGGATCATCAGCTGAATCTGGACTATTCCGAAGTGACCGTCTCCCGGAGGGTATATCGGTCGGGCGACAGTGAATTTTATATCAACAAACAAGCCTGCCGGTTGAAAGATATTCATGAGCTGTTTATGGACACCGGGATTGGAAAAGATGCTTATTCCATGATTGGACAAGGTCGAATCGATGAAATTTTGTCCACCAAATCGGAAGACCGACGTGCGATCTTTGAAGAAGCAGCAGGGATTGTCAAGTTTAAATCCCGCAAAAAAGAAGCAGAACGAAAGCTGGACGCTACGGAACAAAATCTTTCCCGGATACAGGATCTGGTCCTTGAGCTGGAAGAGCAAGTGGAACCTCTGAAAGAACAAGCTGAAGAGGCCAAGCAATACAAAGAGTGGAAAGCCGAATTAACTCGAAGAGAGATTGGGCTTTATGTACATAAAATTGAATCCCTGCATCAAAACTGGCAGGAAGCGAATCATTCTCTCCATCAACAGACGGAGGAGAAGGCTCGATTGGTGGAGGAAGTATCCCGCAGAGAAAGTACGCTGGAAGAATTGCGCTCAAAAATCAATCAAAAGGAACAGGAAGTGGAATCGCTTCAGGGAAAGTTGCTCCGTGTCAGTGAAGAGTTGGAGAAAACAGAAGGACAGAGAGATGTTCTCCAGGAACGGGCCCGAAACCGGGCGGAGTCCATAAAACAAACCCAGGAGCGAATCGGGGAACTGACGAAGGAGCTGGAGCGCTTAAAAGAAGAGCACTCCCAACAAAAGGAACGTCTTCAAGAGAAACAAAGGCAGCTTGCGGAAGCGGAAGAAGGGTTAAGGAAGACGGAAGCTCGCCTGTCTGTGGATGGGACAGAAACCGTGGAGGATCTGAACCGAATGAGGGAAGATTTACAGGAGCTTTTGCACCAACGGACCCGTCTTCAGACTGATAAGGAGTATTTGGAGGGAGAAAAAAGCAAACTGGCCGAGCAGCTGGAGCAGCTCCGCAAGCAGGAAGAGTTGGACCGGCGTGCAGTGGAGGATCTCAATAAGCGGAAGAGTGAGTTGGACCAGGAACTTCAACGGTTGGAAAATGCATTAAATCAGGGAACAGAGGAATATCAACAAGGGATCAATCATCGCAAGCAGTTGGAACAGGAAATGAATAATGCTGCCAATGAGCTTCGCCAGTCTGAACAGAAACTGGACAGTCTTCGTTCCCGTCAGGAAATTGTTAAGGAAATGGAAGCGGATCATACGGGATTTCTTCAGGGAGTCCGAACCGTTCTGAAAGCCCGTGACAGGGGTGTTTCTTCGTTGGCGGGGGTTCATGGTGCTGTTGCACAACTGATCCGCGTGCCCAAAGAATACGAATCGGCGATTGAAACCGCTCTTGCCGGAGCAATGCAACATCTGGTGGTGAAGAATGAAAAAACCGGAAGAAGTGGGATTCGATTTTTGAAAGAACGAAAGGCAGGCCGGGCCACCTTCCTCCCTTTGGATGTGATTCGCAGTCGGTCTCTTTCCTCCTATGAGCTGGAAATGTTAAAAGAGATGTCCGGTGTGGTAGGAGTGGCTGCGGATCTGGTGAAAGCGGACAAAGCCTATCGGACGCTTGTTGAGAATTTGCTGGGACATGTGATTGTGGCTCGCAAATTGGAAGATGCCAATAAAGTGGCCCGCCGGATGGGTTACCGCTATCGGATCGTCACTCTGGAAGGAGATGTGGTGAATCCTGGAGGTTCCATGTCCGGGGGAAGCCGACAGAAATCAAGAGCCAACCTCTTGAGTCGATCCCGACAAGTGGAAGTGTTGGATCAGGAAATTGAACAGGCGAAAAAAGAGAGGAATATGGCAGATGCTCTTTATCGGAGAGCTTGTACCCGTTTGGAAGAATTGAATACCCGTTTGGAAGCCATTCGGGAAGAAGGAGAAAAACTCCGTCTTCGAGAGCAGGAGTTGAAAGGGAATCAGCGGGAGTTGGCGGTAGAGGTCCGCAATTTGGAGACCCGTTGGAATGAAACCAAAACCCGGATGCTTCAAATGAAAGAAGAGGAAACAGAGGTAAGGGATCGGATTTCCCAGCTGAAAGAAAAGGAAGGGACCATGGATGCCGAAGAGACGGAGCTTCGCAAAAAGATTCACTGGTCTCAGGAGCGAGTGGAACGTGAAGCCTCTGAAAAGGATGAAGTAAACCGTGAGATGACCGACTGGAAAATTAAAGGGGTCCGGTTGAACCAAGAGCGTGAATATTTGGAAGCGGATTGCCGAAGGCTGGAAGGTGAAAAGGAACGGGTCCTTCAGCAATTGAAGGAAGCCAAGGAGCAACTGTCCCAGTTGGAATCCGGGGAGTCGGACCAGCAAGGGGAAAGAGAATCCCTGTCCCTTCGCGCAGAAGAGATGAGAGAACAGAAAAGGGTTGCACAGGAAACACTCACTGCGGCAAAAGACGAGCGTGACAGTTTTCACAGGGAGCAGAAGGAACAGGAGAAAGAATTGCGTACTCTCCGGGAGGAATTGAAAAAAAGAGAGGATGCACTCCACCAGCAAGAAGTAAAGGTGAATCGGATGGATGTGGAATTGAATCACCTGCTGGAGAAGCTGGCAGAGGAATATGAGATCAGTTACGAATTGGCGAAGGATCGGTATGAAAAACCGGAGGACTCCAAACAGGCAGAACGGGAAGTGCGTTCCCTTCGCGGGAAGATCGCTTCTTTGGGAGAAGTAAACCTGGGAGCGATTGATGAATACAATCGGTTGAGTGCCCGATTTGACTTTCTCAGTTCTCAGCGGGATGACTTACTCGATGCCAAGGAGTCTCTGGAAGAAGTGATTCATAATATTGATTCGGAAATGTCCAACCGGTTTCAAGAATCTTTTACAGCGATCCGTGAGGAATTTCACGATGTTTTTGCTAAAATGTTTGGTGGGGGACGGGCTGATTTGCAACTGACCGATCCAGATAACCTTCTGGAAACCGGAATTGAAATCACGGCACAGCCACCAGGGAAAAAACCGCAAAATCTGGCTCTTCTTTCTGGTGGAGAGCGGGCATTGGCTGCCATTGCTCTCTTATTTGCTGTCTTGAGATACAAACCGGTTCCTTTCTGTGTCCTGGATGAAGTGGATGCTGCACTGGATGAGGCCAACCTTTCCCGTTTTACTGAGTATCTGCGGGAGTTTTCCCAAAAAACACAGTTTATTATTATTACACACCGCAAGCGAACCATGGAAGGAGCCGATGTGATGTATGGAGTAACCATGGAGGAAGCGGGCGTTTCTCGGATTGTCTCCATCCGGCTGGAAGATTTTGAAGAAGAAAAAGAGGTGGCAGCTGCCAAGGCATAAGGAGGTCGCAATATGAGCTTTTTTCAACGGTTAAAAAAGAGTGTTTCCCAAACAACGGAGTCCGTGACGCAAAAATTTAAAAGCGGACTGTCAAAAACCAGCACTTCTTTGGTGGGTGCAATGGACACCGTGTTCAGACGCAGTAAGATTGATGAGGATCTCTATGAGGAATTGGAAGAGATTCTGATTGCCGCCGATGTGGGTGTAAATGCCACGATGGAGATTGTGGAACGGCTCCGCACAGAAGTGAAGGAACGGAAAGTGAAGGAACCGGAAGCGTTGAAACCTCTTCTCTCCGAAATCCTGCTGGAGATTCTGAAGGGTGAAGAAGAAGAGGATATCGGCATGAATACCGTTGATGATGATCTGAGCATTATTCTGTTTGTTGGGGTAAATGGGGTTGGCAAGACGACTACCATTGGAAAGCTGGCTCATTACTATAAGGAGCAAGGAAAGAAAGTAGTTTTGGCAGCCGGGGACACGTTTCGCGCAGGAGCGATTGAACAGTTGGAAGTCTGGGGGGACCGGGTTGGTGTTGATGTGATCCGCCACCAGGCAGGTTCCGATCCGGCGGCAGTAATTTTTGATGGTATCCAGGCTGCCCGTGCCAGAGGCGCGGATATCCTGATCTGTGATACAGCCGGGCGGCTGCAAAACAAAGTCAACCTGATGGAAGAGTTAAAGAAAGTGCACCGGGTGATCGGACGGGAGGTGCCCGGAGCCCCTCATGAAACACTATTGGTGCTGGATGCCACCACAGGACAAAATGCGATGAAGCAAGCCCAGATTTTCAATGAAGCAACACGTGTTACAGGGATTGTCTTAACCAAGATGGATGGCACGGCTAAAGGCGGAATCGCTCTGGCCATTCGTCGTGAGCTGGGTGTGCCTGTCAAATGGGTCGGGCTGGGTGAAAAGATGGATGACCTTCAGCCCTTTGACAGCGAACAGTTTATCCATGCTCTGTTTGTGGAAGAGGTTGAAAAGGAAGCATAACGGCTCTTTCGATTCTATTATGAAAAGGGCGATCATCAGAGTGGATCGTCCTTTTTGTACATATAGACCATTGAATATGAAGAGGAAAGAAGTGGGGAACGATATTTCTGAATCAACGTACTTCAGGAAACACATCAAATGTTTCAATACGCTTCCTTCAGTATCGGGTCGGTCATCACTATGTATTTACGCCTGAGAAACTGTTGAAGGATACCTATGTTCTTAATGTTCATGGAAATTCATTTGTAGTATTTAGTAATCAAGAGGATCTCCAACGGCTGGGGATTTTATGGTCGATTGCTGCTCGATTTAAAAATGCGTTTATCTATCTTCCCACTCGGAAGAATCCCTTGACTTCCTATCTAAAAGAGTGCTGGTCCCAAAACGGATTGGACCTTTTACTTTTGCAACATCATGTGCAATTTCCGTTGAAAAGGTGGAAAACAATTCGTTCTAATCTTCGGAGAGGAAAAGTGGTCTCAGTAAAGTCCAGGATCGATCAGGATCTTAACCTTACGTTTGAAGATTACTGTCTGCTGTGGGATCAGTATCCCCATGACCGGTTGGATGTGAAACAGCGTTATGAAACACTGTTCTTGGTTGGCAGCTCCAGGGTGTTTCACTATATGGTCCCTGGCTTCTTTCAATTGTCCCGAAGTGGTCCCCGCCTTTCAGGTTCCGGGTATCATGATCATATCCATTTGGATTCTTTCTTGAAAGGTGAGACCACTGATGAATATACCTCACTAGCGGTTGATTTTTATGATCGGAAGATGTGGAGCAAATGATAAACTACTTTAAGTGAATAAAGGCGGATGACTTAAAAAAAAGAACCCGGACTCCTGTTTCAGGATTTAGGGTTCATTTTTTTCGTGATTTGTATTATATGTCCAATATTTCTTTTTCAAATATCTGATGCCCATTTTCCAATCCGATATATACCTTTTT
Source organism: Melghirimyces algeriensis (assembly GCF_900182565.1). Lineage (GTDB taxonomy): Bacteria > Bacillota > Bacilli > Thermoactinomycetales > DSM-45169 > Melghirimyces > Melghirimyces algeriensis. The sequence goes on along the minus strand of NZ_FXTI01000002.1, from coordinate 101,450 downwards.
AATCTTCATATATCCTTCGTATAGACGGGTGTATCTCTGATTTCTTCCTGCATATAGTGATATCATTTAAGGTTTGCTGTTTCGCAAATCACAAAATCGGTAAACTCGCCGCCCAATGCAGAACTGTAAATAGGATACAAAGTGAAGCCATTTTCCTTCAGGAACCTGAACCGATTCCCGTAATCTCCTTCTTTTTTAGAGGGGTATGGTAGATGGAAACCGAAAAAGCGTTATAAGAACCGATTATATTCTCCGAAATTACCTAGTTTTTTATAATAGTTCAATTGACAGGATTTGTGTTTTGATGTACCGTCCAATTAGAACACTAATACATAATAACAACTCTCTCTGATTAGGAGGGATATATCTCATTGGAACAACCACCAAAACACCGCATTGATTCGGCAGGGGTACGAGTATGGACGATCAGCAGTGTGATCACGGCTCTTGTCTTGTATCTGATCGCAGTCGGATTGATATTTGCTGTTCAATATTGGGAGTGGCCATCATGGCTTCCTCCAGTCGCCTTTGGACTGGTTACAGTGATTATGATTCCGTCTGTATTTTTCTTTCCACGACTTCGCTGGCGATACTATCGATATGAAGTGTCGGAGAAAGAGGTTTATCTGCAATCCGGCTTCTTTTTTCAGTCGAGAACACTGATTCCCATGGTGCGCGTTCAATATGTGGAGACGGAAGAGGGACCGCTTTTGCGCCGTTACGGTTTGGCAACGCTTACCATTCATACGGCGGGCGGGGAATCCTTTACCATTCCTGCATTGCCAAAAGCGGAGGCGCATCAACTGCGTCAACAGCTACATGCATGGGTGAGGGTGGATGAAGATGAATAAACGGCGCCTTCACCCTTCCATGATTCTCTTTTCACTATTGCGAGGAATGAAGGAATCCGTACCCGGTTTGCTGGGTATTTTTAGCGTTCGGTGGTTTCGGGAAGGGGCATCCTTTTGGAGCGGGGGGATCGAGTGGTTTATCGGATTTCTAGGAATCTTCTTTCTTCTTTCGCTTTTGAGCGCCGTTTTGAGATGGTATCGAGAGAAATTTTGGACGGAAGACGGGCATTTTTGCCGGGAAGTGGGGGCCTTGTTTCGCAAACGGGTGGAAATTCCGTTGGAACGGATTCATTCCATCGATGAGTCAGAGACGCCTTTTCACCGGATGTTTGGAGTCGTTCAGATTCAGATGGAGACGATCGGGGGCGATTCGGAGGCGGAAATCCAGTTGAAAGCTGTCTCCTGCAAGGACGCCTACAGGTTGCGTGAGGAGCTCTCCCGAACGGTTGAATCAGATGATGATATGCAGACAACGGAATCTGCTGCTCCAATCCGTCGCATCAATGGCCAGGAACTTTTCAAAGCGGGAGTAACTTCAGGGCGGTTTGGGGTGATCTTCGGAATTCTGGGGACAGTTTTCTCCACCGTTGATGATCTGTTTCAGTGGGACTGGGTAGAGGAATTGAAGAATTTGTGGGAGTCAGGAATCGGGTTTCCGATCTGGATCTTGATTTTGGTTCCTCTGTTGCTGGCCTGGTTGTTTTCCATACTGGGAACCTTGGTGACCCATGCCCACTTCACTGTGCGACGGGAGAAAACGCATCTGATTGTGGAACGTGGCCTGTGGGAAAGGAATCGATCAACGCTTCCTCTCAAGAAAATCCAGGCGATTCATGTGATCGAGAACCCGCTTCGGCAACTCTTTGGTCTGGTTGAGGTAAAAGTGGAGTGTGCGGGGTATGGGGAGGAAGAGAAGCAAAAGGTTGTTGCATTTCCCCTTTTAAAACGGACGGAATTAACGGCTTTTCTGGAAGCGTTTTTTCCTGAATATGCAACCGTTGTACAAAAGCCGTTGCATTCACCTCCCGATCGCTGTTTTAAGTGGGGGTTGATGTTTGAAATCCCCGTTCTGCTGATTGCGGGTGCGCTATGGTTTTTCTTTCCCTCTTGGGGAGGATGGACATTTCTGTTACTTCCGCTGGGTGTGCTCTATGATCTGTTGACATTTCGGGATGCCGGATGGGCTCTGGACGGTGATTGTTTGGTGATTCGTTCCCGTGGGATCAATCGGAAAACCATTTTGATTCCACGACGGGCAATGCAATGTCGAACGATGGAACAGACACCGTTGGGCAGGTGGCAAGGTTGGGCTTGCTTTGCCACAACGCTGGCTTCAGGTGAGGAGTATGAGACAAGTCCCATGGAAAGAAAAGAGGTATTGCAGTTGATTCAGGCATTGGACCCCGAACCGGGTTGGAAGTCCGATCAGGTTGCAAAGATGAGTGGTTAAACAGCTGATGAGAAGAAAAAGTCGAGACTGCTGACAAAGGTAATAAGAGGAGGATTTTCATCCATTTTCGACAATCCAGCGGAATCCCAGGAGGTCCCAACCGTTTAGCGGAAATCGTAGGGGGTGAAACCACCGATACGGCTTCCTTACTGGAGGAAAGAGATGCGGAAACGGAAATCCCCTCTCCCCACTTTGTCATCAACCTCAGTCCACGTACAAAGCGTGGACTTTTTTTCTTTGGGATTCATTCGTTATCATGATGGCTACTCACATGGCAAAACTTTCCGACATTTTGAGTCTCGACAATTTTTTGAATATGTGATACGTTTCTATTAACGGAACAAAAAAGGAAAGTTTCCGAAATAGGAGGGAGGATTCAATTGTCAATGATCAAAAATGATACCGTTAACAAAGGTGTGATGTTGCGTTTTCTGGACATGGTGGAGAAAGCGGGGAACAAACTTCCACATCCATTTTTGCTTTTTGTTTACTTATCCATTGGCATGATCCTGTTATCTGCGGTGGTTAGTCAATTGGGCATTACGGTAGTCCACCCAGGTGAAGGAAAAGAAGTCGCCATTAAGAGTCTGATATCTGGAGAAGGTTTAACATTTATCCTGACCTCCATGGTGGGCAACTTTACCGGATTTAAACCCCTGGGACTGGTATTGGGGATGATGCTTGGAATCGGATTGGCTCAAAAGGTGGGTCTGATCCAAACCTTTATGAAGAAGACAATTATCAATGCGCCGCCAAAACTGGTCACGTATGCTGTCATTTTCACCGGAGTGCTTGGAAATCTGGCTTCTGACGCTGCCTTCATCATTGTTCCCCCCATTGCGGCGATGGTCTTTCTGACTCTGGGCCGGCATCCGATTGCTGGATTGGCCGCTGGGTTTGCAGGGGTGGGTGCCGGTTTTACGGCAAATGTGATTATTGCCGGGACAGATGCATTATTGTCCGGGATTTCCACAGAAGTTGCCAAAAATGTGGATAAAAGTTTGGTCGTTACACCTGTAGATAACTGGTATTTCATGAGTTTTTCCGTTCTGATGCTGATGATTGTCGGAGCGTGGATCACAGAGAAAATCGTCGAACCGAAGCTTGGAACATACAAAGGACCCAATAATAAGGAAATGGAAGCCATTACGGCGAAGGAATCCAAAGGATTGCGTAATGCGGGGATTGCGGCAGCGGTTTACGTGTTACTGGTTTCCCTGGCCACGTTCTTGCCCGGTGCGCCGCTGAGCAATGAGCAGGGCGGTTTGATTCCCTCTCCGCTGTTGGATGGGATTATTCCAATCACCTTGTTCTTCTTTATCATCCTGGCGGTTACCTATGGGGTGACGGTTGGCAAAATCAAGAGAACAGAAGATGTGCCCAAGTTTATGGGTGAATCGATGAAGGATATGTCTGGATTTATCATCTTGATTTTTGCCGCAGCGCAGTTTATTTCCTATTTTGAGTGGAGCAACATCGGGGTTTGGATTGCGGTCTCTGGAGCAGAGTTTCTGAAGAGTATCCATTTGACGGGACTGCCGGTGATCGTTGGATTTATTTTTCTGACTGCGGTATTAAATCTGTTTATCTTCAGTGGTTCCGCACAATGGGCTTTAATGGCACCCGTCTTTATTCCAATGTTCGCATTGTTAGAGTATAACCCGGCTTTTGTACAACTGGCCTACCGAATTGCCGATTCCTCCACAAATGTGATCACACCGTTAAATCCATATGTGCCAATGGTTCTGGCTTTTATGAAAGAATACGATAAAAAATCCGGGTTTGGCACGCTGTTTTCGGTAATGATCCCGTATGCACTGATCTTCCTGATCATCTGGACCTTGACCTTTATCGGCTGGACATTGCTGGGATTACCGATTGGTCCGGGAGTGGAAATGAAATTATAGCAGTGAAATGGGTGGAGTGAAATGTATAAAGAGAGACCGGATTTCAAGGGAATGGGTCGAGTGGTGGAAAAAGAGATTCTCGCGATCCGAAGGCATTTGCACCAATGTCCGGAACTGAGTGGAGAGGAATGGGAAACATCCGCTTTTATCGAAAAGAAATTGCAGGAGTACGGCATTCCTTATACCAAAGGATATGCCGGAACAGGAATCCTCGGGGTGATCGATGGTGGTCGCTCCGGGGCCACTGTTGCGTTACGGGCAGATATTGATGCATTGCCCATTGAAGAAAAAGTGGAATCAGCGTATCAGTCAAAGTACAAAGGAAAGATGCATGCATGTGGACACGATGCCCATACGGCTATGCTGTTGGGAGCCGGCAAGCTTCTGATGGAACGAAAAGGGCAGATTGCCGGGAGGGTATTGTTAGTGTTTCAGCCATCGGAAGAGGATTCCCCGATCGGTGGTGCTCAACCGGTAATGGATGATGGTATCTTTGATCAATACCGGCCGGATGTCATTTTTGGACAGCATGTCTGGCCAGATTTACCGTCGGGAACGGTTGGTGTACGGGATGGAGTGATGATGGGGGCGTCAGATCGGTTTCGGGTCACCTTTTATGGAATGGGGGGCCACGCCAGTATGCCACATCAGACAACGGATGCCGTAACCATTGCGATGACTGTGATCAACCAATTGCAGACCATCGTGAGTCGTAATGTGGACCCCCTGTCTGCCGCAGTATTGACCGTAGGAAAAATCGAAGGTGGCTACCGATACAATGTGATTGCTGATCAGGTGACGGTAGAAGGAACGGTTCGGACACTGGATGAGGAGAACCGCAATCTGATGAAAGAGCGCTTCCATCAGATTGTACGGGACGGAACACATGCGATGGGTGGAAAGGCGAAGATCGATTATATCCAAGGGTATCCGCCAACAGTCAATCATACCCGCTGGGCGCAACGGGTTCGAAAAACTGCACGTGCGATGTTTGGCGATGCATCCGTTCCACAGGTGAATCCCTCTTTGGGAGGTGAAGACTTCAGCCGCTATCTGAAACAATACCCTGGTGCATTCTTTTGGCTGGGGGTTCGGCCCAAAGGGGGGCTGCCCAAGCCATTGCATGATCCCCATTTTGACCTGGATGAGGATGCATTGGCCCCTGGAGCGGAGTTGATGGCACAAGTGGCAGTGGATACACTGGCTGAATGGGAGGAGTAAGGATGTCATCCCTGCATCGAGAGATTAACACATTTGTACAAAAAGAATCGAAGCGATGGATTGCCTGGAGGCGCCAGTTGCATCAATATCCGGAGGCAGGATGGATGGAGTATGTGACCACTTGGCGGATTTGGGAAGAGCTGAAGCGATTAGGCTTTCAAGTGTTTGCCGGTAAGGAGGCGGTAGACAGCAAATCACGAATGGGCGTTCCCTCTTTTGAACGCTTGAAGGAAGAGGAAAAAAGGGCACAAAAGGCGGGTGTGCCTGCTTATTTCTTGCAACAGATGGAAGCTGGGCACACCGGCGTGGTGGGGGTCTGGGATACGGGGCGAGAGGGTCCGCACATTGCTTTGCGGTTTGATATCGATGCCTTGCCAGTGACTGAATCCTGTGTAACGGATCATTTTCCTGCCCGAAGCGGTTTTGTTTCAAAACGGAACGGATGGATGCATGCTTGCGGACATGACGGTCATACAGCGATTGGATTGGGTGTAGCTGCTTTTCTCAGCAAATACGGAGATCGGATGAAAGGGAAATTGACGCTGTTGTTTCAACCGGCGGAAGAAGGTTCCAGAGGGGCAAAAGCCATGGTTGAAAAGGGATGGATGGAGGGGGTGGATATCTTTTTGTCCGGACATATTGGGATCGGTTCCGATCTGCAGTTGGGAGATATTGCAGCCACAACACATGGCTTTCTGGCTACCACCAAGTGTGATGTCACCTTTCGGGGTCGCTCAGCTCACGCCGGCAAAGAACCGGAACGAGGGAAAAATGCACTGTTGGCAGCTTCTTCTGCCGTTCTCCAGTTACATGCCATTTCCAGGCACAGCGGTGGTCAGACACGGGTGAATGTAGGAACATTAATAGCGGGAACAGGACGCAATATCATTGCGGACTGGGCAGAAATGCAATTGGAGACGCGCGGGGAAACGGCGGAGTTAAACCGTTATATGAAGGAAGAAGTGCAACGGATTATCCAGGCTGTGGCCAAAATGTATGATGTGAAAGCGGAGACTGAAATTGTGGGAGAAGGTATCAATGCAGAAAGTGATGCTGAGTTTATCCCCGTAATTGAAAGCGTATGTGCACAAAGCGAACAGATTCATCGAGTGATTCCCCGGTATGACTGCGGGGCATCGGAAGATGCAGCTTATATGATGAGACGGGTGCAGGAACAAGGAGGGAAAGCGACATATCTGCTGTTTGGTACACCTCTGAAAAGCGGTCATCATCACCCGGCATTTGATTATGATGAGCAGGTGTTGTCTGTTGCAGTGGAAACACTGGTACGAACGGTGGTCGATCTACAAGAAAAAGAGGTGTAAACTGCGGTGAACCAAAAAAAGTGGTTGATTAAGACATGGAAAAAATTGAATCGGACAGATGTCATGGAGCGGGAAGAGGGCTTTACCCGGTTAGGGTACAGTGAGGAAGAGTGGGAATCGATCGCCGCATTTATTCAGGAGGCACAAGCTTTGGGGCTGGCAGTGATTCGGGATGCCGCAGGGAATGCCATCGCCCGGTGGGAAGGAATGCATTCGGAAGCCGGTGCAGTGGCGATGGGATCTCATTTGGACACTGTGAAAAACGGCGGTGGCTATGACGGTGTCGCAGGTGTGTTGTGCGGTTTGGGAGCGGTAAAAGCGCTGAAAGAGGAAAACTACCGCCCTGTTGTACCCGTAGAGGTGATCTGTTTTGCCTCTGAAGAATCCTCCCGGTTTGGAGTATCCACCATCGGCAGTAAAGCGATGACAGGAAACTGGCATCCGGAAATGTTGAGGGATGTGACAGATACAGAAGGGATTACCGTTCGACAGGCAGTGGAAGAGCGCGGGTTATCCTTTGAGCAAATGGAAGAGGCTCGGCGGCCGTGCAAGGCGATTCGCCATTTTGTGGAACTGCATATTGAACAAGGTACCCGGATTGAAGAAGCCGGCAAAGATTTCGGCGTTGCCACCGCCGTTGCCTGTCCAATCCGCTTGCGCATTCGAGTAGTGGGGAAAGCGGGGCATACCGGCTCCACTCCGATGTCTCGTCGGTGGGATGCTTTGGTCGCGTCGGCTCCGTTGATTTCTTTCATCTCGGAGCGGGCCAGACAGCTTTCAGAGGAGAATGATGTACCTGTGGTGGCTACAGTGAGTCAAATCAATCTGACTCCCAATGTGATAACGGTGATTCCGGAAGAGGTTGTGCTGGGTATCGATATTCGAAGTGTCAACGATTGTCTGAAGCGCTCCCTGGCGGATGAGATTCAGGAGAAGATGGAGCGACTGGCAGATGAAGATGGGGTCTCTTTTACAGTGGAGACGTTAGTAGATGATGATTCGGTAAAGCTGGACCCGGATCTCTCCACCTCTCTGCAGCAGATGGGTCAAGCGCTTGGATATGAGGGGTTGATGATGGAAAGCGGGGCGGGTCACGATGTGATGAACATGGCTGCCCGTTGGTCGAGCGGATTGATTTTTATTCCCTGCCGGGATGGTCTAAGTCACCATCCGAAAGAGTATGCATCACCAAAAGATTTACAGATGGGTGTGGAGTTGTTGAAAGCATATATCCGTCAATATGCCGGAGAACAATAAGCCACTTGCGATTGAGATTACATATATGTTTGAAAAGGGGTTAGAGAGCGTTTCCCATGCACCCCAATATCCTTCATCCCTTTCCAATGGAAGGGTTTTTTTCTTTGTGCTTCATTTTTGGTAAAGTATAGAAGAGTGAAGCGAAGCGGAGGGGTTGTATGAAGACGCGGTTAGGAATTTTGGGACCGGAAGATTCAGTCGATCGGATTCGAGAAGTGGCAGAAAAAATGAAGGACTTGGAGTTGGCCTTCTTTCCGTACACCCAGGTAGTGGAAGCGGAGGAGTTGATTCGTAATAACCGGCATCGGGTGGATCATTGGTTTTTATCCGGTCCTGCGGTGTACAGGTTTCTGATAAAAAAGGGGTTGCTAAGTCCAGAGGAGGCGAGTTATCCAGCTTTGTACGGTTCCAGTCTGATGGGGATTCTTTTGGAAGCGTTCACCGTATCAAAGAAACCGATCCATCGCGTCGGTTTAGATACCATTCGCCCCTCTGAAATTGATTCTGTCCGTAAAGATTTCCATTTGGAAAATGTGGACTTTGTGTTATATCCAAAGGAAACGGTTTTACCAGCGGAAGATGTGATTGATTTTCATATGGGTCTGTATGAAAAGGGGCAGACAGATGTGGTGCTTACCTGTATCAAAACCGTGTATTTGGCCTTGAAAGAAAACGGGGTTCCATGTTTCAGAGTGAGCCCCTCCCGATTGGGAATAGAGTTGGAATTGCGCTATATTCGGGAATATGCACAGGCTCGCTGGTATCGGAAGTCCTCCCTTGGGATGGTCGGCGTTGAAGTGCCGCTTACGGGAAATACCGAGAACCATTCCCATTATTCCTATCGATTGAAGCGACAATTGCTGGATTTGAAAAGGTTTCTGTTGGAGTATTCGGAGATGGTCCAGGGTTCATTTTCTGAAGTGGGGGATGGTCTGTTTTTTATTTACACCACCCGCGGGGAACTGGAGTTAAAAGAAAAAGAGTATGACTTTTCACGCGTTTGTTTGGATATGGAGAAACAGACGGGACTTCCTGTTCGCTTGGGGATTGGATACGGAATGACCGCATGGGAAGCGGAGCAAAATGTTCGACAGGCTCTACTTGTGGTTCAAAAGGAAGACCGGGGGACGGTTGTGTTGGTGGATGAGGAAAGTGAGGTGACGCTGTTTAAAGAGGAGCAAACGCTTTCTTATCGGCAACGGTTTTCCGGAACGGAATGGAGCAAACAGCTGAAAGCAGCCAAAATCAGCCCGGCAGTGATTGATAAAATCGTTTCCTATTACCACTATTATGAGAAAGATTCTGTGACCGCCAATGAAATCGCTACTTGGTTAAAAAGTACTGTTCGGAATGCACGGCGAATTTTATCCGAGTTGGAGCGCCTGAACCTGGTAAAAGTGGTCGGGGAGGAACAAAGCGGTCGCGGACGTCCTCGAAAAAGATATGAGTTATTGGTAAAGGACCCGTGTGATACGGAAGAGTTGTAAAACCTGGATATCGATTGTTCAGTGCTGTCAATGAAAAGAACTTGACATCCTATGTTCATCCTGATATGATAGCGATCGTGTAAAGGTGATTGCCTTGACGCGGATGTGAGGTGCTCTTATTGTTAGATAAGACAACCCGGGTCAATCTGCTATATGACTTCTACAGTCCGTTGTTGACGGAAAAGCAGCGAAGCGTGATGGAGCTGTATTTTCATGAAGACTGGTCCCTTGGGGAAATTGCCGATTATATCGGAATCTCCAGGCAAGGGGTATATGAAACGGTCAAACGGTCCCAAATGGTTCTGGAAGAGCTTGAAAGTCAATTGGGACTGCTGGATAAACACATTCACAGAATGAAGATTGCACAGACAATTACAGATAAACTGAACGATTTGCCAGAACAAGAGACTGTCCGGAAGTTGCTGGATGAACTTCTGGAGTTGGATTGACCGATGATCACGAAACGGGGGAGGCGACAACATGGCATTTGAAGGGTTGTCCGAACGGCTGCAATCAGCTCTCGCCAAATTGAAAGGAAAAGGAAAAGTGGGCGAAGGGGACGTAAAAGTTGCGATGCGGGAAGTCCGCCTGGCCCTTTTGGAAGCTGATGTCAACTATAAAGTGGTGAAAGATTTCGTGTCCAAGGTTCGGGAACGGGCCGTCGGACAGGAAGTGTTAAAGAGCCTAACGCCCGGACAACAAGTGATCAAGGTCGTAAATGAAGAATTGACCCAGTTGATGGGTGGAAGTCAAAGCAAGTTGGAGCTCTCCTCCAGACCCTCCGTCATTATGATGGTCGGTCTGCAGGGGGCAGGAAAAACAACCACCAGCGGAAAACTGGGCAGATATCTAAAAAAACAGAATCGAAAACCGCTCTTGGTGGCAGGTGACGTTTACCGACCGGCAGCCATCCGGCAATTGGAAGTACTCGGTGAACAAGTGGACCTTCCCGTTTATTCCTTGGGGGATAAGGAGAATCCTGTACGGATTGCTGAACAGGGAGTTGCCCAGGCCAAGACGGATGGTCTGGATACAGTCTTGATCGATACAGCTGGACGTCTTCACATTGATGAAACCATGATGGAAGAGTTGAAGGCGATTAAGGAGACGGTCCGACCGGATGAAATTTTGCTGGTAGTGGATGCGATGACCGGTCAAGATGCTGTCAATGTGGCGGAAAGCTTCAACCGGGAATTGGGATTGACCGGAGTGGTCTTGACCAAACTGGATGGAGATACCCGTGGAGGCGCAGCCCTATCCGTTAAATCGGTGACGGATTGCCCGGTGAAATTTGTCGGGATGGGTGAAAAGGTGGATGCTTTGGAACCTTTTCACCCGGAACGGATGGCTTCCCGCATCCTGGGAATGGGAGATGTCCTTACGCTGATTGAAAAGGCACAAGCTTCCGTGGATCAGGAGAAGGCGAAGGATCTGGAGCGAAAGATGCGCACCCAACAGTTTACGTTTGATGACTTTTTGGATCAGATGGATCAAGTGCGCAATATGGGTCCTCTGGATGAACTCCTTGGAATGATGCCGGGGATGGGACAGATGAAAAATATGAAGAACCTCCAGGTGGATGAAAAACAACTGACCAAAGTGGAGGCGATTATCCGGTCCATGACACCGGAGGAAAAGCAAAAGCCGGACATCATCAACGCCAGCCGTCGCAAACGGATTGCAAAGGGAAGTGGAACGACGGTCCAGGATGTGAACCGATTAATTAAGCAGTTTATGGATATGAAGAAAATGATGAAGCAGTTTTCTTCTATGTCCAAAGGAAAGAAAAAAGGATTGGGGAAATTTAAATTCCCGTTTATGTCCTGAGTTTTTGGTTGATCCTGCAGAGGAGGTGAGTAAAATGGCAGTAAAAATCCGTCTGAAACGGATGGGTGCAAAAAAGGCACCGTTCTATCGTCTCGTTGTGGCTGATTCCCGTTCGCCGCGCGATGGTCGCTTTATTGAGGAAATTGGTTACTACAACCCGTTGACCAAGCCGGCCCAAGTGAAAATCAATGAGGAAAAAGCTTTGAAATGGCTGAACACGGGAGCCCAGCCTTCTGATACAGTGAAAAACCTGTTCCGTCAGGAAGGTCTTCTGAAAAAGCTTCATGATGCCAAAAATCAAAAGTAAGTTCCCTTTCCGAAGTGATCGGGTGTGAGGGGGAATCCAATTGAAGGAATTGGTTGAAGTCATCGCCAAAGCACTGGTGGATCATCCTGAAGCCGTTCGTGTCCAAGTGGAGGAAACAGAGAATCATGTTGCACTCCGACTCTCTGTTGACCCGGCAGACATGGGAAAAGTAATCGGAAAGCAGGGAAGGATCGCCAAAGCGCTTCGCACGGTTGTGGGAGCAGCTGCGGTGAAAGAAAAGAAACGGGTCACGGTGGAGATTGTCTGATTGACCTGGGTCTTTGGAAAGGAGGCCGATCCATGCGTGAACCGGAATGGTTAACGGTTGGCTATATCGCAGGAACCCATGGGATTCGTGGCGAAGTTCGGGTGGTTTCCAGGACGGATTACCCGGAAGTCCGGTTTGCTCCCGGTGCCAAACTCTCTCTTTTCCATCCGGAACTGAAGTCGATGCAACTTACCGTTAAGCATGGACGCCCCCATAAAAACTTCTGGTTGTTGCAGTTTGAGGAGTGGGAAAGCATCAACCAGGTGGAGCCCTTTAAAGGGGGAGTTTTGGTGATTGGTCGGGAGGATGCCATGGAGACGGAAGAAGATGCATATTACCTTCACGAAATTATTGGATGCAAGGTGATCACTACGGAAGGGGATATGGTCGGAACCGTCGCTGATATTCTTCAACCCGGTGCCAACGACGTTTGGGTGGTTCAAAAGGAATCCGGTGGAGAAGTTCTTATTCCTTTTATCGACGATGTAGTCAAGGATGTCGACCCTGGGACCAAACAGGTAACCATCCATTGGTTGGAAGGGTTGGAGTAGGGGTGACAGGATATTGCGTTTTGATATATTGACGTTATTTCCGGAAATGTTTGAGGGCTTCCTGTCTTCCAGCATGATCAAACGGGCCATTGACCGGGATGTGATCACCGCTTCCATTATCAACTTCCGGGAATACAGCACGAATAAACATCGAACCGTTGATGATACGCCATACGGCGGCGGTGGAGGAATGGTATTAAAGCCTGAACCCCTTTTTCGGGCAGTGGAGGACCTCACCCAAAATGAGCCCGTACGGCCTCCTGTGCTGATGATGAGTCCTCAGGGCACGCCTTTCACACAAAAAAAAGCGGAAGAGCTCGCCCAGAATCATCGGTTAATCCTTCTCTGTGGTCATTACGAGGGTTTTGACGAACGAATTCGTCAGCACTTGGTGGATGAGGAGATTTCCATCGGTGACTATGTGCTGACGGGTGGGGAACTTCCAGCGATGGTTCTTATGGATAGCATCAGTCGGCTGGTACCCGGTGTTTTAGGAAACGAATCTTCAGCGAAAACGGATTCTCATTCCACAGGTCTCTTGGAATATCCTCAGTATACCCGACCTCTTGAGTTTCGCGGTTGGAAAGTGCCAGATGTCCTGTTGTCAGGACATCATGCGGAGATTGACCGTTGGCGACGTTACCAGTCGTTGAAACGTACCCTGGAGCGTCGGCCGGATCTTTTGGAACGTGTGGATTTAACCGAAGAAGAGCGTGGTTGGCTTCGGGAACTAAAGCAAGGCCATCGGAATGGATAATGTTCTTTCCGAAAGGGCTTCATTGTTTTCGGTCAACCCATATGCTACAATGATTTTTGTGCTTCATCGCTACCTATTTTCATCATATATAACATAACGGTGAAAGGAGGGGAAAAACATGAAACAAGTCGTACGCGATCTCGGTGAAGAACAATTGCGCAAAGATGTCCCCCAATTTCGTGCCGGTGACACCGTCCGGGTTCATGTGAAGGTTGTGGAAGGACAGCGCGAACGGATTCAGGTTTTTGAAGGGGTTGTCATCAAGCGTCGTGGAGGGGGAATTTCCGAAACGTTCACTGTTCGAAAAATCTCCTACAATGTGGGCGTAGAACGGACTTTTCCGCTTCATTCTCCACGGATTGATAAAATTGAAGTCGTTCGTCGTGGTAAAGTACGTCGTGCCAAGCTGTACTATCTGCGGAAATTGCGCGGAAAAGCAGCTCGAATCAAGGAATTGCATTAACCAGTTTGAAGGGCTTGTAATCAAGCCCTTTTTGTCGCTTATGTCAAGATCTTCGCATTTTTGTCGGTTTTACCGTGAGAGTCAGGAGGAGCTTCATGAGCGAGTTCATCCCCCGTTCCGCCAGACACGGACGACGCAGGAGTCGGGGAAATGATGATACATGGGAGTGGATTCAGGCACTGGCCATTGCCGTGGTTTTGGGCTTGATTATCCATTACCTGGTCTTGACCCCGTTCAGCGTCTCCGGACCTTCGATGCTGTCTACTCTGCATGATGGTGATCTGGTAATCGTAAACAAAATCATATATAAGTTTCGTGACCCAAAGCCTGGTGAAGTGGTTGTTTTTCATGCAACCGAGGAAAAATATTATATTAAGCGAGTGATTGCTCTTCCAGGTCAAACGGTTTCTTCGTACAACGACACCGTACGGGTAAACGGCAGGAGTATTCATGAGCCTTACATCGATGAAGAGAACCTGACGGAGGATTTCGGACCCGTCAAAGTGCCAGAAGGGCATGTTTTTGTCATGGGGGACAATCGGATGAACAGTACGGACAGCCGCAGTCCGGAATTGGGTCCGACTCCCATTGATAAAATTGTGGGAAGAGCTGACTTGGTATTCTGGCCCTTAAGGGACTTTCAGGTTCTTTGGTAAAGGCAGGTGATTCTTTATGGAAATCCAATGGTTTCCCGGTCATATGGCCAAAGCCCGCCGTCAGGTGGAGGAAAAGCTGAACCAGGTAGATTTGATATTTGAAATCCTGGATGCACGGTTGCCGATGTCCAGTCGTAATCCAATGATTGATGATTTGATTAAAGAGAAGCCGCGGCTGGTTCTTCTTTCCAAAAGCGATTTGGCAGACCCTGCAATTACCCGTCTCTGGACGGAGTATTTTGAAAAAGAGAATGTTCGGGCGCTACCTTTGGATATATTGTCAGGCAAGGGTGTGAAACACATCGTTTCCATCAGCCGGGAGTTGATGAAGAAGAAGATCGATATTCAGTCCAAAAAGGGGATTCGGCGTCATCGGATTCGTGGTATGGTACTGGGGGTTCCCAATGTGGGCAAATCGGCTCTGATTAACCGTTTGGCCGGACGAAGTACAGCCAAGACAGGGGATCGTCCGGGAGTAACCCGCGCCCAGCAGTGGATCAAGCTTGGGGATGGAATGGAACTGTTGGACACGCCGGGTATTCTGTGGCCCAAGTTTGAGGATCGCCTAGTTGGATTGCGATTAGCCGCCAGTGGAGCGATTAAAGAAGAGATTCTTTCAGTGGATGAGGTTGCTCTTTATCTCCTGCAGTACCTTTCCGACCGGTACCCAGACAGCT
The DNA here is from genome assembly GCF_900182565.1 of Melghirimyces algeriensis. Lineage (GTDB taxonomy): Bacteria > Bacillota > Bacilli > Thermoactinomycetales > DSM-45169 > Melghirimyces > Melghirimyces algeriensis. The sequence goes on along the minus strand of NZ_FXTI01000002.1, from coordinate 86,446 downwards.
TGAAGAAGCGATATAACATGGAAAATGCAGAAACGTCCGATGGACTGACCCTCCTAAAAGGAGTGGGTAAACGGCGTGGTTGTATGAGGAAAGGGGGAGAAGTCGACCTGGAGAAAGCGGCTGAGTTTGTTCTTCGTGATCTGCAATCCGGTCGACTGGGAAGAATTTCACTGGAGTTTCCCTCGGATTGGGAGGAGGAACGGGATGAAAGTTGACGCGACCATTCGTGAGATTGCGGAACGGATCAAAAGTGGAGAGGAGCTACCAGACTCCTATATTGACTCCCTTCTTAAGGATACTCGTTCCGGTGTTCAACGGTTGGCTCGTTCATATCTCAAAAAGCGGGAAGCAAAACAGCGTGAACAGGAACGGATTCAACGGATGTGGCATTTTGAACGTACATATCGTAAACAGGGATATCAGTTGATTGCGGGTGTGGATGAGGCGGGGCGGGGACCGTTGGCTGGTCCGGTCGTGGCTGCTGCGGTGATTCTTCCGGAAGGTTTTGATGCCGAGGGTTTAAACGATTCCAAAAAGCTGTCATTGGATGAGCGGGAATCTTTGCGGGAGAAAATTCAACGTGATGCAACCGCTATTGGTGTCGGGATCGTGGACCATCACTACATCGATCAACATAATATTTTGCAGGCCACCTATGAAGCGATGCGACGGGCTGTGGCAGAGTTGTCACCGGCACCGGAATATCTTCTCTTGGATGCAGTTCAAGTCCCCGGATTGAAAATTCCACAACACCCCATTGTAAAAGGGGATGCCCTCAGCCATTCCATCGCTGCAGCCTCCATTATCGCAAAGACTGTTCGTGACCGTTGGATGAAGGAAGTGGATGAAATCTATCCTCACTATGGGTTTCGAAAAAATATGGGTTATGGAACGCCAGACCACTTGGCGGCACTGGACCGTTGGGGAGCTTGTCCCATTCACCGCACAAGTTTTGCACCGGTTGAAAAGCGCTATGAAAAAAAGTAACCTCGTGTACATGATTTTAGCGAGGTTGCTTTTTTAATTGCCATAAAATGTATAGCGATATGGTAAAATGGAAAACAGTGGGGTCTGAAATGTAAAGAAGTGGAGAGGGGATCGACGTATGAAGAAAGATCGGAGGAGAGAAACGGGAAGGATTGGGGAACAACTGGCAGCACAGCATCTGAAGGAAAAAGGGTACACGATACTGGAAATGAACTGGCACCACCCCCTTGGCGAGTTGGATCTGATTGCAAAAAAGGGTGACTGTTTGGTGATTGTAGAAGTACGTACAACCCGTAGCAGAAATTTTGGATACGGCTTTCAGTCCATTAACTGTCAGAAACAACAACAGGTACGCAAATTGGCTCTGTTGTACCTTCAAAACGGTCATTTCCCAGACATCTCATTTCGGATCGATGTGATCTCGGTTCTCCTTGCCTCCACTGATGAACCGATCCAGATTGACCATTTAAAGGGGGCTTTTTAAATCCCCAAAAGGATGATACATACCAAACGAGAGTGAAAAAAGCTCTCTCCCTTCAAAGGGGAAAGAGCTTTTTGAATTACATGGATTCTCGGCGGGTCAAGGCATTGTATGATTTTAACCGATAGAGCCCATAACCGAACAGAGCACCCAATATCGCTGGGAGAAGCCAACCAATCCCTTCTGAGTAAAGGGGAAGCCAACCGTATAGCGATTCAGCCCATGAAACGGAAAGTTGCAAGGCTTTCAGCCCGTCCACAATACTGACCAAGGCTGTACCGATCAAAGCGAAGACATATACCTCTCGCATCTCCTGAAGCATTGGAAACAGGTTGAGGAGGATCAGTACAATCGCTAATGGGTAAAGAGCGGTTAGAACCGGAACAGAGACAGCAATAATTTGAGTCAATCCCATATTGGCAACAGCCATGGCAGCGATACACAGAGCCGCTGCTGTTTTTTTATAGGAAAGACCGGGAATAAGACCGGAAAAATACAGAGATGATGAGGTAACAAGTCCTACAGAAGTAGTCAGGCAAGCGAGTGTGACTGCAATTCCCAACAATAGGGCCCCTGGCGTTCCAAACAGCTCCAGGACAACGGATGTAAGAATTTGTCCTCCGTTTTCGGACATGCCCAGCGATTGACTGGTAGCTCCAAGGTAACTCAAGGTCAGATATACCAAAGTAAGGCCAATGGCCGCTACCAATCCCGCTTTAACCGTGACGGAAATCAAGCTTTTTTCATCTTTGGCTCCTCGCTCCCTGATCGCGCGGATGGCAACAATCCCAAATACAAGTGCTCCCAAGGTATCCATGGTAAGGTATCCATCCATAAACCCTTTGAAGAAGGGATTCTCTTGATAGGCTTCAGTGACAGAGCCCAGGCCTCCCACAGGGTTTAGAATACTCTTGACCAATAATGTTGCGATAATGACCAACAACAAAGGTGTCAGAATTTTCCCAATACGATCTACCAATTTGGATGGATTTAGAGAGAGATAGTAGGTAATCGTAAAGAAGATCAAAGAATATACCAACAGGGGCCAACCAGCAGAATGGAGCGATTCTGAAATAAAAGGAAGCGCCCCCATTTCAAAAGCAACGCTGGCCGTTCGCGGTGCCCCAAAAAGGGGACCGATGACTATATAAACGGCAACGGTAAAGGCGATTCCAAACCAAGGATGCACCTTTTGCGCCATTTTCTGAAGATTTCCGCCTGTAAGAGCGATGGCAATGACTCCTAATAGAGGAAGTCCTACCGCGGTGACGATAAAGCCGGTCATGGCGGACCAGAGATTTGATCCAGCTGCTTGTCCCAGCGCTGGAGGAAAGATCATATTTCCTGCACCAAAAAATAATGCCAGCAGCATGAGTCCAATGGAAATGGTATCTTTTGACTTTAAGTTGCCCATACTCACTACTCCCTGTATTCTGAAATAAATGATTAATAAATGCACATTGGTTTTTACTATATCAAAGATTAAAATGGTTTGGTACCATTTTTGCATAAGAAATGTTAACCAAATATGACGAAGAGGAGAAACCAGCTATTCCTTTATATCACTGAGAAGTTTCCATTCATCATGATACAATTCTTTGATGGTTTTGCTAGAATACTTACTCAATCCAGTCTTTTTCTTAAAATGTGAATAGAGTTTAGGAAAATAGAAGGAGACAGCAAAATGAGTGTTTTACCTGAATTGTTGGAGCTGGTCTGGATCGCACTGAAATGGATCGGTCGTTTCTTCATCAGCATTCTTGATGCAATGACGATTGTGGACTTATTGGATGAAATGAGAAAGAAAGTGAGGCGTTTTTTAAAAAGACGCAAACGGGAAGGATGTGATGAGCAGGAGAGAAAGTGAGTGAAATGTTTGGCTGAAGCATCCTAGGCTGATTCTTCTCCCTTAATGTGTTTGTGACATCAAATGAAAATGGAGGAATGAACATGAAGCAGATTATTGCCATGGGGGGTGGTGGGTTTTCCATGGAACCGGAAAACCTGCTCTTGGATCAGTATATCTTGAAGCAATCTGGGAAACCAAAACCGAAGGTCTGTTTTGTTCCTACCGCCAGCGGGGACTCCGTCAGCTATATTCGGAGGTTTTACCGGGCGATGAAATCCTTGGATGGTGAACCATCCCGATTGACATTGTTTCCTCCCACCACAGCAGATTTGGAAGACTATGTGATGGAAAAGGATATTCTCTATATCGGAGGTGGAAATACCCGCAATCTGATCGTTCTCTGGAGAGAATGGGGACTGGATCAGATCATTCGCAAAGCTTGGGAAAATGGAATGATCCTGGCTGGGATCAGTGCAGGTGCCATCTGTTGGTTTGAGCGAGCGGTGACGGACTCCATTCCCGGACAAATCAGTGCAATCGATGGCTTGGGTTTTCTTCCCGGAAGCTGTTGTCCCCATTTTGATGGAGAAACGGATCGCCGTCCCGGATTTCATCAGCTGCTTTTGGATGGAGTAATCGGAGATGGGTTTGCGATTGATGACGGAGCAGCTCTTCATTTCAATGGAACCCAATTAAAACGTGTGGTCAGCTCCCGCCCCTACGCCAAGGCGTATGCGTTGAGAAGAAAGGGAAATCAGGTGGAGGAAGCTTCCTTATCTACAGAGTATTTGGGAGAAAAGGCATTTGATTAAAGGGGATACGTTAAAGCTGTGTCTTTGCGAAATGAAGTGAAACAATGTTTTTACGGATTTGCAGTGGTTGTATATAAATGATGTATCTATCAAAGGTTGAAAAGTAGTTATCAAAAAGAACTGAAGCGCTCAATCCTGGCCAGAGAATAGGAGAATCTCTCATCTGTTTTTCCAAAATCAAAGAATACAAGGGGATAGGAATATGAATCAAAAGATCGTCGGTAAGGATAAAAGGGATTGGATTCGCGCATTCCCGCTCATTGAGAAAATCATTGAAACAGAAGAGGTTGTATGGATCAACCCCGAAAAAGAGAATTTTTCCCCTGAATCAGGGGTCATCAAAAAAGAAGAAATTGTGGATGCGGAAGAACGGTTAGAACGTTTTGCTCCGTTTATTATGAGGTCCTTTCCGGAAACGGCTGCCTCTGGTGGACTGATTGAGTCCCCTTTACTGGAGATTTCCCAGATGAAGAAGCGATTGATGAAGATGTCCAAGGAGGAGATCAAAGGGCGTCTCCTGCTGAAAGGAGACCATGCTTTGCCCATCGCTGGTTCAATCAAGGCCAGAGGTGGAATTTATGAGGTGTTGAAGATTGCGGAGTCGTTGGCGTTATCTGAAGGAATGATTTCCACTGACGACGATTACGGAATGTTACAGGAAGATCGGTTTCGACAGTTTTTTTCAAATTACTCGATCGCGGTAGGTTCGACAGGAAATTTGGGGCTCAGCATTGGAATCATAAGTGCAACGCTAGGATTTCAGGTGACCGTCCATATGTCGAGTGATGCAAAACAGTGGAAAAAAGATCTGCTGAAAAGGAAAGGGGTTCAGGTCAGGGAGTATCCGTCAGACTACAGCCAAGCGGTTGAAATGGGTCGTCAACAGTGCGGGGAAGATGAGCGATGTTTTTTTATCGATGATGAACATTCCCGTGATCTGTTTCTTGGCTATGCGGTTGCCCCAATGAGGTTGGAGAAACAGTTAAAAGAAATGGATGTGAGAGTGGATGAAGACCATCCATTGTTTGTCTATTTACCCTGTGGTGTGGGTGGAGGACCCGGTGGGATCGCCTATAGCCTCAAGATGCTGTATGGAGAGCATGTCCAATGTTTTTTTGCGGAACCTACACATTCTCCGAGCATGTTATTGGGCGTGATGACCGGAAAGCATGATGCAATCAGTGTTGGGGACTTTGGAATCGATAATCGGACGGATGCGGATGGACTCGCTGTGGGACGGCCGTCCAGTTTTGTCGGGAAAACAGTCGGTCCCTATCTGACAGGTATTTATACGGTAGAGGATCAAATGTTATACAAGCTTTTGTACAACCTCTATCAAACAGAAGAAATCAAACTGGAGCCCTCCGCATTGGCGGGGATGTATGGACCCGTTCAAATCGCTCGTAACGGATGGTTTTCAGCAAACTACTCGGCGGAGCAGCTTCAAAACAGCACACATATTGTATGGGCGACCGGTGGGAGTTTGGTTCCTGATGAAATCATGGAATCCTATCTTCAAAAAGGAAATGTTTAAGGAACATGGTTTCTCTGTTGTCTTCCATTCTAAAAGGAATTTCCGTACGAAAGTGTGTCAGCAACCCCTCTTCCCCTTCCATATATTGTATGATATAAAATAGATAAATCAACAAAAAATCCCTGTATTCGACAGGTTCGGAGGTTTGTATGTACGCTAAATTGTACAGCAGTTCGGTGCTGGGGATCGATGGATACATTGTGGAGGTGGAAGTGGACATCAGCAATGGATTGCCGATGTTTGATCTGGTGGGACTGCCGGATTCAGCTGTGAGAGAATCGCGGGATCGTGTGCGGGCTGCGGTTAAAAACAGTGAATGCCAGTTTCCGTTACAACGCATCACAACCAACTTGGCGCCGGCAGATTTAAAAAAAGAGGGGAGCAGTTTTGATTTGGCCATTGCTGTAGGGGTGTTGGCCGCCAGTGGTCAGGTGTCAGGAGAAGGAATGGAGAAAACCTTGTTCCTGGGGGAATTAGCCTTGGATGGGAAACTCCGCTCCTTGACCGGGGTGTTGCCCATGGTGATGGCTGGAGTGAAAGAAGGGTTTGTCCGCGTCATCCTTCCCCATTCCAATGCAACGGAGGCCAAACTGGTAGAAGGAATAGAAGTGATCCCGGTTTCTTCCTTACAGGAGACGGTGGCGTTTCTGCGGGGGGAATGGCAACCACGGGAAGTGAACGAGGAGCCGGCGATGGATGAAGAGGAAATAACGTGGGATGATTTTGCCGATGTGCAAGGACAAGCCCATGTAAAAAGAGCGATGGAAGTCGCTGCCGCTGGTATGCATAACTTACTCTTTATTGGACCTCCAGGTTCGGGAAAAACCATGTTGGCACGGCGCATCCCCTCTATTCTGCCGGAGATGTCCATGCAGGAGTCATTGGAGGTAACCAAGGTCATGAGCATTTCCGGTCAACTGAGTCGAAAGGGAGCGCTAGTGACACAGCGTCCCTTTCGTTCCCCTCATCACACCATTTCTCCCGCAGGTCTGATCGGCGGTGGCTCCACTCCCAAGCCTGGAGAAGCAAGCCTTTCACACCGCGGCGTCCTTTTTCTGGACGAAATGCCGGAATTCTCTAAAAGTGCTCTGGAAGTCCTTCGACAGCCCTTGGAAGACCGAAAAGTGACCGTTGCCCGTGCTCGCGCAGTACTAACCTTTCCATCGGAATTTATGCTGGTTGGTTCAATGAATCCGTGTCCTTGTGGCTTTTTTGGATATGAAGAGGATCGAGCCTGCAATTGCACGCCCCATCAGGTACAACGATATCGTTCTAAAATTTCCGGTCCCCTTTTGGATCGGGTCGATATCCATGTGGAAGTGCCACGGGTAGATTATCAAACGCTTTCTTCCAACCAAAAAGAAGAGTCGTCTGCCATGATCCGAGAGCGGGTGGCCCAAGCCCATGCCATCCAGACAGAACGCTTTAAAGGAACCGGAATTCTGTACAACGCTGCCATGCCTCCGGCATGGTTACGGAACCACTGTTCATTAGACAAGGATGCCAGGGATCTTCTCAAACAATCCTTCGACACTTTGGGCCTTTCCGCCCGCGCCCATGACCGCATCCTAAAATTGGCTCGAACCATTGCGGATCTGGAAGGGAAAGAGGCCATCAACACAGCCCACGTAGCCGAAGCGATCCAATATCGAACCTTGGACCGAAAGTGGTGGGAGTAGTGGTGAGAATGTTAACCCGAAGCCTCTTCAGTCTCTTTCGGGTCTAACCATTCCTTATCACAAATTTTCAGGAAAAGATCAACAACCATATCGTACCCATATATAACAAGAACTCCAAACGACTCGGAAATTGGCTGCCCCTCTATTGGTTTATCGCCGTCACATCTCCTCTTCAGCCTGTCTCTTTGACTCGTTTGTACATTGCTGCACGCTGGTCATGAGTTATGAACTTTTCAATGATATAAGCGGATAGGAGGAACAGCACAAGGTTGACAGAGATGTGCAAAAATGTGAATGTCATACCGAGTGAAATGACTTCATAAATGACGACGGTAAGCTTCATTGTACCAAAAGCACCGAGAAAGAAGAGGACGTACGAAATCCGAGCTCCTTTTCGCAAGAAGAGTGCTGCAACGGGAAAAGCAACGTACAACGGGCCGGCGGCGACAGCACTTAACAATAAAACCAGTCCAATACCTTTCCAGCCAGCATGCTCTCCCATATACTGTACCAGTGTATCCTTGTCCACCCAGACATCCATGAGTCCGATAAAGATGAAAATGGGGGGTAAAAAGATCAGCATATCCATAATGGCGTCAATGGTTGTTTGCGTGGCATTTTGGCCAATGCTCGGATCAACAAGCCATAAAAGCCCAAGCACTCCCGTCATGATTAATGCGTTACGATAAGTTTTAAGCTGTTTTATCATACCACCATCACCACCCAAATAACGAACGTAAAGAGAATAGAAATGAGCAACGCACTCATGTTACGCCAAATAGCTACAGACTTTCCGAAATATTGAGTCTCCACTGGTAAGGTCATGATGCCAACGGCCATAACAGAACTTACAAATGCTGCCACCTGAGGATATCCTGCTCCATTTTCCAGAAGAACACCACCGAGAGGAAAAACAATAAAGCTTGGGATCAAGGTGATCGATCCAATGATAAGGGAGAACGCTACACCAAATATTCCCGACTCATCTCCGATAAGTGTAGAAATCATCTCTGGTGTTAAAAGCGCAAGGGAAACCCCGACAAGTATCATTATCACAAGCACTTGAGGAATTAATTTTGAAAAGCCTTTCCATGCTTTTATCAGTGCCTGCTTTGTTTTCGCTTGATTCTTAAAAAAGGAAACGGAAACAAGAATCGTTGCTGTACTATATAAAATCAGGCCCGTCATTAGGGTTCCCTCCTTTCTTTTTTGATGTCGCGATACATTTCTAAAAAGAATTCGAGTCCTCTCAAACTCTGATAAATATCTTCTTTAAATTCTTCAAGCAAATCCCAACCGTATGCTGTTATGCGGTACCATTTCTTCGGCCGCCCCGATAACGGAGTGTCCCAATATGACTCGATCGCTCCACATTTTTCTAATTCCTTGAGTACACGATATGTGGCGGCACTGTCCATTCGGTTATATGGTACTCGTTTTTCAAACTTCTCGAGCAAAAGGCCTCCATAAGCCGGTTCCTCAGCCAGCATCAAAAGGACGAATGAAGGGGCATGTCGTCCACTCTTAAACTTTAACTTCACATCAAACTCCCCCTTATACTGTTAATAACACTATACTGTTATTAACAGTATAGTGCCGGGAATATGTTTTGTAAAGAAAACTTTCTTCTCAATCAGCTCTACGTAGTACGGACAGATCCAAATGCAAAATTGTCATCAGATGACATGAGAAGCTCTATTACGGAACGTTCCTTCAAAGGTTACATATAGATTTCAAATACTCACAACCTTTTATCAAGGGGAAATTACTATCCTGAGTTGCAACGATTGTTGGGACGATCCCCAATTTTCTATCCGACCTTCAGTCGGACGGACGAAGCCCGAAAACGACGGAAACGTACGAAGAGTGATCTATCAATTCATCCGGTGGTTTGAAGACACAACGGGGGAAGAGTTCGATCCCTGAGAGGTAACCCGATCGACGTTGCCGACTATCAGCGCTACAATGGGGTTACTTTTCTTTCCTCACAAACATTCGGTAATATACGGCTGATTTCTAGTACTTTAGTGTTGACTACTTATAAAACAAATCAATCCGGTGATAAATCGGAACTTATTTTCTGATATCACTACATGATTACAAGTAAAATGAACGAAGATGAATATTCATTGACATTAACGTTAACGTAAACTAGAATATAAGTAAACTTAATTTTCAGAGAGTTGTGAGCAACTATGAACCAGACTTATTCTATCTCAGATCTTGCAAGGGAATTTGACATCAGCACGCGGACCATTCGCTACTACGAAGAACGGGGTCTGATTCACCCCGACCGCACAGAAGGGGGACAACGGGTGTATTCCCGCAAGGACCGGACCCGGTTGCGCCTGATTTTACGGGGGAAACGGTTCGGTTTTTCCTTGGATGAAATTGTGGAAATGATTGATATGTTTGACCAGGACCGCTCCGGCCGAAAGCAACTGGTGGTCACCATTGATTATGGGAAGAAAAAAATCGGGGAGGTAGAGGAAAAAATTCAGGATATGATGGCCCTGAAAAAGGAAATGGAGGATTTGCTCGAAGATTTTGAGAAACGTCTGGATCAATTAAGGGGGAGGAATAAACTCTGAATATCTCTGAAATGCTGGCAAGAAATGCGAGAAAGTTTCCGAACAAAGAGGGGTTTATTTCAGGCAAAGGGCGCCTGACGTACAAAGAGGCCGATGACAGCGTAAACCGGCTGGCCCATTCTCTGAAAACGGCCGGATTCAGCGAAGGGGAGAAAGTGATTTTATTTTCGCCCAATACGATGGACTTTGTTTACAGTTATTTTGCGGTTCAGCGCCTGGGAGGCATCATCGTGCCCATTAATGCCCGCCTAACTACGGAGGAAATCCGCTATATTTTAGAGCACAGTGAAGCGAAAGTCTTCATTGGCCATGAGATGCTGTGGAATCAGGTTGAACCGCTCCTTGAAGACTTTCCAATTTTATGGATCACCACTGGCGAATCCGCTCACCCTGGGGTGGAAAATTTAGACACCTTGATTGAAAGCGGTTCCATCATCCCGGTCGAGTGTACGTCCAAAGAAGATGATCTCTCAACCATGCTGTATACATCCGGAACAACTGGAAAGCCCAAGGGTGTGCTCCTTTCCCAGCGCAATGTCCTGACCGTTGCTGTCACGATGTGTATAGAAACCGGGATGAATGATAACTCCCGCATTTTGCAAATGATGCCATTAAGCCACTCAGCACCGCTTCATCTGTTTTTTGTGGCCGGTACATATGTGGGTGCCACTCATGTGCTTGCTCCAAGGTTTACGCCGGATCTGCTGCTTCAGCTGGTTTCCGCAGAAAAAATCACCCATTTCTTCGGAGCACCTGTCGCCTACCTGCTGACCGCGAAGCATCCCGACATTGAACAGTATGACCTTTCTAGCGTTCAGCGGTGGGTTTACGGCGGATCTTCCCTTTCCAAAATGGAAGTGCAGTTTGTGCAGGAAAAATTCCAGACTGACCAGCTCATGTGTGTCTATGGTTTAACTGAAGCAGGCCCCAACGGCACGTTCCTGAGACCGGAGGATCATCAGACAAAAGCGGGAAGCATCGGGAAACGGGCCGCCCTCAATTGTGAGGTTCGCATCGTCAATGAACAGGGGGAAGATGTGGAATCTGGTGAAATTGGGGAAATTATTTTGCGCGGTGAAGGGAATATGGTCGGCTATTACAAGGATGAGGAGAAAACCAGGGAAACCATCAAGGACGGCTGGCTGTTCACAGGGGACATGGCGAAATTTGATGAAGAAAGATATATCTGGGCGGTGGATCGAAAAAAAGATATGATCATCTCCGGCGGGGTCAATATTTATCCAAAAGAAATCGAAGATACCCTGAGGACACATCCGAATATTGAAGATGTGGCTGTGATCGGTGTGCCTTGCCCTGACTGGGGCGAGACTGCCAAAGCCTTTGTGGTGCTGAAAAACAATATGGAAGATCTGGAGGCCAGCTGCAAAGAATTTCTCACTGATAAACTGGCGAAATACAAAATTCCGCGCATTTATAAATCCATTGACGAATTGCCGCGAAATGCCACCGGGAAAATTTTAAAACATCATTTAAGGGCAGAGGAGAATGTGAAATGAGTGAATTTTATAATCAGGAAGCGGTATTGCTCCGGATTTTAAAGGATAAACTGGACCCGGAATTGTATGAGTATGCGGTGAACGAACTGGAAATCTTTTATGAAAAATGCTATGACGAGTTTGATCTCCGGGCTGTGCACACCGATCGGGAAGGACAGCCGCAGCTGATCAAGTACAATCGCTTTGGTGACGATGTATCCGAAATCTGGGTCAATGAAGGTTATAAGAAGACGGTGGAAGATACCTACAACTCCGGAATTGTGGGCTATGTTTACAAACCGATCCCTGGACTTGGACGCAAAGGAAACTATTTGTACAGCTATGCACAGGGGTATTTGCTGTCCCAGGTGGAGCCAGGCTTTTACTGCCCGGTTACGCTCACAATGGCTGTGGCCTATTTAATTGACCAGTTTGCCGATGAAGGACTCAAAGAAAAATTTCTGCCCCATGTGCTTTCCACTGGTGAAGTGGAGCTGTATGAAGGGGCGACGTTTTTAACGGAACGCCAGGGCGGTTCCGATGTGGGAGCCAATGAAGTCCAAGCCGTGAAGGATGGAGAAGCATACCGCCTTTACGGAGAAAAATATTTTGCCTCCAATGCCGGACAGTGTGGGGTAGCAACTGTTCTGGCTCGGATCGAAGGGAGTGAGCACGGCACGAAGGGATTAAGCTTATTTCTCGTTCCCTGGCGGAAAGACGACGGTACCATCAATGGTATTCAGGTGCGGCGCCTGAAGGATAAACTGGGTGTCCGGGCGGTCCCATCAGCGGAAATCGTTTTTGAAGGGTCAACGGCCTACCTGGTGGGCGATCCAAAAAAAGGTTTTTATTATATGATGGAAGCGCTCAACTTGTCCCGGGTGTGCAATGCGATAGCTTCTTTGGGCATTATGAAACGGGCCCTGAAAGAATCCTATGAGTATGCCGACTGGCGGGAAGCCTTCGGACAAAAAATTATCAATTATCCGATGGTGCAGTGCACTCTTACCAATCTGCAGGCCCGTTATGAAATTGAACTGTCTGCCCTGTATGAACTGATCGAACTGTTTGATCGGGTCATGAATCACAGAGATCAGGCCAGTGAGGAAGAAATCGCTCTCAACCGGTTGCTAATAGCTCTTTTAAAGGCACGGACGGCCGGTGAAGCCATTGACTTTTCCCATGAAGCCATTGAGGTTCATGGGGGGAATGGCTATATTGAAGATTTTGTGACGCCAAGGCTCCTGCGGGATGCCCAGGTGCTCACGGTCTGGGAGGGTACGGCTAATATTCTGGGTCTTGAAGTGCTCAGGCTGATTAAAAAATATCAGGCGCACCAACTCTTTTTCAAAAAGATTCATAAGGTGTTAACCGGACATTCTCTGGATCAAAAATGGATCAAACCAATTGAGGAAAAACTGGAAAAGCTGAAAGTCATGCTGATCCGTCTCGAAGGCGAAGATCAGGTTGCCCAGACCTATCATGCCAGACGCATCGCCAACTATATGACAGATATTTATCTTGCTGCTCACGCCGTAGAACGGATTGAAAATGAGCGGGATGAAATCATCGCCCGGTTGCTGATTGATCATCTTTATGGGGATCACGGGCTGGATGAAGACATGCTCCAAGTGAAAGAGTTTGACAAAATTATGAAACCTAGGACACTATGTGTAAAATAGTTCTCGAGGGAAATGGATAAAATTACCTAAAAAAGGTCGATCGGTAGGTCAGCCATATCTATGGACCATAATTCACGTTAGGAAGAATTCATGTATGATTAAATCTGTGGATGTCGTGCCGGATCACGGGTATGAATATGGATTTTCTGTAGTCAGGAAATCATCATTACTTGAATCTGAAAAAAGCAACCCATCGCACAGGCGAATTGGGTTGCTTTTTTCAAAGTATGGCTCGGTGAGTGGCCTCATTCTTGAACCTAAAGGGATGATTCCTTCAAGATATGAAGTTCAGTTTTTGCGAAAGGGAGCACGATGATGACTATAATTAATAAAAGAATATTCGAAAATATAAAAATAACTAAAAATTTACTGGTGGTCTTCTTGAGTCATGCCACTGCTGAAAGAAAGAGAAGAGTGACCTTCTGCTGGATGATCGATACATAAAGGCCAATTCGTGCCTTGAAAATCCACTTATGAAAACAGCTTGGGGATTTGATTGATAAGCGTGTATCCTCCCATATAAGTCATCATAAGAGCGACGGCCGCACCGAACAGCGTCATCCAGAGCGGATGTTTGTAATCGCCGACGATATTTTTCTTATACGCAGCAATCAAGATCGTTGTGAGTGTGATCGGCAAAATCAGACCGTTAATCGCACCGGCCAGTATCAAGACGTTGACGGGTTTTCCGATCGCCGCGAAAACAAACGTTGAGATGATGATAAAACTGATGATTACCCACTTTTGATTTTTCTCGATCTTATCGTTGAATGTGCGGATAAACGATACGGAGGTGTAAGCTGCGCCGATTACAGAGGTGATCGCTGCCGCCCACATGACAATACCGAATATTTTATACCCGATATCTCCAGCTGCCAGCTTGAACACCGATGCTGGAGGGTTGGAGGGATCGATCGCAAGTCCTTTTGCCACAACGCCGAGTGCCGCCAAAAACAAGACAGTTCGCATAACACCCGTAACCAGGATGCCAGATACCGAACTTTTTGTCACTTCAGGTATTGCCTTTTTCCCGCGAATTCCTGCATCAAGCAGACGATGACCGCCCGCAAAAGTGATGTAACCGCCAACCGTACCTCCGACGAGGGTTACAATGGCCAGCATATCAACCGTATCGGGAACAAAACTTTTTGCTACCGCTTCTCCCACGGGAGGCGTGGCTGTAATCGCGACATACACCGTAAGAACGATCATGATACTCCCGGCGATCAGTGTTACCCGGTCCATGAGTTTGCCCGCGTCTTTGAGCAGGAAAATGGTGATGGCAACAACGGCACTGATGATCGCTCCCGTCACCGGCGACACGCCTGTCACGACGTTAAGCCCCAACCCTGCACCGGCGATGTTCCCGATGTTGAAAGCAAGGCCGCCAAAAACGATCAGAACCGCCACAAAGTAGCCCAGTCCCGGAAGGAGCGCATTGGCTATATCCTGCCCGCGTTTCTCGGAAACGGCTATGATTCGCCATACGTTTGTCTGGGCTCCAATATCCAATAGGATGGATATCAGGATGACAAATCCGAAGCTCGCGGCCAATTTTTGTGTAAACACCGTCGTTTGCGTTAAAAAACCAGGGCCGATTGCAGAAGTGGCCATTAAGAAAGCTGCTCCCAACAACGAGCTCCATGTTGATTTTGACGACATTTTTCCATTGGCTTTGTTTTTTATTTCCTCCGTCGGATTCATTCCTTCTTCCTCCTTTGTTGTATGGATGTCGTCGCGCGATGCTTTCTGACGAAAGCGTCTCATGTGTTCGGTCGATAGGGTACGTCTTTCGTCACTCTGGATGTAATCGGTTTCAACATTTCCCTTTATCACCGTATTGACGCTGTCAGTGCGATGCCCTCTAATGAAAGCGCCTCATGTATTCGGCTGGCGAACGACACGGCATGGCTTCCGTCACCATGGATACAAACGGTTTCCGCAACAATCGGAATGTCACTGCCTTGCTGTGAACGGACTTTCCCATCTTTCACCATGCGGACAACCTGCTTGACTGCCTGTTCGGGATCGTCGATCAAAGCACCCTTGGCACCGCGGGGAGTTAGGCTCCCATCTTCCTGATAGGTCCGGTCTGCAAACACTTCACTGGCGGTTTTCAACCCGATCCGTTTCCCGGAATGAATCAATTCGCTTCCCGACAGGCCGACAAGAATCAGTTCCGGGTTTACATGATAAACAGCCTCCGCGATGGCATCCGCCAGTTTGCTGTTTCGAGATGCCATATTGTACAGGGCTCCGTGCGGCTTGACGTGGCGCATCGTGCCTCCCTTTGCCCGAATAAATGCATCGAGCGCTCCAATCTGATAAATGACCCAATCATAAGCTTCCTGTGGTGAAATGTCCATGATCCGCCGACCAAAACCGTACAAATCGGGCAATCCCGGATGCGCTCCGATGGCGATTCCGCGCTCAAGGGCAAGGTTTACCGTATTGTGCATTACCCCTGGATCCCCAGCATGAAAACCACAAGCAATGTTCACTGATGTTACGTACGGTACAATCTCGGCATCCCTTCCCATCTTATAAGCACCGAAGCTTTCTCCAAGATCGCAATTCAAATCAATCCGAAACATTTTGCCCTCCTTGTCCGTGTTTTGTTCCGTAATTCGGAATTTTAATTCCATTTTACGAATACGCCTTTAGTATAGTCGAATGATGTCGAATAGACAAGCTATTAAGACATATGAAATAACATCCTTTAAATCCAAATAATGGAAAATAGGGTGATTCCTCAAATGGAACCGGACGCTCTTCGATTAGCCTTTACACATATTGCTTTTTTATAACGGGCTGGCTATAATAAAAAAGAGTCCGAAAAATGAAATTAAAATTCCGAATATAGGAATGAACAGGGTTCGATCTTCTGAGAACATTCAGATACGAGTAAGGAGAGGAATGTATGATCCCTTATCGAGAGTTGCAAGACATCATTCAATTGGTCTGTCGGTCCCCCATTCAAAACTTTCATTACTCCGACGATACGTCGAAGATCCTCATTGAAAAAACGGGGCCAACGGCAAAGGTCGCCCAAGAAGACGTTGAACATGAAAATTGCCCGTCACAGTTGGAAGCGCTTACTCCAGAGCGGTCGAATGATCCTGCGGCAGATGACAAAGCGAAGGAAAAAAAGAATGATACCGACTTCTTGGAAATTGTTTCACCCATGGTTGGGACGTTCTATTCTTCGTCTGAACAGGATGCTCCTCCTTTGGTAAACATCGGGGACAAGGTTCATCCCGATTCCGTGGTCTGCGTTTTGGAAGCGATGAAGATGTTTTCGGAAGTACCATCAACAGTAAGCGGAGAAATCGTTGAAATTCTCGTTCAAGACGGTCAACTTGTGGAATACGGACAACCTCTGTTCCGGGTTAAATCTTTGTAAAGAAAAGGGGGAACGACGTGTTTAATAAAGTTATGGTTGCCAATAGAGGC
The DNA here is from genome assembly GCF_900182565.1 of Melghirimyces algeriensis. Taxonomy (GTDB): domain Bacteria; phylum Bacillota; class Bacilli; order Thermoactinomycetales; family DSM-45169; genus Melghirimyces; species Melghirimyces algeriensis. The sequence goes on along the minus strand of NZ_FXTI01000002.1, from coordinate 69,882 downwards.
GAAATCGCCGTGCGTGTTATCCGCGCCTGCCAGGAGATGGGGATCAGGACGGTTGCCGTTTACTCTGAAGCAGACCGTGAGGCACTTCATGTAAAGATGGCCGACGAAGCTTACTGCATCGGTCCGACCGCTTCGAAGGACAGCTATCTGAATGTGCCCGCCTTGATTGCGGTTGCCGAAAATGCCGGAGTTGACGCCGTTCATCCAGGATATGGATTTTTGGCCGAAAATGCCGACTTTGCCGAAACATGTACGGCATTTGACATCGTTTTTATCGGACCGCGCCCCGAAGCGATCGAGAAAATGGGAGATAAAGCGGTCGCCAAAGAAACGATGAAGAATGCGGGGGTGCCTGTCGTTCCGGGGACGGATGGGTTGATTGAAAGCCCGGAAGAGGCGGTCCGGATTTCCGCCGACATCGGATATCCGGTCATTGTCAAAGCGACGGCCGGAGGTGGCGGTAAAGGGATGCGAGTGGCGAATGACGAGGAGCAATTGAAAGAAGCGATTCGACAAGCGCAGAAAGAAGCGGATTCCGCCTTCGGCAATTCGGGGGTTTATTTGGAGAAGTATCTGGAAGGGCCAAGACATGTGGAAATTCAGATTATGGCTGATCGACAGGGGCACGCGGTCTACCTTGGAGAGCGGGATTGTTCGATCCAACGGCGCCATCAAAAGCTGGTCGAAGAGGCTCCTTCACCTGCGATCGACCGACAATTGCGGGAAGAAATGGGCGAAGCGGCAGTGGCGGCCGCCAAAGCAGTAGACTATGAGGGTGCCGGAACGGTAGAGTTTCTTCTGGATCGACATGGACGATTTTATTTTATGGAAATGAACACCCGTATCCAGGTGGAGCATCCGGTGACAGAGCTCATTACCGGAATCGATCTCATCAGGGAGCAAATCGCTGTTGCGGCAGGACAACCTCTTTCTTTTTCCCAAAACGATGTAAAAATGAACGGTTGGGCGATTGAGTGCAGAATCAATGCCGAGAATCCGGGAAATCAATTTATGCCTTCGCCCGGTGAGATCTTGACATATCGGCCTCCTGGAGGATTCGGTGTAAGAGTGGATACCGCTGCATATGCAGGTTATCAAATTACGCCATTCTATGATTCAATGGTGGCCAAGGTGATTGTTTGGGGAACGAATCGAGAGGATGCCATCCGGCGGATGAAACGAGCTTTGGGTGAGTTTGTAATAGATGGGATCAAAACAACGATCCCGTTTCATCTAAAACTGTTGGAGAACGAATCGTTCGTCAAGGGGGATTTTGACACAAAGTTCCTTGAAACCTGTGAAATAGAATAATAGGGTGATCCGCTGTCATTTCACAATTCATCCGTTTTCATGTATTCTCGAAAGGAGAGTTAAAAGCATGCGTTCACCATATTAACGAATTCTCAGATAAGGAGAAAATTCTATGCAGCACAAAAATAAAACGGTCATGAAAATGATGGAGGTTCTGAATTTATTTCTTACACATGAAGAGCTTAACCTGAATGAGATGGTTCAATTGTCAGGGTTACCGAAGACATCGGTGTTCCGAATGGCCGGGACACTGGAGGATATGGGATTTCTCAAAAAGGATGAGAATGGAAAATATTCGCTTGGATTGCTCTTCCTGCAGTTCGGGCAACTGGTTTCTTCACGACTTGGTATTCGGAACATTGCGTACCCTTATATGGAAGCGTTGAGGAACGAGATTGACGAAGCGGTTAACCTGGTCATTCGAGATGGTGATGAAGCGATCTACATTGAAAAATTGGATACCAACCAACCGGTCCGGGTCTATACTCAGACCGGCAGAAGAGCTCCGCTGTATGCGGGAGCGTGTCCACGTATCATTTTGGCTTACGCTTCAGACCAGGAAATACTGGAGTACATGAACAATACGGAGCTTCGTCGATACGCTTCGGGAACGATTACCGATAAAGAACAATTGATGGAAGTGCTGCGGAAGTCCAAAAAAGAGGGATATTCCATCAGTCATTCGGAGTTGTTTGATAATACAACCGCCGTGGCCGCGCCAATATTCGACGCGAACGGAGCGATTGCGGCTGGCCTGAGCATCGTGGGTCCCGATGTGCGCATTCAAAGTGAACATTTACCGGGTATAATAGCTAAGGTCAAACGGACGGCCAGCCAAATTTCGGAAGAGCTGGGTTGGAAGAATACGATTGGATGAGGTGAGGTTGTGCCTGACATCACGATGAAAGAGAAATGGGGTTACGAGGTGTCTCCTCTTGGGGATACGTCGGTCATTGTTCAATTCGGAACAGGGATCAACGAGGTGTCGCACCGCAATGTTCTGGCTCTGACTTCTTATTTCGAAGAGCATCCATTTCCGGGTATGATTGAGATTGTTCCCGCATTCACCACCGTTACGATCTTCTATGATCCGATGAAGCTGTATGATCCGTTTCCTGTGGAGGAGCGCAAACGAACAAGCGTCGGATCACCTTACGATACGGTCTGCAGTATACTGGAGCGGATTGTCCCCAAATTGGATCGAACGGTTCGAGAAACTGAAAGAGTCATTCACATCCCTGTGTGTTACGGCGGGGAACTGGGGCCGGATCTCGACGAGGTGGCCCGCTCTCATCATATGACTGCGGATGAGGTGATTGAAATTCACTCCGGTCAGGAATATTTGGTTTATATGATTGGTTTCGCGCCTGGTTTTCCTTATCTTGGGGGGATGTCTGAGCGAATCGCCACCCCAAGGCGACGCTCACCTCGAATGGCGATACCGGCTGGTGCCGTTGGAATCGGAGGAAGCCAGACAGGGATTTACCCGATATCCACACCGGGTGGATGGCAAATCATCGGGAGAACTCCGCTCCGGCTGTTTCGGCCGGAGCATCAAACACCAAGCTTGCTGAAAGCGGGAGATAAAGTCCGTTTCCAGCCGATTGGGCTTGATCAATATAAAGAGTGGAATGAGGATCAGTTATGAGCATAAGCGTTTTGCGTGCAGGTCTTCTGACAACGGTTCAGGACAAAGGACGTTTTGGATATCGAAAAGAAGGCGTCATTGTAGGTGGAGCAATGGATTTATTCGCGCTTCGCATCGCCAATCTTCTGGTTGGCAATGAAGAAGGGAAAGCGGCGTTGGAAGTAACGTTGATGGGGCCTTCCATTTTGTTCGAAACTGAAACGCTCATTTCCATTTGCGGTGGCAACCTGACCCCTTCGGTAGGTGGAAAAGAACTTCCTCTATGGCGTCCGGTTTATATCCAGGCTGGTCAGATGCTGGAGTTCGGGGCATGCCAATCGGGAGCCCGTGCTTATGTGGCCATAGCGGGAGGGATCGAAGTTCCTGAAGTCATGCAAAGCCGCAGCACCTATCTTCGAGCAGGGCTCGGAGGGCTTGAAGGTAGGGCGTTAAAAGAGGGAGACAAGTTATATAACGGCACTCTTACCGAACGGTCGGCTGCCTATATGGAATATATGGCTTCAAATGCCGGTTCCCAGCCTTTTCAAGCGGCCGACTGGTATGTCGGGGATCGCCAATTTCCGGCATACGCGAAAAATCCGGTGATCCGTGTCTTGCGCGGACGTGAATTCGAGTGGTTTACCGAAGAAAGTCAAGAAACGTTTTTTACCGCGCCGTTTCGAGTGACGTCTCAATCCGATCGGATGGGATACCGGCTGAAAGGGACGAAGCTTGATCTAAAAGCGGAAAAGGAAGTTGTTTCCGAAGCGGTTACATTTGGGACGATTCAAGTGCCGGCAGAGGGGGATCCGATTATTTTAATGGCGGATTGTCAGACGGTTGGAGGGTATCCCAAAATCGCGCAAGTGGTGTCGATGGATCTTCCCGTACTCGCCCAGGTGAAGCCGGGGACAACCGTTCAGTTCAAGGAAGTCTCGCTTCAGGAGGCCGAGGATCTGTATATATGGAAGGAGATGGAATTCGGAAAGATGGCGAAGGGAATTGAACTGTTTTTAAGCAACATCTAAGTGCGATGGTTCATCCATTTTATCGTAGGTCGCTTCCTCTTCATTTTCACGACTGAAAAAGTGATGTTGAGGGGATTCGGTGATTGAAAATCCATGCTGTTGGATAATCGGATTAAACGCTTCAAAAAAGCAAAATCAGGTGATTCATTCCATGGCAAAATCCCTTCCAAACGTCTCCAGCTATCTTTTTATCGGAGGCTTGGGAGTACTTCGATCCTGGCTTGTCCGGACTCTTGACCGCATTCTCAAACTTTCCCGCACGATCGCCGACCTGGCAGAGGTAACAGACATAACCGCCCATCAGGAAGCTGAAGCGATCCAGCACCAGACTTTGGATCAGAAGTGGTGGGAGTGGAGGTGATTGTTGGTTTCGTTTTGCGTGGAATGGGTTTCTTGATCGTTTAGCATATATTCAATCTTTACCGTAAGACCGTTTCTGATAATAGTAACTCCCCTGCCTTGGGCATGGGGAGTGATCAAATAATGATTTTTTTAACGTTCGGATGTTCGTCTCGTTTCATTGAAGCCTTTTATGATCAACCATATTGGGAAAATCAGTTCAAATAATGCCCCTGGGAGATACAGGATGGTTTTTATATCCAAACCGATAACTCCTAAACAGCTGCTTGCCAACAATGATGTATACCCCATAAGACCTATGACAGATATCAACCGTGGAACCAATTTTGATTGATATAATAAATAACAAAACATCAGACTGCCAAGGCTAAGAGCGAACATAGCCAAATCAAAGGCCAAATAATGGGCATGGATGGCTATATTCGCTATCGTTTGATAATATGATTTCCCCGAAGCTCCCGCGTGTATAAATTCTTGACTTAATGCTAATAGCACTAGTGGGCTGATGACACTTACAATAATCAGTACAGACTCAACCACTCTCGTACCAAAATACCCAAGTGCAGTCGCTTCATCATGTTGTTTTAAAATTGGAAAGATCGACCATGCAATACCCACAACGATAACGGCAGTCATTAGCTCAAAGAATACCCCACCAATCACTTTCGATTTGTTTGGATCGAGATGGTCAAGAAAATGTGGACTGTTGAGAACAGAACCTAAAAGCCCGCTTCCGATCATAAAGGTAGCCGTTGAAGTAAGAATCAACAGTCCTACCGTTATGGCAATCTTTCGGTTTGAATTCATTTTCTCCTCCCCTTTGGTTTATAATTCTCAATATTTCGTTATTTAAAAATCAACGTTTGCTGGATCTCCTTTCAAAACTCAATGCTAAACCGTGTAATCGAGATAGCTATTTCACAGTGATAACAACTTTTCCCCGTGCATGTCCTTCTTCCAGATACCGGATCGCTTCAGGTACTTCATGTAAGGGATAACGTCGATCGATCACAGGCATTATCTTTCCCCCCTCAACAAGCTCTTTTAAAAAGACCAGATCCTTATGTCTGGGTTGTGCCATCAAGTTACCCATTTTTTTACTCCCCAGCATAGATATCCACGGTCCCAAAAGGATGGCCTGAAACATCTGCGCATTGGAACCTCCTGTCATAACATAGGTTCCTTTGCTACCTAATGCACGTCTATAATTGAAAATCGGATGATATCCATTCGCAGCAAGAATCAGATCATAAGACTGCCCATTTTGAGTGAAATCTTCTTGTGTGTAATCAATGACGTGATCGGCACCAAGCGAGCGGATCATATCCATTTTCCCTGTGCTGCATACGCCTGTGACTTCGCCCCCGAATAATTTTGCAATCTGTACCGCAAATGTACCCACACCTCCCGAAGCACCATTGATTAAAACATGTTGTCCTTTCTGTATGTGTCCCTGATCACGTAACCCTTGTAAGGCGGTTCCTCCTGCGGTTGGTATGGCCGCCGCTTCTTCAAACGATAGATTGGCAGGTTTCAGTGCAAATACATTTTCATGGGCGCATACATACTCAGCATAACCACCAAAACCACACCCGAACAGGTCAGCAAATACCTCGTCACCGACCTGAAACTGTGTGACGCTACTTCCCACCGCTTCAACCCGTCCCGCTACATCAGAACCGAGAACCTGGTTTTTTGGTTTTAGAATTCCGTATATGAAGCGAACCAGGAAGGGTGTACCTCTCAGAAGATGCCAGTCGCCTGCATTTGCAGAAGCGGCATGAACGTTGACCAGTACTTCATGGTCTTTGGGGACAGGTTTTTCTATCTCTTTTAATTGAAGAATATCGGGTGATCCGTATTTTGTGTATACAATGGCTTTCATGAGTTCTCCTCCTGCTGTTTGACCTCTGTTGTAGTTGAATGGTCAGGTGCAACACATATAACTGAGAGCAATGGCATTCCTAAATCACGGACTTTTTTCAGCAGACCATACAATGCGGCCTGATCCACCATCGGGCCAGTTAAAAGCGTATCGCCGTTTTTCTCCAGAGAGACGGTCAAACCCTTAAACCAGTCTGTCCACTCAGAACCTAAATGACCCTTGATCCTGATTTGATAGACCATCGGTTTACTTAATTGATTGGACATGATTCAGCACCTTTTTAGCCTAAGTCTTGGTAATTTACGGTGAGTATACCTTCCACACGGTATTAAGGTATAGATACTTTAGTATGGTTTTTGATATGGTTGTGAGCGATTTGTAATGTAATTACTGTGAGGGCAGGGGGAGTAATGATTTTTGCCCGCAGTTCTTGATAAAGTCTGCGGGCAAACGGAAGCTTAGGCTTAGAGCAGACCCAACTCGCGGGCACGTGCGACCGCTTCGGTGCGCCGTTGGACCTGTAGTTTGCCAAAAATCCTCCGGTTGTGCCCTTTGACTGTACTTAAAGCGAGGAAAAGCCGTTCACCAATCTCACGGTTTGAAAGTCCCTGTGCAATCAGTTGTAATACTTGTAACTCGCGTTCACTCAACGGTTCAATAAGGGGTTGAACAGGAGAATTGGGGAAGGATGAGGATTTGTTTTCGCGCTTCTGTTCCTCAGTTTCAAACGCATCCAACAATGTATCGATATACTCTGGCATCATTCCATGATCAGCTGCTTCGGACAATAGCCGAGCCATCGAAATCCCCTCGTCAATAAACAGGCGGATGAAACCGCCCGGTTCTGCCATTGTCAGCGTTTCCCCCAGCTGTTGCACAGCCTCGTCCTTTTCGCCATGCGCATGTAGAGCAATCGCCTGTAGTACCATGACTTTGAGCCGTTCATCCTCCCAACCCTTTGCCTCTGCCTGCTGGCGCAATGGTTCAAGCACCTCCAGGGCTGTGGATGTATCTCCTTGGGCCAGATGTACCCGGACTTGGCTGATGGGGAGTTTGTGTCTTTGAGCCAGATCAGCGGCGGCCACTAGATGGCCCTGGTGAAGTAGCGTGAACACTTGTTCGGCAGCAACCTTAGGTATCTGAGACACGAAGTGATGTTGGCGTGCCAGTTGTTCAGTCTTGGCTAACTTAGCGGCTGCACCGGCCACATCTCCTTGAGCTAGTTTCAGACGGGCGAGAAACACCTTACAGGCAACGATTCGATCTGTGTTTTCCAGTTGCTCCGCCAGCTGGATGCTCTGTTGTCCGTGCTGCAGAGCGGCATCCATGTCGTTCCGTTCGTAAAATATACGGGCCAGACCAAGATGCGCTTCACAGGCAACTGGCAACGGCGGATCACCTGCCAGTTGCAAGGCACGTCGGTAGGTTCGGGTCGCCAGATCAAGCTGATTGTCGGCTTCCTGTAAGTTGCCAAGGCCGATAGTGGATAGGATGGTGACGATGATATGTCCAATCCTTTGGCTGATCGATAGGGCTTCGGTATAGGCTTTGCGGGCTGCGTCACGGTCTCCTTGTAAATGGTAGGCATACCCCAGCGCCCAGGTTGTGGCAGTGCGGACAGGCAGATTATCGGGGTGGAGATACTCCAGGGCGCGGTGTGACTGGGTCATGATCGTTTCTACCTGGTGCTGAGTGACGGCCATCGTAGCCCGAATGGCGGCAATATGCCCTATGAGATCTTGGGTCTTCTCGCCAGGAACGGCCCCTTGTAGAGCAGTTTCGGCAGCCTGCAGTTTCTGTTCCACACCGCTCAGTTGCCCGACCATCAATAATGCTGAGGCATACATGACCCAGAGCGAGGGCTTCGCATCCAGTACCGTTGTTGGCAGTGATTTCAACCAGTTGACAACAGGGATTACGGCCCCACGAAAGTGCAAGGGGAGTCCTTTTCCTTCGATTAAGCGAGCTGAGCGTTCAACATCATCGGCGGCAGTAGCATGGTGAAAAGCTTCAATCTCCAGACCATTGTCTTCATACCATAGACTGGCACGCATATGTAATTCGTTTATCCCCTTGTCCCCTAAACTCTGGTGCAGTCGTTGCCGTAGCAATTCAGCAAAGAGATGGTGGTAGCGGTACCAACGTCGCTCGTTATCTAAGGGGATGACGAACAGGTTGGCATGTTCGAGATGTTCCAACGTTTCTTGCCCGGAGGGTGAAGGAGAGAATCCCCCCCTCTTGGCTCCTTCGCGCAGAACAGCATCACAAAGAGGACTGCACAGGCGGTCAAGGATGGATGTGTGCAACAAGAATGTCTGAATGCTTTCAGGTTGCTGTTGCAGAACCTCTTCAACGAGATAGTCCAGTATGAATTGGTGGGTACCGGTGAAAGAGGTGATGAAATTGTTGATGTCTTTATGTCCCTGTATTGAAATCGCGGCCAACTGCAAGCCTGCAATCCAGCCTTCGGTGCGAGTTGCAAGTATCGCAGTATCTTCCGGAGTGAGGTTGAGACCCATCACCTGATGGAGAAAATCGCCAGCTTCAGAGGGGGTAAAACGCAAGTCTGCAACGCGCAGTTCAGTCAATTGATCCTGAACGCGTAACCGGGCCAGGGGGAGGTGTGGGTCCTCACGAGTGGAAATAACGATGTGCATCTGAGGTGGCAGGTGCTTAAGCAAAAAAGTAAGCGCATGGTCAATCGATTTGGTATCAATGACGTGATAGTCGTCAAGTACGAGAATGAAAGGGTCCGGGGTGGCGGTGATTTCATTGATCAGAGTCGTCAGAATCGACTCGGTTGGTGGAGATTGAGGGGATTGGAGTATACGAAACACGCTTTCTCCGATATTCACCCCAATCGTCCGCAATGCGGCGCAGAGGTAGGTTAGAAAACGTTTTGGATCGTTATCTCCTTCGTCCAGCGACAGCCAGGCGACCGGCCGCTCGCATTCATGAAGCCATTCGCTGACCAGTGTGGTTTTACCAAACCCGGCGGAAGCCGAGATGAGAGTTAGTTTGCGGTGCAGACCATCATTCAACCGCTTAGTCAGACGGGGGCGAAGGACCATTTTAGGACGTGGGGAAGGGATATATAATTTCGTAGCTAAAATTGGCGTATTCATAGATCAATTATATCACAAGCATTTTTTGAGAGTGTAGATCGGGCAGGGATGTTACGATTAAAAAACAACCGACTCTTCAAGGAAACAAAGGGACGGATGGGTTTAATAAACCGAGTAAAAGCGATATAAGCGCGAAATGATACAACAGTGAAGGGGTTTTGAGAAGCGTTTGTTGAAAATGAATCTCTTGCATATCATTTGGTTATATGTTAAGTTGCAACTATAATGTATTGCAAAATAGTTGTTATTTTTTTGTGTAACTATATTGCAAAACAAGTTAGATGCAGGGAGGTAATGATTTGTCTTCCAGTCAAATACTAAAAGGAATTTTGGAGGGTTGTCTGCTATCGATTATTGCAAAGGGAGAAACTTATGGATATGAAATAATAGGAAAATTATACAATTACGGATTTACAATGGTAAGTGAAGGAAGCATTTATCCATTGTTACTTCGTATGAGAAAAGAGGGACTTGTGACGACGAGCCAAAAAAATCTTCCTTCGGGAGGTCCCAAACGAAAATACTATTCCTTAACCGCAAAAGGAAGAAAAGAGTTGGAAGCATTTAAAGAAAGATGGGACGAAATCGCAGGTTGTGTCAATAAACTGTTAGAGGAGGAAGGCTGATTTTATGAGCATATCAAAGGAAAGTCGTGAGTTTATAGAAGATTTAAGGCTTTATCTGATTTCCAGTGGAAAAAATGAAAAAGAGATTGAAGAAATCGCTGGAGAATTAGAAGATCATTTATATGAAGCGGAAAAGGACGGAAAAGACATAAATGATATCATTGGAAAAACACCCAGAGAGTATATGGAACAATTAGCAAATGAAATGTCTTTTGACTTTAAAGGTTTGTTAAAATTTATACCGGTTACGATTCTGGGGGCAATTTCTTATATTTTAATGGGAGATGCCCTGCGTGGAGAAATGGAATACTCGTTACTCGATTTGATCGGTTATCCATTTATCTTCCTGTTTACTTTGTTTCTTTCAGCAACGTCATTTAAGTATGTCGCCAGCAACGAGATCTCCAAAACAAAGGAATGGTTGATATTTTGGATTGTTGGCTCTACTCCAACGGTTTTGTTTCTCGCTTTCATCTATTGGAATGAAAATTATGATCCAGTAACTTATCAAGTTGGAACGGTTGGAAATGTCATTGCGATTGTACTTTCTATTCTGATATTTATTGGGATATCGATTTGGAACAAAAGCTGGGTTTTCATTATTATTCCGGCTATTCTCTTTTTACCACAAGTCCTTATCGAGCAAACCAGCCTAGAGGAGAATACAAAGGTTATATTGACCGGTATTTTTATTCCTGTTTGTATTATGGTTTATTCTCTCATTGTAATCAGAAGGGAGAAATAGAATGGGAACCTGTTCTCCTTAGTTTTTGAGAAGTCTCTTCTTACTAATATCCATCCGTTTGCTCAGAGGCGTTTTGTCGAGGTTCATGACAAAGTAGTGGAGGGGCGATTTCCGTCTCCGATCTGTTTCCTCCAGCAAAGAAGCGGAATCAGTCGCTCCACCCCCTCCGTTCGCAACCAACGGACAAAAGGAGAGATATTAAGCTAGTTCTTAATCTTTTTGTTTATTTTGGGAAGGAATCTTTTAAGTTGACGGAGAAAAATGCAAGGTATTAAAGGGAGGTAAACACATGAGTGAACAGATATTTAAAATAAATAATGTGGAGATATGTACAGAAAGTTTTGGAAATCCTAAGGATCCTGCGGTGCTGTTAATTATGGGAGCAATGTCTTCATTAGACTGGTGGGATGAAGACTTCTGTCTTCGCCTTGCTGATCAGGGCAGATTTGTCATTCGGTACGATCATCGTGATGTTGGACGATCTACCACTTATGCGCCTGGTACTTCCAACTATACAATAACAGACATGGCTGATGATGCGGTTGGAGTCCTGGATGCTTATTCGATCACGCAGGCTCATATCGTTGGCATGTCTTTGGGTGGTATGATCAGCCAGATTCTTGCCTTGAGATATCCAGAACGCATACATACGCTTACGATTATTGCATCAAGTGTGTTCGGAAAAGAAATGGAAAAATTACCTCCAATGGGACAAGCTATACTGGATTACCATGCGAAGAGTGATTCCATCGATTGGTCAAATCGGGAGGCGGCCATTTCTTATCTGGTGGATGGCTGGAAAGCTTCAAGTGGCTCAAAACCTTTTGAGCGGGAGAGATTGTATAAACTAGCGGAGAGAGAGGCATCCCGCGCCAAACAACTACCAAGCAGATTGAATCATGCCATGTTGCAAGGTGGGGAGGAGTATTACGATAGAATGGGCGAGATTAGCGTACCGGTGCTTATTATCCACGGCACAGAAGATCCAGCTCTATCATACGAGCATGGGCTTGCTCTTGCGAAAGCCATTCCCCATGCTGAACTGGTGACTCTTGTTGGATCAGGCCATGAGATTCATAGTGAAGACTGGGATCAAATTGTGGACTCAGTTGTCAGGCTTAGTTCACGATAAAAAAGTACCATCCGTTTGCTTAAGAACAAAACGCCTCCAACACGGAGGCGTTTTGTCTCATGACGTTTACTGATCAAAACATCCCGGAAACATGCCTGTTGCCACTCCAAGACGGTTCCAGCCATTGATTGTATTGATGGCCATGACTAAAGTGACAAACTCTTGCTCGTTAAAATGGGAGCGGACATTTTGGTATACAGAGTCGGGTAAACCCTTTTCAGATAAGAGCGTGAGGGCTTCCGTCAATTCGAGGACAGCCCTTTCCTTTTCAGTATAGCACGGGGCTTCCCGCCAGGCTGTCAGAAGATAAATCTTCTGTTCAGATACTCCCATTTTCAGTGTATCCTTTACATGCATATCGATGCAAAAGGCACAGCCGTTAATTTGAGATGCGCGGATTTTGATCAACTCATAAAGTATGGGGTCCAGTCCGCTTTCTTTTACAAAGGTCTCCAATTTCATCATGGTGTTGAGCGCTTTGGGGTTGGCTTTCCGATGGTCCATACGAAGTTTCATCACATATACCCTCCTGTATTAAAGAATGCCTTACATCCATGAAGACAATCTTACGGATGGTTTTGTGACACCCCTTGCAATTTTTTTAACTTATCTGGATTCATCACCATGTAAATGTGGGTAACCTTGAAATTCCCCGGATTCCTTGCAAAGCAAAAAGCCATCTTGGTCTGGCCATTCTTGATCAGCAGCAAGCTAGGCTCTCCATTTAAAGAAATCGGTAAAAAGCTTCCTTGAAACGCCCCTTTGCGTGAAACACCTTCCAGAAAACGGAGAATTCGCAACCGGCTCCGTATGGGTTTGAGTGCAGAGCGTACTTTGCCACCCCCATCGGAGATCAGTGAAGCCTCTTCTACCAACATTTGAATAAAAGATTTGAAATTCCCCGTGTTTGCAGCATCGATAAAAGCCTCAACCAATGGCGTGCTTTTTTGCTTGGGTGCAATGACGGGACTCTTGTCGGGAAGCTTTTGTTTGGCGCGACTCATGATTTTTCTGCAATTGGATGCCGTCTTATCCAGCATTTCCGCGATGGTCTCATATTCAAATTCTAGCCCTTCCCGTAGTATAAACACAGCCCGTTCCATCGGGGATAACTGCTCCATTAATACAAGCAAGGCATAGGAGACAGCCTCGTTATGCTCGGTGAGGGCAGCGGGTTCCCGTGGGTCTATGAGTGGTTCCGGAAGCCAGGGTCCGATATATTCCTCCCGTTTGCGGCGCGTCGAACTCAATAGGTTTAGACAGCGGTTTGTCGTTGTTTTAATCAAATACGCTTTGAAATGTTTGACTTTATGTATGTCCTGTTGATGAAGCGTAAGGAAGACGTCCTGAACGATGTCTTCCGCATCGGATACAGAACCCAACATGCGATAAGCCAAATTGAACAGTAGCGATCTGTAATCTTCGTACAGTTGTTCCAGTTGCATGAGATCCCCCTTTATCATGATAACCTGTTCATACATCATCACATTACCCGAATTTGGCATAGAAACATAGCGGGTTGCTCACTACCGGATGATTGGAAAAAAGCAGCGGTTGCGAACATACTGGCGTTTAGACCGTTCCGTTTAACACAACAAAACCCGGTCGCCTTCAGACGATCGGGTTTATTGAAGTCATAAAAAACCTAACATGTAGAGATTGTTGGCAAAAGCACCTGTAGAAAAAGGGGGCGATTTCCGGTAGAACGAACCGATTCCGCCTCATTATGTTTAAGATTGGCTATTTTTACGTATTAATACCATGTTTGCTCGAATGGATATCTCTTTACCACCCATTTCAAACGGTAGGATCGGGCTAAGTGAAAAACTGGGTGCTCCAAATAACCGTTCAATTTTTTCTTTGCTTAATGGTTCATCAGGAACATTGTCTGCTATTTCTTTCAATTCCGACACCTTCTGGATCCGCGCGAACATATTCTTATCCACCTGACTAATTCCTCGAAGCAAAAATCGCCCACCGGGTTTTAGTACCCGTGCCACTTCATGGACGTAAGTCGTTTGATCTTTTTCCGGAATTATATGAAGACAGCCTCGATCCGTTATAAAATCGATCGTTTCATCCTCGATTGGTAACTGCAATACATTCCCTTGACGAAAATCAACGTGAACTCCGGCCTCTTTTGCCCGCTGTTGTGCCAGTCTAATGGCATCGGGAGCGATATCGATACCCAGTACATGATAACCGCATTTCGCCAAGAAAATCGATTCCCATCCTCCTCCACAACCGATATCTAGGGCGGTATCTCCTGGTTGAGGAAACCCTTGATTCATAACGGTGGCCACCAATTCAGGAGAGGCAGATCCAAAATCCCAAAAGGGATTCCCCTGTTGGTAAACTTCATTCCAATTCAACACGTTCATCACCATCCACATAGATTTTTACTTCTTACTTCAGTCAGGTTTTCAGGCCATAAACAGTCTTATTTTTTGGTAAGTTCACTTCATGCCAAAGATAGCATATTATTTCCAGGTTGTAAAGTGAGTACTCACTAACTTTCCGCCAAACTATGACAGCCTGTTTGTTTGGCAATAAGAACCTCTTTGGAACCGTGGATATTTTAAAGCCAGAACCATAGGAAAAGAATTGACCGGAATAAGGAAGAGTAAAGAGCGTTAAGGAATGAAATCTGGAGTGTCGGTCCATGGTTGAAGCTCATTTTTAGGCTGATGTGGAGATTTATTTTCCTTTCCAGTGAAAAAATGATATAATATGTAAATAATTTGGTCAGTTCAAACGAGTACTCAGCAAAATCTACATAATAAGTAAAGAGGAAGTGACTAGGTGAATAAATCAGAATATTGGGTGATTAGTCGTATTCGGGATACGGTTGAAAATGCGCGGAAGCGATATCATTCTATTGTTTGGATTCATTTTTGGTTGACGATGTCCCGGTGTATTACCGGATTTATGCTGTATCCTTATTTAGTGATCTATATGACCGAACAATTGGGAGCTTCCGCCGTGGCTGCGGCAGGAGCGATCAGTTTCCCTCCTTTGATCGCTCTATTCTTTAAATTATGGGCCGGAAACATATCGGACCGATTTGGACGGCGCCCCGTTTTTTTGTATTCCCCGTTGATGCGTTTTTTCGTACTGATTGCAATGGTGTTTGCCACGGAGGTGTGGCACTTTTATGTGTTGTTGGTACTGAACGGACTTTGCCTTAACCTATTCGCTCCTGCTATGCATGCACAAATTGCAGATGTGGTTTCTGAAGAGAAACGTATGGAGGCGTACTCCCTAAACAATATTGCGATCAATATCGGGATTTCTGTCGGTCCGCTGTTAGGAGTCGCTGTCTATCAACTGAATCCGCCTCTCATATTTGGTGCAGAAGCCATAGTGGCTTTGTTAACGGTATGGGTCGTTTATCTGAAGATTCCAGAAACCCTCCCCCAATCGAATGAACAGACAGCGGTACCAGCAAAACAACCTGTGTGGTTGGGTCTGGCTTCCCACTGGCCCCTGTATCTGTTAATCTTGCTTACTGTGCCCATCTATATGGTGGAAATGCAGATAAACTCAACGCTCCCGTTGTATCTGAAAGAGCACTTTGTCGATTATTTGTTGGTTTATGGTATCTTACGTACTGTGACCGGAGTCCTCACTGCTGTGTTGCAGATGCCGATTACTTTATGGAGTAAGCGCTGGAAATCGACGCATGTCATTTTTGCCGGTTATCTTTTACTGGTGGGATATGGGTTGATTTATGGTTTTGCCCCATTTTTTTGGATGTTGGTGGTTGCTGAGTGCTGTTGGGTGATGAGCGATATGTTGCTTGACCCCCGCCTAAAGAAGGTGGTGTCGATGATGGCAAAACCTCAAGTTCGGGCTCGTTATTTTTCCTTATATGACCTCAACCTCAGTCTGGGAAAAATGACAGCACCTGTTTTGGGAAGCGTGGTATTGGTTTCATATGGCGGACAGATGCTGTTTGGAGGGCTTGCTGCATTGCTGCTGTTGACTGGAGTGTTCCAGCTTTTGCTGATCTCCCGGATTCTAGCTGTAAAAACCAAGCAGATGCCAGAAGCTTCAGAGGAGGTTGGTTGATAGGGATTGAGAAGTTTCAATAGAAGACAATAAAGACTGATCACTATGTTGCAGAAAGCCCCTTCACAGGGTTTCTTCCCTGAAAGGGGCTTTCTTGTTCACATGACGATTTTCAGTCCAGGGGATATGGGTTACGCCAACCGTTATGGTGCTTCTTTATTTTCTTTTCTATTAAAACCTTTCGCAACCGGTCAGGATGGTTGGTGAACATACCGGTCACACCCCAGTCGATCAATGTTTTCATATCTGCCTTTTGGTTCACGGTGTAGGGATGGATTTCCAGCCCATGCTTTAGCACTTGTTGGACATATTCGCGATCAATCTTTTGGAAGTTAGGGCCGACACCGATCGCATATTGCTTGATCGTTTCCAGTTCTTCATCTGTAATCTTTCCTGGTGTTTCATACCATAAGAGCTGTACCAGAGGAACGTCCGGGTTTAAGTGATGCATCTTCAACAGGCTGGCCTGGCTGAAGGACTGGATCAGTACATGTCCGTTTTTCAGTTTCATTTTGGTGGTAAGACCGTGTTTTTTCAGGATGCGAAGCAATTCTTCCTCCATGCCAGGATAAACCTCAGGAGCCTTGGTCTCAATATAGTATTTTTTATCGTTTCCGAAATGCTTGAATACTTCATCTAGGGTAGGAACCTCTAATCCCTCGTATTTTTTCTTGGCATATTGGGGGTATTTTTGGTTGAACCAGGAACCGGCGTCCAACTTTTTGATCTGGGCCAGGGTATAATCCTTCACCTGCCCGGTTCCGTCGGTGGTCCGATCCAGGGTTTCATCATGCATGGCGATCAGGTGACCATCCTTGGTCATCTGCAGGTCGATCTCAATATAATCGCCCTTCATCCGATCCCCCATTTTATAGGAAGGAATCGTATGTTCCGGAGCATAGGCAGAGGCACCACGGTGGGCGATATTCAACACCTGATGTTCCTTTGCATCACCGGCAAAGACGGGGGTGCCACCCAGAAGAGGGGTCCACAGACCAGTAGCGATCACAACAGAAAAGAGGATCTTGAAGAAAAATCGCATGAAAACCATCCTTTTTTGATTATTTTGATTGATAATGCACTAAAGTCACCTCCATGAAATAAGTAATGTGTTTAAATAAAGACAACGAATATTGTAAATGGACATGGTTATAAATTCAATGAATCTAAGAATCTGATTTCACTTTTTAAGTATATCTTTTGGGATGAAGTTGATTATGTTGAAGAATAGAGGGATGGATATGGATTCTTATGAGTATTTTCTAGAAAGGCTCAGTTGGAATGATGAAATTAACTTCTTTTATAAAGGAAAAGAGTATTGGATGGTTCCAAGTGGTAATGGGTGGCTGTTTTATGAATCGGGTCCCATTGATGAACAATACTACGATTCATGGCAAGAGATGTTGGAAAAGATTCGTTTGGATGGGAAAACGATTAAAGAACTCTGGCCAAAAATCGACGGATAGTTCAATCTGTATTTCTCTTTTTACAGGATGAGGCAAGAGAATGAACTGTTTTCTGGAAAATCGAGCCTATTCGACCCTCTGGTTCTGATGGTAACTGCTGTGCATCTTGGCTATGAGGAGTATACCAGTGACGTATGGCTTTAAGGGTTTGTTTGCAAAAACAAATGCACCAGTGCCTAAAGGATTGGTGCAAAAAGCAGTCCAGAGGGATATTGTAAAATGGCAATCGATATGGTCTTGGCTGTCCGTTTCAATTACGTCAGGTGAATCGATCGATGGCAGGTTTCGGCTACCGCTGGATCATGGGTGACAATGATGATGGTCTTGCTTTCCTGATTGAGGGTCTTTAAGATTTTTAGAATTTCATCTCGGTTCGCTGCATCGAGCGAACCTGTAGGTTCATCTGCCAGAATCAAATCACATGGTTTTAACAGAATGCGGGCAATGGCTACCCGTTGTTGTTCGCCACCGGAAAGCTCATGGATTTTCTGTTTGAGGGAAATGTTAAGGCCGACTCTCTGAAGGGCTTCTGCTTTCGCTGCCTGTTTTTCCTTCTTCGATTTTTTGGAGTAGATCAGTGGAATCTCCAGATTTTCATCCACTGTGGCGTTGTCAATCAGTGCGAAGTTCTGAAACAGATAGGATACTCGTGTACGTAATAGCTGATTTATTTTACGGGAACGGCCGCGGGGGCGATTCTCGCCAAACAGTTTGACAGTACCCTCATCTGGATTTTCCAGCATACCGATAATATTGAGAATGGTCGTTTTGCCGGAACCGCTCCGGCCGATAATCGCTACCATTTCCCCTACGTTGACAGTCAGACTGATCTTGTTCAGCACAACATGGTTACCATATCGTTTGGTGATATTTTCAAGTTCACAGATTGGTTGCATGATTAGTTTCCCCCTTTAAGTACCTGGATTTTGTTGCGACGCTCAATGATGGTTAAGGCGATTACGGTAGCGATAATTTCTATAATGAGCAGACTGAGGATAATCATCCAAAAATGGGGATCTGTGATCCCGGTGATCAGTCGGAACGGAGGATCTTCTCCCCAATCCAATACATAGCTAAGAACGATGAACGCAGTTGTAGTAATCACCCACCAACGGAAAACGGATCGGTAGGTTCGGAAAAAACCGACGCCAAACAAACGGCTTACCACCAACCGTTTTTGATACTTGTTGAAAAAGATTAATAGGTTTTGCACAATCAGGAACACAAAAATACAGATGATTCCCAGAGTGGTGAGTAGATGATTGCGGATCTCCCGGTTTAGGTAGTCTAGCTCATTTGATATATATTTCCGAAAGGAGACAATGCGAGTGAGATTATCCAACTGTAGACGTTTAAGCTCCGGCTTCAATTTCTTATACGTCCGTTCAGGGTCTTGATCGATCAGTTTGATTTTTAATGGATCGGTCAGCCCCCCGCCAGTTGTTCCACTTCTGTATGTAAACAGATGATTGTTCTCCGTTTTAACATGGATGATTGGATCAAGAATTTGATTTTGTTCCGCCGGAAAGACTTCGGGATTGAGACTGAAAACATACTGATTCTGTGTGAGCCAGATGATCTTCATCTTCTGCCCTTTGTCTGTTTCGAGATAGAAATTTTTTCTTTCTTTATCTTCTTCAAAGTAATCGCGAATCTCTTTTTCCCGATCTCGGTATTGTTCAGGAACAAGGACAATCCAATCCGTTTCCTCTTCGGATATATGCACCAGGTTGCCCTTGTCATCATATATGGGATAGGTATTGAGGTAATTGGGATTCACGATGATGGAGAGAGGTCCACGGGAATTTTGATTTGCCAAAAGAAATTCTTCCTCATATTCACTTGCATCGATATATAACGATCCCAAAGCATTCACATGCGGATACAGTTGATAGAGAGCGTCATCCACCTTCGCCTGTTCGGCTTCCCATTCTGTAACCGTATAGGCGGTGGTGTGCCCTGTGTAAGCCTCAAGAATCCCGTATTTCTCCATTCCTTTCCACGTATCCAGCTGTCTCTGTTGAGCGTCTAAACGGTCCTGCTGGATTCGCAGATCAGCCATCTTTTGGTATGTTTCAAGACCGATGAAGATCAAAATGATCGCACAGATTACTTTCAGTATCGTGTTTAGTACAAAAATGCCCTGGGTATCTTTTCGGTTTTTGAGCGTTTGGCTTATTTTGATAGTGGCGAGGTATCCATAGCAGAGCAAGGACAGAAATATTAGAATCAGATAAGCTTCCCCCAGTTGAAACAAGCTTTCATACAGGAAAGTGACCGGTTTATACATTCCCAGCGCAACCAACATACTCCCCAGAGCCGTAATGATGACAGCCACAGTGATCAGCCGACCGACGATGATCCACCAAAGCCGCAGGTTGGATACCCCGTGCATTTTCAGGATTCCGATCCGCTTGGATGCATTAAATATATAGTAGATCAAGAGCATGAGGGTGATGGCGAAAAAGATGTACTGCTGATACTTCCACGAGGAGAGATCTTTTAACAAGAAAAAACCATCCCTTGGTTTTGTAAATGCCTCCGGGGGTTGAAAATCAGACAGCGTATAAGAAGGGATTTCCCTCTTACCCTGGTTCCGCAGGTATGTATCGATCTCATTACTGAAAGTTTTTAAAAAGTGACGAAACTGTTTTTCATTTGTTACTTCTGCAAAATAGCGCCCTTGGACGGGTAGATAATCGTAAGAAGCCTCCAATGATTGAATGGTGACGGGTAGTTCCGGGTCAAAGGTGTGAATCTGACCGACCTGATTTTTGTTTTTTGATGAAGTAGAGGATAGGAAGTGTCTACTTTTCTGTGTTTCTTCTGCTCGAAGCGTCCGACCACTGGATAGATCCATATGATCGAAGAAACGTGTTTCACGGGTTAGTAACAGATATTTGATGATCTCCATTTGTTCATCGGGCCGAAAATAACGACCTGGCCGAAAGAGATTCACCTCCGCTTGCTTCGCGGATTTTAACAAAAGCGGATACATTTCTTCCGGATCGGACAAGTATTTGTGCTTAGGGATGACAAAAGGGGTGGCAAATGCTTGTTCAAGGGTGGCCAGCTTTTCAATTTCATCATTTTTAATCTGCTGATAGGCAATCGAAAGAGAAAACGCAAAGCATATGATCAACGAGATAAACACGATTTTTTTCAAAGGTAACAAGCTCCTTTGTATACAGCTTTCCAATCATGAATTGTTCATGATTGGAATGGAAGCAAAAGTACAGGATGAGGGTGAAAGCTTTCTCCATCATCCTGTACTCCATTTTTGGTTAGTTTTTTAACGTCCACAGCTTGTATTCCAATAAGCGTACCCGGTATCATCCGTTTTAGCGGTTTGGCTAGCTTTAGCTGTCTTGTCTGGTCCAACACAAGCCCGATCCGGGGTCCTAGCACCGAGTTGGGCAGAAGCGCCGTGAACCTTGGTTGGATGCCAATAATGGGACCACACGGTTTTATATTGACTCCGCCATCCACTCCTCTTTGTCCCATATGACCATGTCCCGCCGCCCACCTTTTTACTGCCAAGCGCAGAGATATGATCATTCGTAAGCTTTATCCCACCACGTGTACGTTCATCTTCATTCATGCTGGCATCCACCGATTGTACGGTGGTGAACGATACAGCGAGTGTGAGACCCAAAGCAACAGAAGTGACTTTTTTGACAAAACCTTTGCTCAAAACGAATCTCCTCCCCACATTTTTGTTAATATATAGTTATATTATACCAATTTATATATTTTATGAAATGAATATTATGTTAAATATACTAAAATATTTGATGAACTCCCTCATTGTTTCATCAAAACAGAACCCATTTCTTGCGTACCAATGGGTGATCCATCATAAACTGAGATGGGGTGCTTTACTTCCGTGCGGGTAGATCAAGACATATGCATGACACTCCGAGTTTGATTCTCTCATATACAGGGAGTAAAAGGGAGGGTGGTGCTAGATGCGAATAAACAGTTTGGTTCAAGAGATCATACGTCGCACCGGATTGGATCAAGAAATCTCCAAAAGGCCGAAGGGAAAACGATCCATTGCGGTTGCCAAGAAAGGAAAACATGCGCATCGTTACTATGGCACAAACCGGTCTCTCTGCCTATGGGATCGGAAAGGACTTCGAAAAAACGCACGTTAGGTCATTCTAAAATCCCCCAACATGCGGGGGATTTTAATTACTTCCATTCTTGTATCAACTGCTTGACGACCTCTTCCACTGTATCCTTTGCACGATTGACTAACACAATAATCGCTTGCTGATTTTCCGGATGAAATGCAATAAAACTGCGGAATCCCCCCGTTCCCCCACTATGCACCAGCCACCCAGTCCGTTCGTTTTTGTGCCATCCAAGGCACACTGAAACTCCTTCGGGATCTCTGACATACACCTGATGTGTCATGGAGATCGCGTCTTTCATCCAATCGGGTGGATGTAAGTTCGCTTTTGCAAACCGTAGAAGATCATGGATGGATGAACGAAGTGCTCCGGCACCCGCAAAATGATGAAATTCCCAATGTTCAACCGGTTTTCCCTTTGGATCAAACCCCGTTAACAGTTTGGATGTTAAATCGGAAGAAAGCAAATATCCCGTCTCCTTCAATTCCAGGGGTGAAAGGACTGCTTCCTTGATTGCATCATCATAAGATTGTTTTCTTTCCGTTGTCAGGATATATCCCAATAGGGCATAACCAAAGTTGGAGTAATTGGATGTTTTGGATGGGGGAATATCCAGCTCCATATGTTTGATAAGGTCCTGAATCAGTTGTGTTTCTCCATATGTACGATATGGATTTTGCTTATATCTTCTATAAAAAGGTTTTGGAAGTAGCATTCTCCACATCATCCGAAAGGGAAGTCGTGGTAACCCAGAGGTATGGGTCGCTAAATGCTTCAATGTTATCTCACTTTTTTTACCATCCAGATGGTCTTTAAAAAAAGAGTGAACCGGCTCCGTGAGATTGAGGTTGCCTTTTGACACTTCATGAGCGAGTAGTAACGCTGTAAATACCTTTGTGATCGATCCAATCTCATATAATGATCGGGAATCAGTTTCTTCCAATTCACTGCCTGCATAAGAACCCACCCATTCCTCCCCTTTATGATACAGAGCAACACTCCATACATCTGACGAAAGGGGCTTTTGAGAGCGAATCGCACTTACAACATTTTTTTCCAAGGTTGATCTCATTTTTTCCTCCTTAATTGATGATGTACTGTCATATGTTCAGATTAAAAGAGCTGTTCATTGGTATCATCCAATGGATTTTTTATTTTGCAAAGTGGATTTTTGCTTTTTCATTTTAACATATCATTACATTTTCAATGATTTTAGGTAGATTTAAGATTGATCTTCGGTTCATTTTGGAGTGAGGGTATAGAATTCTATCAGACAACAATTATAGGGAGTGAAAATTGTGAGTGAGCCAATTATTCAGACACATCAGCTGACAAAGCAATATGGAAAACGCTATTCAGTGAAGGACCTTGATCTAAGAGTGGCCAAAGGGGACGTTTATGGCTTTTTGGGTCCTAATGGTGCTGGCAAGACGACGACGATCAAAATGTTGCTTGGCCTGGTTCAGCCCACTCAGGGATATGTACAGATTTTCGGTCAGGACATTCAAGAAAACAGAAAACAAATTCTCAGACATGTTGGAGCACTTGTTGAGTCCCCTACGTACTATGGACATTTGTCCGGATATGAGAATCTAAAATTGATCACCCAAGTGTTGGGGCTGCCTAAGAGAGAGATTGAGGAAGTGTTATATATCGTCGGTCTGAGCAATGATGCAGGGCGGTTGGTGAGGGGCTATTCCCTGGGAATGAAACAAAGGCTGGGTATTGCGGCAGCCCTGCTGGGGAACCCCAAACTTCTGATCCTGGACGAGCCTACCAACGGTCTTGACCCGGCAGGGATCCGCGAGATCCGTGAGTTGATAAAACGTTTGGCTGAAGAACAGGGGATGACAATTTTGATTTCCAGTCATCTCTTATCTGAAATTGAACAAACAGTCACTACTGTTGGCATCATATTTCGTGGGCAACTCATTTTCCAAAAATCATTGCAAGCACTCAAACAGCGGGCCAAAGGGCGACTGGAATTGGAAGTAAGCCGTCCTGAGGAAGCGAAAGTTCACTTGCAATCCTTTGGGTGGAATCCTGATCTGCACGGCGATCGGATTTGTTTTGAGGTCATGTCACGGAAAAATGTGGCACAGTTGATCAAAACTTTGGTACAGGGGCAATTTTCTGTGTATGGAATGAACAGCATCCAACCCTCGCTGGAGAATATCTTTATTCAGTTGACGGAAAGGGAGTCATGTTGATGCTTGAAATGCTGATTTCAGATATACGGAAACTCAACAGAACTTGGATTCCCTGGCTTTTGATTTTGGCCCCCTTTGCTTTTTGCGGTTTGCAGATTGCGAACTATATGATCCGGCTGGAATTGCTTCACCCCCTTGGCTGGAAGGGGTTGGTGGCATGGACCAATTATTTTTGGCCGGTGACGCTCATCCTTGGCATCACCTTATTGGCATCGATGCTTTCCGGTATGGAGCATGATGCAAAGGCATGGACCAAAATATTTATTCTCCCAATCAATAAAACGATTCCTTTTTTTAGCAAGTTTCAACTTCTTTTTGTTAGCATGATGATTTTCGTATTCCTTACCTATACAGGGCTGATCATCATCGGCAATCGATTTGACCTGGGACCTACGGCTGGGATGCTTGTAGCCCAACAGCTGTTGTACCCGTTTTTTGCATCCATGCCGGTCATGGTACTACAATTCTGGCTTTCTATGACCATTCAAAATCAGGCGGTTCCAATCACTATCGGAGTTGTCGGTGCTACACTCAGCCTGTTTCTGGCTTATTCGCCCTTGCCGGTTTTGAACCTGCTTCCCTGGGCGTATATTCCACTGGCATCTCCTCTTCAGGAAGGAAATGTTGCTCAATGGCCATTGATCGGGGTTTTGCTGGGATGTTTCTTGCTTATAGCGAGTGGCAGGCATTTTGCCAAGCGTGAATTTTGACCGCTCCCCATGCATAAACGCAGGGGATTCCTGCGAACACCAGTCCAACGACCCGTTATCTTAACAGGCCCTACCCGTGGGCCCCACGGTGTAAACAAAGAATGTTTTGCTATGCTCTTCCTACTTCAGCTTGGTTTTCGCAACTTCGGAGAGCCGGGTGGTTGAAGATTTTACACGACAGACCGATTTCCTGTAGCAACCCTATATCTTCAGTTTTCAACGAGCTAATGGGATTCTACCAAAAAATGGTCGGATTTTCGAGAGGGGTAATAAAATGCATCTTCCAATACCATTTCGCTATTTTTATACCGAGTTACTGAAAATGCGGTGGTCGATGATTGGGTTCATCATCTTACTTGGTGTCGCTATTTCTCTGTGGATCGGTTTTGGAATCCCGGTGAAAGTTAACCAAGGGGTTAACGAGTGGCTTGCTTTTTTCGGTTTTACTGTACACAAGTATACAATGTTTTTTTATCCCCTGATCATAGGTATTTTTGCAGCATGGGTCTGTCGATATGAACACATCGGAAATGGTTGGAAACAGATTTTCTGTTTACCGATTTCCCCCAGTCACGTTTATTTTGCCAAACTGGGCACCGTTGCTCTTCTTACCCTGATGACACAATTCGGTTTATTGAGCGGTTTCCTGTTTATTGGATGGTTATCTGGGTTACAGGATGCCGTTCCTTGGTTTACGCTGTTCAGCAAAGTTGTTTATGGTTGGTTTGCCTCCCTGCCTTTGATGACTCTGATGCTTGGTTGTTCACTGTTGTGGAAAAATTTCGCAACCCCCTTTACGTTGAATTTTATCTTTACGGTTCCTTCCACGGCAATATTTTCAGGGTCAAAGATGGGTTTTTGGTATCCTTGGTCCCAACCGTTTCTGGTCATGATGCCAAAACATGAATGGGCGATAGAAGGAACGCAAATGGATCTCTTCATTGGAGTAGGGGGGATGTTTTGCCTCTTTGTGGGGGCAACATACCTGTTTTTTACCAAACGCGATTGGTAAAAAGTATAAAACGGTACGGAGGGAAGGCTTCTCTATAATCTATGAAATGTTTCGACGAGGAATCAACATAGTTGACTTACCAGTGATAAGAGACGATACAATAGGCAAGAGACATTTCTTGTAATCCAAGGATTCGGATTTAAAAACGTTTTTGGTCAATGATTCAGAAGAGTTTCTTACGGGATATAGACCCCATAAATTGCTTCCTTCAAAAGGTTTAGGGAGTTTATATAACAGACTTTTTGGAACACGATAGTGAATCATACGATCACTTAACAGGGAGAGATCGGGTTGGATTTCACACTATTATTGGTTGATGATGAACAGGATATATTGGATTTGTTAACCAAAACCTTACACTCCGAAGGTTTTAAAACGGTTTACACCGCTACTTCAGGGATGGAGGCGATTCGGTTATGTGCAAAGTATCAACCGGACCTTATCATTCTTGACGTCATGTTGCCCGATCTGGAAGGGTATGAAGTGTGCAAAAAGTTACGGGAGTGGACGTATGCTCCCATATTTTTTCTGACGGCTCGGACCACCGATCTGGATAAGTTAATGGGCTATAATATGGGAGGAGATGACTATATTGAGAAGCCGTTTAACCCTTTGGTGATCGCAGCCAAAATTAAAGCTCAGTTGAGAAGGGATCAGAGGATGATGCAGTCCTCCCCTGATCTTTCTTCTGTTTATGCCTTTGAGGATTTTAAGCTGTTTGAACATACCGGACAGTTATTTGTGAATGGTGAGGAAATTTCCTGTACGGCCAAAGAGTTTAAACTGCTTACATATCTTTGCAAACACCCTTACCAGATTTTTAGTATGGGACAGTTGTACCGACAGGTGTGGGGAGAGGAAAGCTTTGGCTATGAAAACACCGTTACGGTTCATATCGGTCAAATTCGAAAGAAGATTGAACCCAATCCTCGAAAGCCAAAGTATATTATCACCCTGCGTGGGCTGGGTTACAAGTTTGTAGGGAAACCGGTATTTTCACCGGGGGTTTCCCAATGAAGCTGGAAACCCGTCTTATGATTCAATTTCTTACCGGTGTCTGTTTTCTGGCTCTGTTTCTGTTGGGGTCATTGATTCTGATCTATTCATTGGCTTATACGTTGAAGGAAGAAGAGCGAGAATCCGTTACCCCAGAAAAATGGATGAAACAAGTGGTATCGGCGACAAGAATCAGTGAAGAAAACGTTGATCTGGATTCCCGAATCAAACAGAAATTGTCCAAAAAGGATGAATGGCTTCAGATATTGGATGAAGGTGGAAGGAGCGTTTTTCGGTATCATACCCCCAAAAGCGTTCCACCCGCTTTTTCACCCAGTGCGTTGGTACTTTACAAGCAAAAGGCGGAGAAAACGGGTTACGACATTCATACCTGGTATCAAACGGTTGATGGAAACAAATATACGTGGATATTGGGACGCAAAAATCCTTTTTCCCTGTTGCAGCAGATCAAAAAAGAGACTCAAAGCAAAGAGGGTTCCCTATACTTACCGCCTTACTTATTGTCAAAAGTCAAAGCGCGGGGGGATTGGATTCAAATTCTGGATGCAGAGGGGAACGAAATTTATCAATACGCTAAACCTGAAAATGCCAAAAAGCGTTATACACCTGGGGAATTTGCCCGTGCTTCGCAACAGGGTTCTTTTTATTTTCTGACGGATCGATTAGAAGGAGGACAAGTAACCTGGGTATACCATGTGGTTGAAGATCGGTCAGAGGAAAAGGGAATCCAATCGATCAATCGCTTTTTCTTTTTTTGTACTGTTGTTTTAGCGATAGGTATCTTTATCCTTTTTGCTTATCACTTTGGTAAACGGTTAGGGGAGCCCTTGCTATTTATGCTGAAATGGTTGAGAAACCTTTCCAGTGGGGTTTATCGCATGCCCAGTCACCCATCCCATTCTAAATCTCCCCATTATAGGAAGTTGAAAAAATCCTTTGCTCTGTACCAAGAGGTTATTCAGGCGTTGGAACGGTTAAGTAACCGATTAAAAGAAGTGGATGAGAAACGAAAACGGCTGGATCAATCGAGAGAAGAGTGGTTGGCTGGTGTAACCCATGACCTGAAGACGCCACTGTCAACAATCAAGGGTTATGCAGATCTTTATCGAAATCCAGATTATAGGTTGAATACACAGGAAATAGAGGGTTATTTGCAGTTGGTCGCTCAGAAAACAGAATATATGCAGCAACTGATTGATGATATGAGTCTGACGTTTCAAATTAAAAATCATGCACTGCCATTGAAGATAACGGCCTGTGACATGAAAGAATTGATCCGCTTGACCACGGCGGAAGCGATTAGTGAATTTCGCGTGGAAAACCCCCAGGTACAATTGTCTCTCCCCGCTGATGCCACAGTGATGTATCCCATTGATGCCAAATGGTTTAAACGCGCCTTGATGAATCTGTTGGTGAATGCATGGATTCATAATCCACCAGAAACAAAGATTGTTATTCAACTGGAGGTTGAACCGTCTCCGGTTCCCCAAGACTATTCGGCATTGAAAATTGTTATCAAAGATTATGGACAGGGGATGGATGAAAAAACATTGGCTTCTTTGTTTGATCAGTACGATCGCGGGACAAATACAAATCGCTCCACTGAAGGAACGGGGCTTGGCATGGCGATTGCCAAACATCTCATTGAATGGCATCAGGGAAAGATCTCTGTAAAAAGCAAACTTCACTACGGGACAACGGTTACGATTCGACTCCCTGCCCAAAATGATTGAATGCACTGTCCAGTATTTTTTTTGAATCCATTTATGCCTAAACCATGTGACTCCTGGGCGGTGTGTTATAATCAATTAAATTGTTATTGTCGGAATGGAATTGGGGTGGTATAAAACACATTTAAACCAAACGGATGCCAAAAATCATGGGTGGTTTATGCTCATTTACTTGCTGAACTTTCCAAGAAGCGAAACATTACGAATTGGATAACAGGAGGTGGATGGTTCAGGTGTATTCAGAAAATACAAACACAAATTCCGTAATCGTTTCGTCATGGGAACGCAGTAAAACACTTGGTGTCGATCCCATTAAAATAGAAAATGAGCTGCTGGGAGGAGCGGAGTTAAAAGACCGGGTGGATCAGCTTCGTGATTTTTTCCGTGCATCCCATCCTATATTGGAGCGTTTATATTCACAGTTAAAAAAGACCTCTTTTATGATTCTAGTCTCCGATGTCGATGGGTATATTCTCCGTTCGTGGGGAGAATATCCATTTGCGGAAAAGGCGAAAAAAGTATGGTTGGATGCAGGGGCAAACTGGAATGAACACATTAAAGGAACAAATGCGATCGGGACAGCACTGATAGAAAAAAAACCGGTAAGTGTAATCGGGAAGCAACATTTTTGTCGTGAAAACCATTTTCTTACTTGCTATGCTTCTCCGTTATATTCTCCGAGTGGAAAATTGCTGGGGATTCTGGACGTTAGTGGAGATGCACGTGACCATCACATCCACACACTGGGGATGGTAACTGCGGCCGCTCAAGCATGTCAATCGCAACTTCTTCTCGAAAATACGCAACATGAACTAACGCTTGCTCTTCAAGAGACGGAAGATATTTTCAAAAAAATGACCCAGCCTCTTATATCCCTTGATGAAAGCGGTATCATAACCCGGATCAATCAAGCTGCAGCGGATATCCTACAACGGCCTTTACAATGTTGTATTGGACAACCTTTAAGCCATTGGTTTCATTGTGAAGATCTATTATCTCCCAATGGACCATCAGTGAAAAAAATCACCCTTCACCCCAATTACAAGGGGGAAACAAAAACATGGGTGGCGCAAACGGTACAGGATCAACGAAGAAAAAATTTTCGTGTGCTACTCAGTCCAGCGAAATCTCGCAACCTAATGAAGGCAAAACAAATAGAACACAAGAGTGGATGGGTTTATGATTGTCCAAAAGTAAAACAAGTGCTTCAAACCGTGACAGCAGTGGCGCAGACAGAAGCTTCTATCCTGATTCAAGGTGAAACCGGAAGCGGAAAAGAAGGAATAGCTCAGGAAATCCACCGTGCAAGTGGAAGAGAGGGACCACTTATAACCATTAATTGTGCAGCCATTCCCGAACAGCTGATTGAATCGGAATTGTTTGGTTATGAAAAAGGTGCCTTTACCGGGGCAGGAAAGGAAGGACAAACCGGGAAATTTGAAGCCGCCCATGGGGGAACATTGTTTTTGGACGAAATCGGGGAGTTGCCATTAAGCTCTCAAGCGGTTTTATTAAGGGTTTTAGAAGAGAAAGTCGTTACAAAAATTGGCTCTCATCAACCAAAACAAGTGGATGTTCGCATTGTTGCAGCGACCAACCGAAATTTGGTCGAGGAAGTGCAAAACAAACGTTTTCGGGCCGATCTCTATTACCGCCTGTGCGAATTTGAAATTAAATTGCCTCCCCTTCGGGAGAGATCAGATCTATTTTCCTTAGCAGACTTTTTTTTGCAAAAAGTAGCCCAGGAAATCGGTTTAAAAGAAATCACGTTAGATCATATGACCAAAAAGAAAATTCAACATTATCATTGGCCCGGAAATATCAGGGAATTGCGCCAGGTACTTCGCCAAGCCGCCTATAAAGCGCATTTCATCCGACAATCTACGAGGATATCCGTGGAAGAGTTATGGTTATCGAGAGATCATACGCCTATGTTATTGCTTAGAGACCAAGAAGTGGAGACCATTATCCAAGCGATCCAAACGGCAGACGGAAATTTGTCGAAGGCTGCACAATTGCTTGGAATTAGCAGAACGACCTTATATAAAAAAATCAATCAATATCCACAAATAAGTAAAGTGAGGGAGCAAATAAAATACAATAACGTCTCTCTCTAGAGCAGTTGGTGAGCTTAAAAGGAGTATATCTAAAGGAACTCAGGTTGAACAAGTTATGATGTCATATTCCAAATATCTCAATACTTTGCAATCGGTATCTAAGCGTAGACAGTAAGCGAGACGCTCGCCATCTTAATAGCAATGTACGAATAAAAAAAGCGCTAAGCGGCGCTTTTTTTATTCGTAAGATCACTTCTCCCTGAAAATGGTGATGGGGAATCATATATTTGTTCATAAAATGAACATTGTAATGTTAAGTGAACAATTTTAGACCTCTTTGGAATCCGATAATTCTTTGCTTTTATCTGTTGGCATAAAGTTTGCTTTTTAATGTTGATTGAAAGAACGTTGGAAGGATGGATCGCGATGTAGGCGTCAAATTTTCAGTTATTGTCCGGTGTGTAGAAAGCGCTTTCAGATTTATGTAATCCCTAAAAGGAGTGAAAGGTATGGCGAAGAAAATGATGGCATCTGTTGTGCGCGATTTTGCGGAACCGATTCAGATCGAAGAGGTGGATATTCCGGAACCGGGTAAGGGTCAAGTCCGTGTCAAAATCGAAGCTTCTGGTATTTGTCATACAGATATTCATGCTGCACACGGAGATTGGCCAATTAAACCAAAGCTTCCTTTGATCCCAGGGCATGAAGGGGTTGGAATCATTGAAGGAGTCGGAAAAGAGGTCCAAGGTTTCAAGGAAGGAGATCGAGTCGTGCTCCCGTGGTTGGGTTATGCCTGCGGTGTATGTGACTATTGTAATTCAGGTTGGGAGACGTTGTGTGAGCAACAACTGAATACAGGATATACGATTGACGGCACGCATGCCGAATACGCCTTGGGATACACCAAAAGCATCGTCAAGGTACCCGACAACGTCAATCCCTTGGATGCTGCTCCCTTAACCTGCGCAGGAGTCACCACCTATAAGGCTGTGAAGATATCGGGTGCCCGCCCTGCGAATTTGGTGGCCATTTTCGGGATTGGTGGACTGGGACATCTGGCGTTGCAGTACGCCAAGATCGCAGGTGCGACAGTGGTTGCAGTAGACCTTCATGATGAGAAGCTGGAGCTGGCTAAGGAGCTTGGGGCGGATTATACGGTTAACGCCAGCACGCATAATCCGGTGGAAGAAATCAAAAAACTGGGCGGGGCCGACGCTGCGATCAGCCTGGCGGTAGCGCCGAAGGCTTTTGAGCAGGCTTACCAATCCTTGCGTCGGGGTGGTCGGATCGTCTTTGTTGCCCTGCCGGCGGATAACCATGTTCAGCTCCCCATCTTTGAGACGGTGCTTAACGGGATTCAAGTGGTTGGCTCTATTGTCGGGACAAGGACCGATCTGGAAGAAACCATGCAATTGCACGCATTAGGACGGACGAAGGTGATCCATGAAACGAGACACCTCCATCAAGTGCAGAAGGCCTTTGAAGAGGTGGAGAAAGCGCAAGCTAAAGCCCGCTTGGTCTTACAGTTCTAAGCGCACTTCTCTTGGATAAGGTAACAGAGGGCAAGCAACTTGTCTTTATGTATTGCGATCTATCACAGAAAATGGGAGGGTATTTAGATGAGTGTTAAGATTGCAGGGTACCAACCGCCTAATACGGAAGGAAGCTTGCTATATTATAAAGCAACGTATGACAACTTTATCGGGGGAGAATGGGTACCGCCGGTCAGTGGGGAGTATTTTGAAAATGCATCTCCTGTCAACGGAAGAGTTTTTACCAAGGTGGCCCGTTCCCAAAAAGAAGATATTGATCTCGCTTTAGATAAAGCACATCAAGCCAAGGGAAAATGGGGAAACACTTCAGTAACGGAACGGAGCAATATCCTGTTCAAAATCGCTGACCGACTGGAAAATAACCTGGAAATGCTGGCCCTGTCTGAAACCTGGGACAATGGAAAAGCCATACGAGAAACGTTAAATGCGGATCTACCGCTTGCGATCGACCATTTCCGCTATTTTGCAGGGGTCATCCGCGGTGAGGAAAGCGGTGTTTCTGAACTGGATGCCCATACGGTCTCCATGCACATCAAGGAACCCATCGGAGTGGTTGGGCAGATTATTCCCTGGAATTTCCCGTTGTTGATGGCGGCCTGGAAGTTAGCGCCTGCCTTGGCTGCTGGGAATTGTGTGGTTTTGAAGCCTGCAGAACAAACCCCGGTGACAATTTTGCTCTTTGCTGAATTGGTCGCCGATTTGCTCCCACCAGGGGTCTTGAATATTGTAAACGGTTTTGGAGTGGAAGCGGGCGCCCCACTCGCCTCTTCGCCTCGTGTTGGGAAGGTGGCCTTTACCGGCGAAACGACAACCGGACGGCTGATTATGGAGTATGCATCTGAAAATATTAAGCCTGTCACCTTGGAATTAGGGGGGAAATCACCCAACATCTTTACCGAAAGTGTCATGAGCCAAGATGACAACTTTTTGGATAAAGCATTGGAAGGGTTTACAATGTTTGCTCTCAATCAGGGAGAAGTCTGCACTTGTCCTTCCCGCGCCTTAATCCAGGAATCCATCTACGATGCTTTTATGGAAAGGGCTTTGGAACGAGTGAATAAAATCAGGATGGGTGATCCGCTACATCCGGAAACGATGATGGGAGCTCAAGCATCCAACGATCAATATGAGAAGATTTTAAGTTTTATTGACATCGGAAAAAAAGAAGGTGCAGAGCTTCTTACTGGTGGTCAGCCTTTTACGAACTCAGATTATCCAAAGGGATATTATATTCAGCCAACGGTATTTAAAGGGCATAATAAGATGCGTATTTTCCAAGAGGAAATATTTGGTCCCGTCGTGTCGGTAACCACCTTCAGAGATGAAAAGGAGCTTTTGGAGATCGCCAACGACACTCTCTACGGCCTTGGTGCTGGCTTATGGACCCGCGATGCACATCAGGCATATCAACTGGCCCGGAAAACGGAAGCTGGCAGAGTGTGGGTCAACTGCTATCATCAGTATCCTGCCCATGCCGCGTTTGGTGGGTACAAGCAATCCGGTATCGGCCGCGAGACCCATAAGATGATGTTGGAACACTACACCCAAACCAAGAATCTCCTTATCTCCTACGACAAAAATCCGCAGGGCTTTTTTTAAAAATGGAAGCAGACTTTGGTAACCGCGAAGGGCCAGTCTCGCGGTTACCTTTTTCCTTTTACCAAAGAGGATTGCTAATGGAAAACAAATGGGTCAAAAGGGTTCTCGCTACTGATGAAGTGAAAAATGTCATCTGTCAGCTTCAATTGAAACATGGTGAACTAATATTTCATCAGAGTGGAGACTGCTGTGATGGATGAACACCGATGTGTGTTTTCGGAAGGGTGATTTTCAAATAGGCAACAAAGGTGTTTTATTGGTATAAATTAGACAGTGCTCCCTTTATATTTCCCGATCTCAATTGGAGTACTGGAAGCCACCTCAGTTGATTGTCGATGTCACCAAGGGCAGAGGTGCCTCTTTCTCTTTAGAAATTCCGTTGGGCATTCGTTTTCTTATTCGTTCACGGATATATGATCCAGATGAACATAATTTCACTAGCTTTCCTGTTTTCCCTGTCAACCGGTATTCCTCTGTGGAAACGGAAGGGTAGGCCCTCTTAATCAGAGGGCGTTTTTTATATCCTGGCGAAATCAGGCGGATGTAGAAACCACAAAAAACCGGTCAAAACGATCTTGACCGTCTAAAAGTTAGATTTGGGCTTTTTCAGAATCATCTATCCAAGGAAATGGAGAGAATCACGTTTGCTTTTTCAGCCACCGGTGAAGCGTGGTTCTTGAGACACCCAATAGTTTAGATGCTTTTGAAATATTTCCGTTTGTTTCTTCAAGAGCTTGTTTGATCGCTTTATTTCGCGATTCACGTGGGAGCGTATTGGTTTCTAGAGCTGTGGAGCGTTCTTTAATGATTTGCATTAAGGTTAAGGGATGAATGACATCCTCATCTACAAAAACATTAGCGGCGATCAAGACATTTTTAAGTTCGCGGATATTACCGGGCCAATCATATTCTTGGAGCACTTTCATTGCCTCATATGTCAAATTTTTCTCAATACCGAAGAGATTAAAAAAGTAATTGGCTAAATGGGGAATATCCTCTTTACGCTCACGAAGGGGCGGCAATTGGATAGGGAGAACGAAAATACGAAAGAATAAATCCTCCCGAAATTCCCCTCTTTGTACCAGTTTCTTTAGATCTTTGTGAGTGGCAGTAATGACGCGTGTATCCACATGGTATTCTTTATTGCTACCGATTGGACGAACGGTTTGCTCTTGCAGAAACCGGAGAAGGGCCACCTGCATTTCTGGACTTAACTCCGCAATCTCATCCAAGAAAATGGTTCCTTTATGAGCGGCACGCAGTTTACCGATATACCCCTCTGCCTTGGCTCCGGTAAAAGCGCCCCCCTCATAACCAAAGAGTTCGCTCTCCAAAAGTTGTGACGATATGGCCCCGCAATTTAAAGCGATAAAGGGACCATTGGACCTGGAACTGTTACGATGGATATATTTTGCCACCAGTTCTTTTCCCGTTCCGCTCTCTCCTTGTAAACTGACAGGGTAGGAAACGGAAGCGGCTTTTTTACTCAGATCCAGGGTCTTCAGGAAGGCTGGACTTGTACCGATAGCTCCCTCAAAGAAAGAATGTTCGTTTCCTTCTCCGCAATCTGGGAAACGATGAAAGCGGTGCTTTATTTTTTTCTCAAGGGTTGTGGCAATGGTGCTGACGATTGCAAGCAGATAGGGGTGTGCTTTTCCAACCGGACCGGAGATATCGATCACACCAAGAAGCTCTCCCGATTCGGTTTTAATGGGGGCTGCCGCGCAGCACCAATCATGGGAAGAGACAGTGAAATGCTGATAGCCTTCCACATAGATGGGACTTCCGGTTTTTAAAGCTGTTCCAATGGCATTGGTACCGATATTCTCTTCAGACCATCTTGCACCGGGTAAAAAACGCATGGATTTTGCCTTTTCCATGGTTCTCGGATGCCCTTCTTGAGTAAGGATAAATCCGTCACGATCTACCAGAAGAACGATCATCTCATGATTTTTTGTAAACGCTTTCAATTCGTTGAAATACAATTTGGCTTCCTTTATTAAAATATCGAGCTGATTTCGCCGTTTTTCCAGCTCATTCAGTGTCAATACTTTATCTGTTACTTTGCGAAAGGGGTTTATATCCAACGCTTTGCACCGCGACCAGGATTCGTGAATCACCTTTTCAATTCGGGCCGGGTCCAAGGTGCCATTTTGGACGAACTGGCTCCAAGTGGATTTTGTTAATTGCATGGTTAACCTCCTTTCTATCTCATCATAAAACATTCCTGTAACGATTTGCAACATGTGAACAATGAATGAAACATTGTTATTTATAAAGAACGGATTCTTTCATGATGTCAGTTTGGCGAGGGACTTGCATTAATAAATTTGTGGAACGAGAAATCCAAAAAAGAGGAGCGGATATATGAAATAGCAACCGAAAGCCAAGGTGTGTGCCAAAAGGGAAGAGCGGTATGGCTTTCAGTTTTTAAAAGGAGGATTCCGATGAAAGCAGCGATGTGGTATGGCGTTCGGGATATCCAGGTTCGGGATGTATCCGAGCCGACGGTACAGCCGGGAATGGTAAAAATCAAGGTGAAGTGGTGTGGAATATGCGGTACCGACCTTCATGAATATCTGGCAGGCCCGATCTTCTTGCCGGACGAGCCGCACCCTTTAACCGGAGAAAAGGTACCCGTTATCCTTGGACACGAATTTTCCGGAGAGGTTGTGAAAATAGGAGAAGGTGTGACAAAAGTGGATGTCGGGGATCGGGTGACGGTTGAGCCGATTCTTGCATGCGGAAGATGCAGAGCATGCCAAAAGGGGTATTACAACCTATGTGAGCAACTGGGGTTTCACGGATTGAGCGGAGGGGGTGGTGGATTCTCTGAGATGACAACGGTTCATGAAAGATGGGTGCACAAAATCCCTGATTCCATGACGTTGCAGGAAGGGGCGCTGGTGGAACCGGCTGCCGTGGCTCTTCATGCAGTCCGGCGCAGCCAATTAAAACCGGGAGATAACTGCATTGTATTTGGAGCAGGCTCCATCGGTCTGTTGGTGATCCAGGCCGCCAAAATCTCCGGCGCCAGTAACATTATAGCGGTAGAAATAGCTGAACAACGAAGAGCATTAGCCAAACAAATGGGGGCGGATTTCACGCTTGATCCCATGAAGGATCAGGTGCAAGACACCGTTAATGATTTATTAAACGGTGGTGCGGATGTCTGTTTTGAGGTGACGGGTGTGGAGCCGGCACTCAATAGCGCCATTGAGTGTACCGAAGTGGACGGTCAAGTGGTGATTGTGAGCATTTGGGAAAAACCGGCCCTTATTCGACCAAACGATCTGGTGATGAAAGAACGGGAAATACGGGGCAGTCTCGCATACCGGAATATCTTCCCTTCTGTAATCAAATTAATTACCGACGGGACATTCAAGGTTGAGGGTTTGGTAACCAAGGAAATTCCCATTCACAATATAAATGAAGCATTTGAAGAGTTGGCAAACAATAAAGAGCAGATAAAAATAATGGTTCAGCCGGGTTGAACCCGTCCTGTTGAATCCCGCCCTACTGGCGGGGTTTCTTTATGACGTGGGGAGAATCGGCCTGGTTTTGCTTTTGTTAACGAAATAGAACAGATTGTTACAGGTGAACAGTTATGGGATATCAAGAATACGAAAAAGCGCACTTATTTCGACGTTTTAATTTGGCATGGGATTTGCTTCTGTAAGATGAGCAGGACGGGAAGTCCGAAAAGGAGGGAGTACACATGAAAAGCGTAGAGGAAAAACAAAACTCCATTCAGCAGGAACAAGGACTTTGGATGTTCCGCAAGATGGTCCAAATCCGAAAGTTTGAAGACGCCGTGCGCGAAATCTTTGCGAGGGGAGACATCCCAGGGTTTGTCCATTTGTATGCCGGTGAAGAGGCTGTCGCCGTTGGGGTGTGTGCTCATTTAACGGATCAAGATTTTATTACCTCCACCCACCGGGGACACGGTCATTGCATTGCCAAGGAATGTGATTTGAAGGGGATGATGGCTGAGATTTATGGGAGAGCCACCGGGTTATGCAAAGGAAAAGGCGGGTCCATGCATATTGCTGATTTTGAGAAAGGGATGTTAGGGGCCAACGGAATCGTCGGCGGTGGGATTCCCTTGGCTTGTGGGTCGGCTTTAACCGCCAAGGTAAAGGAAACGGATCAAGTGACGGCATGTTTTTTCGGGGACGGAGCAAATAATGAAGGAACGTTCCATGAAGGGCTCAACCTGGCGGCGATCTGGAATTTACCCGTGGTTTTTGTAGCGGAAAACAACGGATATGGAGAAGCAACCCCCTTTCATTATGCATCCAGTTGTACCCATATCGCCGATCGCGCTCAGGCTTATAACATCCCAGGTGTAGTTGTGGATGGGAGAGATGCCGTCGCGGTTTACCATGCAGCCAAAGAAGCGGTGGAACGTGCGAAAAGGGGAGAAGGTCCCACGCTGATTGAGTGCAAGACGTTTCGGAATTATGGTCACTTTGAAGGAGATACACAAACCTATAAAACGAAGGAAGAGAGAGAATCTCAGGCTGAAAAGGATGTCATTCAGCGCTTCATACAGTACCTGACCGACGAAGGGATTGCGTCGAAAAAGGATCTCGACCGCATTGAGAATGAGGTGGAAAGGGAAGTGGAGGAAGCCATCCGGTTTGCGGAAGAAAGCCCTTTTCCCTCAGAGAACGAATTGACGACGGATGTCTATGTATCCTATCCGACCGATGGAGGTGGCGCCTGATGGGCCGAACAATTTCCTTTTCTGAAGCCATTCGTGAAGCGATGGAAGTTGCCATGAGCAAAAACCCCGATGTTATCTTGATGGGAGAAGATGTAGCCGGAGGCGGCGGAGTGGATCATCTCCAGGATGATGAAGCATGGGGAGGAGTGCTGGGAGTCACCAAAGGACTGGTGAAGAAGTTTGGACGCAAACGCGTGCTGGATACCCCCATCAGCGAAGCAGGTTATATCGGCGCGGCTGTAAGCGCTGCCTCGACGGGATTGCGCCCTGTTGCAGAGCTGATGTTTAACGATTTTATGGGCGTCTGTTTTGATCAATTGCTGAACCAGGGGGCGAAGTTTCGGTATATGTTTGGGGGCAAAGTGAAAACACCCGTCACCATCCGTACGATGCACGGTGCCGGTTTTCGGGCGGCTGCACAGCACTCCCAAAGTCTGTATCCGATGTTTACGTCTGTTCCTGGATTGAAGGTGGTGGTTCCTTCCACTCCCGCAGATGCGAAGGGGTTGTTGCTGACCGCCATCGAGGATGACGATCCGGTAATCTTCTTTGAAGACAAAACGCTTTATAACCTAAAGGGAGAGGTTCCTGAAGGGGAATACCGCATTCCGCTCGGACAAGCGGACATGAAACGAACGGGGAGCGATATCACAATCGTAGGGATCGGAAAGCAGGTTCATACCGCATTAAAAGTGGCAGACCATTTGTCCAAGCAAGGGGTCGAAGCGGAAGTGGTGGACCCGCGGAGTTTGTCTCCCTTAGATAATCAAACGATATTGCAATCGGTAGAAAAGACTTCCCGTCTCATTATAGTAGATGAATCCAACCCGCGTTGTAGCATAGCCCGTGACATCGCTGCATTGGTGGCGGATCAGGGATTTGACTATTTGGATGCACCGATTAAATGCATTACCGCACCGCATACTCCG
Organism: Melghirimyces algeriensis; assembly: GCF_900182565.1. Taxonomy (GTDB): domain Bacteria; phylum Bacillota; class Bacilli; order Thermoactinomycetales; family DSM-45169; genus Melghirimyces; species Melghirimyces algeriensis. The sequence goes on along the minus strand of NZ_FXTI01000002.1, from coordinate 30,824 downwards.
GTACCCTTTTCACCCACCCTGGAGGATCTTTATCTTCCCTCAACGGAGAAAATCCTCTCGGCGGCAGAAGAGATGATAGGGGAAACATTGACGACCGTTTAGGCTGATCCGGTAATCGGTGGGGAGGTTCGGTGTGGTGAGCAAAACGAAATGATAGCGATCCCCGTCTGAACTTCCCCATTCTAAATGATAGTGATAAACCATTGCGAGTGAGGGGGTCTGTATATGGCAACCGAAATTGTCATGCCGAAGCTAGGATTGTCCATGGAAGAAGGAACCGTAGTAGAGTGGCATAAAAACGAGAGGGAACAGGTAGAAAAGGGAGAAGCCATTGTCACGATCAGCTCCGACAAGGCAGAAATTGATGTGGAAGCACCGGATTCCGGGATATTGAGCATTGTAATTCCCCAGGATGGCGTGGTTCCGGTTTCGGAAGTGATCGGTTTTGTGGGAGCTGAGGGAGAGGCAGTCCAATCAAGCAAAAAAGACGTCGAACAGAAAGGACATCAAGGCCCTGAACAAACGGACAATCAAAACAATATTTCCCCTTCTGCCCGCAAGCTGGCGAAAAAAGAAGGAATCAATCTCTCTGGTATTCAAGGAACTGGACCGGGAAACCGGATTATGAAAGAAGACGTGTTACAGGTGATGGCTGATATGGAAAAGAAGAAAAAAGCATCGAGAAATCAGCCACCCCAAAACAAAAAAATCGTAGCCTCTCCAGTTGCGCGCAAATTGGCGAAAAAAGAGGGAATTGACCTCTCAGGTGTTCAGGGGACCGGTCCTAAAAATCGGATTACCAAAGAAGATGTATTACGAGCGATTGCTGATAAAAAAGAAGGTGCTCCCGTCTCCAAACAGGAACCTGAAATGGTTGCAGGTGAAAACATCCGGAAAGTTCCCGTATCCGGGATTCGTAAAGTGATTGCCGAGCGTATGTTTCAAAGCTTGCAACAGACCGCTCAATTGACGTTGCATACCGAAGTGGATGCCACTGAACTGGTTCGGTTGCGGCAACAAATCAAAGAAGACATTGTTCAACGAATGGATGTAAAGCTGACCTATAACGACTTTATCGCACGAGCAACCGTACTGGCATTGGAGAACCATCCCGATCTCAATGCAAAATGGGAGGAAGAAAACATTGTCCAATACGGTCATGTACACCTTGGGATTGCCTTATCGACTGATCGGGGACTCATGGTTCCAGTTGTTCGCAATGCTCACAACAAATCACTGATTCAGTTGTCACGGGATATCAAGTCGTTGGCTTCTGCTGGCAAAAAAGGGAGTCTGTCTGTTGATGACCTGACGGGAAGCACTTTCACGATTACCAATCTGGGTTCATTTGGCGTAGATGAATTTACACCGATTTTAAATGTTCCAGAAACCGGGATTTTAGGTGTGGGAAGGCTTATTGAAAAACCGGCCATTTATCAGGGTGAAATCACGGTTCGAACGCTTATGAAATTAAGTTTGACGTTTGATCATCGAGTGATCGATGGGGTCCCGGCAGCGGAATTCCTTCAGGAATTGACTTCCTATATTGAAAACCCTTACCGATTAATTTCCTTTGACCATTGAAAGGAGTCGTTTAATTGAACAGTGAAGAAAAAGATGTGGTGATCATTGGCGGGGGACCGGGAGGATATGTTGCTGCCATTCGTGCTGCTCAACTGGGTAAACGTGTGATGCTGATTGATAACGGGGGGTTGGGAGGAACCTGTCTCACCCGTGGATGTATTCCCTCAAAAGCTCTGATTACGGTTGCGGATCGGTTGGAGATGATCCGCCATTCTTCCGGACTGGGCATCAATATCAAAGGGGACATCTCCATCGATTTAGATCGGGTGATGAAGTGGAAAAAGGGTTTAGTGGAAAAACTGACGGGCGGAGTCGCTTCTTTGCTCAAAGCCAATCGGGTGGAGGTATGTTCCGGGACCGCCTCTTTTCTAGATGAGCAAACGGTGAAAGTGGATACGAATGATGAAGAGCGCAGAGTCCGGTTTCATCACTGTGTGATTGCCACCGGTGCGAAGCCGATTGAATTAAAAAAGCTTCCGTTTGATGGAGAAAGAGTGATTTCGTCAACGGAAGCCTTGCAATTGAAGTCGATCCCCCAAAAACTTCTGATCGTTGGCGGTGGGTACATCGGGTTGGAGCTGGGAACCGCTTATCAAAAGCTGGGCAGTGAAGTGACTATTCTGGAAGGGCTCAATCAGATCTTGCCGGGAATGGATCCTTCCCTTGTCAATATGGTAACCAAGCGGCTGAAACAGTTAGGTGTCACCGTCAAAACGGATGCGATGGTAACAGAGGGAAACACCGTTGGAGAAGGAGTAGAGGTTCGAGCCACGGTTAATGGTTCAGAAGAACATTTTCATGTCAATCAAGTGCTCGTCGCTGTGGGAAGAGTTCCTAACACGCACGGTTTGGAGTTGGCGAATGCCAGTGTGGAAACCGATGAAAAAGGATTTATCCGCGTAGATGATCAACTTCGAACATCAGGACATAATATTTTTGCGATCGGCGATGTCGTTGGGGGACCGTTACTTGCACATAAAGCCAGCTTTGAAGGTAAAGTGGTGGCGGAAGTAATCAATGGAGAGGGGTCAGAGGTGGATTACCAAGCCATGCCTTATGTCATCTTTAGTGATCCCGAAATCGCATATACGGGCCTTCAACCCAGGGAAGCCAAAGAACAGGGATACGATACGATAGTCAGTCGGATGGCTTTTCAAGCAAATGGTCGTGCCCTGACATTGGGAGTGGAGCATGGATTTATCCAGATCGTATCAGACAAAGAAACGCACCAAATCCTTGGAGCGCAGATTGTAGGCCCGGAAGCGTCCACCCTGATTTCAGAAGTGGTAGTAGCCATTGAAATGGGGATGAACGCGGAAGATCTCAGCCTGGTGATTCATGCCCATCCGACCTTACCGGAAGTGATCCAGGAAGCCGCCGAAGGAGTCATGGGGAAAGCGATTCATATGATGAATCGAATATAGAGCATATTTTAAGGATAAAAACAAGGGTGAACGAAAAGATTGTTCACCCCAACCAATTACACCCTCTCCACATACATTGGAGGGGTTTTCTTGTCTTAAGGTTGATCTGTTGCCGCGCGCATTTTTCGGCGGATGAGCCAGCGGGTGACAACACCGTGGAGAGGAGAAAAGAGAAAGGCAAGGATGAAGAAGATCCCGGCCGCCACGGTCATTGAGCCAGCGATGGAGGCGTTGAAGATGAGGGAAAGCCAGTAGCCGAAGAGGGAGCTGAGAATGCCCACTCCGACACTGATCGCCAGCATGGTCTCCAGTCTGTCCGTCAGCAGATACGCCGTTGCCGATGGTACGGTTAACATCGCCACCACCAGGATGGCTCCAACGCTTTCAAAAGAAGCGACGGTGGTGATGGAGACGAGCCCCATCAAAAGATAATGGATCAAAAGCACTGGTATTCCCAAGGCGGCGGCCATCTGTGGATCGAAGGAGACAATTTTGAACTCCTTGAAAAACAGGCCGACGACTAGGAAGCTGAGAATGAAAGCCGTTCCCACTCCCCAGATAGCCTTGGGCCCGATGTTGTTTCCAAAGAGATACAGGGTATCCCAGGGAACATAGGCAATTTCCCCATAGAGGACGCAATCCAAATCCAGGTCCACCTGTCGGGTGTAGAGGGAGACGAGAATGACTCCGATTGCAAAGAGGGCGGTGAAGGTAACGCTGATGGCCGCGTCGCTCTGAACCCCTTGTGACCGCAGACTCTGGATGAAAAAGGTACACAGAAGCCCAAGGGCAGCTGCTCCCAGGAGCATCGGGAGGGAATCCCGGCTACCGCTCATCAAAAAAGCAATCACAATGCCGGGAAGAACGGCATGGCTGATCGCGTCCCCCAACATGGCCATGCGTCGGAGGATCAAAAAGCATCCCAAGAATCCACAGGAGGCGGCTACCAGCGCTCCGGTTATTATAATGGTTAGTCCCATACTCATGGAACGTTTCCTCCTTCCCCGGCAATGCTATCCGATTTTGGATTCCATTTCGGTTCCCGGCCGTGTTTCACCAGCAAGTTCCATAGAGGTTCAAACAGATCCGGCGGAATCTCTCCGGTGGTGGAGCCTTCTTCCCGGATATTCCCCCCAATCTCGTTTTCATGCATCATCCATACTTCGGTCATCCGGGTGCGCAGAACGGTCTCATAGGCTTGAACCCAACCCTCTCCCGTTCCCCGGATGAAGAAGGATCCGCCCTTTTGTTCCACTTGAATCCATCCGTCTTTGGTTAGGGATGCGAGAGCGGACTTCAGTCTGCGTCTGGACATGGGATATTTCCATAAAATCATTTCCGTATTCAATGGATCGAAATAGCCCTGTTCCCGGTTCTCATAGAGAAATTGCAACACGCGCTCCCTAGCCATCTGTTTTCGTGTGGCGGCAAGACGGATTGCTTTGGAGAGCAGTCCCCTTCGCGGAGAGAAAACCAAGGAAATCAGAAAGATCATTGTAGCGGCCACCACGATCAGAGGACCGGTGGGCAGATTGGCTGTAGTTGCACTGAACAGGGTGCCGAGTGCACCGGATAAGCCGCCGAGGAAGGCGGATAGCACCAGCATGATATCCAATCGTTCCGTCCAGTAACGGGCGGCTGCCGCCGGGGTGATGATCAGAGCAGCCATCAGTACCACACCGGCAGCCTGAAGGCCAATGACAACCGCCAAAACCAGCATCAACATCAAAATCAAGTCCAGCAGGCCAACAGGGAAACCTAAGCTCCGACCGAAGCCGGGATCAAAGCATAGAAGCTTGAATTCCTTGAACAGCAGAAGAGAGAATAATAGAAGAGCAATTGCGACTCCTCCCATTACCCAGACATCATCCCCGACAAGGGAAGCGGACTGGCCAAACAGGAATTTATCCAGGCCGCTCTGGTTGCCGTAGTTGGTGTGCTGGATTTGGGTGAGAAAGACGATTCCCACTCCAAAGAAGACGGACAGCACAAGTGCTAATGAGGTATCCTCTTTGATCCGAGAGAACCGCGTGATGGTGTTGATCGCCATGGAGGCGAGAATCCCGGTCACGGTTGCACCGATCAGGAAGAAGAGAGGATTTTTCGAACCTGTCAGCATAAAAGCGAGACAGATACCAGGAAGAGCGGCGTGGGCGAGAACATCGCCCATCAGTCCGCGTTTTCGCAAAAAGGCGAAAGAACCGATGACACCGCTGGATACTCCCAGCAGAATGGTACCGGACAACACCCAAAGAGTGTTGGGATCAGAGAAGAATTGCTGTATTTGTGTCAGAACGTTCATGATGATCACCTCGTCTCGGCGACCGGTTCGGGAAGGTCCGGCAATACGGTCAGTCGTCCGCCGTAGGTTTTCTGCAGATTGTCCGTCGTAAATACTTCGGAAGTGGGGCCAAAGGCGATTTGGCGCATGTTAAGCATCAAGAGCCAGTCAAAGTATTCTCGTACGGTTTGAAGATCATGATGAACGACCAGCACTGTTTTCTTCTGTGTTTTTAGTTCGTTCAAAATACGAATGATGGCTTTTTCCGTGGCTGCATCCACACCGACGAAAGGTTCATCCATAAAGTAAATCCGGGCATCCTGAGCAAGGGAACGGGCCAGAAAGACCCGTTGCTGTTGCCCTCCGGACAGTTGACTGATCTGCCGTTTGGCGAAGTCGGCCATGCCCACTTTATCCAGGCAATCCATGGCGTATTCCCGGTCGGCGGCTTTGGGTTTACGGAACCAGCCCAACTTTCCGTAACGACCCATTAAAACCACATCCAAAGCGCTTGTGGGAAAATCCCAGTCCACTGACTCCCGCTGGGGAACATAGCCCACGAGAGCCCGTTGTTCTTTGTATGGCTTGCCGTATATTTGTACTTCCCCGCCAGTCAGGGGAAGTAAATTCATAATCGCTTTAATCAAGGTGGACTTTCCAGCACCATTGGGTCCCACGATTCCGATCAGTTTTCCTTCCGGTGCATCAAACTGGACATCCCGAAGTACAGGTTTTCGGTGATAGGCCACCGATAGATCCCGGACCGAGACTGGACGGTTGCTGGTTTGCATGGTAGATGCCTCCTTTCTTATCTGTCCTATTTCAAAGCAGATACGATAGTATCCACATTATGGCGAACCATGCCGACGTACGTACCTTCGACTGTTCCTTCTTTACCCATGGCATCGGAAAAGAGTTCGCCCCCGATGGAGATCTTGTGTCCTTTTTTTTCAGTTCCTTTCACCACTGCTTGGATGGAGCGTTTGGGAACGCTGGACTCTACGAATACCGCTTTGATTTCGCGGTCAACCAGCAGTTTCACGATACGTTGCACGTCCTTAAGTCCATATTCGGATGCCGTGCTGATTCCCTGCAGGCCGACCACTTCAATATCGTAAGCTTTTCCAAAGTACCCGAAAGCGTCATGGGCAGTGACCAGTACGCGCCTCTCTTGGGGAATACTTTTGATTTGCTTTTCAGCGTATCGATCCAGTTCCTCCAGCTTTTTGATATAGTCATTCGCCCGTTTTTGGTAATCTTCCTTATGTTTGGGGTCAGCGTTGGAAAGCTCGGTTTCTACCCGTTTGACTGTTTGAATCCACAGATCCACGTCAAACCAGACGTGTGGATCGTACTCGTTGTCGCCGGTTTTGATCAGGTCTTTTTTATCAATTTTCTCTGCCACGGCAATGACCGGCTTTTCTTTGGAGATCTTGTCGAGAATTTCAGTCATTTTGCCTTCCAAATGAATGCCGTTATAAAAGATCATGTGGGCGTCATCCAGTTTTTTGATATCCCCTTGGGAGGCTTTATATAAATGAGGGTCCACCCCAGGTCCCATCAATGTGGTTACTTCCACCCGCTTTCCGCCCACGTTTTTGACCGCATCACCCACCATCCCCGTAGTGGCAGTTACCTGAAACGGACCATCCTCCGGAATATCAGAACCTTCCTGAACTCCACAGGCAGATAGAATCAGCATTGTAGCGATCATGAATCCAAGAACCATAAATGTCCATTTCTTGTTCCTTTTCATCTGTTGCCCTCCATCCTTTCTCCCCTGTTTCTTTGCTTAAGGAATAAAAAATAGATCCGTCAATCTTTTTTTCTCAAAGGACATAAAGTTTGATAGATAAATCAATTTTGCATTAGGGAAAAACATTAAGCTAATTGTACGTGGATATTGGAAAGAATGTCAACTAAAAATTGAATTATACCTACTCAAATCGGCGTAAGATCCGGTAGGGCTGATGGATGGAATTGCAAGTCTAAAAGAATATCAAAATAAAAAAGCGAGACCCATAAGGTCTCGTCGAAAAAGGAACATATATTGGTTGATTGAATACATGAAGTTGATACCAAGGATATTGAAGCTTCTATGCAGGAGGATGACTAAAAAATGAAGCCATGGTACTTCTTCAACCCCTGCTTGACACGATGAATAAAATCATGATTGTTTGTTGGTTTTCCCGATGAAAAGCCATAACACATGAAACTGTGCCCCGCATCGCGTTTAATCCACCCGGTCTTTTCATTTTTGATCCATCCTAGAAACTGACATTAACCATTCGAGCAACGGATCAAGAAAAGGAACTGAGAATAAAATGATACATATAAGAATGCTTTCAAAAAAGAGAGAAAGGCTATTCAGCCTCCCTCTCTTTTTATCATGAGCCATCGTCATTGGCAGTTTCACCAATCAGATGGTAATGACTGTGTTCAGTGGAATGTCTGCTAAAATCTCCGATATTCGCATGTTCTCCCACATTGCCGGCAATATGGATATAGAAACTCGTATTTTGTCCATTTTCAATATTCGTTTTGATATTCATCAGTTTCATATCAATCAGCCCAAGAAATGGGAGAATAACTTGTTGGGTGAATTTCTCCGCACTACTATTTTGTTTCATTTCCTCTTTTATTTTCCCCTGAATTCTTTTGTCCAACAGTGTTACTTTATCGTGATAACCAATAATTGCGTTGAAAATTGTGAAGCGACGGTAAGCTGCTTTGAGTAGATACTTTAACAGTTGGTAAACAAAAACCAACATATTTTCATTATCTTCAGGCAGGGCGATAGTATATCCAAAAAAAGAGCAGCTATCAACTGCGGAACGAACATCGTAGTATACGGCATTCTCTTTCTCAGTTTGATTTACAGATTTTCAAATTGATTAATTATAATAATTAATAATGGATATGGATAAGGAGATTGTAAAATGTGAAATTAAATTCAACAATTTGAAATAGAACCTTTATGAGGATATGTGTGAATACCCATTACAAGGTCTTGTCCTTATGTTGATGTTGGGACAGCTATGCCTAATGTCCGATCCCCATACCTCCTGGGTTTGAGGGATTCTTCCGCCGCCTTTATGATATGACTTTTTATCATTCAAAAGAGGTGTACAAAATGCAAAAAGTAACCATTGTTCCTTATCAGCCGGAATGGCCGCAGCGGTTTGAACGGGAAGCGGAGTGGTGGAGCCGTTTACTGGGTGACAATCTGGTAGCTATTCATCATATTGGCAGTACGTCCGTACCGGGATTATCCGCCAAACCGATCATTGATATGATGCCGGTCGTTCAGGATCTGGGAGAAGTAGACGCTTGTAATGATGCAGTTCAGGAATACGGGTATGAGCCCAAAGGGGAGTGGGGGATTTCAGGGCGTCGCTTTTTTTATAAGGGGGGAGAGGATCGAACCCATCATGTTCATGTTTTTAAGCAGGGAAGCCCGGACGTTCACCGTCATTTGGCTTTTCGCGATTATCTGCGTGCCCATCCCGATATCGCAGACCAGTATGGATCGTTGAAACAGCGTCTGGCCCGTGATTATCCAACGGATATCATCGCTTATATGGATGGAAAAGATCCCTTTATTAAAGGTGTAGAGCAGAAGGCATTAAGGTGGGCTACTCAATCGAGGTGGATGATAACCATGCCTTTGCCAGGCGTCCAATCCCTTCCCGGATCTGATGCAAAGTAAGTCCTCCAAAACCGAGCATCACCGTCGATGGGAGAGCCTTATCGGGACAAGTGTAGTAAACGGATATCGGATAGACAGCCACGCCTTCTTTCTGGGACCGTTGCACCAATTCCGTTTCCTCCCATCGCTGGTGGACACGCAACAAAATGTGCAAACCCGTTCGGGCACCAATGATCTGAACTGCCTCACCCAATTGGCGTTCAATTTCCTTTATTAACACCTGGTGCTTTTTTCGGTAAAGCGTGCGCATCCGGTGAAGGTGCCGTTCCCACTCTCCCTCTTTCATAAAACGTTGAAGCGTTTGTTGATGGAGAGGGGAAGCGGTTTGTTTTTCCCATGAAAAATGGTTTCGATAACGTTCCAGCAATACGGGTGGAAGTACCATGTAGCCAATTCGGATTCCCGGCAACAACGATTTGGAGAAGGTACCGATGTAGATCACCCGTTCCCAGTGATCCAGTCCTTGCAGGGAAGGAATGGGTCGTCCGTGATAGCGGAATTCAGAATCATAATCATCTTCCACAATAAAAGCGTGGTTGTCTCTTGCCCATTTCAACAGTTGCATGCGCCGGGAAAAGCTCATAATGGTGCCCAGTGGGAACTGATGGGAGGGAGTCACATAGACTGCCTTGGCACGACTTTTTTGCAGCGCTGTGAATTGGATTCCTTCCTGGTCCAATGGGATAGGTTGAACTGAAACCCCATGGCTTTGTAACGTGGCCCGTGCCCGCGTAAATCCGGGATCTTCCATCGCGAAGGCATGCTCTGTTCCAATGATACGGCACAGCAGACTGATCAATGGTAGCGTTCCGGCACCCAGGATGATCTGGTCAGGAGAAGCAGAGACACCTCTGGATGCATACAGATAATGGGCGATTTCCTCCCGTAACTCCCATTCTCCCTGTGGATCCTCCGGATAATGGTGAATCAAAGCATCTGACATACATACTTGTGAAAAGTATTTGCGCCATTGTTGAAAAGGGAAATGTTTCAGATCTGGATTTCCTTGGTGAAAATTGATATCGATCTGCTGGGAAAAAACGGGTTGGGTCCAGGTGGGAGTAGGCTTGGGAGTTTCGAAATCAGAGGAAAGCAAATCCGTTTCCAGTGAAACCACAAACAGTCCTTTCCGGGGTTTGCTTTCCACCAGTCCTTCAGCGATTAACTGCTGATAGGCGTTATCCACTGTATTCAGGCTGACCTGAAGATGACGGCTCCACTTTCGTTTGGAAGGGAGTCTATATCCAGGGGACAAACGGCCATTTATGATTTCATGTTTCACATATTGATAGAGTTGGATATATAGCGGGGTTGGATTCGATTCATCCAAATGAGGTATTAACAGCGACATAATCACCCCTCCCTCTTCAACTGATACCTTTCATTTTAGCAAAACTGGACCTTATACAGGGTTCAGTCTTGTTTTATGATGGTTGAAGAATTCAACAAAGGAGGAGTTAACGTGGCAGGTTATGGGTGGATCAAAGAGTTAACAACAAAGCAGGAATGGTTACAGGGGTATACAGTGATGAAACAATTGCGACCCCATTTGGATGAAGAGGAATATCTGGAGTTGTTACACCAAATGAGTCGACAGGGGTACCGGCAATTTGCTTTCTTTGTTGAACAAGAAGCCGTTGCGGTGGTTGGATTTTCGCTGGGACTCAATTTATATCACGGTAAACATTGTTTTGTACATGATCTGGTTACACGACATGATTGTCGGTCCATGGGTTATGGAGAACAACTTCTATGCTTTATCCATCGATTGGCTGCTGATCAAGGCTGTAAACGGGTTGCTCTTTCCTCCAATTTGAAACGGAAAGAGGCTCATCGGTTTTATACAGAAAAAATGGGGTATGACAAAGCCAGCTATCTGTTTGTAAACAATCTGTCCTGACATCTGTACCGGTAGACTCTGGAAAGCGGCTTTTTATTATGGGTTTGCTCCAGATCATTCCTCCTCTATAATAAGGGGAGTGCAAAGATCAGTGTCATATCGGAGGGTCTTATGAGTAATCGAAATAAAGGGATCTTATTGTTGATTTTATCGGCATTCGGCTTTGCCGTGATGTCCGCTTTTGTTAAACTGTCTGGGGATTTGCCCACGATTCAGAAAACGTTGTTTCGGAATGCCGTCACAGCAGTGATTGCATTTGGTTTTGTTCTCTATCACAAGGATCGGCTGTTTGGGAAAAGAGAGAACCAGAAATTTCTCTTGCTTCGTTCCTTGCTGGGCACCATTGGGATTGTGCTCTTCTTTTATTCCATCGATCACTTGGTCTTATCTGATGCAGAAATGTTAAACAAGATGAGTCCGTTTCTGTTGATTCTCTTTTCCTCTGTGTTTTTAAAGGAAAAAGCCCAACGCTTTCAAGTGATTGCTGTTTTGATCGCGTTTTTTGGCAGCTTGTTGATTATTAAACCGCAATTTTCTATTGAAACGGTTCCTTATTTGGTAGGGCTATTGGGCGCAGTATTTGCAGCGGGTGCCTATACCGTATTGCGGGTGTTGGGGAATAAAGAGGCGTACTACACGGTCGTTTTTTATTTTTCTTTTTTTTCAACGGTGGTTTTGTTCCCCTTTGCGATTATCTTCTATGAACCGATGACGCTTACACAATGGGTGTATCTTCTGTTAGCCGGTACCTTTGCCACGCTTGGGCAGTTTGGAATCACGATGGCCTATAAATACGCGCCGGCCAATGAGATCTCCATTTTCTTTTATTCCAATATCCTGTTCGCTACCGTGTTAAGCGCTGTTCTGTTTGAGCAACTGCCGGATGTTTGGAGTCTGTTCGGTTATCTCGTCATCTTTGCTGCCTTGCTGTACATGTTTGTCAAAAACAATACAAACGGATCATCGGTTTAATCCAAAACGCACAGCAAATGGTGGATTTTTTCATCATTCACTGTGCGTTTTTTTTGGGGGGGGATACATCAAAAATATTATTTTACATTTATTCCAACAAATTGACACAATCACAATTTCCTATAACTATATAATATCGGATAATGAGTCTCAATCCCTTTATATATAAGGGTTATAAGCGATGAGTCGTTCTATTTGCAAACCTTTTGCTAACAAAAATGAACAAAAAAATATTTTTTACTTTCCGATGATCTCATCCAATGTTTGGGCCGCTTCTTTTTGCATTGATGGGATCACATGCGAGTAGGTGTCCAAGGTCATAGAGATGGAAGAATGACCCAGTCGCTCCTGCACCACTTTGGGATGAACCCCTTGTTGAAGAAGTAAGGAGGCGTGGGTATGGCGCAAATCATGAAAGCGGATGTGGGGAACGTCAGCTTTTTGGATACAGGATCGAAAATGATACCTTAAACTTCGCGAGGAAAGGGGTTTTCCTTGCAGGGTGACAAACAGCTGATCGGACCGGTATCCCCGCTTCAACATTTCCTGTTTTTGCTCTTTCTGGTGCTGTTTTACCACTTCCAGTGCGGACTCGGAAAGGGCAATGGAACGACGTCCTGCGTCTGATTTGGTTCGTTCCACAATGCGACTCCCCTGACTGCTTTCCTCCAGCATCCGCTGGATACGAATAAAACCGGATTCAAAATCAATATCGCTCCATTCTAATCCGAGTATCTCCCCCTGCCTCATCCCTGTGGTCAGCGCCAAATAAAAGGCAAGATAGTACCGGTTTCCTTTGGCCGTTTGCAAAAACCGGTTGACCTGTTCCGCCGTCCAGGTTTTCATCGTCGTTCGATGGCCGGATTTGGGCGATATGTTGCTGGCGGGATTTTTGGGGATCATCTCCATGGTGACCGCCCATGAAAGAGCGGTTTTCAGAACGCGGAGAATATAGTTAATGGTGGAGATGGAGAGGTCTTTCTCAGAAATCTTCCCCATAAACTGTTGGATATGCAACGGTGTCAGCTTGTCCAGGGAAGCCGAACCCAGCCCTGGCTTCAGATGATTCTTGACCAGGTTCTGATACATATCAAAGGTATGGGCGGAACGGCTCATTTTCACTTCGGAGACAAGCCATTCATCCAGGAAGTCGCCCACATTCATTTTGGATGGTTCAACATAATCGCCCCGGTTGATCTCAGCCATTTTCTCCGCCAGAGCCCGCTGTGCTTCTTTCTTGGTCGGAAACCCACTAAACCACTTTTGCTTTCGTTTTCCTGTCGATGGATCTTTGCCGATATCCAGTACAAAACACCACTTCTTCCCCCGCTTGCGTACATGTCCTTTCACCCTATCACCTGATTTCGTATTTTGTTCTATCGACTGAAAAGTGAGTCTTGGAAAGACTCACCTATTCCATTATAGCAAAGGCATCTCTGGATGGTGGGGTTTTGTCGTGAGGCTTAAGCGTTGACGTTGTTCACGATGATATGCCAAATAGAGTAATCACGGGGCTTAAATAAATAGGCGCGGTTAATTGATTCATCCGGTATAAAACATCCGCAGAGGAACCTTTATTGAGAGAATCTGAGTATTTTTCAATGGATTACACAGGCTAACCATAAAGTGAAAGTGGAGGGATTGTGATATGGAGGTTCTGATCACTTTGGGTAGGACATTGTTTTCATTTCTTGTTTTGTTAGTGATGACACGTTGGATGGGGAAAAAGCAAATGAGTCAGCTAACGTTTTTTCACTATATTACAGGGATTACCATTGGTTCGTTGGCCGCTATCGTTTCTTTGGATCCCGGTATTTCACTACCTAGGGGAGCAGCCAGCCTGATCGGCTGGTCAGCTTTAACCGTTATCATTGGATATTTGGCACTGAAATCACCTAAGGCACGGATCGCTGTTGATGGGGAGCCTACCATTGTGATCCGGGATGGAAAAATATTGGAGAAAGCTATGCAGGGTCTGAGGTTAAGCATGGATGATCTAAATATGTTGCTTCGGGAGAAAAACATATACTCCGTAAACGATGTGGATCAAGCGGTTTTAGAACCCAATGGGAAACTATCGGTCATTAAAAAACCGGAAAAACAGTCGGTGACGAAGCAAGATATGAATGTGATGACGGTGAAGCCACTCTATATGCCCACGGAAATCATCACGGACGGAAAAGTCATCCAAAGGAATTTGAAGGAGTTGAACCTGACACCGGAATGGTTAAACGCCCAACTGCAACAATCAGGTACACGGATCGAGGATATTTTTTATGCTGAAATCCAGAACGACGGTACTCTGTATATTGATAAGCGGGGCGATCAAACCCCCAATTTGGCTCACTAGAGATGCAATCGTTACAGGTGAATGCCCAGTGTCATAACATAATAAAAACCCGGTGGGTGGTGCCGAAACAGGGTATGTGGGTCCAGTTTGATTCGATCAATGTGAATGACGTGGATACCGCTTCAGGTATATTTGTAGGAGAAAACCGGCAGAATTACTGGAGTTCCCATAACAAATCCAATGCTGGGTTCGGAGGGGTAACCGGTTGGTACAATACGGTTAGCCGTAATCTGAACACCGTCGATGACCAGGATCGAGTGGATGCAACGGTAGACGACCGGGATATCACTTATGGAATTCCCTTCATTCTCTTCTTTTAGCATCCGATTTATCAGTTCCCGCATTAGAGCGATTTCCTGTTTATCGGTCATGTCTTCGAGATCCAGCATATCGAACGTATCGGGATCATCCACCTGTCCTCAATTGCGTCGAAGTTGGTTGGAGTCGCCACTCACATTGCCGAAGTCCTGGTTGTGTTTTTTGAAAGACATTTGCGGACACACCCATCAACGATCAGGATTTGTCTCCTGGTGCAGCTCTCCAAGGATATTGAGATTTTTGCTGAATGGTTTGCGATGTTCTGCACGCGATAGGAAGGGGATACTTTATTGAATGGGACAAAGAAAATTCGAATTAGGTTAGAGAAGGTAAATTTATTTCCGTGAAATACGCTTTAAACGACAGCAAATCCGGGTGCGGGGGAAGACCCCTACCCGGATTTTTGTTTTGGTAGATATAAAAGCGATGAAGCAATCCCAAAATCTAGTGTGAAAGAGTTAGAGCTTCTTCCATTCCTCATAGGTAGGTCTAGAACAAGTTGAAGATCGACTTCAGAAACGTACATACTTGTTGTCGTTTCAATTCCTCATAGGTAGATCTAAAACCCGGAGGAAGCGATGCAAAGGGTCGAAAACAACGAGTGTTTCAATTCCTCATAGGTAGATCTAAAACGCCGGAGTATCGAAAGATACAGCCGGAAAAGCAATGTTTCAATTCCTCATAGGTAGATCTAAAACGAATACCGTACCAGTCCGTAGCTGTGAGATCATATGGGTTTCAATTCCTCATAGGTAGATCTAAAACGCGCCATAGGCAAATCTACTCGGTCGCCATCGTGAGTTTCAATTCCTCATAGGTAGATCTAAAACTCGTAATTTCTGCTTCGATGTCTGAATCCGGGATGTCAAGTTTCAATTCCTCATAGGTAGATCTAAAACCAAATGAGCCAGTAAACGATTGGACCAGATTTTCGCAAGTTTCAATTCCTCATAGGTAGATCTAAAACAAGACATCATCCGGGAAACAGTTTCCGGCTTATGTCCTATGTTTCAATTCCTCATAGGTAGATCTAAAACTTGGGCGCTCCTTAACAAATTATCATGAATTACTTAGGTTTCAATTCCTCATAGGTAGATCTAAAACACTGTCGCTTGACCTCCAAGTGTAGTCAACAGCTTGTTTCAATTCCTCATAGGTAGATCTAAAACGAATACCGTACCAGTCCGTAGCTGTGAGATCATATGGGTTTCAATTCCTCATAGGTAGATCTAAAACGCGCCATAGGCAAATCTACTCGGTCGCCATCGTGAGTTTCAATTCCTCATAGGTAGATCTAAAACTCGTAATTTCTGCTTCGATGTCTGAATCCGGGATGTCAAGTTTCAATTCCTCATAGGTAGATCTAAAACCAAATGAGCCAGTAAACGATTGGACCAGATTTTCGCAAGTTTCAATTCCTCATAGGTAGATCTAAAACAAGACATCATCCGGGAAACAGTTTCCGGCTTATGTCCTATGTTTCAATTCCTCATAGGTAGATCTAAAACTTGGGCGCTCCTTAACAAATTATCATGAATTACTTAGGTTTCAATTCCTCATAGGTAGATCTAAAACACTGTCGCTTGACCTCCAAGTGTAGTCAACAGCTTGTTTCAATTCCTCATAGGTAGATCTAAAACCGGGACGGACACAGAAAACATTTGTAATGACAACCGTTTCAATTCCTCATAGGTAGATCTAAAACTCAAATTAAGAGCACTGCTTTCTTTTGTATATGTTCAGAGTTTCAATTCCTCATAGGTAGATCTAAAACATTGGAAGGCATACCGGAATGAGAGATACGACGATTAGTTTCAATTCCTCATAGGTAGATCTAAAACAAGATCACTATGTTGACCACAACCAGCGCTGATCGTCCTAGTTTCAATTCCTCATAGGTAGATCTAAAACCTGAGATGAACATTCCCCTCTTGAAGTTTCAGAATGATGGTTTCAATTCCTCATAGGTAGATCTAAAACCCGGAGGATCACAAACAAGCAGCACTCGAACGATAGTTTCAATTCCTCATAGGTAGATCTAAAACTCCAGAATGACAACTGGAAGGGCTTCGTCATTGATTGTTTCAATTCCTCATAGGTAGATCTAAAACATTTTCTCCTCATTGCAAAGGAAGCAAATATTATGAGGTTTCAATTCCTCATAGGTAGATCTAAAACGTTGACGTCCGTTTCTTCCGTTGCGTGGGCCATGTCCATGTTTCAATTCCTCATAGGTAGATCTAAAACCGGCCATCTTAAAAAAGTGGGAGATAACCGGTTTAAGGGTTTCAATTCCTCATAGGTAGATCTAAAACAGATATGGTTATCTGGATCGGGATAGCTATAGCTTGTTTCAATTCCTCATAGGTAGATCTAAAACCCGCTTCATATTGTACCGGATCTTTGCTGTAAGGATAGTTTCAATTCCTCATAGGTAGATCTAAAACTTTTTTGAGAATCCATTACTTTTGGAATACGTGACCAGAGTTTCAATTCCTCATAGGTAGATCTAAAACACTAAATAGGAATTTAGGTGTTGACAGTTAACTAGGTTTCAATTCCTCATAGGTAGATCTAAAACTCGTCGTTTTTGTCCTTCTCTGTGAAGGTATTCTTGTTTCAATTCCTCATAGGTAGATCTAAAACTCGCCCATCTGTTTGTTTTTGTTCGTTTGGAAGTTGAGTTTCAATTCCTCATAGGTAGATCTAAAACAGGTCTATCCCAGATACAAACAACACATTGCCAATGGGTTTCAATTCCTCATAGGTAGATCTAAAACGGATCCAACATCCAGTCTGTTTCTGTTCCTTCTTCAAAAAGTTTCAATTCCTCATAGGTAGATCTAAAACCCCAAAAGCTCCAGCACATACGAAAAACCCTTAATACCGTTTCAATTCCTCATAGGTAGATCTAAAACGCGGTGGCTGTACAGGGAATATGATCGTGAGCCTGGTTTCAATTCCTCATAGGTAGATCTAAAACCAGAAATTGATAATCGAGAATATGAATGGGCTTTACGTAGTTTCAATTCCTCATAGGTAGATCTAAAACGGGAGCAAAGTACAGGAGATGGATTCATTGGTATCAGTTTCAATTCCTCATAGGTAGATCTAAAACTCGGTGGCCGTCCCTTATATTTTCCTTGTCTTTTAGCAAGTTTCAATTCCTCATAGGTAGATCTAAAACACAAGACCAAAATGGGTATTTTAGTACGAACTATGGCGAGTTTCAATTCCTCATAGGTAGATCTAAAACCCATTTCAACCGCAAAACAAAGGGATTTCCCTGACACTTCCATCATACAGAAAAAATGTTGTCGAAACAACCGGGTACGGTTTTTTCCCTTTATACCAAGTGATTTCGTTCTTTGGAAATTGTCGTCGACCCCCAGGGGTTTTTACATGATTGGAGGTCGACGACTTGTTTCGTTATACGAAATAAAAATAAACTCCGTTTATTATACGCTGTCCATATTCAATTGTTATACGGTTTTAGTTTACTGCATTATATCCATATCCTACAACCAGGTTGCCAATCGGAGATTATATTTCCGATATCTTAAATACGAAAAAACGAATAAAAATCTATCATTTGCTCTGCTATAATGAATTTGTAAACTATTCAACAAGAGGTGAAAGCCATGGGAGAGAGCAATTTTCAATTTCTTCAGCAATGGCCTCTTTTGACCAAGCTGGGGGAGGCAGCAGAGCGGAATCTGCATCCCGATCCCAATACCACATTGTTTAAATTGCGTTTGTTTGGGGAAACCATGGCGAAAATCATCTATGAAGAGGAAAAATTGGGACCACCTCAGCCTCATACACAGGTGGAACGCTTACGCGCATTGCGTCGTGAGGGGGATTTGCCGCAAGAAGTGATGGGAATGTTTCATTCCCTGCGCAAGAAGGGAAATCCTGCGGTACATGACGCAACCGGAACGTATCAGGAAGCGCGGACCGTCTTGGAAGTGGCATATAAACTGGCTGTCTGGTTTATGCAAACCTATGGGGATTGGACCTTTGAACCCCAAAGGTTTCAGGAGCCGGCTCCAATACCGGAACCGGAAGAGATCCGCCGGAAGTTGGAGGCGAAGTATCAACAAGAGCAGGAAAAGTTGGAACAAAAGTTTGAACGGGAATTGGAACGGATTCGCAACGAATCCCATACCCGCAATTACATACTGGAACGTCGGAAACAAGCCCGCGCGGCGGCAAATCGGGTGAAGCTCTCAGAAGAGGAAACGCGTCGCATTATTGACAGTCAGCTGGAGCAGGCCGGGTGGGAAGTCGATTCCAGACACCTTCGCTTTGCAACTGGCGCCCGTCCGGTATCCGGGAAAAACCGGGCGATCGCCGAATGGCCCACGGCGGATGGATCGGCAGATTATGCGTTGTTTGTCGGTTTGCAGTTGGTGGGGTTGGTGGAAGCCAAGAAGATGAGCGAGGATGTCCCCTCCCACTTGGAGCAGGCCAAACGCTATGGTCAAAATATAGAGAAAAAAGGGTCGGAAGTGATCTTGGGTCCCTGGGGGGACTACTATGTTCCCTTCATATTCGCCACCAACGGGCGGGATTATTTTAAGCAGGCCGAAGAGCAGTCCGGGATCTGGTACCAGGACCTCAGAAGTCGTCATCATCATCCCCGTGCGCTTCCCGCTTGGCTGTCTCCGGATGATTTAAAAGAAAAGCTGGAACAGGATGACGAGGGGGCCCAATCCAAACTGCAGGATGAACCCCTGGATTACCTCCAATTGCGTCCGTATCAGGAAGAGGCGATTCTGGCTGTGGAACAGGGAATTCGCGAAGGAAAGCGGGAGCTGTTGCTGTCCATGGCCACCGGCACCGGGAAAACCCGGACGGCGATCGGACTGTTGTACCGCCTCATTAAAACCAAAACCTTTCGGCGCATTCTGTTTCTGGTGGATCGCACCGCCCTGGGAGAGCAGGCAGAAAAGGCATTCCAGGAGTCTCCTTTGGAAAACTTGCGTACGTTTACACAGATCTTTGAGTTGCAGGGCTTGGAGGAGAAAAAGCCGAATCCGGAGACGAAAGTACATATCCAAACGGTACAGGGGATGGTGCAACGCCTCTTTAAAAACGATGATGAGCAGATTCCATCCGCGGGCTTGTATGACTGCATTATTGTGGATGAAGCCCACCGGGGATATAAATTGGATAAAGAGATGACGGAGACCGAAATGTATTTTCGGGACCAGCAAGAATACGTCAGTCAGTACCGCCGGGTGTTGGATTACTTTGATGCAGTGAAAATCGGTCTGACGGCCACTCCGGCCTTTCATACGCAACAGATTTTCGGCTCCCCGATTTACAACTACGGTTATACGGAAGCGGTGGTGGACGGTTTCCTAATCGACCATACCCCTCCCCACCAGCTGACCACCAGGTTGGCAAAAGAGGGCATCCGCTGGGAAAAGGGAGAATCCGTAGAAGTGTTTGATGCGGAGCGGCTCACCGTTGAGACGATTGATTCCTTGGAAGATGAGGTCAACATTGAACTGGATCAGTTTAACAACCGGGTAATTACGGAATCATTCAATGAAACCGTGTTGGATGAACTGGCGCAATACATCGATCTGGAAGATGGAAAAAAGGCGCTCATTTTTGCCGCCAACGACAACCATGCGGATATGGTGGTTCGAATCCTCAAAAAAAAGCTGGCTGAATGGCAGGGGGAGAAGGATGACCGGACAGTGATGAAGATCACGGGTTCCATTGACAAGCCTTCAGAGGCGATCAAGCGGTTTAAAAATGAAGCTTATCCCAAGGTGGCCGTTACGGTAGACCTCTTAACCACGGGGATTGATGTTCCGGAGATTTGTACCATTGTTTTCCTTCGCCGGGTGAAATCCCGTATCCTGTATGAGCAAATGATGGGGCGGGCCACCCGACCCTGTGAACGGGTAGGAAAAGAGCATTTTGAGATCTGGGACCCCGTGCGCCTGTATGAAGCCCTAGAACCGGTCTCCAGGATGAAACCGGCAACGGTCAATCCCCATACCTCCTTCTCCCAACTGGTGGCGGAGTTGCGGGAAGTCGATGACACCGATGAGAAAAAACGATATAGTAATACATTGGTGGCGAAACTGAGTCGGAAACGCCGCTTTTTCCAGGAACAGGACCGGGAGACCTTCCACGATCTCTGTGGTCAAAGCGTGGAGGCGTTTACCCGCTGGTTGCGACAAGCCCCCCCAGAAGAGGTGGGGAAAAAGCTGGAGAACGAAGGGCCCTTGTTGGAGTTCCTCGATCAACGTACACCGCAACCCCGGCGAAAGTACATCTCTAAACACGCCGATGAGCTGTTAAGTCATGAACGGGGCTATGGCAATGCGGACAAACCGGAGGAATACCTGAAGGAATTTAACCGCTTTCTCCAGGAAAATGAAAATCGGATTCCCGCGTTGCGCCTTGTATGTCAGCGCCCTTCGGATCTGACGCGGGAATCGCTGAAAGCGTTGCGCCGGGAACTGGCCAAGGCGGGTTATCGGGAATCCAAGTTGCGTACCGCCTGGAATGAAATGACCAGTGAAGAGATCGCAGCGGATATTATTGGATTTATCCGCCAACAGATGCTGAAAGAGGCTTTGGTTTCCCATGAAGAACGGGTTCGGGGAGTGATGGAGAAACTGCGTCAATCCCAAGCTTGGAAGCCGGTGCAAAAACGATGGCTGGGCTGGATTGAAAAAGCCCTGATTCAGTACAGCGTTCTGGGACCGGATGCGCAGCAGGTGTTTAATGAAGAACCCTTCCAGGATTATGGAGGGTTTCGCCAAGTGGAAAAAGTGTTTGGAAAAGGACAGGCCCAAGCCTTGCTTAACCGGATTAACCGGGATCTTTTTGCTTGATAGAAAGGAAGGACAACCCAGATGAACACCCAAGAAATTGTACAGAAGCTGTGGAATTTATGTAATGTCCTGCGGGATGACGGGATTACCTATCATCAGTATGTGACCGAGCTGACATACATTCTGTTTCTTAAAATGATGAAAGAGCGCGGTCAAGAGGAGGCCATTCCGGAAAAATACCGCTGGGATCAACTGCGCTCCCTTCATGGAGAGGAGATGTACCAACATTACCGGGATCTCTTAACCCACCTGGGAACGGAAGCCGAGGATGACCTGATCCGTCAGATTTACTACAATGCCTCCACCAATATCGACGAGCCCAAAAACCTGGAGAAAATCATCCGCTCCATCGATGATTTGGATTGGTATAGCGCACGGGAAGAAGGGTTGGGCAATCTGTATGAGGGACTGTTGGAGAAAAACGCCAGTGAAAAGAAATCGGGTGCGGGTCAATACTTTACCCCGCGCCCATTGATCAACGTGATGGTCAAACTGATCGATCCCAAGCCCGGTGAGCGGTGCAATGACCCGGCCGCGGGTACCTTTGGTTTTATGATTGCGGCCGATCAATATGTAAAGGAAAAAACGGATGATTACTTTGATGTGCTGGATCTCAGAACCTTTCAGGTTCATGAAGCCTTCACCGGCTGTGAACTGGTGCAGGAGACGCACCGCCTCGCTCTGATGAATGCCCGTTTGCACGGTATCGAAGGGAAAATTCACCTGGGCGACACCCTTTCCAGTTTGGGAGCGGAGATGGGGGAGATGGATGTGATCCTTACCAATCCGCCATTTGGCACCAAACGGGGCGGGGAACGGCCGACCCGTGACGATCTGACCTTTCCCACCACCAACAAACAGCTCAATTTCCTGCAACACATCTACCGTGCACTCAAGAAAAACGGTAAGGCTCGCGCCGCCGTCGTCCTACCGGACAATGTTCTCTTTCAGGATGGGGATGGCCGCCGTGTGCGGGAAGACCTGATGGACAAATGCAACCTGCACACCGTGCTCCGCTTGCCCA
Organism: Melghirimyces algeriensis; assembly: GCF_900182565.1. Classification (GTDB taxonomy): domain Bacteria; phylum Bacillota; class Bacilli; order Thermoactinomycetales; family DSM-45169; genus Melghirimyces; species Melghirimyces algeriensis. The sequence continues at coordinate 8,399 of NZ_FXTI01000002.1, read as the reverse complement.
CGGGGATCTTCTACGCCCAAGGCGTAAAAACCAACGTGCTCTTCTTTGAGCGTGGCACCACCGACACCGGCAACACCCAGGAAGTCTGGTTCTACGACCTGCGCACCAACATGCCCAGCTTCGGCAAACGGAACCCCCTCACCGAAGCCCACTTTGACGACTTTATCAAGGCCTATACCGCGGAAGACCGGACCCAGGTAAAGGATTCCCGCTGGTCCCGCTTTACACGTGAAGAGATCCGCGCCAAGGGGAATACCCTGGACCTGGGCCTCATCGCCGATGAATCCCTTTCCGCCTACGAAAACCTTCCCGATCCCATCGACTCCGCCGAAGAGGCGATTGCCAAACTGGAACGCGCCACCAGCCTCTTGAATGAAGTGGTGGAGGAATTGCGGAAAGCGGAGGGGATGAACAAGTGAGCCGAAAGAAAAAGCAGAAAAAAACCTTGGAGGAATTGTTGCAAGAGGCACTGGTTCCCAAGGAGGAACAGCCGTATGAGGTACCAGAGAATTGGGTGTGGGTGAGGTTAGGGAGTGTTGTTGAAGCTCTACGTGGGGTTACTTATAAAAAAAATCAAGTAACAAATTCAGGAGAGGAAAATGTGTGTTTAGTTCTTAGGGGGGGGAACATTCAAGATGGAAAGATTTTTAAGTTTGAAGATGATGTATATGTACCTTTCGATTTAATTAAAGAAAACCAGTGTCTACAAAAAGGTGACATTATAATTGTTACTTCTACAGGAAGCAAAAAGGTTATTGGAAAGTCTGCTCAATGTTTAAGTGATGAAGCTAATGTTAGTTTTGGAGCTTTCTTAACTTTGATAAGACCCAAAAACCAAAATAATAGAAGATATTTTGGATACTATTTCCAATCAGATCTTTACAAGAAATCTGTGGCTACTATTTCAAAAGGTGTTAACATAAATAATCTTAAAGCTACTGAGCTAATGAATTTTCCTTTCCCCCTCCCCCCTCTCCCCGAACAAAAACGGATCGTCAACCGGGTGGAGTCTCTGTTGGGAAAGATTGAGGAAGCGAAGCGGTTAATCGAGGAAGCGCGGGAGAGCTTTGAACAGCGTCGCGCCGCTATCCTCGCTCGCGCCTTCCGTGGCGAACTGACCCGCACCTGGCGGGATCAAAATCCGGATGTCGAACCCGCCGACCGTCTGCTGGAACGGATTCGGGAGGAAAGGGCTCAATTGGAAACCTCCAAGCGCAAGCGTAAAAAGAACACGGATTTGCCACCGATAGATCCACCTTATGAATTGCCGGAGGGGTGGAAATGGGTGAGGATTTCTGAGCTTTTTAACGTCGCTGGTGGAGGAACACCTTCAAAATCTAATGTTAAATACTGGGATGGCAATATTCCCTGGGTATCTCCAAAAGACATGAAGTTTCGGGTTATTAGAGATACTATTGATACAATCACTGAAGATGGTCTTAATAATACTACTTCAGATAAATATGAAACAGGTGCTATAGTAATGGTGGTTCGAAGTGGGATTTTAAATCGAACATTGCCGGTAGCCATTTTGGGACAAGCTTCTGCAATAAATCAAGATATGAAAGTATTTAACTCAGGTGATTCATACTTAAATGAATACTTCTACTGGTATATTAAAGGCCACGAAGAATTCCTTTTGGGAAAATACACAAAATCAGGAACTACAGTAAAAAGCTTTCAAACCAGATTATTTTTAGAGAACCATTATTTGCCGTTACCTCCGTATAAAGAAATGAAGATGATTTTGGAAAAGGTTCAGCTATTAATTGAAACTGAAGAAAAAGTACAAAGTGATCTAGAATTTGATAATCATATTTTTACCCAATCCATGCTCTCACGCGCTTTCCGTGGTGAACTGGGTACCAACGACCACGCAGAAGAAAGTGCCTTGGAATTTTTGAAACAGACCCTAGCGGAACAGCATGGGCTTTCCTATGATTGCTCCCAGGATGCGATGCTACAGGTTGCAGAGCAGGGAACGCTGTACGAGACATAGGAACAACCTACGACTCTGCTGAGATTGCTGACAAAGGTTAGCAATCTCAAACGGTTCTGACTTACTCGGAACCGTTTTTTTGTGTGTAAAGGATGAAAAATGGGTTGATAAGGGAGTTGGACAGGACATTTAAACCGATAGCAAAAATCCGGGTAGGGAAAGCCCCCTACCCGGATTTTTGCTGTTATAGGTAGATCTAAAACAGAGAATGCTGTGAAAGTAGAAAAAGGTGTGAAAGGGTTTCAAATCCTCATAAATAGATCTAAAACGCGTGCCATCACCATCACATTATCGCTGTGATTGTACTGTTTAATTCCTCATAGGTAGATCTAAAACGAGGTTGATCTTGATACAGACGACATGCAAGCCGGGAGTTTCAATTCCTCATAGGTAGATCTAAAACCACTTGGACAACTGTTCAGCCAAATCTTCTGGTTTAGTTTCAATTCCTCATAGGTAGATCTAAAACGCGAATCCGTCTTCCCCAGCGCGTCTGGATCTGGGAGTTTCAATTCCTCATAGGTAGATCTAAAACACCAAAATTGAAACACCAACAGAAAAGCCAAAAGAGTTTCAATTCCTCATAGGTAGATCTAAAACCCCGATAATTAGTCTCTAAAACGGACGTTTTTGATACTCGTTTCAATTCCTCATAGGTAGATCTAAAACTCGTTGTGGGAAGCCGCGTTCCCCCTCAGCCGCGTGAGTTTCAATTCCTCATAGGTAGATCTAAAACGGGAACCACAACCATCCAAATACAAAGTACAAGTGAAAAGTTTCAATTCCTCATAGGTAGATCTAAAACACAAAAAAACGGAATCTCCAGCTATTATCGATCCGTGGGAGTTTCAATTCCTCATAGGTAGATCTAAAACTCCCCATTATGCGTGTTTTTGTTCGTTTGGAAGTTGAGTTTCAATTCCTCATAGGTAGATCTAAAACCGAGGGACAATGATTCCCGGTAGGTTCCCCAATCAACGGGTTTCAATTCCTCATAGGTAGATCTAAAACGGATCATCAGCACCGTGGTCGTAGATGTTTAATCCAGTTTCAATTCCTCATAGGTAGATCTAAAACCTTTTACCGTCAATTCTTTGGTGGACTGCTTTCCAGTTTCAATTCCTCATAGGTAGATCTAAAACGTCTATCTCGATCTGTTTGACTTCACGCTCAACCGGTTTCAATTCCTCATAGGTAGATCTAAAACCTGACCGTTATGAACGAAAAGAAATCATCCATTCTTTGTTGTTTCAATTCCTCATAGGTAGATCTAAAACAACAGGAGGTACCCCATGATTCGAAACGCCGAGTGGTAGTTTCAATTCCTCATAGGTAGATCTAAAACTGACGACTACACCACCATTAAGCGGGGATCGGAACAAGAGTTTCAATTCCTCATAGGTAGATCTAAAACCAACTGAAAAGCCTTGTTGAGTACCAGACAGGAAAGACTTCGTTTCAATTCCTCATAGGTAGATCTAAAACTTTCGGATGCTGGACATGTACCGTTGTCAGCAAAGAGTTTCAATTCCTCATAGGTAGATCTAAAACTCCTTGGGCGCACATAGTTTGATTTGGTGCCTCCAAGTTTCAATTCCTCATAGGTAGATCTAAAACTGAACTTCATCTGCTACTGTGACCATATTGCTATGGTTTCAATTCCTCATAGGTAGATCTAAAACCCATTTCAACCGCAAAACAAAGGGATTTCCCTGACCCTTCCATCATACAGAAAAAATGTTGTCGAAACAACCGGGTACGAGTTTTTCCCTTTATACTAGGTGATTTCGTTCTTTAGAAATTGTCGTCGACCCCCAGGGGTTTTTACACGATTGGGGGTCGACGACTTGTTTCGTGATACGAAATAAAGGTGAATTCCGTTTGTAATACGCTGTATAGGACCCATTTTACTTCCAATCATCTTGACCGTTCAAGTCTGTGTGAATATATCATTTGGATGGTCCCACGACCGGTTCTTTATAACAAAAAAGCGAAAAAAAGAAATAAAAATAAAAATATACCATTTTATGTGCTATCATTTTTAATGAACGTTCACATTTTTTAGTATGTTGCTGGCAAGCATGCTGACCGCAACATCACTTTGTAATAATGGCATGAGGAGGAATAGGATGAAGCGTTCCATTTTGACCGAGTGGCAAATGACATCGAAGGCAGAGGATTTTCCTTTACATATGTACCGATTTCCGGTGAGGGATTGGGATCAAAAGTATCAGGGAACGTATCCGATCGTTTCCAGACTTCGGCGCTTAAACGATTGGCAAGCGATGGCGTTTCATGAATCTGTTATCGCTTCGTTTGATCCGATTCAAAAGTGGGAGGAGGATTCCCCGAATCATTACGAAGAACGTCCTATCCATGTTGAATCGCGTTTTGAACGGGAATTGTTGCAACGCGTGTTGCTGAAATCCCTGGAAGCGGCTCAACCCAAAGGGAAATACCGGATTCGATACGGTCAGTTTGTCTCGAAACATCCCAGCTTCCGTATACAGGGAATCGGTGTACATCCTGCGTTGACTTTGCAGATCAATGTGGATGAAACCGGAGTCATTCGGGTGGGTTTTCATTTATCCCACCGCTTTATTCCGGAAAAGCATCTGGGAGAACTGTTAAAGGAAGGGTCACCGCTGATTATGGAAGGGGTGACCGTTGTTGACCCATACCATCAATACAGTTACCGGTTCATCGAGGAGGATGAGCGCACAGTCGGGAGCTTTTTCAAAGAAGTTGAGCAGCCCTTGATCCAGTATTATCAAAATAAAAGTCAGGGTTTTCGGGTAAAAGATGTCTCCCCCGACACCAAGGCGGTAAAGGTAAAAGGAAAGAAAAAGGAACCGTTGCCGTTTATCCCTGACCTGCTAATGCTGGAAGCCTCCTATAAGCAACTCCCGCATCAAATATTGAAGCCGGTTAGCAAGGAAATTAAACTCTCTTCCCATGTGAAAACGGAACGGATGTTGGAAATGGTGGAAGCCATTTTGCAACACTTTCCCCGTTTGTCATACGACAAGAGCGGTCTGTTGGCCTCCAAGCAGGGATATCAACTGGTGAAACTGAAGAAACCGTTGCTTCGTTTTGGTAACCGCCATACAAACCCCCTCCCCTTTTATGGTTTGAAAAAGGGAGGGGTTTACCGGAATGAGATAGACCGGTTGCAGGTGACCTATTTTGTAGATGGAGATCTGGTGAACAGGATTCAACAGCAAGCTTCTGCAAAGGATCATCCTGTCCCTTCATTTATACGGGAGTTGGAGGAAGTCTCCCGGAGAATGGGAGTGGAATTGGAAACCATAAAAGTTCCTTCTCTTCGGGATGTTGTATTTCATGATCCCCAGGAGCTAAAAAAACATCTGAAAAAAGTCAATTCCCAGTTGCGCCAATTAACGGTGGTTATACTGGAAGAAGATCGGGCAGATGCCTGTTATGAAGTGATCAAGCAAGAATTGACGGGGAAAAAGGCGATTGCCACACAGGTGATTACGCTGAAAACGGTGGACATCAAGAATCAAAAAGCGAGGGAGTATGCCTTTTATAATATTCTTTTGGGGATTTACGGGAAGAGCGGAAGGGTACAGCCATGGGTGCTGGCACAGCCGCTTCATTCCGATTGCTTTATCGGTTTGGACGTGAGTCACAAGGATGGAAAACATCGATCCGGAATTGTTCAGATTATCGGGAAAGACGGTCGGATGTTGACAACCAAGCCCATCCAAGCAGTGGAAAAGGGAGAGAAAATCTCAAAGGAAACCTATCTGGATTTAATCTTTGAGGCGCTTCATCGCTATGAGGAAGAATTTGGGTCAAAGCCGGAACATGTGACATTTCATCGGGATGGGCGTGGATTGCCGGAAGAAATGGCATGTGTCAAAGAAATTATGGCACAAGAACAGGTTTCCTATGATTTTTTGTGTGTAATCAAGAATCCGCAGAGACGAATGGCCTATTTTGGAGAGGATCAGCGTTGGACAACCATTCAGGGGGCGGCCTATATTCGGGAAAAACGGGCCTATCTCTGTTCAACCGAGTCCAGGGATTATTTGGGTATGGCCCAACCGATGAGACTGGAGAGAGAGACACAGACGCTGACGATGGAACAGCTGGTATCGGATGTCTACCATCTCTCCTTTATGCACATTGGCGCTTTAAATAAAACCCGTCTGCCAGTCACGATCCATTATGCAGATAAAAGTTCCACGTTTGCCAACAAGGGAATGCTTCCAATGCATGGAGATGAGAAGGCGTTATTGTTTCTCTGAAATGGAAGTTGGTTTGAGAGCAAAAACCGGGTGAAGGAGGATTCCACCCGGTTTTTTTGATGATCCTTACATTGATTTTCGATATTTCTGGACTCCCAACCAAGCACCGATGATCACTTGGATGAGTGGAATGATGAGCAGAAGCATGCCAATGGAAAACATGGATAACAGGGAGACGATTCCGGAGAGAAGAGCACAGATGAACAGAATCAGAACGGATTTTTTGCGAATTCCCCATACGGTACCCAGAATGCTGATGAACAGCGAGATCCATAGAAGTGGGGTGACAATATCGAATAGATCCATGAAGTCATTCCTCCTTTGAAAGCTTCCTCCATTTATATGTTTTTTGTTGGGTAAAAAGAATCCTCCATAATAATGGAGGGAAATGAAAATGTTTAGTTTGTGTAGACATCCAGATCCAGCAGGGATGAAAATTCCCCGGATGGGGTCATGGTCACTTCATAGCTGTATGTCGCATTGTTCTTGGCATCCATTCGAATATAATGTTTGGAGTCTGTTCGTTTGCTGTCATCTCCAAAATCGTAGTTATAGTAGTTCGCGTTGCAGATTAACCGAATCTTTCGGTTGTTATCATACCGTTCAGGGTTATGAAGGTTGGACCAGTCTTTATACCAGTGGGTTCCAAATGTAGATGGATTGGCAGCCCATCTTTTCATGCTGTGGTCTGTCGGTGCAATGGTGGAACCATAATCCACCCAGTCCAATCTTAAAGTGGTTGCAGCCAGGTCCGCTCCAGGAGGATCATCTGTAACCGCTTTTACCCATCCGTAGTAATACGTAGCATGGGGTGTAACTTTTTTGTTATCCTCGTTGACAGTCAAAGGCTTTTTCTTTGTTGTTCTGTAAGTACCTTTTTCCCGGTTGATTTCCATATGATAAGCTGTCTGCTGATCGTCAACCTTTTCTGTATCCCGAATTGTGATTTCTTCACGATCTCCTTCTTTTGCAAAAACCACTTTCTCTAGGATGACTTCACTGTTTTTTTCCGGAATCAACTCTTTTTGAACATGGTTTTCCTGGGCAGCAGTGACCGGAGTCATTGCAAAAAACAACACACCACATAACAGACTTGAAAAAGCTTTCTTCACAGAATCCCCTCCATTCAGTTTAAAAGGCAATAGTAGGTATTTAAACAATAAAGAGGAAATTCCTTCTTTTTTTAGATAATAGTCACTTCAACAGCAACAAAAAAACAGCCCCTGATGGTCAGGAACTGTATGTTTATTCATCGATTCTTAGTTGTTGATATAACGCTCAAACAGATAGCCGAAATCTTTGACGACATACTCGTTTTTGGCATTGAAGAGCCAGTCGAAAGCAGCTTGGTTCAATTCTTTGAATTGCTGGGCCACATTGTTTTCTGTATTTCGGATGTTGCTCAATGTACTGGAAGCCAGGTTGAGGCTTTGTTTTGCATATTCCATATTGATCTGATTGTCCCGTGTGATTTCTTCCATTTTGAGCAATGTTTTGTACAGGTCTTTCAATTCTTCCAGGTGTTTTTTATGTACGTCGATGGAGTAGGCGGCTGAACCGATGGAGAATTTCAGTTCCACATCCAGATCGACGGTTCCCGCCGTTTCCAGCCTTACGTTTGAAATGCTGTTTGTACTGTAATTATGCCGGTACAATGTGCGCTTTTTGCTGGTGGCACTGGTTCCGTCCAAATGAATGAGTGCGAGGTTGGTAAAGCAGTATTCATCCGACTTTGACTTGATCAAAAAATAGATTTTTTCATTATCTTCATGCATCACATAATCATCGGCGTCCGCTTTGTCATAATCCTTGGGTGTAATGACGCTCCCAATGTCGCTTAATCCCAGAACATCGGATGCTACTTTTCCAAACATGGTATCCATCCTTTCTGTGTTCAATCCAGTCCATTCGATTATATCACAGTGTTCAAATCATCTGAACGGATGAATGAAAGATCTGATGGGGCAACATGTTGGTTTTGACCGGATTTTTTTTCGGGTCAGAACCAACGATGTGCCCATCATGGATTATGATTTCCAGTATGGAAATCATGCCCGATCATGTGCATTTACTCATACAATGTGATCCGCAGTTTGGGATACACAGGGCAGTTAAACATCTCAAAG
>NZ_FXTI01000001.1 GCF_900182565.1 Melghirimyces algeriensis | reverse complement strand
TGTATCGAAGACCTCCAAGTAAAGCATATGGTGAAAAACCGCAAGTTAGCCAAATCGATCACGGATGCCTCGTGGTCGGAGTTTGTCGCGATGCTTACCTACAAGGCAGCCTGGCATGGAAGAAACGTGGTGAAAGTGGGGAAACAGTTCCCTTCTAGTCAGCTTTGCTCTTCCTGTTGCTACCGAAACAAGGATGTAAAGAACCTCCACCTTCGGGCATGGACATGCCCTACATGCGGCTCTCACCATGACCGAGACATCAATGCATCCAAAAACATCTTGCAAGAAGGACTTCGAGTACTTGCGGTCGGGCAGACCGTTTAAGCTTGGATATGATCCTGTCAGTAGACGGGAGCTCCCAAGAATCCCCTGCCTTCAGGCATGGGGAGTGTCAAGCTTTCTGAGTATGTTATCGATGAAATCTCTCAATTCACGTGAATTTATATAATTATTACCTGATTTATCCCAAAATTCAATGGCATGTATATCGGAACGGTCATATCCGGCACGGATTAAAGCTCTTTCAATCGATACAAAATTGTAAGATGATCCCCCAATACCATGTACAAGCACAATGGGTGTATCTACATCCAAATCTGTTGACTCTTGTGCCTGTGATGCAACAGGAACACTCCATAACATTGCAAACATTAAAAAACATAAAAACGTAAGACGAAAAATCCTCATAATATCCTCCCTTGATGAATTAAATATTTTGATAGCAAACACATCTTCTTTCACATGAATCTCTACGTTTTGAGTATAGCGGGGATAAACTGATTGAGCAAGAAAAAATGAAAATATTTTAATTTCTATTCCCGAAATTATTTAAAAAAACCAAGATTCATTGAGAGGGTTACGTTGCATGATAGCAACAAATAGACAGCAGACCAATGAGAAGGCAAGATATAAATTATACCGTTTGAAAAAAATAATATTCCGTTCCGATCTTTCCGAAGTTTTGAGGCGAATAATTGCTGCCTGCATCCTGAGGTTCGTACAGGGGGAACAAAACCCTCTCCAAGAAGGTGAAAACGACTTGCGGTTTCACATGCAATTGCAAGTCGTTTTCCATAGCCATGGCTCCCAAAATCAGTACCCACCCTCTAACTTCCGATAATATGACCGTATCGGAAGTTAGAGGGTGGGTAGATATCCTGTTAAGAATTCAAATATGGTAGAATGAAGTCGTTATGGAGGTGTTTTTGTGAAAAGTCCTATCTTAAATCAAATCGGAACCGTTTTTATCCCGGTAAGCGATATAGAAAAAGCAAGAGATTGGTATTGCGATATTTTAGATTTGCCGACAGATGGTGAAATACAGTTTGGCCACCTTTACGTCATACCGATGAATGGTACAGGGATCGTATTGGATAGCAAAATTTTCTCAGAAGAAACCATTTTAAAAACCCCATCATTTCATTTCAATACAGAAAATATTGGAGAGGCATATCAATTTATGAAACATAAAGGCGTCAATATAATGACAGAAATTGAACACCACCACTATTTCACCTTCAAAGATCCTGATGGTAATCATTTAATGGTTTGTAAATGCTGATCAGGCCTTGGGTTGTAGCATACAAAATTCCCGGAATGTTAGAGAAAACCTGAATAATGTATAATAAAATATAAATAACTGGAGTGATATCATGTCCTCCTATCCTTTTTCCAGGCGCCTGCCGGAAAACATTAACCGAATTATTATTCAGTTTCCTGATGATGTACAAGAATTTTTTATGGAAATGATCAGTGCAGAACGTTCCACACAAACGATCGCCAATTACGCCTACGATTTCTCTCTTTTCTTTGACTTTCTGAACAAGAAAAACACGGATCTGGAATCTGTTACCCCCCAAACCATTCGGCGGTTCTTTCGCTATATCGAAAATGGATATGAACGAATAGTTCATATGAAAATAAAGCGAAGGGATCCCACTACAGGGGAACTTTGCGAAAAATGGGTAAAAAGGAAGCATTTCCGGGAAAACACCCGTTCGGGGAAAGAACGCAAGCGTTCCTCTCTCCGCTCTCTTTTTCGATATCTGGTCAAAAACGACGTACTGGAAAAAGATCCGATGGAAGCCTATGAAGATTCTTCTCTCAAAACAAGAAATCACAAAAAAGTACCCGTATTTCTTACCCAGGAAGAGGCACTTCGACTCATCAAAGCGATTCACTCCTATCACCAAAAGAAAAATAAACGTCAAATCCATTGGTATGAAGCACGGGACCGAGCCATGATCCTCCTCTTGCTGAATACCGGCATGCGTGTGTCGGAGTTAGTGGGTCTGAATCAAAACAGCATCCAAAATGAAGGAGATACTGCCCGTGTCATGATTATAGGAAAAGGAGGGAAAGAACGAATGTTGAAGTTAAATCAGACTGCTTTTGAAGCCCTTCAGCATTATATGAAACTCCGACCAAAAGAAAAGATCATTCCAGGACATGAACATGCTCTTTTTCTAAATAAAAACCGAACACGTATGAGCCGAAAAGGAATCTCTGATGCATTGAAAAAATATGTCCAGGAAGCCAACTTACCTCCCAAAGCGACCAATATTTCTCCTCATAAATTACGACACACTCTTGCCACTTTGTTGTTGTCCAACGGTGAAAATCTACGGGTGGTACAGGAAATTTTGGGACACTCAAGCATCCAGACCACACAGATTTATACGCATGTGATTAACACGGAAAAAGATGATGCTCTTGATCGACTCGGAAGGATGATATAAAAACAATATTGAAAGGGTGATCCGATGCTCCGGCAACACATGATTGTTTATGGGCATGTTCAAGGGGTGGGGTTCCGTCAGTATACAAAACAGACCGCCCTACGCCATTCCGTTCAAGGCTGGGTGAGAAACCGCCCAGATGGAACGGTTGAGATTGATGCTCAAGGTACGGAAGAAAAGATGAAGCAATTTGTTAAAAGCATTCAGCTTGGCAGCCCCGCTTCCCAGGTGGAACGTATTGAAGTTTCGACCCGGAAACCTGAAGAAAATAGCCGCTCCTTTACGATACGTTATTGAACAAAGCCACCGTGATGGTGGCTTTGTTCAATTTTTGTCTCCAATTATGTTATATTGGGAACGTGTGATTGATTGGTATTCTTTTGGATAGACAGATATTAAGGGAGATTTCATGACACTTTCCCATCAACTCTGTATGATTACTTACAAAAACGTTATGGTAATACTGGATAGAAATCATTCTTTTATTTCTTTTGGAAAGGTGTGTACTCATTGACCAGACAAAACTTTAACAACACCTTCCTTCAAGCATGCCGTGGCGAGTCCACCCCGTATGTTCCGGTGTGGTATATGCGACAGGCAGGAAGGTATCAACCGGAATACAGGGAAATCCGAAAGCGTTACTCTTTTTTTGAAATGAGCGAGAATCCGGAAGTATGCGCCGAGGTGACACGACTTCCAGTGGAGCAGCTCGGAGTGGATGCGGCCATTCTGTTTGCGGATATTATGACTCCGTTAAAACCGATTGGAGTTCGTGTGGATATTCAATCGGGCGTGGGGCCGGTTATCTCTAATCCGATACAAAACTTTGCTGATGTTGAACGATTGGGAAGTCTGACACCTGAACAGGATGTTCCTTTTATACTGGAAACAATCCGTCTATTGACGACAGAACAGTTGAACGTTCCATTGATCGGTTTTGCAGGAGCACCATTTACACTGGCCAGCTATATGATCGAAGGTGGACCGTCCAAGAACTACCACAAAACAAAGGGTCTGATGTATGCACAACCGAAAGTTTGGCAAGCACTGATGGATAAATTGGGCGACTTAACCATCGCTTATTTGATCGCTCAAGCCAAGGCCGGTGCTCACGCGGTTCAGATATTTGATTCTTGGGTGGGAACATTGAATGCCGCTGACTACCGAACATATGTCGCTCCCGTCATGCACCGTATATTCTCAAAAATCAAGGAATCTGTTGATGTCCCTGTGATTTATTTTGGAATTGGAGCGGGCCACCTTCTACAAGAATGGAATCAACTCCCTTGCGATGTGATTGGACTGGATTGGCGAACATCCATACATCAAGCACGGAAGCTGGGGATTACAAAAGCGCTTCAGGGAAATTTGGACCCTTCACTGCTTTTAGCCCCGTGGGATATCATTGAAGAGCGAGCAAGGGAAATTCTTGATCAAGGATTGGAAACACCGGGATATATTTTCAACTTGGGTCACGGAACCTTTCCTGAACTAGAAGTGGAAACCCTCCAACGATTAACGCGATTTATCCACCAATATACGCAGAAATGAGGTGAAGCGTTATGCCCAAACAAATCATCGGATTATTGATCATGGCCTATGGCACACCTCGGAGTGCAGAAGAGATCGAACCTTACTATACACATATCCGTCGCGGAAGAAAACCATCCAAAGAGATGCTTCAAGACCTGGAGAACCGATATGAAGCGATCGGCGGCCTGTCCCCTTTGGCTCAGATTACCAATGACCAGGTTCAGGCCCTGGAACAGAAACTAAACCAATCTCTTGATGAAGTGGAATTTCGAGCATACCTTGGTCTAAAACATATTCACCCCTTTATTGAAGATGCTGTGGAACGGATGCATCAAGACGGAATTGAGCGAGCAGTCAGTTTAGTATTGGCTCCCCACTATTCTACCTTTAGTGTGAAATCCTATAATGGACGAGCAAAGGAAAAAGCGAAGAGTTTGGGTAGTCCTGAGATTCATTCAGTGGAAAGTTGGTATAAAGAGCCCCGGTTTATCCAATATTGGGCCAATCAGCTAAAAGCGACTTTTAACCAGATTCCAAAAGAAAAACAGGATCAGTCGGTTGTGATTTTTTCAGCGCATTCCCTTCCGGAAAAGATTTTGGCGGCAGGAGACCCTTATCCACAACAGTTAGAAGAAACCGCACAGTTAGTCGCTGAAAAGGCAAACATTCACCATTATGCCATCGGATGGCAAAGTGCCGGGAATACTCCAGAACCATGGTTGGGCCCTGATGTCCAAGACTTAACCCGGACGCTCTATCAAAAAAAAGGATTCACATCTTTCATATATTGTCCTTTGGGATTTGTTGCGGAGCATTTGGAGGTTCTGTACGACAACGATTTTGAATGTAAAGTGGTCTGTGATGAACTTGGTGCCGATTACTATCGTCCCCCGATGCCCAATGCCAACCCTGAATTTATCAAGTGTTTGGCAGAAGTAATCCGCAAAAAATGGGAAGAAATCCGAGGAGGTCATCGATGAAACAAACGCGAGTCGCCATTGTCGGTGGTGGGATCACCGGTCTTTCAACCGCCTTTTATCTCCAAAAGGAAATAGAAAGGAAATCTCTCCCTCTTAATTTCGTTTTGATTGAAGGTAAGAAACATCTGGGCGGAAAAATTGAAACCGAACGAACGGATGGCTTTGTGATGGAAAAGGGACCGGATTCGTTTCTGGAACGAAAGGCGGACGCGAAACAATTAGCCATCGACTTGGGGCTGGAAAAAGAATTAGTGCGAAATCAGACTGGCCAAGCATACATTTTGCACCAAGGTAAGCTGTTACCCATTCCCGAAGGAGCCATTATGGGGATTCCAACCCGAATTACCCCATTTGTATCCACTCCACTCTTCTCTTGGCCAGGGAAGTTTCGTGCCATAAAAGACCTCTTTATGTCCCGTCACCAGGAGGCCAACGATATATCCGTAGGGTCTTTTTTTCGTCGACGATTGGGAGATGAAGTAGTTGATCACCTGATCGAACCCTTATTATCCGGTATTTATGCCGGAAATATCGACCAATTGAGCCTCCAGGCGACTTTCCCCCAATTCGCTCGGATGGAAAAAGAACATCGCAGCTTAATCATCGGAATGAAGCGAAGCCGTCGTTCATCCCATAAATCCCCTCGATCGCAAGGGCAATTCCTAACAATGAAACGAGGGCTAAGACGTTTCGTTGAACAGATTGAAAACCAGCTTCCGGAAGAGTCCATCATTAAAGGGAACCCTTTAAACCGGATTATCAAGGAAAGAAATGGATATCTTCTGGTCCTTTCTTCAAACCGGGTCATACAAGCCGATGCTGTAATCATGACCCTGCCTTTTGAACGGATGAAAGCCTTACTCCCTAATCATCAATTACCGCACCCTGCTCATTCGGGAACAGCTACCTCTGTCGCTACTGTGATCTTGGGTTATGATGCCGAACAATTTCCGGATATTCCAAACGGAACCGGGTTTGTCGTTCCCAAAAGGGAAAATTCGACCATCACTGCTTGCACATGGACCCATAAAAAGTGGCCTCACACAGTTCCACAAGGGAAAGCGATGGTTCGCTGCTATGTTGGTCGGTCTGGAGACGATTCCATTGTGGAAGAATCAGATGAAACCATTGTAGAACGGGTTCAAGCCGATCTAAAAAAGATCCAAGGCATCGAGGTCACACCGGAATTTACAAACGTTACTCGCTGGCGGCAATCCATGCCCCAGTATAGGGTCGGACATGTCGAATGGCTGGAGAAACTGAATCATACCTGCCGAAAACAGCTTCCCGGTTTATTTTATGCTGGCGCTTCTTTTTCAGGAATTGGCATTCCGGATTGTATCAGACAAGGAAAACAGTCTGTTCGGGATGTTTTGCACTATCTTGAACAATAAAAACGAACCGCTTTGGGTTCGTTTTTTAATATCAGTGAAAGGAGGTTTTAATATTGGGGTGGCTATTCTTATATCTTTTGATTATCAATACAGTTTCCTTTTTTCTTTTCCGAAGGGACAAAATACGGGCGGAACGCGGTCAATGGAGAATCTCTGAAAAAGTGTTATTTCGTATGGTTTTAATCGGGGGAGGGGCAGGTGCCTTGCTGGCAATGAAAAAATACCGCCACAAGACACAGAAACTCGGATTTACATGGGGAATTCCTATCTGTATCCTCATTCAGGGTTTGGTATTGTTTTTCTTTTTGTCTGAATGAATTCCCAAACTTAAATTCTGTCAGTAAATTTCGAACTGATGTTTGTGCTATAAGCTTTCATCGTGTATACTAAAGAAAATGTGTTCGTTTGTCGATTATAAACCGGGGAAAGGAGTCGATGATGTTGACGGCTAAGTTATCACCACGACAACAGGCGATATTGGACTACATAAAACAAGAGGTGAAACAAAAGGGTTATCCACCTTCTGTACGAGAAATTGGAGAAGCTGTTGGGCTGGCTTCCAGCTCCACCGTTCATGGCCATCTTGCCAGATTGGAAAAAAAGAATCTGATCCGCAGAGATCCCACTAAGCCCCGAGCGATAGAAATATTGGAAGACGAACAGGAGACCTTTCCCGATCCAACCGAGCATACGGTTATGGTGCCTCTCATCGGAAAAGTAACTGCTGGGGAACCGATTACCGCAGTGGAAAACGTGGAAGACTATTTCCCTCTTCCCCGCCGTATGGTAGGACCCGACGATTCAATCTTCCTTTTGTCTGTTCACGGCGATAGTATGATCAATTCCGGAATTATGGATGGAGATTATGTACTGGTTCGGCAACAACAAACGGCAAGCAACAAAGACATTATTGTTGCCATGACCCCGGACAATGAAGCCACCGTCAAACGGTTTTACAAGGAAAAAGATCATATTCGGCTACAACCCGAAAACGACAATATGGAACCCATCATCCTCCCTGAAGTAACGATCCTTGGAAAGGTGATCGGACTGTTTCGGGATTTGACATAAATAGAGATCCGGACTTAAATAAGTCCGGATCTCTATTTTGTTTTACAATGAGGTAAACCGCTCGATCCGATCCATTGCTTTCTCCAGCTGATCCATCGACGTCGCATAAGAAAGACGTACATGGGCTGGTGATCCAAACGCAGCTCCTGGGATCAAAGCCACTTTTTCTTTCTCCAACAGTGCCTTCACCCACTCATCGGTGTTAGAAAAACCACTTTTTTGGGCTGCTTCTTCTACATTGGCAAAGACATAAAAAGCACCCTGAGGAGTGTCACATCGAATACCGGCCATCTTTGAAAGACGGTCTACAACATAATCCCTGCGTTCCTTAAAAGCAGCCAACATCTTTTTTACCGGTTCTTGCGTTCCATTCAAAGCCTCGATCGCCGCATATTGCGCCACAGAAGTCGGGTTAGAAGTGCTGTGACTGGATAATCCAGACATCGCTTTGATAATCTGGGCATCCCCTGCCGCAAAACCGATACGCCACCCGGTCATGGAATATGTTTTGGATACCCCGTTAATAATGACTGTCCGATCTTTTAACTCTGGACTTAACGAGGCCATGCTTATATGTTTTTCATCCCCATAAATCAGATGTTCATAAATCTCATCGGAAACAATGGTCAGCTCATGTTTCAAACAGATCTCACCTAATTGGTGAAGCTCCTCTTTACCATACATCGCACCTGTTGGATTGGAGGGGCTGTTGATCAAAAAGGCGACGGTTTTGTCCGTAATGGCCGATTTCAATTGATCTGGAGTCACTTTAAACGTATTTTCTTCTTTTCCTTCAATCACAACCGGGACGCCTCCGGCCAGTTTTACCTGTTCAATATAACTTACCCAGTACGGAGCGGGAATAATCACTTCATCCCCTGGGTCCAAAATGACTTGAAACAGGTTGTATAGAGCATGCTTGGCTCCAACAGTAACGATAACCTCATCCCGTGTATATTCCAGCCCCTGATCCCGCTTCAGTTTGTCCGTAATGGCATCCTTTAGTTCAATGACCCCTCCGGGAGGAGTATACTTGGTTTGACCTTTTTGCATGGAATCAGATGCAGCTTCCAGTATATGATCCGGAGTGTTGAAATCCGGCTCCCCGGCACCGAGCACCACAACATCATGCCCCTGTTGTTTCAGTTCTTTGGCCATTGCTGTGATTTCAATCGTTTTTGAAGGTGTTAATTGCTGAACCCGCTGGGATAACTTCATTCAGATTTTCTCCTCTCATGCGGTATTGCCATCATTGTAACACAGAAAAATGTTCTTTTACATTTGTCTATAAAAAGCCCGCCTAAAAGGCGGACGTGGATTTCATTACAGCGGCAACATCTTTTTCTTAGCTGCTGACTGAAACAGATGAGGGAGCATATTGCTTTAATAATTGACGAAATTGCTCTCCGGAGAGAACTTCTTCCTGCAAAAGTACGTGAAGTCCTTCTTCAAATACATGTGTATAGCGATGAAGCAAGTGCAATGTTTGGTTATACAATTCCTTCAGAATTTTTGACGATTCCCGATGGAGAGTTTCGTTGCTTACCCACTCTTTATTGATAATCCCCAGGTCAGATAAACCTGCATCAATCATCATGCGAATATTTCGGTTCGCTTGTTCGTAATCATTCTGAGCACCTGTAGAGCGGTTCTGATAAACCTTATCCTCCGCAGCTGCTCCTGCCAGACAGATCATAATTTGCTCCTCGATCTGCTTTCGTGTTTGCAGATACCGATCTTCTCCCGGATGATGGCGAACATACCCCAAAGCCTGTCCCCGAGGAGAAAGAGAAACCTGGGAGACCGAACCGGGACGAACCCACTCCGACACAATCGCATGCCCCAATTCATGGACAGCAACCCTTTCCCGTTCATCCTGAGTCGCTTCCCTGTCGGTTTTTTCGCCCATCATCACTTTATCGATTGCCTGGGACAAATGTTTTTGAGCGATCACTTCACTTTTTTCCCTGAGTGCATAAATGGCTGCCTCGTTTGTTAAGCTTTCCAGTTGCGCACCGGAGAAGCCAAAGGTCTCATCGGAGATACTTTCAACACTGACATTCTTGGCCAATGGCTTATTCTTCAGATGCAGATTCAAAATTGCGATTCGGGCTTTCTTATCAGGAAGATCCACAACAATGTGTCGATCAAAACGGCCAGGACGCAAAAGGGCCGAATCCAACATATCTTTTCGGTTTGTGGCTGCAATGACCAACAGTTGAATTTCCATGTTTGCAGAAATCCCATCCATTTCCGTGAGCAACTGGTTTAGGGTCTGATCATATTCCCGATGTTGAGATCCTTCTCGTTGGCCGCCAATAATGTCAATTTCATCAATAAATACAATGGCACTTTTCTTCTGTTTCTTTTTGGCTAAATTACGGGCCTCCTGAAATAAATCCCTGATCCTTTGCGCTCCAACCCCGACATACATTTCCACAAACTCGCTTCCACTGGTGGCAACAAATACAGAGTCTGTGTAATGGGCCGCTGCTTTCGCCATCAGCGTTTTCCCTGTTCCCGGAGGACCAGACAACAGAATCCCTTTGATAGGGCGGATTCCATATTGATTAATGCGATCCCTGTGAATCAGAAAATCCAACGCTTCCTTCAATTCCCCTTTGGAACGGTTTTGTCCCCCGATATCTTCAAACGAGAGATCAGGAACGGAGTCTTTTTTCTTCGTACGGCTTCCGCGATTGTTTCTCAAGGGAGAACCGGAGCGAGAAAGGAACATCCAAGAAACCCCTATGATTCCGACCAGTATGGCTAGAGGAAAAATATTATATCCAAGATATATCAGGAATAGAAAAACGGCTGGCGTCGCTCCAATCATCACACCTTTACTCACTACTTTTCACCTCGCTTTCCGCAGGATGCAGAGGAAGAACCTTATACAAAAATCGGTCTCCCTGGTGCAACTCAATATAAACAAATGAATCATCTATAGAGAGCTTGTATCGAATGCTTTCTTCTGTCGCTACCTTATTTACGTTTTCACGAACCCATATATAACGTTGGTGAGCAGTCCTTGCTCTCACATTGTATGGACTCCATATATTTTCTTCTGTCGCGATCTTGTTTACAGTTTCGCGAATCATTGTATAGCGCCGATGAGCCAACCCTTCTTTTACACCAAATACCATTTGATTCCACGCTTCATTCAAAGCGGGATTGGGTGCATCGATCAAGCGGACATCCATCGTTCGATCTCCGGCAAGAGACGCCATTTTTCTTCGCAGAAATGGATAATCTTTTGCGAGGGAATACTTTTCATCCGGTTTCAAGGTCAGAGTAACTTTGTTCGGTTGTACGAAAATATCTTGTAGTTGAAGATGAGGTGCTTCCTTAACCATTTGACGGATGGGTTGTTCTACTGTGAACCATTGGAACGCATAAAAACCCCCGAATAATACGATGAGGCTGATAAGCAGAGTAGACACCGCTATAGGCCATCTGATTTTCACTAATCTCCAGCCTCCTTTCTGCGAATAGGATCATACGGAAATAGTATATCATATTGTATATACGATTCGTGTTAAGGATAAAAGTAACAAAAAACCTTGAGCGGAACTCAAGGTTTAATCAAAGCGATATTCGATGGTTTCTGCAGACTCTGTCTTACTGGAAGGAATGATTTGGATTGTAAAGCGATCCAATCCTCCCTGAGCAGGATCGACATAAAATAAATAATGAACGCGAAACTTCCGGCTTGCTTGATTGGCCACTCCTTGTTTAAACGCTTCTCCCATCCATTGCCCCAGTTGATCCCCGATTTTTTCACTGGAAAGAACCGCTTTCAATCCGTTTTCCTTTCCCAATGGGTGAACCCGGAGAATGGATGATTTCACCAATAACAGGTGATCCTTGGGAGAAAGAAGCCCCAATTGACGATCCTTCAGCTTTTCTGTCTGCCCTCCCCAAGTCAATCGAATAACCTTTCCTTTTTTTACAATATGGATCGCTTTATCCTGATCGGGAGAAGATGTGCTTTGAATCGACCAATTGTCACCCTTTTGCTGTCCTTTGAATAAAGCCTGATCAACATAAATGGAAAAGGGATAATCCTCACGCTCCAACTGTGCGTCAATCGCCTGCAAAAGACGGGAGCGCAACATTTTTTCTTTGACGGATGTTTCTTCTCCCTGTTTTTCTTGTGTAGAAGCAGAAAAATCCTGACGAGCGCATCCGGAAACGATAATTAACACAGTCATCAAGATGAGACCGGGCATTCGGAAATTCATTGTCTCTCCTCCTGTGCCCTTTTACCGACAGTGTACGAAACGGAACCGTTATTTATCACTAGAAAAGATCTGATTATTTATATAATTTAATATTGAATTGGACGGAATAATATGCGGAAACACAAAGTCAGGATAAGGTTAAGGATTTTATCCAAGACAACATTGGATATCACTGTAAACAGAGAAATCGAAAATACGTTCCCATCAAGGCTGTGACAGGAGGTCGCAACAATTCCTGCCATTATACATCCTTTCCGTATCCATCTAGACAAAAATGTGTTAGACATATTGCTTTTCCACCGGGTGATACTAAGCGTACACAAGGAGGTGAAGCAATGGGTATTTCTTTTTCCTCCGGGTGGGATCTGATCCAGTACGAACTGCAACAACATTTTTCCGATGAAGAAATGGAGAAGATCCAAGCCTATATGCAATCGGAATCCTGGATCTCTCCAACATGCAGAAATCGCTGGTGTCAACGTTCTCCGTTGGAAATGCCGTTGCGTTTCCATCTGGATGTGGATTTAAAGATGTAGCTTATTCTGTAGTATAACTAATTTTCTCCTGCCTATACTTCCTGCCATCTTCCCTGCCGCTTTGTCGGCAGTTTTTTTTATGATTTCACTTCCTCAAAGGCTTGAAGCGCTTCATATCGAATCTTTTCTTCGTCCAGTGTACAGAGTTCCCCGTTTTGCATCAATGGAATACCATCCACATATACATCCCTTACATCGTCTCTTCCAGCAGAATAAACGATATGCGACAAAAGGTCGTGTGGAGGCTGCATATGGGCGCCAGTTAAATCCACAGAGATAAGGTCCGCCTGTTTTCCGGGTTCCAACGTTCCAATCGCATGATCCAAAAACAGTGCTTCCGCCCCAAAGCTTGTCCCCATCCTTAGTGCAGTTTCAGCCGGAACCGCTTCCGGGTCTTCCTGCACTCCTTTATGGATTAAAGCAGCCAAACGGATCTCTTCCAGCATATCCAGGTTGTTATTGCTGGCAGCTCCATCCGTTCCCAATGACGGGCGGATGCCTGCTTTTAACATTGCTGGTATGGGAGCGATTCCACTTCCCAGTTTGAGATTGCTCCCTGGATTGTGAGAGATCTTCACTCCGTATTCCGCCAACATCTGAATCTCTTCCTCAGTGACATGAACCGCATGAGCCACTAGTGTTGGACGGTTAAATACCCCCAGTCGCTCAAGGTGTTCCACGGGACGGACCCCGTATTCTTTAACATTTGTCTCCACTTCAGCACGTGTTTCTGACATATGAATATGAATCGGAAGATTCAGATCTTCTGCATCAGATACAATCCTTTCAATATAATCCGGAGGACAGGTATAGGGCGCATGGGGGGCCAGCATGGTTGTAATTCGCCCTTCACCGGCTCCATTCCAGTTACGGGCAAATTGAACGGCTTCTCTTCGTTTGTTTTCTTGCTCTTCTGAAGAACCCAGTCCGATCACACCTCTGCACAGTCGCGCACGGAGTCCAGCTTCAACCGTAACCTGAGCCACCTCGTCCATATGGTCATACATATCTGCATAGCAAGTGACACCACTACGGATCATCTCAACGACAGCAAGGGCTGTTCCCCATTTCACTTGTTCAGGACCAAACCGACCTTCAATAGGCCACATTTTTTCTTCCAGCCACGTTTGCAGCGGCAAATCATCCGCAAATCCTCGCAACAATGTCATAGCTGCATGACTATGTGTATTAATCAATCCCGGAAGAAGAAGCCGATCCTTCATATCCACCACTTCATCGATTCCTTCCGGTGGTTGTCCACTCCCGATTTGAGCAATCATACTGCCGTCAATCAGAAGATATGCATCGTCCAATATTTGATTGTCTTGACCCATGGATAAAATGCGCGCATTTTTAAGCAATTGTTTCATACCCTTCCTCCTTTTTATATCGTCAAATCCACCATACCTCAGTCACCATGGATCAAACAAGATCCAGATTCCTTCTTTTAGAAAGAAAGCCAAGAAGATCCGTTAAATCATAACGATGATGCGGTTGGGAAATCGAAGCAAAAAGATCCTGTTCCTTTTCCAGCCGTTGATGAATGGTTTCCAACGTGAACTGTCTTGGAGTAAAACCGGGCTTTAACTCTTCCCATTTCAGCGGTGTCGAAATGGTTGCTTCCGGTCGTGCTCTGGGGGAATAGGCGGCAATCAATGTCTTTCCTCCCCAGTGTTGCAGGTAATCAAAATATACCCGATGCCCCCGTTTTTTCACTTTCCGTTCAATGGTAATCAAATGAGGATACTTCTTCTGAAGATAGCGGGCCAAAAATTCGCTGATTTTTCGCGTTTCCTCAAATGTAAAACGCGGTTGAATGGGAACATAAATTTGCAACCCTGTCGCTCCGGATGTTTTTACCACCCCGTCTAGACCCATGGAACGAAGAGCTTCCCGTGTATAGAGTGCGGTTTCCATGACAGATTCAAAACCGCTTACTGAAGGATCAATATCAAAGACCAGTTCCGTTGGATATCCAGGATGATCAACCCGATCAAAGGAAACGTGAAACTCCAGACAAGCGAGATTCCCCAACCAGACTAAGGTCGGGAGATCCTGGAGGAGAATATATGTAATCTCCCCTGACTTTGCTGTTTGCACCCATTCCGGAGCATGAGAAGGTACATTCTTTTGGTAAAAAAATTCCCCATCTACCCCCTCTGGATAACGAATGGTGGTTAAAAAACGTTTCCGCACATAGGGCAACAGATACGGAGCCAGTCTAGTCAAATGGAGAACCCACTCCCATTTAGTTAATCCTGGAAACAATAACTTTTCCGGATTGGAAATCCGCAGTTCTCTTCCTTCAATACGAACATATTGATCGTCCATGTTTTTACCCTCCTTGTCGTCCCGCCCAAATCCAACAGGACAAATGACCCATACACCTTTAGTTACATACATTGCATAAGGAAAAGAGAAATTACCTTGAGGAGGAATCATCATGTCCCAAAACGAACAGCCTTTGGAAGATTACACCCTTCCGTCAGCACCCCTAAACACCGCTGGTGTGCAATCAAATGAAGGCGTCCCTTCATTTGACCTGATGAACCCGTATGGCGGATATAACGGTGATTACACCCAAATTTCCTCGTATGGTGGCTATGGAGATTTTGGGCACTATGGCGGTTATGGCCCTGTAAGCTATGAGAGAGATGCTCATACCAGTATCTTTTTCCCCTTCTTTGGATTCCCTTTTTTTGGTGCCCCGTTTTTTCCGTTCTTTCGTCCATTCCCCTTTTTTCCTAGACGGTTCTTCTGATAAGCGGATGATAAACAGAAACCCGGCATAAACCGGGTTTCTTATCGTTTGGGCGGCATTCGAAACCCCATAATCGTTGGAGAGCGAAGAGTTCCTTCCGGTGTCCATTCCAAATACCGAATGTCTACTGGGAGAGTCGGGCGTAGCCAAGTAACCCTGTCGTTCCTAGGAGGATTGATCACCGAAGGATCTTTTTGACACAACAGAGGAACAAACTGAGTCAGTAGCATCCGTTCCTCTTCATTCAGCCCGGACCCTGCTCGACCGATATACCTCCAATGATTTTTTTCCCTGATCCCAAGCAGCAATGACTGAACCACTTCTCCCCGTCGCAATGCACCCACAGCTGTCGCCGTCAAGGTTTTGAAGTGCTTGATTTTTAGCCAAGTAGGATGCTTTTTTCCGGGATGATACCGCCCATGACGTTCTTTCATAACAATTCCTTCCCAACCCTTCTCTTCAGTAGCTTTCCATAATTCCTTCCCATCTGGGAAACTCTCACACATTTGAACGGTATTGAACTCTTTACCGGAAAAAACGTTCTTAAGTTTTTCCAATCGCTCCTCTAAAGGCGTATTCAACAAGGATGTTCCATCAATGGAAAGAAGATCAAAAACGACATAATAAACTGGGATATCGTACATCATGGAAGATAACCCCTTTCCTTTCCCATACAATTCACGTTTCAAAACCTTGTAAAAGTTAGGTCGGCGATCTTCCATGGCTATCACTTCCCCATCCACTATTCCAGAATTCATCGGGAAATCCATAAGTGATTGTACAATTTCCGGATATTGATCCGTTCGGCGACGAAGCTTGCGATTAAACAGTTCCACCTTCCCTTGGTTTAAGTATGCTTGCATACGAATGCCATCCCATTTCACCTGGTAAAGCCAATCATCTGACTGAAAGATTTGCTCTCGGGATACAGGTTCCATAAGGGGAACGGGAGCCATCACCACCCTTCACCCTCCTTGTATGTTGTTTCTTGATTCAGGGAATGTACAGATATGCTTTAGTATGAGCACATCGGATTGTCAACATGAAAAAAACCCCGATCGGGGTCAGAAAGCTGTGTTAATGGTTTGTATCTTCGTGGTGATCTTCCCTATGATCCTCAGACTTTCCCAACCTTTTTCTTAACCACCACCAGGGACCGACAATGAGGAAGATCGGATTTCTGAAAAAAGACGGCTTTTTCCCTTCAAACATGTGCCCGATCAACTGCAGAACCCAACCCAGTATAAATAGAATAAGGGCTGGAGCCCAGTTAAAGAAAAACAAAGGAAGTGATACCACAATCATGGGAATACCGATGGCGTGAGTCAATTGATTAAGCGGATGTTGATGATCTTTTTTGTATTGTTCAAATAAATCGGAAAATTTCATGTTAAAAACCTCCTTTGTTACTTTCTTATTCCAGTTATTCTCGGACTTTCCTCCTTTTCAGGTATGGTTCTTTGGTTTTTACCATAAACATGTACCACAAAGGAGGCGACACAGATGAATGTTTCCATTAAAAAGAACTGGACATCCACTCTCCTGGTAACCGTCATCGCTTTTAATATGATGATGATCGGTCTTATTATCGCTCAACACCAGATTGCCCTGAAAGAAACAGCTCCCGTTACCACATCTCCCACTTCCGCCTCTCCCAACCAACGGATTGATACCCGTACAGAATTCAGGGGTAGCCGACGTGTCGGAAATTGGGAAGTGGAACATTACCAAAAGGTGGAAGTCATTCGGGATAAGCAGGGGCATGAAATAAAAACACGCCCGACCGGAGAAGACACATATATCCGGTATTGGAAAGGAGATCAGCCTGACTCCTGATCCATCTGCTGTTATCGAACGGCTTTTTTCTTTTTTCGGGGTTTCTTTCCCTTCGTATCCTCCAAGCTGGCTTTGAGAGCTTCCATCAGATCGACAACTCGCTCCGGCTTTTTTTCGGGGGCTTCGACGATCTCTTCTCCCTTGATCTTTTTCTCAATCATTTCTTCGACGGCTTGACGGTAGGTATCTTCATATTTGTCCGGTTCAAATTCTGTAGCCAGATTTTCAATTAGTTGCTTGGCCATTTCCATCTCTTTTTCCGGCAATTCCAGATTGGATGGCACTTCCGGAACGTGTTCTGTATTGCGAACCTCATCCGGATAAAAAATGGTTTCCAATATCAGACACTGTTGGTATACGCGCACCACAGCCAAGGATTGCTTGGAGCGAAGGGTTATTTTGGCCACTCCGATTTTCCCTGTTTCATTCATCGCTTCTCTCAGCAGTGAGTATGCCTTTTCACCATGTTCTCCCGGACCCAGATAGTATGTTTTATCAAAATAAACCGGATCAATCTCCTCCAGTTGAACAAAATCTAAAATTTCAATCGCCTTTCGGTTCTCCGTCTCAATCGCTTCCAATTCCTCTTTTTCCACCAGAACAAATTGATTGTCCCCATATTCATAGCCCTTTACCACTTCATCGAACGGAATATTTGTGTCACAGGTGGAACAGTATCGATTGTATCGAATAGGGGTTTTACATTTTTTATGGAGACTTCGAAAGGATACATTTTTCGGCTGTGTGGCTGTAAACATTTTGACAGGAATATGAACCAGTCCGAAACTGATTGATCCCTTCCAAAGGGTATGCATATTTCACCCTCCTATTTTAAAATGGTTTCCCAACACTGTCGGGTTTGATTGGTTTGGCCGGTCAATACATAACATAATCCTTCATAAAACACTGGATCTGCCCAGTGCGGATTCTGTTCCTGCGCTTTTTGAAAAGCTTTTACGGCTTGTTGCGTTTGATGTTGTTCCAATAACACGCGACCAAGCTGATAATATCCCAAAGATTGAGCCAACGGGTCGGTTTGATGAATGACTCGACGGGCCATGGTTTCTGCATGTTGAAGATCCCCGCAGTAAGCAGAAATTCGGGACTGTAAAACCAACCATATCGGGTGTTCAACCAACGTCTCTGGAATGCGGGCCAGAGACTTTTGAACTTGTTCCAAATCGCCCTCTTGCAAACAATACCACACATAAGTAAACAGAAGTTCCTGGTTATCGGGAGCCAGTGTCAATCCTTTTTGAAGAGACGCGATCGCTTCCCTCGGCTGTCCCGACAACCATAAATTCCAACTAAGTCCATGATAGGCATCAGTCCTTTCCGGAGAGGCCTTGAGGACTTTCTGATACCAATAGACAGCCTGCTCATTTTCCCCTCTTTCTTCAAAATGATGGGCGATGGACTCCATGACTGAGGGATGTTTGGCTTTACGAAAAGAAGCCATTCGCCAATAGGTGACGTATTCCCATTGACCTAACTTTTCGTAACAACAGGACAGATAGTACATACTTTCCCAGTCTTCTGGATTCTGATCAAGAACGCGCATAAATAAAGGGATCGATTCATGATAATTTCTGAGACGAAAGTGACAGGTGGCCATATTAAACAAGGTATCCTCTCTGTCCGGTTCAATGGATAGGGACTTCTCAAACTGCCGAATTGCCTGGGAATCCTGTCCTTTTCGAACATGTATGCAACCCAGCATATGGTAGGCAAAAGCACTAAACCGGGGGATGTCAGAGGTTTCAGCCACCATTTGAAACTCTCGGTGAGCTTCCATCAGTTTCCCTTCCTGAAAATCACTCAAAGCCAGATACAAACGTCCCAGAAGAAATTCCGGCTCATTTTGAACGACAATTTGAAAATAAGGACGAGCTTCTGCGAACATTTTTAACTGATAAAAACCTTGTCCTTCCCGAAAAGCCCGAACGGCTTGGCTGTCCAGAAAAAATTCTTCGCTTAATTCTTCTTCAGATTCTCCTAGGTCAGGACAGTGATTCAGGAGGGAGGTCATCTGTTCTTCCAAATCAATCCAACCATCTAACAGCTCATTCAGATCCCGACGCAGTTTTCGGAATGTATTCCGAAGTTGGATGCGCTCTTGGTCTCCCGCTGTTTCATATTGCCTTTCAATATCGGTTAACTGTTTTTTTGTTTGTTGCAGCCATTTACGGAACATACATTCCCCTCCCTGCAATCACGAAGTATTCCACAGTATCTCCTAAGTGGAAAAATCCATGCAGCCATCTAAACATGAACACAACTTAGTATGAAATGAAGAATGGAAAATAACGGTCTCTTTGCAAAATCCGCAAATGACTGACTTTATTATTTTTTCAAGTAACCTTGTGGTCGCAAGCGGTGGAACATGTTATGAAAATGGTAGGAGTCAGTTTGGAAAGAAGCAATCGCCAGATACATAATCCCTCAAGTAAAAAAGGGCAGTTCCCTTAAAACGGGATTCGTCATCTTTTTGGACAAAAACCTCCTACTTATAATTAAAATAGGGGATTATTTCTGTTAGGAAAAATTGTTATCCTACAATAATCGCATTTTTGTATGGATTTTTCGTGTTAAAATTGTATGAAAAACAGCTGGCCATAAAGGATGTGAATCATATGAAAAAAAGAAATCAAATATGGATGGCATTTCGTTCGGCTTTTCCGTATACAACCCCCATATTTGCAGGCTTTGTATTTTTGGGAATCGCTTATGGAATCTATATGAATTCATTAGGTTTCAGTGCAATTTATCCAATCCTGTTGAGTCTAACGATATTTGCGGGATCCATGGAGTTTGTTGCAGCCCATTTATTGCTTGCTGCCTTTCATCCGATTAACGCCCTTTTTCTAACGTTAATGGTGAATGCTCGACATTTGTTTTATGGCATTTCCATGCTGGACAAGTATAGGGGAACCGGCAAGAAAAAGTTTTATATGATTTATGGGTTATGCGATGAGTCTTTTTCTATCAATTGTACCGTTGATGTTCCAATGAATGTGGACAAGGGCTGGTTTATGTTCTTCGTGACATTGCTTAATCATTCCTATTGGGTCATAGGAGCGACGATTGGTGGCATTTTTGGATCTCTAGTGCAGTTCAACACAGAAGGGCTTGATTTTGTTATGACGGCTCTCTTTGTTGTAATCTTCATTGAACAGTGGATGAAAGAGAAAAGGCACCATAGTGCTCTCGTAGGGCTTGGACTGTCAACTGTCTGTCTTATTATTTTTGGCGGAAACAACTTCATTATTCCCGCTATGCTGGTGATTCTGGGGATGCTTACGGTTCTTAGAAAACCATTGGAGAAAGCTGAGGCTACTGTATGACTATGAGTTTAACGCAGCAAATTGTCACGATTGCTATGGTTGTATTAGGCACTATGCTTACAAGGTTTCTTCCATTTGTTATTTTCCCACCCGGTAAACCCACACCGAAGTATGTTCAGTATCTGGGCAAAGTGTTGCCCTCAGCAGTGTTAGGACTTTTGGTGATTTACTCTTTAAAGGATGTAAGCTTATTATCTGGCAGCCACGGGGTCCCTGAGTTTATTGCAATAGCGGCAGTTTCTCTGCTTCATTTTTGGAGGAAAAATATGCTGATCTCTATAGCAGGAGGAACAATGGTCTACATGATTTTGGTCCAATTGTTTTTTTAATTGGAAATAGTCAAAGGGGGAGTCCATAGTGGTGAAAAAATTAATGAGTTTGAAATACATGAGAAACATCATTAGACTCTCGACAACAATATGGAGGCAGTTTCTTATCGTACATCCGTTTTACACTTTTTATAATTGCCGGCGTCGTACTCAATCTAAAGCCAACCCGTGAAGGTTGGCTTTAGATTGAACTCTTATTCAATTGATTTCTTTTTCCTTGATCGGCGTTCGCTCCCTCTACCCCTATTTTTCGATTATAAGGTGGTTCCCTGGATTTCCTTTTCGATGATCTGTGTAATCTGGTTTCCCTCTCCCATGATTGCGATCTTCGGTTCATGATGCCGGGCGTCGTTTTCCGGCATCATGGTATAGGAGATGATGATGACCGTATCTCCGGGTTGAACCAAACGGGCAGCTGCTCCGTTTAAGCAAATGGTTCCACTTTTCCGGGGGCCGGGGATGACATACGTTTCCAAACGTGCTCCATTGTTGTTGTTCACAATCTGCACCTTTTCATTGGGCAGAATATCTAGGGTATCCATTAATTCCTGATCAATGGTAATGCTCCCCACATAATTCAGGTTTGCTTCCGTTACCGTAGCACGGTGAATTTTAGATTTCATCATCATGCGATACATATTCATCTCTCCTCTGATGACCAAATCACATTATCAATCAAACGAGTGTTTCCCAGCCAGACAGCCACCGCTGCAATGCTGGTCTGCTGTCCAAGTTCTTGAACGGGGGCCAGACCAGGATAGCTTAACACTTCCACATAGTCTACAGAGAGGCCAGAAATCACTTCCAATTTCTTCCTTATAAAGTCAGCGGCCTGAGAAGCATGGATCAACTGTCCACTTTCCTTTTGTTTTGTCGCCTCGCAAAGCGTTTGATAAAGAATGACTGCCTTTTTTCGCTCCTCCGGTGACAGATATATGTTGCGGGAACTCATCGCCAATCCGTCCTCTTCCCGTACGATCGGACATGGAACGATTTCGACCGGAAAGTTAAGATCATTCACCATTTGCTGGATGACGGCAACCTGTTGCGCATCTTTCAGTCCAAAATACGCCCGGTTTGGCATAACGATGTGAAACAATTTGGAAACGACGGTTGCCACTCCGTCAAAATGGCCGGGGCGGGAAGCTCCACACAATCGATGGGTTAACTCTGTTACAGAAACGGTTGTTCGCGGTTTGGCGGGATACATTTCATTGATTTCAGGGCAAAATACAAGGTCCGCTCCCGCTTCTTTTGCCAAGCGGAGATCTCGCTTTAAATCCCGTGGATACCGCTTTAAATCTTCATTTGGAGCAAATTGGAGAGGGTTGACAAAGATACTCACCACAACCCGGTCACATTCCTGTACGGCTCGCTCAATCAGGCTGATATGCCCCTGGTGCAAATATCCCATCGTTGGAACCAACCCTACGATTTTCCCCTGTTCTTCTGCAAGGATTCCCTGAAGTTCTCGGATGGTTTGAATGGTTTTCATGAAGAACGTCCTCCATATAGGGTATCCATTACGGAAGGATGAAGCTGAAACGTATGTTTTTTGTCCGGAAAAGCTCCTTCCCGAACCTCTCTTACATACGTCGCAATCCCACGAATCACCTCTTCACCGGTTTTGGCGTACGTCTTGACAAATGAAGGGCTCATTTCACTGCCATATTGTAAGAGATCATGGTATACAAGAACTTGACCATCACAAAAACGACCCGCTCCAATTCCGATTGTGGGAACGTTGAGCGCTTCCGTAATTCTGGCTGTCACTTCTTCCGGAACGCATTCCAGCACAATCGAAAAAACTCCAGCCTCTTCCAGTCGTTTGGCATCATCCATTAACTGTTTGGCGGATTCCAGGTCTCTTCCCTGGATGCGATACCCGCCCAATTGATGAACGGATTGGGGGGTTAACCCGATATGGCCCATGACAGGAATCCCAGCATCCACACAGGCACGAATTCCGTCCAGTACTGCATTGTTGCATCCTTCCACTTTAACAGCTTGGGCGCCTCCTTCTTGCATCAAGCGACCGGCAGCTTTTAAAACATCTTCCCGACCAAGGTGAGCCGTTAAAAACGGAAGATCGGATACGACCAGTGAGTGGTGTGCTCCGCGTACCACTGCTTTGGTATGGTGAAGCATATCTTCAAGCGTAACAGGGACGGTAGATTCGTAACCAAGTACAACCATCCCCAAAGAATCTCCAACGAGCAGAAGATCCGCTCCTCCGGCTTCCGCCATCTTGGCCGAAGGGTAGTCATATGCGGTAACCATAGCAATTTTGGTTCCCTGATTCTTCATTTGATGAAGGGTCCGAAGCGTCACTTTCTTTGCATGTGTACTCATGACACCAACCTCCTTGTGATGCTCCGGAGTCAGAGGTAATACAATACAAAAACGCCTTCCTAGCCATCAATGGACAAGAAGACGTCTGTTTTCGACGATACCTCTGTCTCCGTCCCGAGGGCTCAGAGCAGAAAACAAGATGTAATTCAGTTTTGCAGAAAGCAAAGTGATAAGTGCGACTCCAATTGGATGCCGCCTGTTGCTTCTTATTCAGATTAAACCATCTTTCGCTCGTTGACAATAAAAATTAATATTCGATGTCGGAGGAAAACACCGGTGTTACCTTTTCTCCTTGACGAATCAGGAGAGCGCCCGTTGAATCCAGCCCCATAGCTACTCCCTCAATAACTCCCCGGTGGGTGGTGGTGCGCACCTGTTTTCCCAGTATCGCAGCGTATTCCTCCCACAAAATCCGAATGGGTTCAAACCCATTATCCAAAAAAGCATCATATAGATCTTCCATCTCTTTTAATATCGCCGGAATTAACACCCTTCGACGATATTGCTTTTTCCCTTCAATGGCCAGGGAGGTGGCGATCTCTCTTAGCTCTTCAGGCCAATCGCTTTCTGTTTGGTTGGCATTAATCCCCATACCTAAAATGACATATTGAACGCCATCTTGTTCTCCGCGGGTTTCGGTCAAAATCCCTGAGATTTTTTTCCCTTCAATTAAAAGGTCATTGGGCCATTTAATCCGTATATCCAATCCTGTTTCCCTGCGCAATGACCGAGTCAAAGCTACAGAACCCACCAAAGTCAACTGGGAAGCTTGAGCCAATGTAATTTCCGGTCTAAGGATCAGGCTCATCCAGATGCCGGTTCCTGGTGGTGAATGCCAAAAACGGCCCATGCGTCCTCGTCCCTGGGTCTGTTCTTCTGTTACCACCAACGACCCTTCCTTCGCTCCCTCTTTGGCCCACTCATGGGCCAAAACTTGAGTGGACGGAAGGCTTTCCCGATACCGAATCCATTGCCCAAACCGTTGTGTCTTCAGATGAAACTTGAGTTCTTCAGGAGATACCCGATCCGGTCGGTAAAGGAGTTGATATCCCTTTTTGGGTCGGGCTTCAATTTGATATCCTTCTTTCCGAAGTTCTTCAATATGTTTCCAGATCGCGGTACGACTGCAATGCAAACGCTCACTGATCTCTTCTCCGGAAAGAAATTCACTTTCATGTTCCAGCAACAGTGATAATAAGTGTTCACGAATCTTGGACAAGTCGACATCCCTCCTGAATCAACAATTCTCTTTGATTGGAAATCTCACCGAGAGCCACTTTTTCCAATAACACTTGAATCACTTGGCCGATCCACGGTCCGGGCTTCCGACCAACAGATTCTAACAGGATTTGGCCATTTAATTGCAGATCTTCCGGCCCATGAACCGGCATTTCTCTGTACCAGCGTTTTAGCGCTTGTTGAAGGGTTTGAACGTTTCCTTTCTCCCAACCGTACATTCGGGAGGCTGTAATCAATGATTTACTTAAGACATCTAGACCTTCGGATAAAAGTAGCCTTTTCCCATCCTTTTCATCACTTTCAGTAAGATGCCAACCCAAAGCCAGTTGATAGATTTTGCGGATGAACGCAACCTCTTTGGAAGACAAACGCAAACTGTGCAATCGATCCGTGATATCTGGTCCCCGCGCACCATAAAGGTAGAGCAAAAGCGCCCAACAGATTTGCGGGTCTTTGATATCATCCAATCGTGTGAAAGAAGAGGGATCGAGAGTGGACGGGTTCCAACGATGAAACGGAGGAAGATCAGAAAACAGATCCTTCCTCCACAGCAATTCAAGGGCTTGGGATGGCTGTCTTGTTTTCCATAGTTTATGAAACTCCATTGTAACCCTCTCCACTGCCAAATAACGCATCAGTTTCTTTTGACGAAGCAGTGCTTCTTCTGTCTCCGCATCCAACTGAAAGGACAACTGTGCCATAAACCGTAGGGCTCGTACCATTCGCAAGGCGTCTTCCTGAAAGCGCATGTCTGCTTTCCCAACAGCCCGTATCACTTTTCGTTTTAGATCTTCTGCACCTTTGAAAGGATCGTACAGATTTCCATATCGATCTTGTGCCATGGCATTAATGGTGAAGTCACGACGGGACAGGTCTGCGGAAAGATCCTTTACAAAGGTTACTTGACGGGGTCTCCGATGATCTGTGAAACCGGTCTCTTGACGAAAAGTGGTCACCTCCGTCATCTGTCCATCCTGGATCACCGCTACCGTTCCATGTTGTAAACCCGTAGGTACAGTCTTTGAAAACAACCGCTGAACGGTTTCCGGATGAGCATCAGTGGTCACATCGTAGTCCACCGGCTCCTTGCCAAGAAGACGATCCCGAACACAGCCACCCACCCAATACGCTTGATAGCCATGGGATTCCAGAGTGGTAATCACTTTAAGAGAAGCATGATATGCTTCATTCATGTTTCAATCACCCGTTGATAAAGCGCTTCATACTGGTCAGCAATTTTCTCAGCACAGAATACCTCTTTTGCCCGTATCAATCCATTTTCCGAACATCGGTGGTATAACTCTGAATCTGTAAGCAACCGGATTGCGTTCTTTGCCATATGACTCACATCTCCGACTTCCGACAAGAAACCAGTTTCGCCGTCGATTACCACTTCGGGCAATCCGCCCGCACGGGAACCAACAGTCGGCACACCACAAGCCATAGCTTCTAGTGCTACCAAACCAAAGCTCTCTTTGGATGAGGGCAATAACAAAAGATCAGCTAAAGAAATTAACCGAGCAACCTCATCCTGTTTTCCCAGAAATGAAATCTTGGACTCCAGACCCAGATCCTTGGCCAGCTGAACAGCTCGTGGCCACTCAGGGCCTTCACCTACCAAAATAAGGCGGGAGGGTACATGTTTTTGTACTTGTTCAAAGATACGAATGACATCCAATGGTCGTTTTACAGCTCGAAAGTTGGAAATATGTAAAAGTAATTTCTCTTCATTCGTTGCGTATTCGCAGCGTATATCTGAAACGTCTTTTGGTTTGTAAACCCGTTGGTCTACAAAGTTATAAATCTTGTCCAATCCTTGATCCACACAAAACAATTCCTTGGTTTGCCGGACAAGGCTTTCTGAAACAGCAGTCACGGCATCACTATGGTTAATTCCAAAACAGATGATATCTTTCAATGAAGGATCTTCCCCCAGAACCGTAATATCGGTTCCGTGCAATGTAGTAACCACCTTTAACGATTTCCCAACCATCTGCTTGGCAAGATAGGCACACAGTGCATGGGGTACAGCGTAATGAACATGGATCAGATCCAGATGATGCATCTTTGCCACCTGTGCCATCCGGTTGGCCAGAGCGAGGTCGTAGGGGGGGACTCGAAGCACCGCATATCGATTGGCTTCCACCTCATGATAGTGAATATTGTGATGAAAGCTTCCCAGTCGAAAAGGTATATCATAGGAGATAAAGTGGACTTGGTGACCTCGTTCAGACATCAGTTTTCCCAACTCTGTGGCCACAACTCCAGACCCTCCATGACTGGGATAACAGGTGATTCCAATGCGCATCAAAACTCCTCCTTAGCATTCACTCGATCAGCGATTTCATCGAGATAGGTTGAATCGATACCAATCCCTCTCCATGAGTTACACCGATCTGATATCCCCAATTTCTGTCACGCCCATCCACCATTGACAAATATGTTGGATTGTTTAAAGGGGTATTTACTCGACCGTCGCCAGGAACAAACTGACTTTCAAATGCCAATATGGCATCCTTTTTTCTGGAATACACACTGCTGACATCAACAATCATATCAGCTTTTCCTGTATGATTGATAAAATAAAAGTAAAGATGTTGGACTCGGTGGGGGGCCTCACCATTTTGAGTGGCTTTTTTACGGATCGCAGCATCAAAAACCGCCTCCCTGACCATTTGGCTGCAAGCAATATGATCGGGATGGCGGTCTTCCCAATGTGGAGCCAGAACAACACGCGGTTGAAGTTTACGGATCAATGCAACCATCGCATGAATTTGCTGATCCGATCCATCTAACCCGCGATCCGGAAAACCTAAGCGATACCGCTGAGAAAGGCCCAATATTTCTCCCGCATGATCCGCTTCCTTTCGCCGGGTATTCACATCTCCATTGGACGAAAGCTCTCCATCCGTCAGATCACAAATGGCAACTGAAAATCCTTTTGTGGTATGGAGTGCCACAATCCCTCCCGCCCCGATTTCAACATCGTCAGGGTGAGCACCAAAAGCCAATAGATCTACTTGAGGGTACGCATTATCCATCATCATTCTTCCTTTCGTGAATGGATCAATTGACGCCATTGAAAGTTCCCTTGTTCAAACGATCGAATAAAGATTTCTGCCGCCGCAATATTGGTGGCAACTGGAACATGATGTACATCTGCCAAACGTAACAATGCCAGTATATCCGGCTCATGGGGCTGTGCTTGCAATGGGTCACGTAAAAATATAATGCAATCCATCCGGTTCTCCGCCAATAAAGCCCCAATTTGCTGATCCCCTCCCATAGGTCCTGACAGAAAACGATGAACCGTCAACCCAGTTGCTTCCACAATTTTCTTGCCGGTTGTCCCTGTAGCATATAACGTATGCTTACGTAACAGCGGTTGATAGGCGATCGCAAACTGAACCATATCTTTTTTCAAATTGTCATGGGCAATCAGTGCGATATTCATCCCTGCTCCTCCCAGATCAGATGTTTGAAAAAACCACCCGGCAACTTCACCCTACCGCGCGGAAAAATAGAACTCAAGGCATAATATCAAATTGAATTGATTTCATTATATTCTATTCCAAAACACAGAATCAAGAAAGATAGAACGTTTCACCCTGCAAATCGAGATCTCAAATGATAATAATAATTCGTGATCCCTTGGGATTTCGAACCTTTCTTTTTGAGTTTGTTTTGCAAACCTGTTTGAAACTATAATGATCCAAAATCACCCTTGCGGAGAAAACACCGTTAAAAAAGAGAGACGATTTCCGGTGGAAACCCTGCACCCAACCATCCGCTGGTTGGAGAGCAGAGGCATCTTTAACGGAAATCGCCTCCCTTTCATTTGTCCATCACCTCAAGTAGCTCCCCCTTTAAAGATCCATAACATTTTCCAGACCATAGACCAGGCGCTTTAACTCCATGACCTTTTCTACGGCCAGTTTCACACCTGGCATAAACGATTGGCGATTCATGGAGTCATGACGAAGCGTCAACAATTGCCCTGCCCCTCCAAAAAGCACTTCTTGGTGTGCCACCAAACCGGGCAAACGAACACTGTGAATGCGAAATCCATCCCGGTATCCGCCGCGTGCCCCTTCCAATACTTCTTTTTCATCGATATGTCCTTGCTTCCGTTCATCTCTTTTTTGGGAGATCAGTTCTGCTGTTTTCATTGCCGTTCCGGAAGGCGCATCCAACTTTTGATCGTGATGCATTTCAATGATCTCTACATCTGGTAGATACTGAGCTGCTTTTGAAGCAAAAACCATCATCAATACAGCACCTATGGCAAAATTGGGAGCGATAATTCCACCGAGCTCCCGTTCCTGGCATTGATGGTCCAATTCTTGGATTGATTCTTCGCTCAGACCGGAAGTCCCAACCACCGGCCGAACGCCTGATTGGATGGCCAGTTCCATGTGTTTTTTTACTGCTTCAGGTGTGGTAAGATCAATCATTACATCAGGTTGTCCCAGATCCAACGCTTCTTCCAGTGAATTTGTCAAAGGGACACCGATTTCATTCAATCCGATCGCAAGTCCCACATCCTCCCCTTTATGGGAACGAGCTACCGCACCCGTAAGCTTTAAATGCTCCTCTTGATGGATCATTTTAATGGTTTCCTGCCCCATCCGACCTGTAGCTCCAGCAACAACGATATGTATCGGCTTCATTCTGTGACACGCTCCGACGCTGAAAGGCACCGGAGACGCTTTCCTCCCTTACTGTTATAATTCTTTTGCTTCTTCTTCAATTCGGGTCCAACGGTCCGCATCACGGGTATAATACTTATTCATAACCTCCCGAAATGCGGTTTCCAAATCAATATCTAAGGAATTGGCAAAACAAATGATAATAAATAGGAGATCACCTAGCTCCATCTCCATACTGCCTTCTGCTTCTGTTTCTTTTTTGGGTTTTTCTCCAAAGTGATGATTCACTTCCCTTGCGAGCTCGCCTACTTCTTCTGTCATTCGTGCCAGCATGGAGAGCGGTTGGAAATAACCCTCTTTAAATTGGGAAATATAACGATCCACATCTTGTTGCATTTCTTTCATCGTCTTCTCTGCCATCTTCTCTCCTCCTTTGTCTTCTCCATGGTAACGGATTGGTTCAGGGAAGACAAACAACGCTGGAGAAAGGAAACGATATCCAAATGATTTTATATAAACAGAAATCACCGATATTACTATCTCTTAAAATGTTTTCGCATGTGTCCATTATATAGTAACATACATGTGTTGGGTCCGGATATTAAGCCCGCACTAAAATTCAGTAAGGGAGGAGAAGGAATGAATAAGCAAGTAAAAGACATATTGACCATTCTTCTGGGTTCATTCATTTTCGCGTGGGGAATCAATTACTTTGCCATCCCCAATAAACTCTCTGAAGGCGGATTCACAGGGATTTCCCTGATCCTATACTACCTGTTTGAAATTTCTCCTGGAATCGTCATTTTGGGTCTTAATATTCCGCTTTTCATCATTGGATACAAAGTATTTGGCACACGGACACTGATTTATACCATTGTCGGTACCGTTGCTGTTTCTGTTGCCCTTTCATTGACTGAAGGAAATTATGAACCTGTGGACGACCCTTTACTGGCGGCACTATACACTGGGGTTTTAGTCGGAAGTGGGCTTGGACTCATTTTCCGAGTTGGGGGAACCACCGGTGGTGTCGATATAATCGCGCGTCTTGGTAATAAATATCTCGACTGGAGTATTGGTCGAACCATGTTTCTGTTTGATATCCTCGTTATAGGCGCTTCTGCTTTCTTTATCGGTCGGGAAAAAGCGATGTACACCGTCGTAGCCGTCTTTGTGGGAGCCCGTATCATCGACTTTTTTGTAGAAGGTCTGGATACAGCCAAAGCGGTTACCATTATCTCCAACTCTGCTGTCTCCATATCGGACAAAATCACAAAAGAAATGGAGCGGGGCGTCACGCTTTTAAAAGGGCGAGGCGGGTATACCGGTACGGACAAGGAAGTGCTGTATGTCATCATCAACCGAAATGAACTGCCGCGCATGAAACAGCTGGTTCATTCCATAGATCCCTATGCGTTTGTCGTCCTTCACGATGTACGCGATGTTTTGGGGGAAGGATTTACATTTGATCGGGAATAGCTTCTGTCATAGACACGAATCTGCTGATACTTGTATTTTTTCCACCCCACATAGGTGAGAACAGCCACAATAACTCCACCGAGAACCAAAGCTGCTTCAGGCCAGGTCGGTCGGTTTCTGTGTGCCAATGCCAGCAATTCCTCCTCCTTCTGTCGAAACAGGGGTTCCAGCATCCGTTCCCATAATTCCACTCCTTCAGAAAGCTGGTTCATCTCCAGAGAACCCTTGCGGATCTCGCCCTCCAGTGAATAGAGAAGATTTCTTACAGCTCCTGCTGTCTCCGAATCCATTGAGACATAAAGAGCGGGCTCAATTCTTTCAAAATGTTGAATCAATGTTCGGCCTTTGGAACGGACCGCTTCTGGGCGGTCTTGTTTTATATATTTTTTCAAAGCCAACACATCACTTTTCAATAATGATTCATATTGATGCCATAAAGGTTGATGATCATGTGCCAACGCATCAAAAGCCAACAACATCCGTTCGGATGCATAGGACAATCGTTTAGGGCGCGGCTTTACTCTCACCAATTCCTGATCCAAATCCACCAGGGTCTCGGAAAGAGCTTTCATTCCTTCCACAGAGAGATGAGACTTGGTAAAGTTGCCACTGGAAAAGCCGTTGGCTAACTGAGCCAACGCTCTCCGTGCCTGCTCCCATTCCTTCTTTTTTACCAAGCGGTCCACCTCTTCTGCCTGACGAGCCCAGTTCTCACTCTGATTCGTTTTCTCTGCAACAACAATCTGGGGAAACAGCATCATAAAAATAAGACCATGAAAAGCAATACCCATAGCCAGCCTGGAAAACACAAAATCCCCTCCCCGGACAAGACTCTTTATGTCATCTTATGCATGGATTGTCCGGACATGAGGAGAAGATGAAAACAAGACAGTAGCGTGATGGGACCTTTACAGGACCGTTTTCGAAAGTATTTTTTGTCTGTATTGCAAACTGGTTTAAATATAAAACATCCTACCGATTTCTCACCCAAAGGGGGAAGTTCCATTTTCTTTCTTGTTTCGCGGGAAAAACCAGCAGAGCAAAGAGAAGAATGCTGAATAGGCTGAGTCCTAGCGTAAATGCAGCAACAACCTCTTCTGTTCCTCGCAGGGACAAAGAGAGCCAAGGATGGATGTTTAGTCCGTAATCCAGGATGTCATTTAACAATGTCCATCCTCCTACCAGGATCAATTCTTTGATACCAAACGTAAAGAAGCGGCTATATAGAACGCCTTCCAGCGCCATTCCCAAATGAGAGATCATCAGCATCCAGTCTGTCCATTGAAGAGACTCCAAGAACGGTTCAGGAGAACGTGCTGCGGCTGCAAGAATCATCGTTACTGCCCAGATTCCGTATTTAAAGAGAGTCACTCCTGCAAACGCCTCCCAAAATGGGCTGCGTTTTCGAACAATGTATAGCACCAGAACCAATGTAAATGCCGCACTCGCCGTTGGGCTGTCGGGAACAAACAGCTTCAGCCATCCCTCCGTCACAGCCAGCTGATTCTTGTACCAATAGTATCCATAGAGAGTCCCCACAAAATTAACGATTACCAGGATCTGCAGAAACCATCGCTTGTCCAGTTCCAGCATTAGCCTGTTCCACCACCATGGATGCTTCACACCTTCATCCTCCCATACCAAACGGATAAAAAAGAACCCGAACCCCGTAACCGGGGACGGGTTCAACGGGATTACCCGTTTACTCTTCAGATTCCTCTTCTTTCGGAGGGTCCTGTTCGGCTAGCCATTCAGCCAGTTGTTGTTTTTCCTCCGCATTTCCCTGGAACATACCGGCAGGCATTTGCCCTTTTCCTTCATCCATGATCTTGATAATATCTTCCGGTGTGTAGGCATCTCCGATCCCCGTCAATGCCGGACCTTGAAGCCCCTCCAATTTTTGACCATGGCAGTTGACACAAGCGTTGTTCTTATAAATTTCATAAGCAGGGTCCTGGGGATTTACAATTTTTGCATCCTCACTTGATCCCTTCGGCTGGGAAGCGAGTTGCTTTTCGTGTTCATCCCAGGCCACCCAGGTCAAAGCCACAATCGCCACCAAGGACAAAATTGCAATCCCAGTAGCTGCTGGACGCTTAAAAGGACGTCGATCTTTACCACGGTCTAACCACGGTGCCAAAAACAGACCACCAAACAGAAGACCGGGAACCACAACCGTCCCCAACACAACAAAGGGACCCGATGCCCATTTAAACTTCAAGAGCTCATACAGGAACAAAAAGTACCAGTCCGGTACCGGAAGGAAGCTGGTGTTGGTCGGATCAGCCTGTTCGCCAAGAGGTGGTTCATGAGCCATAACCAATGCCATGAACCCAACCAAAACGACCACAGCCACCATCCATTCCTTTAGAAGGAAGTTCGGAAAAAATGCCTCTGTTTTACCAGGAAATTCGGAGTAGTCCTTTGGAAGCAACTTCTCTTTTCGAACACGGACCCGTGAATCTCCGACAAAGTGAACCTCTTTATCCTTATCATGATGTGCCAAATTTCTTTCCCCCCTAACCTTCGGCTTATAGTGGCCCTGAAATTCCTTGCTTCCGAATCAGGAAGAAATGGGCGCCCATCAGACCCAACAAGGCGGCGGGAAGGAAAAAGACATGCAAAGCGAAGAACCGCGCCAGCGTCTGGGCCCCGACAATCTCTCCCCCTTGAAGAAACGTGGCGATGGCGTCACCGACAACCGGAACGCTGGCCGCGATCTGAATCCCCACCTGAGTGGCAAAATATGCTTTGTTATCCCAGGGTAACAGATAGCCTGTAAAACCCAATCCAAGCATGGTAAAGAAAAGAAGCATTCCGACTACCCAGTTGAACTCGCGGGGATTTTTGTACGAACCCGTGAAGAAGACTCGCATCGTATGCAAAAATAACATCACAATGGAAACGCTGGCACCCCAATGGTGCATTCCGCGAACAATGTGACCAAAAGCAATTTCATTCTGTAAGTAATCCACACTCTTCCATGCGTTTTCAATATCCGGAACATAATACATCGTCAAAAACATCCCTGAAAGGATTTGAATGACGACAATAAAAAAGGTCAACCCACCAAAACAGTAGATAAAAGCCGAAAAGTGATGTGCAGGATTTACGTGTTCCGGTACCTCATGGTCAGCAATATCACGCCACATTGGGGTAATGTCTATACGTTTATCCAACCACTCATAAGCTGCTTTCAACATAATCAGGCACCTCCCCGCTGTTTAATCGCCCCGAGCAGAAGCCTGCCGTTTTCCACTTTGTAATCATACATGTCAAGCGGTGCGTTCGGGGGAGTTCCTGGGACGTTGATCCCATCTTTGGTGTACAAACCGCCGTGGCAAGGACAATAAAACTGTTCCTGATGTCCGCCACCCTCCCATTTGACGGTGCATCCCAAGTGCTTACAAATTGGAGAAAGCGCCAAGATTTCGTTTCCCTCTCTTTGAACCCAAGCGGTCGCCTTTTCTCCTTCTTCCGGTTTATACCAACCATCTTTCCGTTTGATGCGGAATTCTACCGATTTAGGCTCTTTTCCGAATTCCTCCACCGGTCCGACATCAACAAATTTGGTATCCGCTCCCTTTTGCAACAGCGGATCGACAGCGAAACGAATCATCGGGAATAACACACCGGATGCAAGAAATCCACCGGTACTTGCGATTGTATAAGTTAAAAACTTACGACGCGACATTCCCGGCTTTCGCTGATTTTCTTTTTCGCTCACG
The DNA here is from genome assembly GCF_900182565.1 of Melghirimyces algeriensis. Classification (GTDB taxonomy): domain Bacteria; phylum Bacillota; class Bacilli; order Thermoactinomycetales; family DSM-45169; genus Melghirimyces; species Melghirimyces algeriensis. The sequence continues at coordinate 603,409 of NZ_FXTI01000001.1, read as the reverse complement.
ACATTTCCGACCTCCCTCTATGCGGCATAACGTCCAACCGGACCGGAACCTTGAGGTTACTAGGACATATTCATGATAGCCAACTGGCTGAAGCTATGTCAAGAAGTCTAAAACTCGGACTTTGAAATAAAGGATCGGTTATACCTTTTCCCGAAAACCTGTTCATCATTCCTGAGAGTTTTGTTCCCAACGAATGATAATCTCTTGGCACAGCTCTTCAGCCAGATCCTCAGAATCGATCCCTCCTCCTTCAGATGGAACCGTTAACAGCTTCCACTGATCCTGTTCACTCGGCTCCAGTGATATTGAATGGGATTCCGGTACAAGCAAAAACAGATGATGAAACCCGGTACGACCCAACTCTTCCACTACACTTTCCACATAACAGCGCAAACGTTTGTCAGTTGGTTGACCGTATGGAATTGCGGGTAACAGGAGCAGTCTGCCTGCCAACTCCCGTTCCACACGGTCTGCCAATTCCCGGACCCTTCTGGCTTCCCCCAAATCCGGCTGTTTGCCGGGAATCCGGATCTGGTAAATAGGGATCAGGAGGGTATCCACATATGGGGCCAAATGGCTCCACTCTGTACCTTCAAGATGGGAAAGCCTCATGGTTCTGCTCCTCCTGTATAAAAGTAAAAGCCCGGCATCTGCCGGACATTATATAAGAAACTACTCCCTATTTTCCACTAGCTGCAACCATTGTTCGGTTAATTGTAAGAATTCCTTTTCGTCTCCTACTTCCAGAGCTTGATCAATCCGTCTGTACAAATCCTTTTCCCGGAAGTCGCGAACCGCGTGATCGAGGATCATTTCCGCCATCAAGCCAAACAGGGTCTCCTGAACAAGATCTTGTTTTTCCATAGGATTAACCTCCAATACGGCGGCATACTCTGGGCAAGTAGACTTGTCCTTAAAACATAGACTGATGTAAAGGTCCTCTTTTGTACTGGACCGAAGGTCGTAAAAGGCCGTTTCCACATCGGCACTTACTCGTTTGTTTTTCGTAAACCGAAAGGGCGTCATCCGGACACAACGGGTGGAAACCAAAACTGTCTTCGGAAGATGTCGCAAACTATCCACAAAATGGGTTCGTTTGAGCAACTGATCATCGGAACATAAATAGTTAAGGAGCCAAGCTGCTTCCCGCTTCTGCAACTCATGATGATTTAAAAACCACCGGATAAACTCCTTTTTTTCCAAGACCGTAACATTCCCGCTCATGTTGATCCCCCCACCCAGGACAGTCAAAGAAAATTTAGATATTTGCTGGGTTATTCAGTTCGTAATTCATAACTATGAATGTCTCTTTTATTTTTATTCCACATAATCCGGTACTTTCCCTTCTTCATCCCTGATTTTATTTTTGAACCGAGACCTCCAAATATTCCCTGTCCAAGGTTCTTTCTGTAAAACCGGAAATCCCGTTTACCCATGCATGTCCTCTGGAAGTCATTTTTATAAGTTTTCTTTTGGATTCTGTTTCCCCAATCTGCAACATCCCCAAGTGCATCATCATTCGAATCAATTGCTGGAACAATTCATCTTCTCCGGCGTAATAGAAGGAATTCAGCCAGTTTTCTACCACTTTTTTAACTGTATGAGTCGCAATCCATCTCCTGTGACTCAAAAGATCAATCCACTTGACAATCACAGCTAATTGCGGAATGGGATGTCGATATAATCGAAGCCAAAAGCGGTAAATTTCTTTTCCCTCTTCCAGTCTGTAATTGCGGATTTTCTCTACACCCGATTCACTTAAATGTACAATCCCTTCCCACTCATCTTCCACAATATATCCGCGATAGTAAGCATAATCATACAGTAGAGAAAACCGATCCGGGTATTGGTGATAACGTCTCCCAAATCCAAATCGCCATCCCTTTCGGGAAACAGCCTCTTCGGCAATATGAAGGCTTTTCATCAATTGACGCTGTTGGTGACGGTATATTGCACCATCAGCGGTCAATCGCACATCTTGACGGGAAAGAAACTGAAGAAAGCGGTGAAGATCTTCTTCCATCAATCCTTCTTCACTTCGATAAGCTGTAGGAGTAACCTCCTTCTCCTGATCAGAATACATTTTTGCAAATAGTTGAAGAAAGCGATGGCGCAAATCTTCAGGAACCTCCAGCAAGGCTTTGTTTTTGCCGGCGACAACCGGAAACAGCCATCCCTTCCTCAGCCCAGTAATGACAAGATCTCTGGGAGACTCTTCCCCTTCACCCAAACAAGCACGACCCTTCCCCAGTAACTCCTCTTTGCTGAAAACTCTGCGTGAATCCAGACAGATCTGTTGAAGAAACCGAAACTCAGCAGAAGTGAGCGCATCCAATTCCTCTTTTAACCTAGCTGATCCACCCAAATAATACAAGAGTGAAGTAATCAACTCATTTTTGGAATGTTCATCTTCTCCGCAGCCATAATGCAGGGCCATCCGTTTCAGATGATCGATATCCGCATAAGTAAGTAAATCTGCAAAACGCATGCAAAACAGCCCCTTCTCACTTCTTCAAATATATTCTCTTCTTATCATGGCTGTTCTATCAGCTTTGCATGCAACGCAGATTTGGTTTGCATGACAAACTTGTTTATATTTTCACTTCCCTTTAATCAAAAAAGCACCCCCGATGGGATGCTCTCTATTCAACCTACTTTTCATCTATTTGAAACCACTTTGGATTGTTGCAAGCTCTTGATTGATTCCTCTTCCTCTACATAAACATTTCTTCCACACAGGAACAACAAAGCGGTCAAAAAACATAGAGTCAGGGGATGAAAGACCCATCGGTCAGGGGTAAACAGACGAATTCCGTCACCAATCAATCCCCACCATAAGAGGGACAGATCCTTCCATAACGAAGGGACGGACCATCCGGCTTCCATCAAGATCACGGGTAAGACCAAGGGGAGATGGATGACCAAATAGATCCCTATAGAAGAAGGAAGTGAGAGCTTATAGATATGTCTCGCAGACGAACCAAAGCCAATATAAGCAAAACAACCGATCACCGTCACCACAATTAATACCCACTCCAACACGGTGGATGCGGTATCTGCAACAGGAAACCACTTCCATATAAAAAAAGGGTAAACCCACTCTTTCAACATCATGATAATCACTGGAACAAAAACCATTTCCAAAGCCAGAGCACCGGATTTTCCGCTCATCATCCTCCCCCCTACTCTTACGCTTATGAGGGTTTGGACAAAAAAAGAACCACCCGGTCGGAGTGGTTACAACATATGTTGTTATGGATAGGAGTGGAGAGAAACCATACTATGAATTTATTATAAGCAAGCTTAAACACTGAGTCAACTATTATTTTAAATTTTCTGATTGAACTGTCTTTTAAGACAGACGGGAGAATACCGCTTCAAAACCTGGGAAGGAAACATCGATCGCTTCTGGACGTTCAACGGTAACGCCTCCCTTTGCCACCAGTCCAGCCACAGCCATGGCCATACCAATCCGATGATCTCCATGACTGTCACATTGATCCCCGATCAGTGCAGTCTTTCCTTCAATGATCATACCATCATCCGTCTCCTCCACTTGTGCCCCCAATTTTCGAAGCTCTCCTGCTGTCATGGCAATCCGGTCTGTCTCTTTCACCTTCAACTCAGCGGCATCCCGGATGACAGTCCTCCCTTCCGCTTGAGTGGCTGCAACCGCAAGAACCGGAATTTCATCGATTAAACGAGGGATGACCTCCCCAGATACCTCCACTCCTTTCAGTGCACTGTAGGAAACCGTAATATCTCCCACAGGCTCCCCACACCACTCTCCAGTGGGTGCCACTTGAATATCGCCCCCCATTTTCGTCAGGATATCCAGGATTCCAGTTCGGGTGGGATTTAACCCTACATGTTGAATGGTTACACAGCTATCCGGCGTAATCAGTGCTGCAACCATGAGAAATGCAGCCGACGAAATGTCACCGGGAACCTGAACATCACGGGCCTGGAGAACTTGTCCACCTTCCACTGACACTCCATCAGGGCTTTGATCCACCTTCACACCAAAGGCATTTAGCATCCGCTCTGTATGATCTCTGGAAGGAGATGGCTCTTTCACCTGGGTTCTCCCCTCAGCCTGCAACCCGGCCAACAAAAGGCAAGACTTCACTTGGGCACTGGCAACAGGACTTTGGTAAGAGATGCCCTTCAACCCACCTCCGCGAATCGATAGAGGAGTAAACGATGCATCCGACCGACCGTCCAATGTTGCCCCCATCAGACGCAAAGGTTGTACCACACGATCCATCGGCCGACGTCCAATGGATTCATCCCCAGTAACGATCGTGTGAAAAGGACGTCCGGCCAATAATCCCATCATCAAACGAATGGTTGTACCGGAATTACCTACATCCAAAACCGTATCCGGCTCAGTTAAACCGTCCCAACCCCGACCTTCAATGTGAAGTGAAGTGGGACCAACACGCTGAATATTTACACCTAACTGACGAAAACATTGAATTGTACTTAAACAATCCGCTCCGGGAAGAAAGCCATCCACCTGGGTCATCCCTTGGGCAACTGCTCCAAACATCACAGCGCGGTGGGAAATGGACTTATCCCCAGGGACACTTACAGTCCCGCGCAGCTTATCTCGTTTCTCCATCCGTAACAAACCGATCGCTCCTCTTTCCCTAGAATCCACTTATGAATCAAGTACAAACACTTGATAACCGGAAGCCCTCAATCGAGCTTCTGCCTTTTCCAGCTGTTCTCCGGTATGGAAAACCAAACGTAACACTCCCGCCCGATCTTCCCTGTTCTCCATTACACCAATGTTGCGCAGACTGATTCCCTCCATCCCCAGCAAATGTGCTACTTTAGCAATCTCTCCGGGTGCATCCGGGACATCCACATAACATTCATACTCAGGCAAAATCGCTCCTTTTTTACGCTCCGGCAATCCCTCTCTCGCTTCCTTCGCCTGTCGGAAAAACATTTCGATCTCTTCGGCATCTCCTTTGGAAACCAACTCCCGCACCTGCTTCATTTCAACCACCCAATCGTCAAGAAGGTGAAGAACCGCTTTTTGGTTACTGAGTAGAATATCTCTCCACATCACCGGATGGCTGGAAGCCACGCGTGTCAAATCGCGAAAGCCCCCCGCTGCAAGCCGAAAAAACCATTCATTGGACTCATTATAACCTGCCACCTGATTCACCAACCCTGCCGCAACAATATGGGGCAGGTGACTGATGGCACCCACTACACGATCATGATGGTCCGGAGCCATGATCACCAATCGGGCGCGAGTTGCCTCTTCCAGAAGACGGCTTAATTTCTGCACTTCAGACATCGGCGTCTCAGGAACCGGCGTCAGCACATAATAAGCATTTTCAAACAGAAGTGAATGGGCCGCCTGCACACCTGATCGATGAGATCCCGCCATCGGATGTCCACCGATAAAGGTTCCGCCCAGATTCTTCAGACGTCCGGCGTGTTGAACAATCTGCCCCTTTGTGCTACCCACATCACTGATGATACAGTCCGGCTTCAGCGAGAACTCAGCCAACTGTTCCAAAAGTCTGGCAGCCGCTCCCAAAGGCACCGCCAAAAAGAGAAAATCCGCCTCTTCAACAGCTGGTTTCAGCTCTGTATGACCTCGGTGTATCATCCCTGCTGCCTCAGCCAATCGAATGGATTCCTCCGAAGCATCAAAACCGTGAACATCCAATGTTGTATTCTCCTTGAGACAAAGCGCCAAGGAGCCTCCAATCAGCCCAATGCCCAATACCACTGCCTTTTTCATTACTTAACTCATCCTATCCCTGAACGGTTTATCTAAGCAACTAGCCAGTCCTTTGAGAAACAAGTGATTTTGCTCCTGACTCCCAATCGTCACCCGAATATATGTGGGATAGCCCAATGCTCTGCCGGAACGGACAATGATCCCTTTGTGCAGCAGACACTGAAATACGCTGTCAGCAGATCGGCCTGTATCCATCAGAATAAAGTTTCCCTGTGCAGGAAAAGAAAAGAGTCCCCATTCATCCAACTGTTCCTGAATCTGCTTTTTGCCTTCCTGATTTGCCTGATGACATCGTTGGATAAAGTCCTGATCCTCCAAAGCAGCACTAGCTGCCCGCTGGGCAATCCGATTGGTATTAAACGGTTCCCTTACCTTATTTAACTCCGTAACAATGGACTCCGAAGCAATCCCGTAGCCGATTCGGAAGGCTGCCAAGCCATAAATCTTGGAAAAGGTTCGAAGGATGATTAATCGAGGGTCCTTTTCCAATAACGAAAGCGTATCTGGATAAGAGGAATCATCCACATATTCCTGATAGGCTTCATCTACCACGACCAACACATGTTTGGGTATCCGATCCAGAAAGAGTTCCAGTTCTTGATGGGAAACAATTGTTCCCGTTGGATTATTGGGATTGCAGATCCATACAATCTGCGTGCGATCGGTGATCGCATCAGCCATCTTCTCCAGATCATGGACCCCGTCCTTGAGAGGAACCTCCACCGGTATGCCTCCCTCAATGAGAACCTGCGTTTTATAGCGCGGAAACGTGATGTCCGCCATCACAGATTCCTTTCCCGGTTCCATAAATGATCGTGCAATCAACTGGACCACTTCATCAGACCCATTGCCAAAAATGATCGTTTCCGGATGTACCTTATGATAGACTGCCAACTTCTCACGAAGTTGAGGAGCCAAGCCTTCGGGATACATTGCCGTATGATGTTCTTCCTCTCTCAATGCATTCCACACCTGGGGTGAACAGCCAAAAGGATTCTCATTGGAAGCCAATTTAATCACTTGGGAGAGACCCAATTCCCTTTTCACTTCCTCCAACGGCTTTCCCGGCTGATATACAGACAATCCTTGCAAAGTGCTTTTGGGCTTCACATTTGCTTCCTCCCCCACACATTTTCTCTCTATATTACAACAGACCGACTCAAAAGCCCAACAGAAAAACTTCAAGCCCCATATATGAGGCTTGAAGTTTCACTTAAGAGTTTACAGTCCTGACTGTGTTCATCAAACTGCGTATAAACTGCCGAATTTCATCCAATGCTTCGTTCCGTCGATCCGGATTCGTCAGCTTTTCCCCTGTTTCTTCAATCTTCCGGACCAATGCACTGCCGACGACCACGGCATCGGCGTGTTGAAGAAAGCGTTGAACATGATCGGAGTGAGAGATACCAAATCCTACTGCCGTGGGTACAGGACTCCACTTTCGCACGGTATCCAAAAAAACGTCCACTTCTTGCTCAAACGCATGGCGAACACCTGTCGTACCCCTAGAAGATACACAATAGACAAACCCCTGGGCATCGGAGACAATCTGTCGCACCCGCTCACGGGAGGTGGGGGCCACCAAAGGAATCAAATCCACTCCCTGCTTTGAAGCATAGGCGGACATCTCCCTTCCTTCTTCCCAAGGAAGGTCCGGGATAATGAAACCATCAATCCCCGCCTTGCGGGCCTGGGAAACCAAGGATTTTGGACCGTATTGCAAAATCGGATTATAGTAGGAAAAGAGAATCAGCGGTGTCGTCACACCAATCTCTCGCGCCTTATCCGCCAATTCCAACACCTGCGGCAGGGTGACACCATGAGCCAACGCCCGCGCTGAAGCAGATTGGATCACAGGACCGTCTGCCAAGGGATCGGAATAGGGAACACCCAGTTCAATCCCGGTCACCTTTTCGTCATCCAAAAGCCGAATCAGGTCCAAAGTGGTGGACATATCGGGATCTCCTACGGTAATAAAAGGGATCAAAGGTTTTCGGTCCTTTTGTTGAAACACTTCCTTCATTCGCATCGATTATCCTCCCATCCCTTTGCGAATCGACTCCACATCTTTATCTCCCCGACCGGACAAACAGATCACCACAACAGAATCCGGATGACCCTTCTTTGCAACCTTAATCCCTTCCGCCACAGCATGGGCCGACTCCAAAGCAGGGAGAATTCCTTCAGTTTGGGAAAGATGACGAACCGCTTCCAAGGCTTCCTGATCCTTTGCCGTCGTATACCGGACACGCCCCGTTTTTTTCAATCCGGCATGTTCCGGACCCACTCCGGGGTAATCCAATCCTGCTGAAATGGAATGTGCAGGAAGCACCTGACCGTGTTCATCCTGCAAGAGATAGGTGAACGATCCATGAATCACGCCGGGAGTTCCCTCCGTAAGACTCGCCGCATGCTTGCCTGTGGCGATCCCTGCCCCCGCCGCTTCCACCCCGTGAAGATGCACGGTTGGGTCGTCGAGAAAGGCTGTAAACATCCCCATCGCATTGGACCCTCCTCCAACACATGCGACCACATCGTCAGGTAGACGCCCTTCCCTTTCCAAGAGTTGTGTTCTTGTTTCATCTCCAATCACCCTTTGAAAATTGCGCACCATCTCAGGATAAGGATGGGGACCCACTACCGATCCAACCAAGTAAAATGTATCCTCCACACAAGAGACCCAATGACGAATCGCTTCATTGGTAGCATCCTTCAATGTACCGTTCCCCGAAGTGACCGGGATCACCTCTGCCCCCAACAATTTCATTCGGAAAACATTTAACCTTTGTCTTTGAACATCTTCCTCCCCCATAAATACTTTACACTCCATATCCAAAAGGGCCGCCACTGTCGCCGTTGCCACTCCATGTTGTCCGGCACCCGTTTCGGCAATTAACTTTTTCTTTCCCATCCGCCTGGCCAACAATCCCTGCCCCAAGGTATTATTAATCTTATGGGCACCCGTATGATTCAGATCTTCCCGTTTCAGGTAAATCCGCGAACCTCCTACTTTTCGGGTCAAACCTTGAGCCAAAGTAAGCGGTGTCGGCCGTCCGGAATAGTTGGTTAAAAACCCCTTCAGCTCTTCTTGAAATCCTGGATCATCCCACGCTTTTCGATAAGCATCTTCCAAATCAATTAAAGCAGCCATCAGAGTCTCAGGAACAAACCGACCTCCAAACCCCGCAAAACGCCCCAAAGGCTCCGTTTGAAAACTGTCAACGGAATTGACGGTCATAAGCTCTCACCCTCTCCACAAATTGAACCATTTTGAACCGATCTTTTACACCATCCAACTCCACTCCACTGGATACATCCACTCCATCAGGAGTGTACTGCTCCAACAATTGATTTACGTTTTCCACCCGAAGGCCACCAGCAACCCAAACTGAAACTCCAAAGGTTTCCCAACGCTCTTTTTCTTTCTGAAGAATTCTCCAGTCAAAAACCTTTCCGGTTCCCCCTCTTTTTCCTTCAGAAAATGAATCAATGAGAGCCACATCAATCCAGGGAGCATAATCCTCCAATTGACCCGGACTTCTTATACCGGCATGAAACACTTTCACTACTTTAGTTTGAAATCGCTCCTTTACCCACTGACAAAACGCAGGGGATTCCGATCCATGCAGTTGAACAAAATCCACATTCACCCGGTTACACACTGTAAACATCTCTTCTTTTGAAGGGTCCATCCATACCCCAACCAACTTGACGCCTGTGGGAATCTGTTTTGCGATTTCCGCTCCGTCCTGTGGTTTCACCGTTCGCTTCACCCCAGGAACAAAAATGATTCCCGCAGCATCCACATCGACTCCTATCAACTTTTCCGCATCCACTGGAGTTCGTAGCCCGCAAACTTTAATAAACGTACGCTTCATAACCCAACCTCCGCGGTAAGACTTCGTACCGCTCGGTATGGAGAAGCCTGACGCATCAGATACTCTCCAACCAACACTCCATCCACACCGGCCTGTGCCAATCGCTCAAAATCCTTGCGGGAATGGACACCACTTTCCCCAATAACCGGAAACCTCTTTGGAATCAAGGGACGAAGCCGTTCGGTTACCTCAAGATCCGTCACAAAGGTATGAAGATTACGATTGTTAATCCCCAGAATGTCCGGGTTTGCCGCCACTGCTCGATGTATCTCATCTTCCTCATGAACTTCCAGCAAGACTTCCAGCCCCAGTTGATGGGCCTCTTGGACAAGTGAGCAAAGCTTTTCTTCTGAAAACAATGCGGCGATTAAAAGAACGGCATCCGCCCCGGCCAAACGGCTTTCTGTCAATTGTACAGGCTCTAGGATAAAATCTTTGCGAAGAACCGGGACCTGTACACTCGCTTTCACCTTTTGCAGATTTTGAAGGTTCCCCTTAAAAAACGTCCGTTCCGTCAACACGGAGATGGCTTTCGCACCACCCTCCGCATATCCCTGGGCCGTAGCTGTTACATCCACTTCAGGTCGAATATCCCCTTTAGAAGGAGAAGCCGGTTTCACTTCCGCAATCAATCCCGGATGTCCCATTTTCTCTTTCAAGGCGTTTGCAAGGGAGCAAACCGCCGGCAATTGATGGACACGCTCCCGCTCTTTCTCTTGAAGACTTCCTTCTAGTTGTCGGATCTCCTGTCGCTTCATCTCCACGATTCGTTCAAGAAACATGGGAAACCTCCTTTGTTCCCTGAACCATCTCTTCCAATTTGGCCTGTGCTTTCCCATGATCGATCGTTTCAGCAGCGAGATGAATGCCTTCCTGTAGGCAACTGGCTGTCCCGGCGATGGTGAGAACTGCCCCCGCGTTGACCAATACAATGTCGCGTTGCGGTCCTCTCTCTCCTTGAAAGATGGAACGGACAATTTCAGCATTCTCCGTGGCGTTTCCACCTTCCAGTTCCTTGGGGTCCGCTCTTTCCAAACCAAGCTCCTCTGGCGTGATCCGATATGTGAAGACCTTTCCATTCTGCACTTCACTGATTTGCGTTTCACCTGCAAGTGTAATTTCATCCATTCCATCCAAACCCGCCACCACCATGGCACGTTCAGTTCCCAAAGACAACAATGTGTGTGCGATGGTGTCTGTCAGCCGGAAATCAAACACCCCCATCAACTGCTTTCGGACTCCGGCAGGATTGGACAATGGCCCCAGAAGATGAAAACACGTGCGAAACCCCAGTTCTTTTCGGGTGGGCATCACATTTTTCATTCCATGATGAAAAAGTGGAGCAAACAGAAAACAGATATTGGTCTTTGACAGCATCTCTACCGCTTCATCCGGAGTTATTTGAATATTGATATCCAAAGCCTCCAGCACATCGGCACTGCCACTCTTCCCCGATACCGCCCGGTTTCCATGTTTGGCCACCGGAACTCCGGCAGCAGCGGCCACAATTGCGGAAGCAGTAGAGATATTAAAGGTCTTTCCACCATCTCCTCCAGTTCCACAAGTATCGACCGCATGTTGCAACATTTTGGGAAGGCGAAGGGCTTTCGCTTGCATGGAAGCAGCCAATCCGCTCAATTCTTCCACCGTCTCTCCCTTGATGCGAAAGGCAGTAAGTACCGCTGCAATCTGTGCGGAAGAGAGTTTTCCCTCCAAGATGTTCCCCATCAACATTTTGGCCTCATTCTGGGTGAGATTTTCTTGCTCAATCAATTTCACTAAGCTCCGCTGTACCATACTCAACTCTCCTTTACTCCACTAATCATTCTTTGGCTGCAAGGGTAAACATCTGTTGCGCCAGCGTCAGGGCACGGATCAATCCTCTCGCTTTGTTTCTTGATTCTTCATATTCCCGTTCCGGAACGGAATCGGCTACAACACCTCCCCCGGCCTGTACCCAAGCAGACCCATCTTTAAAATGGATCGTCCGGATCGTGATACAGCTATCCAAATTTCCGGCAAAGCCGAAATAACCAATAGCACCGGCATAAATTCCCCGATTTTCCGGTTCAAGCTCGGAAAGCAATTGCATCGCCCGAACCTTGGGTGCACCGGATACCGTTCCAGCCGGAAAACAGGAAGTAAATCCCTCCAGGGGGGAAACCCCCTCCCGAAGTGTTCCGGTTACGTGAGAAACCAAATGCATCACATGGGAATAACGCTCCACAGCCATTTCCTCGGTCACGTGTACCGTTCCATAACGGGAAACCCTTCCCAGATCGTTCCGACCCAAATCCAATAACATCGTATGCTCTGCCCGTTCCTTTTCATCTGCCTTTAGCTGATCCGCCAATTTTCTATCCTCTTGGTCACTTTTTCCTCTGGGACAAGTACCGGCAATCGGGCGTGTTTCAATCTGTCCATCCGTCACCCGAACCAACAACTCCGGTGAGGCTCCGACAATCTCTTCATCCCCCAACGACAGACAGTACATATAGGGAGAGGGATTTAATAAGCGAAGAACACGGTATACCTCAAAGGAAGGAGGAGCGTGTTCGCACTTCCAGCGTTGAGAAGGAACGATTTGAAAAACGTCCCCTTTGCGAATGGATTCCTTGGCTCTTTCGACTCGATCACAATATTCTTCCTTCGTCATATTGGGAATAACCTGGTTGAAATCCGCTTCCCCGTCATCGAAAGAAATCTTGGGAAAAGACGTCGGAAATGACTCTTTGGACAGCAGCTCTTCTGTCCAACGGTCCAATTCTTGCAAAACGGAATGATACGCATCCCGCAGTTCCTTTTCAGCCATTTCCGGATCAACGTGAAGATTGATTACCAAGGACCATTCCTGTTTTAAATGGTCAACAACAATCATTCGATCGCAAAACATGAGGTGAATATCCCTGGAATGAGGCCTCCCGTTTCGCGGAACAGATGGTTCTATCGTCGTAATCGCATCAAAGCCCACATACCCAACAGCTCCACCCAAAAACGGAGGATAACCGGCATAACAGGGAGAACGGTATTGTTCCAACAAGCTATCCAATGTATCGAAGGGAGATTCTGAATAAAACGCTTTTCGTTTTCCTTTTTCCATAATTTCCACTTGATGACGCGTACATTGAAATATAAGAAAAGGGTCCGTTCCAATAAAGGAATACCTCCCCCACCGACCTCCCTCTTCCGCACTTTCCAAAAGGAAGGAATAGGGCTTTTGACGCACACGCTGGTAGAGCGAAATCGGGGTCTCCGTATCAAGAAAAAGGGAACGGCAAACAGGAATGGTGGAATATGTGCGGGCATATTGCCGCACATCATCAAACAGGGGGTAATACACGACATCTCCCTCCTTAGGACTTAACCACAGGAGATGAGAAAACGTGACAGAAGAGAAGAATCATAGGAGAAAATAAAAAGACCAAAGCACAGAAGCCTTGGTCGGAGGTCCGTTCATTTCAACTCCGCTCTTCTCTGCTCAACTGTCTACACTCATCTCTTCTCTTAACTCAACTCTAGCTTACCCTCTACTTTACTGAACAACGATGATGCTGTCAACACTTACACGCTTATCTTTCCGCCAGATCAGGGCGCAAACGACGGGCTTCTCCCAAATAAGCATGGTGTATCTCGTTCGCCTGCAACTCTGTATTGACCAGAATCAACAAGCGAATGCAACGTTCCAGTGCACCAGGAACATCGATTTCCGTTGCACACATCAATGGGACAGCTTCCCATCCTGGCATGATTCGAATCGCCCTTGCCGGAAACGTGGCATCCAAATCCGGACTCATCGTGATAAAAACACTCACAATCTCTTCCGGTTGAACGTGATTTCGATCCACGATTTCCCGTAACAGCTTGCGTGTAGCCTCTAAAATCGGCTCTTCTTCATTCACAGAGACGGTGATTGCTCCACGAATCCCGCGAACGCTCATCTGCCCTCTCCTCGCAAACATTTAAGCACCTTGAGAATCCGTTTTTCTTCCACCCCGTGGATGAGCTCCACATGGCCCACATTCCGGGGAAGAACAAAGGTGTACACTCCTTGCTTCACCTTTTTATCCCTCCGCATTCGCTCCATAAGATCTTCATTGCTGAGCTTGCCTCTGATGCGGGTAGGAAGGTTGAATGCTTCCAAAAGCTTTTGCGTTCGACCCGCTAAAGGAGGGCACAAGCCCAATTCCTCTCCCAACATTGCAGCCCCGACCATTCCAATGGCTACCGCTTCCCCATGGGTATAGGTACCGTAGCCAGCCGTTGCTTCCAAAGCGTGTCCAATGGTATGACCATAGTTTAAAATGGCCCGGAGGCCTGTTTCCTTCTCATCTTTGGAAACAACATCCGCTTTGACCGAACACCCACGCAAGATGGCTTCCGTTACAAAGGAAGACTCCAGCTTCATTAGTGCGGAGCTGTTTGCTTCCAACCAGCTGACAAAATCGGGATCATAGATCAACGCCTCTTTTATCACCTCAGCATAACCTGAAGCAACCTCTCTTGCCGGCAATGAATGCAATGTGTCCACATCAAATATAACCATTGACGGTTGGTGAAAGGCCCCGATCATGTTCTTTCCCAACGGATGATTGACCCCCACTTTTCCGCCCACGCTGCTGTCGTGAGCCAGCAGTGTCGTGGGAAGCTGAATAAACGGAATTCCTCGCATGTACGTCGCAGCAAGGAAACCCGCCAAATCCCCAACCACACCGCCACCCAAAGCCAAAATTCCACTTGTCCGGTCCAAACCTGCACGAATGCACTTTGTCAGCAGTTCTTCCCAATATAAGAGGGTTTTGGATGCTTCTCCGGCGGGAATCGTGACACACTCAACATGGTAGCCATGATCTGTCAGAGAGCGATAAACGGGTTCCTGATAGAGAGGGGCCACCTGATCATCCGTCACCAACATGAGAGACTGTTCCGAACTCCATCCCGCTTCCTCGATCAAATCAGGTAATTGACGAAGAAGCCCGGAACCGATATGAATCGGATACGTCCGTTCTTTCGTTTGCACCATTAATGTCTTCATATCAGAAATTCCGCGCCTCCTCCCGGCGTCGATTCACTCCCTGCAGAAGGTCTTCAGCCGTATCAGCAGGGAATGTCTCCAGCAATGACCGAGCCACCTCCCAAGCCACCACATTTTCCGCCACAACACAAGCTGCCGGGACAGCACAGTTATCTGACCGCTCAATACTGGCTGCAAACGGTTCTTTTGTATCAATATCCACACTCTGCAAGGGTTTATACAGAGTGGGAATCGGCTTCATGACACCGCGCAAAACAATAGGCTCTCCGGTGGTCATTCCTCCTTCAAAACCGCCGAGGCGATTGGAGGCTCTGTGATAGCCTTTCTCTTCCGACCAAAGGATGGGATCATGAACTTGGGAACCTTTTCGCTCTCCCGCTTCAAACCCAATACCGATTTCCACACCTTTAAATGCATTGATGCTGACAATCGCTTGAGCCAAACGCGCATCCAGTTTGCGATCCCAATGAACATGACTGCCCAGACCAACCGGAACATTTTCCACAATCACTTCAACAACTCCACCCAGACTGTCCCCTTCTGCCTTTGCTTCATCGATATGCTGAATCATCTTTTTTTCAGCGTCGGAATCCAAGCATCGAACCGGTGACTGCTCTGAACGCTCAACAATCTCCTCCAGAGACCAACCTTCCAATCGCCGGGTACTGACCGAACCAATCCGAACCACATGTCCGGCCACACGAATGCCACAATACTCTAACAGCTGCCGACCTACTGCTCCGGCCGCTGTCCGTGCAGCCGTCTCCCGTGCGCTTGAACGTTCCAGTACATCCCGCATATCGCGATGATTATATTTGATGGCCCCGTTTAAATCCGCATGCCCTGGACGCGGACGGGAAACCCGACGTTTCGTTGCTTTCTCATCATCAGGATAAACACTCATGATATCCGTCCACTTTTTCCAGTCCTTGTTTTCAATCGCCAACGCCACTGGCGCACCTGTCGTCTTTCCAAACCGAACTCCGGATAATATTTGAGCTTCATCCGATTCAATCTGCATTCGCCGACCTCTGCCATACCCTTTTTGACGCCGCCTCAGTTGATCATCCACTTTCTCTTTGGAAAGAGGCAACTGACTGGGTAACCCCTCTACAATCAACGTTAATTGGGGGCCATGGGACTCTCCCGCTGTAAGGTACCGCATAACTAATCCCGTCCTCTCTATGTCGACTGATGTGACTTCTCCTTCAAACCACTGTATTTCGTTAAAGTTAGATGTATGATAACATAGGACCCCCACAGGAAAAAGGCTTTTTTTCCTGTGGGGGTCCTATTCACACACGGAATCCCTCATGGGAAAGAGTGCTTAGTACACCCAGGATTCAATCGCTTTTTCATAGGATGAAATCTCTTTCTCCTCAAACCATAAGGCGATTTCCCGTTTGGCACTTTCCGGGGAGTCGGAACCGTGTACAATATTTTTACCCACTGTTAAACCGTAATCACCGCGTACCGTCCCCGGAGCTGCTTCGGAGGGTTTGGTTTGTCCCATCATCCGACGAGCAGTAGCAATTACATCTTCACCGGCCCATACCATAGCAAAGACCGGACCAGACGTAATAAAGTCAACCAGCTCTCCAAAAAAGGGCTTATCCTTATGCTCTGCATAGTGCTTTTCTGCCAACTCTCTGGAAACATTCATCAGTTTACCGCCTTCCAGACGGAATCCTTTTTGTTCAAAGCGGGAAATAATCTCTCCGATCAGTCCCCGTTGCACACCGTCAGGTTTTACCATGATAAATGTTTTTTCCATATCTGTAATCCTCCATTGTTCTATGTAGTTATAAATGGCCCAGCTATTGAGCGCCAGCGCTGGAAAGCCCATCGAAATTTTACCAGAAAGATGGGCCTAGATCAAACGGGAAGATTTAATAGGAACGACGGGCTATAAATTTAGCGATCAGCCGAAATGATTCCTTTGCTTTTCCTTCCGGCAAACCCTCCAACATCCTCAACCCTTTATTCAAATACTGATCAGCCAGCTGATGAGCACATAAAATCCCTTCTGAATGGCGAACCTGTTGTAAAATTTCAGGGAGAGAACCGGATCGCCCCTCGGAATGGAGATAACGTATAATACGTTTTCGATCTTCTTCCCGACCTTTCTTCAGGATATAAATAACAGGCAATGTCACATTTCCCTGTCTGAGATCGCTTCCAGCAGGTTTGCCCAGAGTCATCTCATCCCCTGTTAAATCCAACACATCATCCGTAATTTGGAAAGCCATTCCTATAAAATATCCATAGAGGCGCAGTCGACGTACCACTTGTGAATCAGCCCCGCTAACCAGAGCACCTAGTTCACAGCTAACGGCCATTAAAAGTGCTGTTTTCCGTTTGATCCGGTGAAGGTAACGAAGAAATGACAAATCTGTACGATAGAGATCACGGATTTGTTCAATTTCTCCTTTACACATTTGATGCATCGCCCGAGCCAGAACCCGCTGTGCTACAGGGTTTTGGATTCGGGATGCAACCTCAAGGGAACGGGCCAAGATATAATCCCCAGTATACATAGCTACCCGGTTATCCCATTTTGCTTTCACTGTAGGCCGGCCTCGGCGGGTTGCCGCATTATCGATTACATCATCATGAACCAGCGTAGCCATGTGGATGAGCTCAAGAGCCACAGCTACCTGCTTCAGGGATTCCATCTCATAGTAACCAAATCTCCCAGCCAACAAAACGAAAACCGGCCGCATCCGTTTTCCTCCCGCTTCCAACAGATGAACGGCGGACCGGTTCAGTTCCTGATGTTCTGACTGGACGGACCGTTTCAACTCCCGCTCAATATCCCTGAGATCTTTCTTTAAACTGGTATATATATCTTTCATTTTCATCCCATTCACCCTGGTTTGCACAAACTTACCCTCCATCTGTCCCCAGATCCCGCGAACACCCACCAGAGTTTCAGGAACGTACAACCCCGATGTGAAGTGCGGCAATCCCCCCAAACAATGGATAAACTTGAACCTTATCAAAACAATCCTGCTTCTCCATGATCCGAGCCAACGCTTTAAAATCCGGAAATTCTACAAGAGATTCTGGTAGCCACTTATATTGTTCATATCGATTGGCAAACAGTTTGCCTAAAAGAGGAAGCACCCGCTGAAAATAAGCGTAGTAAACCGCCCGAAAAGGAGGCCATGCAGGCTTGGACAATTCCAAGGAAACCACTTGTCCACCAGGCTTCACCACTCTCGCCATCTCTTTGAGTACCTCTTGATAATCCGGGACATTTCTCAGAGCAAAACCGATGGTAGCATGATCGAATGACCCATCCGGATATGGAAGCTCCATCGCATTGCCACAGACCAATTCCACTTGCTTATCCAATCCCAAGCGTTTAATCTTTTCCTCTCCAATTTTCAACATATTGCGACTGAAATCCAAACCGGCTACCTTTCCTGTACCAGACGCTTCAGCCAGTGCAATTGCCCAATCACAGGTACCACAACAAACATCGATGGCACTGTCACCGGAACGAACGTTCATTTTATCCATAGCAAATTTTCGCCAACGCTTATGCTGGCTGAAACTCAACAGCGTATTCATTCGGTCATAATCTTTTGCAATGCTTTCAAATACCTGATGGACAAATTTTTCTTTTGATTCTTTCCCGTGCAAAATGTTTACCCCTCCTGGGCCTTCCGGGCCATAAACTCACCAACATGCTGGCAAACCACTCCCCGAAGCCAGTCTGTCAGAGTATGCCTGACGTTTAAAGGCCGTATCTCGCGAACTTGCTGAAAGGTTTCTGCGGCAAGAGATTGAAGAAATTGATCCGAGAAACAGATACCGATTTCAGGAGCGGTTAAGGCAGCCCTTTGCCAGTTGGCAAGAATCAAGAGATTTTCCGCCAGCGGATCCCAAGGATTTTTTTTAAGAGGATCATTCCAAAAAAAATAGGACAAATGAGTCACCAAACCTCCGGATACTTTTTTTACCAATCGGAGGATGGCAGATTGAGAAACCGAAGAGAGATCCTGCTGTCCATAGAGTTCCATTTTTGCTTCATTAATCTCACAGATCGCTTTGGAAAGACATGCCACACCTTCGATTTCATCCTGTTCGGAAAGGTTTTTATAAAAAAGACTGCTCATATAGTCACCGGCTAACACAGACAATTGACGGAAGCGCAACGCCTCCCTTTCCGTTTCTTCACTCGTTGTCACTGTTTCATGGATGGAAAGCCCCATCTGAAGAAGTGTCGCCGTGACACAGTACAGACGTATCCGGTCTTGGGGGAGCGTTTGGGAAGAAAGCATTAGATAAAGCACCCTCACAAATGAATCCGGTACTTCCTGTTGGTGGATGTACCGTTCAATAATAGGGTGGCGAGCCTGGTCTCTGACTTCCTGCAAGATCAGATCCATTTCTTTAGACAATGTCATCATGGTCATGCTCCCCCCGCAAAAACAGTCAATTACATTTAGTTCCCAATCAGTATACCACAATTTTTGCGGAGCGACATATGCAGCCTACCTAGGTATCTCCTCCTGAACCAAACGAAATGTTTGTTCTATATATTCCCTGGCCGACATCTTTTTGGCTCTTTGCATCTGAGGATCATCAGCCAGATCACTCCGATTGGCATAAAGCGTCAGTCCCTGCCTTCCATCGGTAAGCGTAATCTGTAACTTTATAAACTCCACATTGGAAACCTCAACAAAACTGCTGTACAGCAACGTCAGAATATCATTGTATACCTTTTCCTCCGGATTCATCTCTTTCAGACGAATCAGAAGCCTCCCCTGTTCCAGGTCTACGCGATCCAACTGAACATGGAGAGGTTGTTGCAAGAGAAAGTTAACCAGCGTTTCCTGTGTAAGAGACCCTTCTGTATGCGAGTGGAATGCCGGTATTTCTCCATTCCCCTGATCTTGAGAATCCAGCGCAGGCAACAGCGACAAGAGGCCCGCAGCCATCAAAGAAATGAAAATGGAAGCAAACAGTCGACGGCCCAAGCCTTCCACACATATCCCCCCTCATCCCTCTGACACCATTGTATGGTCAGAGGAGAAGGGAACATGCCTATTCTTCAATTATTCATCCTCTTCCGTATCTGTTTGTCCAAATGGAGTCATGACCAACGCTTTGCCCCGAACTTTAATCGCTGAAGTATGTTCAGTGAATTGCGCCACCATCACTTCTCCCCGATCCAGCTTTTCCGAATGATGAAAACGTGTATCTTTTCCACGGGTTAGTCCAATGACGTTCACACCATCCTCTTTCGCTTTTACGAGAAAGAAATTCCCCATCTGTTCTGCCATAAAAGAAACCTCCTTTGTATTTGGCAAATCATAAAAACAAAAAAGGCTCCCCCAGCTTGGAGAGCCTTTGATCATCTGGTCGGGCTAGCCGGATTTGAACCGACGACCTCTTGCGCCCCATGCAAGCGCGCTACCAAGCTGCGCCATAGCCCGACATATTCCCGAAATGTTGTGTTGATGAATTGTTCATCGAAGCGACAATGACTATTATATCCGGAGTATAAATGAGTGTCAAGGGTTTATGTCGGTTTTTTTATATAAAAATTATCGACCAATACCGATCAAGCTAAATGCTTCGGCACGTGCGGCAGGATCATTTTCAAAAACCCCGCGAACAGCGGAAGTAACCGTTTTTGATCCGGGTTTTTTCACTCCGCGCATCGTCATACACATATGCTCCGCTTCTACAACAACAATCACTCCATGGGGTTCAAGCGTTTTTTCGATTGAATCCGCAACCGTATATGTGATCCGTTCCTGCAGTTGAGGGCGCCGAGAAACAGCTTCCACCGCCCGTGCCAACTTACTCAAACCTGTTACCCTACCACTCTTGGGGATGTAGCCCACATGAGCTTTGCCGAAAAAGGGAACCAGATGATGTTCACACATCGAAAAGAACGGGATATCCTTAACCAATACCAACTCTTCATGGTCTTCACTAAACATGGTGGAGAAATATTCTTCAGGGTCCTCATACATACCAGAAAAAACTTCCTCATACATTCGGGCTACACGGGCGGGGGTATCCTTCAATCCTTCTCGATCTGGATCTTCACCTACTGCTTGAAGGATCATTCGTACTGCCTCTTGAATCTGTTCATGGTTGACTGACATATCTCCTTTTCGCCTCCAAACCGCGGTTTTTTCTGGAACCATTGAACCTTACATCCCGAATTGATTTTATCCCACTTCATAATAATGATCAAATAATAGCAAATAAAAAACAAAGGCCCCGAAGGGCCTTTTGGGTACAGTCAGCGAATGATAGAGACCTTCCATACCCCGACTGCACCCTCTTTCAGAGGGGACACATTCATTGCCCCCCCGGCAAGAAGTATGTACCCGTCCTACCAATTATTTGTTGACGTCATCCTTCAGCGCCTTACCCGGTTTGAATGCGGGCACTTTGCTGGCGGGAATATCGATTTCCTTGCCGGTTTGTGGGTTGCGGCCTTTGCGGGCAGCACGTTCACGCACCTCAAAGTTCCCAAACCCAATCAATTGCACCTTGTCTCCTGCTTTCAAAGCTTCGGAGATTGTGTCAAACACAGCGTCCACCGCTTGCGTCGCATCTTTCTTGGTCATTTCAGTTTTCTCTGCAACTTGAGCGATCAGTTCCGTCTTGTTCACAACCCTCACCTCCTCTCCAAGGTTTTTGGTTCTAAAATCAATACTTCACTGTTCCACATAAACTTATGCACCCCAAACCTTTGCACCAGTCGGGACAAACTTATAGTAATACACTCAGCTGGGAAATATCAAGTGTTTATGCGGGTTTTAAATAAAAAAAACAAAAAAGCACTCTATACCAGAGCGCTTGAGAGACAAGAACACGGAGAAAATTACAGGATAATGGCGATTAAGCCGCCTGAGCCTTCATTGATAATTCTCTCCAGCGTTTCCTGAAGTTTGTACCTGGCGTTTTCCGGCATCATCGACAGTTTCGCCTGAATACCTTCCTGAACGATAGAATGAAGGGAACGACCAAAAATATCAGACTCCCAGATGCTTAATGGATCTGCTTCAAAGTCTTTCATCAAATAGTTGACTAACTCTTCACTCTGTCGTTCAGATCCTATAATTGGAGCAAATTCGGAGTGGACATTCACTCGAATCATATGAATGGAAGGAGCGGTTGCCTTTAGGCGAACTCCAAAGCGGGACCCTTGTTTAATCAACTCAGGCTCATCCAGTGTCATTTCTTCCATTGTTGGTGCTGCAACCCCATACCCTGTGGTTTTTACCATCTGAACCGCTTCGGAAACTTTATCATATTCCTGCTTCGCCTTGGAAAATTCTTTCATCAACTGAAGCAAATGATCTTTCCCCTGAATAGTAACCCCTACCACTTCAGTGAGGATATTGTCGTACAATTCATCCGGGGCATAAAGATCGATTTCCGCGACACCTTGACCCATATCCATTCCTGATAAGGCTGCTCGTTCGATAAATTCATATTCCGAAAATTGACCAACCACCTGATCTACATCTCGGAGACGCCGAATATCATTTACTGTTTCCCGAACAGATGTTTCGAAATTCTGTCTCAACCAGTGATCCTCATCTAACACCATCACCCAACTCGGAAGGTTTACATTTACTTCATGTACTGGAAACTCAAACAGAACTTCTTTCAGAACAGCGTAGATCTGTTCTTCATCAATTGTCGCTACACTGACAGCCATAACGGGAACATCATATTTCTCAGCCAGTGTCTCTCTCAATTGTAGAACTTCCTCACTGTTGGGGTGGGTGGAGTTTAATACCAGAACAAAAGGCTTTCCAACCTCTTTCATTTCTTCTACAATACGCTCTTCCACTTCCTCGTAAGCTGAACGGGGAATATCCGTAATCGACCCATCTGTCGTCACCACAACACCCAAAGTGGAATGTTCCTGAATCACCTTCCGCGTTCCAACCTCTGCAGCCTCTTGAAAAGGAATCGGTTCTTCAAACCATGGAGTATTAATCATCCTTGGTCCGGACTCATCCTCATAACCTTTTGCTCCATCAATCGCATAACCAACGCAGTCAACGAGCCGGACATTTATATCGATTCCTTCATCTACATGAAGTTGGACCGCCTGATTGGGTACAAACTTAGGCTCTATGGTCGTGATGGTTTTTCCTGCCCCACTTTGGGGAAGTTCGTCAGTGGCCCGAACTCTCTCCGTTTCTTCACTGATATTTGGTATGACAACCTGCTCCATAAACCGCTTGATAAAGGTGGATTTTCCGGTGCGCACCGCACCGACCACACCCAGATAAATATCTCCTCCCGTTCGTTCGGCAATATCTTTAAAGATGTCCACTTTCTCCACGAAAACCCCTCCCTCATAAGTTCCGCTTTCACTGATCCGTCGTCGGTGCGAAGGCGAACCGCCTCCTTTATATACGCACAGATGGAATTTGGACACTATAAATATATGAGTAGGTTTTTCGGTTATGATTTATCAGTGGAGAAAAATCAAAAAAGGGCATTCAAAATCAAGACTTATTCCAGAAAAACGTTTAACGATGAAAAACGTCCTCCTTATATCATGGAATTCAATTATTTTCCATATAATAAAAAAACAGCCCAATTTATCGTTAAAATTGGACTGTTTTTTTGGAAAACGAACGCGTTATCCAATAGGGACATCTTCATACCCTTCTATGTTCTTTTTCAGGGTGCTTTTCAACTCTTTTCACCTTAACTCGAAACCCAGAGACTTTTAACACCGACAACCTTCCCAGTAAAAATATCGCCGGAATTACAATGAGATGAAACACAAGGCTTTCTAAACCATCCAATGTTTCTTCATCTCGCTTCTCTCATCCTTTACTCCATCTTTATGAACAAACCGTGTTCATTATTCGCTGTACAATACCGGATCCCCATCTTTCAGACGCATCGGGGGAGAATATGCCGGCGCAAACAAAGAATCTTGATACAACAGTTGTCTCGTGTCCATATTTTTTTCCGGTTTTTTCTTTGTTTCCTCCAAGATTTGAACCAGATCCATACGATAATCCACATAAAGTGTTCCTTTTTTGTCAATTAACAAAGGAAGAGACAACTGAGAATGGTATGGACTTGGAATGGTCACCGGTTCAGTATCCAACTTATCAAAGTTAAGCGCATAGAGACCTTTACCTTCTTTTTTTCCTAGGGGCAAATGACCTTGTTCCATATTGTACGCGTTTACACGCCCTTGCAGTTCCCGCAACCGTTCCGTCACTCGAAGGTCCATCACTTTTACTTTGGGCTGCTCTCCAGGATCAACCACCACAAAAACGTAATTTCCACCTTTTTGATACGAATTTGATGGAATGCTTCCCAAATATGGCTCCAACTTGGAGAAATCCACGATATATTTTTGATACAGCGTGGAACCTTGAGGGGGTTTCAATGGCAAGACTCCGTTATTTTCCTTCCTGTATTGGTCCACAGCAGTTTGCACTTTCTGGACGTCATGGGGTAAATCTTCCGTTATACGTTGTTTGAATTCCTTCGTTTGAGCACAACCCGACAATAACAAGACAACCAGAAAGACAGTTGCCCACATCCAACGGTTCATTTGACTCCCTCCAATACTCGCCTGCATCCTTTCAGGTCAATGCCCGAATCCCGAACAGGAACGCAGGCAACAAGAGAAGCGTAGCGATAATGGACAGTACAATCCGAATCCAACCTGTGCTCAACTGTCGGGTCCAAGCCATCATAAAATTTGCAACCAACAACAAAATAATACTGATCATGGCTTCCATGATTCATCAACTTCCTTTTTTCCATTCTGATACCAGTATAGCAAATCCACATCCGCCCACCAATATTTCGGGCTACTGTCCAGATCGACACCAAGATATTCGCATAGGATAGGAAGACAACAGCCCGAAGTGGAGGAGATTCGCTGTGTCAAAAAACACGGTTCGACGGAGTCACCCAAGAAGAGCTCGCAAAAGGCGTAAGCCTGTGCCACAGAAGAATTCCACTCCTCAAAACAACCAAACAGACTTGAATTCCATTAACTTGACAAAAATCATCAATGGTTTTTACACATTGCGCTCTACACTGAAGGACTTAAGTCAATCACTGCACCGTATGGAAAGAATTATGGACAATGCGTATCAAATGTTTGAAATGGCCAATCAATTTATGGGACAACGTCGGTCGCCATCCCGATTTCGTCCCCCATTGAGACTGGTAAAGCCCAATCGGCATGAAGAAGAAGAGATTCCGAGACTCAACCTGCCACCACCAGATCCAGATCCGGAAGGAAACACGCAATCCCCCAACCCTCTCCAACAATTTGATTTTTCCCAACTGATAAAAATCCTTCAATCCCCTTTATTCAAACAGATCCTATCCCAGTTGATGCAAGCAAAAACATCTGAAATTCCGAACGAACGCAAACAAAAACAGGGGCAACGCTGATCTGATCGGCGTTCCCCTGTTTTCCGGTTTAACACCCGTAAGCCTGCTGGTCCCTGTTCCCCTGGCTAAGAGCCGTCATAATCGTAGACAGGTGGAAACCGGAAGTACTACAGCTTATGTGGGACGAGAAATCTTTGCAACGACTCCTGTGAACAATAGGCGTTTTAATCCAATGAACCTTCAATCATTTGCTCCATCTCATCTGTTTTTCCACGGGTCATCAAATCCTCTACTGCTTGACGAGGATCTTTCTGTTCAAAAAGGACAGCATAAAGCTCCTGGGTAATCGGCATTTCCACCAGATAACGCGCTGACAGTTCCTGTGCAGCCTGTGTGGTCTTAATTCCCTCCACCACCATCCCCATCTGGTTCAGCACTTCGTCCAGTCCCATTCCTTGACTCAAGAGGTTCCCCGCTCTCCAGTTTCGACTGTGTCGACTGGTACAGGTCACGACAAGGTCACCGACTCCGGAAAGACCCGCAAATGTGATGGGCTTCGCCCCCATTGCCATTCCCAAACGGGCCATCTCAGCCAGCCCCCGTGTAATCAGTGCCGCTTTGGCATTATCACCAAAGCCGAGGCCATCTGAAAGACCCGCTCCCAAGGCAATAATATTTTTTAATGAACCGCCCACCTCGACACCCGTCACATCTGGATGCGTGTAAACCCGAAAGTAGGAATTAATCAAATAGGATTGGGCTTTTTGGGCTACAGAGGAATGATCGGATGCAACGACAACGGTAGTGGGTGACTTTTCAATCACTTCCTCAGCATGACTGGGTCCGGACAATACAGCAATCCGATCAGAGGCAAATGAAGGAAACTCCTCTTTCAGAACTTCAGACATCCGTTTTAAGGAGTTGAGCTCAAAACCCTTGGTTGCATGTACGACAACGCATTTGTGTTTCAAGTAAGGAGCCGCTTGTTTGGCCACCTCCCGCATGGAATGGGAAGGGACCACAAACAGGAGAAAATCAGCTCCAGATACAGCATCCCTGATGGAGGAGGTCGCCTTTAACGTTTCAGGAAGCTGAATACCTTGAAGGTATTGGCTGTTTATTCGCTTCTCATTTATCTCCTGGACCACGGCACCTCTTCGTGCCCAAATGGTTACATCCAGACCGTTATCGGCCAATACCGTAGCCAAAACGGTTCCCCAACTGCCTGCTCCCAAGACTGTCGCTTTTTTTTGTGTCATCCTTTATACCTCCGTCTACGCTAGCTCCGTTGCTGCTGGGATGAACCCAGCTTACTCTCCGTTCCTTTCAGCAGTCGCTTGATGTTGGAAGCATGTCGAATAATGGCCATAACCGTAATTACGAGACTGAGATAAACATAAGGGGATGGATAATCCAGGAGCAAAATCATGATTGGAAGACTGACAGCAAAAATCAAGGACCCCAATGAAACATAACGGGTAAGAATAATAGCCAAAATAGCGGTAACCCCTGAAATCAACGCTGCCAAAAGAGTAAGGAAAGCTGTAACACCGATTGTGGTTGCAATCCCTTTTCCACCACGAAAACCAAGAAACACTGGCCAGTTGTGTCCAATGATCGCCATCACTCCCGCCAACATCATCATTGTGGGAGTTCCCGATAACCAGGCAGCCAAAGCGACTGCTGCTGTTCCTTTTAATGCATCCAGGATAAAGACGGCAGCTGCAGGACCTTTTCCAACAACACGTAACATATTGGTGGCTCCGGCATTTCCGCTTCCCCGCGAACGAATATCAATCCCTTTCAGCAATCGGGCAAACCAGTAACTGAAGCTAAAAGAACCCATCAGATAAGAAAGTACTACTACAAGTATGGAAATACCCATATCATCCCTCCTCATTGCATGACATTGATTAAGAGGTTATCAATAAAGTGGACAGAGGAAACCGGTTCCACACCTTTTTCCCGAATCTCAATTTCTCTTTTTCTTTCGCAACATCATTCGGATCGGTGTCCCGATAAAGCCAAATGCCTCACGAAGCTGATTTTCCAGATAGCGAGTATAGCTGAAATGGACAGATTCCGGATCATTGACAAACAGAACAAATGTGGGAGGTTTAACAGATACCTGTGTTCCATATTGGATTCGAGCCCTTTTTCCCTTTACTGAAGGAGGGGGCGTCGACATCGTTGCATCCTGAAGCACTTGGTTTAATACCGATGTGGAAACACGCATGGCATGTTGCTCGGCCACCTCTTTTACTACTGGCAAAACCCGGTTGACGCGTTGGCCGGTTTTGGCAGATGTAAACAGAACCGGAGCATAGTCCATAAACCCAAACGCTTCCCGTATTTCCTCTGAGAAGCGCTTCATCGTCTTATCATCTTTCTCTACAGCATCCCATTTGTTAACAACAAAGATCGCACCCCGTCCACCCTCATGAGCAATACCTGCCACCCGTTTATCCTGCTCGGTCACTCCTTCTACACCATCCAACACAATCAAGACGACATCGGAACGTTCAATCGCTTTTAAGGCACGGATGACACTGTACTTTTCCGTTGACTCATACACCTTCCCACGCTTTCGCATTCCAGCCGTATCCACAATAACATAATCCTGATCATCATGGGAAAAGGGAGTATCAATGGCATCGCGAGTAGTGCCGGCCACTGAACTTACGATAACCCGTTGTTCACCGAGAATTCGATTCACCAAAGAGGACTTGCCGACATTGGGTCGGCCGATAATGGAAACACGGATTGTATCGGTATCGTATTCCTCCTCCTCTCCTTCTGGGAAACAACGGATTACTGCATCCAACAAATCTCCTGTTCCAGAGCCATGCAGAGAAGAGATGGCAATCGGTTCCTCAAAACCCAAGCGATAAAAGTCATAGACATGATCCTCATGCTTGATATGATCCAGCTTATTAACCGCTAACACCACAGGCTTATTGGAACGATGAAGCAACCGACCCACTTCTTCGTCAGTAGCGGTCACACCTTCCTTACCATCCACGACAAACAAAATCACATCCGCTTCCTCGATGGCCAGTTCGGCTTGATGCCGGATATGCTCCACCACTTCATCTTTTTTGTTAAATTCCAAGCCCCCTGTATCGATTAAATGAAATGCTCGCCCTGACCAATCGGAGCGACTGTAGATTCGATCACGGGTAATTCCCGGTTTATCTTCCACAATAGCAATCCGTTGTCCTGCAATCCGATTGAAAAGCGTCGACTTGCCTACGTTGGGTCGGCCGACGATTGCTACAACAGGCATACTCATACCGAATTCCTCTCCTCAACATTTTCCAGTCAACATATTCCGAAAGATATACGAACAGTATGATTCTAACACAGAAGGGAGATGAAGCCCATAACCTTATGTACGATGAAGGTCATTTTTCACCTCTTGAACAAGAGTAACCAAGCGAGGGTAACTCTTACGAACTCCATAAGCAGCCAATCGCCTTCCCATCCACCAAAAGCCGTATTTTCTGGATAATGCCCCTCCCAGCTTTGTGGTAAAGGTAATACAATTCAACGCATGCACAATTCGAAACGTACTGGGATCTTGACCGATCAGTTGCAATAAAGATTCTACCGATCGCAATCCAACCTGCCACTCTCTGCCCAGTCCCAGGGTATAAACAGAAATTCCACATTCATCCTTTCCTTTATAGAACAATGTACCAATATAGGTATCCAATGATCGATCAAAGTCAGGCAAATTCATAACTTCCTTCACAGTGGGAATCCGGTTCTCAGGAAGCTTCCCCAAGTGGATCGCCGCAGCTGTTACCGAAGAATGTGCACTTCCATAGCATTGATAAATAATATTCATCTTGGTCAACCTCTTTCCGAAAGAATACGAATCAGTCGTGGATAATTCCGTACAAAGCCAGACCAAGACTTCACATTCTTACACCCATGATTCAATCGAATCATTTCCCATTCCAGCAGGCACTCACCAGCTAACTGAAGGATATGGGTCAATGCCCGCTCAAGGACTACTGGCTTCCACATCGTACCAATCATATAAATACTGACATTGGAGGGTGTACAACCCACCCAATAAATTCTTCCCGGTGTGCTCCAGATATCTTCCTTCCACAACGTACATTGTTGAATCTTTGCAGCCATCGAAGCTCCTTCATCCTGCAAATCTCTGAGTGCGGCAACCAAGGCCATGGCCCCATAATCAGAGCTGAGATATAAGCGGTTCATGATCGGTGACGAACCACAATTTTCGTTCTAGAATTCAATTCATGAACCATTCCATCCAAGATTTTTTCCAATAGAAAAGCGGTTTCTTCCATCTGCTCCTTATTTTTTGCATAGAAAATCGGAGCACCGCCGGCCACTTGCTCTCGATCAGTGGATACAATTGCCAATATGGCTTTTTCAAATGTCATTCCCATTACTGCGTCCCCTCCACGACAAACGTTTAAGAAGTTCCGTCGGCATCCGCACCGCGCTTTCCAACACAGGTACCCGTTGGATCATATCGATGGCCGCCTTTGAATCTTTTTCTTCAGGAATAAGAAAAACGCCCAGCCGACCATCATTTAGATCACGCTTAATCAAAGGAACCAATGAAGGCTCACCCGTATCTCTGTATACACCCAATACGGTGGATACATCATGTAGTATCGCCTGTCGTTGTCCAAGATTGGAAAGCGTAATCCGACTGTCTTTATCTTTGGGAGTAACGACAGCACCTAAACCCTGCTTCCTAATGCGATCTCGATTGTCCTTCAGCCCAATATTCATAATATATATATCATCCACATACAGACTGGAACCCTCAAATCGCAGAGTTCCCTCCTCTACATCCGCAAT
The DNA here is from genome assembly GCF_900182565.1 of Melghirimyces algeriensis. Classification (GTDB taxonomy): domain Bacteria; phylum Bacillota; class Bacilli; order Thermoactinomycetales; family DSM-45169; genus Melghirimyces; species Melghirimyces algeriensis. The sequence continues at coordinate 573,513 of NZ_FXTI01000001.1, read as the reverse complement.
GTCGCCCAATAACTTGCCCGTTCGGAGCAGTCCTGATACTCCCACCAACACTACACCCATCAATACGCCCCAAATCCATTGACCCGCCAACAAAACGACAAGACTGGTTAAAAGTGCGGATAAAATAACGATATAATTTCTTCCTTCGAAAACCATCGCAATGCCTTCAATATAAGTGCTTCCTCTTTTCACCAACACCATTTCATCCAGCTTGGACAACGTCTCTCTTTCCATGTTTCTTACTTCCCGGAACTGTTGTGCTGCTAAAGAGAGAAAGGTAATCGCGGTATAGTTTTTATTGAGAAGAGCAGGAACAGCCACCGCTCCCAAACCTGCCGCAATCAGACCTAGGGACAAATGAATGACTCGCCCATGAGGATAAGTCGGATATTGCCGATAATCCGTTCGAAGCATTCGCATTCGACATAAAAAGCCTGTTAAGATCCCAATGACCACAGCCATCGTATTTGGACTCCACATCATATTTTCACCATCCGCCAGATTGTTCGAATCCACATCCGAATGTGTGGAAGAGCAGAGTGAGAAACCAGAATCACCACAAAAGTCATCCACAATAGATCTAAAAAACTCGGATCTCCAAAGAATACGGGATTCATCTCGTTTTGATGCAGAAGGACATGCAACCCTTCACTAAAACACAGCCCTCCCATAGCAACGACCAATTTACCGGCAAGGCATGAGGAAGAAACAAAAGCTAGCCCCGTAATGACTAACAACCCCAAGCTTCTCAACCCTGACCACGCCATTGCCGATTCAAACCGATATAACTCTTGCAGAAAAAACGTAAAAGAGCCTGTAAATAAAACGGAAAGAAACAATGGAATTCGTTCCTCTTCAACCCTTTGATAAAGGTAGTACAAAAACGGAATAAACAGAATCATCCCTGCATGCATGCGAACGTTTCCTTCAGGGGGAAGTTCTACCCAAAGCAACAGAGACTCCAACAGCAACCCCAACACCAACCACTCTTTTTTCAACTTCAAGCTTTTTTCCAAACCGGAAAACCAACCAGTCTGAATTAAGACTGCCAGGGATAAACACGACAGCATAGACAATGTCCCTGCAACCACATTCCTTTTCCTCCCTCCTTTTCTCATAGTATGGCTGACTTTTGTTCATTTCAGCCAAAAAAAAAAGCTTCCGGTTTTCACCGGAAGCTGTCTTTCAGCTTACTTTAGACGACGTAGTTGATCCCCCAGGACATCACCAAGGGTGACATTCATCCCACTATTGTTTCGATCCAGGTTTTCCATCTCCTGTTTTGCCTCTTCCTGTTCCACCTCTTTAATGCTGAGGCTAATCCGTTTCTGTTCAGGCTGCATATCCAATACTTTCACCCGTACTTCCTGACCTTCTTCCAACTCCTCAGAAGGGGAAGCGATATGCCGGCGGGAAATTTGCGAAATATGAACCAAACCTTCAACTCCCTCAGCCACTTCTACAAAGGCACCAAAAGAGACAAGACGTTTCACCGTACCATTGACAATATCTCCGGAATGAATGGAATCAGATACTTTTTCCCAGGGACCCGGTTGGGTTTCCTTAATACTGAGGCTGATCCGCTCGTTCTCTTTATCCACTTTGAGCACTTTCACCTTTACTTGATCTCCCTCTGAAAGCATCTCGGAGGGATGCTCCACACGAGACCAAGCCAATTCAGAAACATGTACCAAACCATCCACTCCGCCAATGTCAACAAAGGCACCGAAATCCGTAAGACGTTGTACGGTTCCGTCCAGAACTTCTCCGGGGGTCAGACGCTCCAAGGTTTCACGTTTCTGTTTCTCTTCCTCTTCATCAAGAACTGCTTTCCGAGAAAGGATCAGTTTGTTCTTTTCCCGATCCATTTCGATCACTTTCAAAGACAAGGTGCGACCTTTATAATCGGAAAAATCTTCTACATAATGCCGTTCCACCAAAGAGGCCGGAATAAATCCACGAACTCCGAGATCCACTACAAGCCCGCCTTTGACCACATCAGCGATTTCAGCTTCCAACGTTTCACCGGTTTCAAATTTTTGTTCCAGATCATTCCAGGCCCGATCGGCATCAACTGCTTTTTTGGAAAGGACCAGCTTTTCCTCTTCATCATCAATGCGGATCACCTTCACTTCAACTTCTTCCTCTTCGGAAAGAACATCGCCGGCTTTATCCACATGAAGACTGAAGAGCTCAGAAATCGGAATCACACCATCAAACTTGTAATTCACATCCACCAGAACTTGATTATCCTCCACCTTGGTGACTTTCCCTTTTACAATGTCTCCGCTTTTTAACGAAGTCACATCCGTCATTTCTGATTTCATTTCTTCCACCATGAACGACAACCTCCTCATTACCTGCTATATCAACCTAATTATATAATCTCCCACGAAACTGGAGAGATGAATAATGAAATCAAGAAAACCAGTTCCTTAATTTCATTAATCCCATGACCAATGCACCAGCCAAGAGAATCACACCAGCCAGAGCCGTCAATCCGCCAATCAGACCCACTTTAAAACCCAAACCCGTTAATGCAAGACCCCCTGCAAAAACATAAAACAAGAGTGAAAATTGACGAGACCGACGTTGGGCTTCAGCACTGGTGCCCCCTCGCCGAAGGCATTGCTTGACAATGATTCTTCGATAAGAAAAAAACAAGAGAAGAACCAGAAAATACAGTAGCAACCATCTCATTTGGAATGACCTTTTGACAAAAGCTTTTCAATCTCAGCCATAATTTGATCAGTAGCCTCCCGAAGCGTGTGAGAAGTCCATTGTTGGTTCTGGAAGTTCTCAAGATCCACTGGGGGACCAAAAACAATACGAACTTTTTGGAAGATCCGATAGGGACCGATCACTGCCGCCGGAACCACTTTGGCCTTTCCTTTCAAAGCGATAAAGGATGCTCCATTATGGGCTTTTCCGAGCGACCCATCCCGTGAACGCGTTCCCTCCGGGAAAACACCGAGTACTTCTCCCTGCTTCAACACTTCCAAGGCACTCTTCAAAGCTCGTTTGTCAGTGGAACCCCGTTTGACGGGAAACGCTCCAAACCGACGTAAAAGAAAGGATAAAACCGGTACTTTGAACAGTTCCTCCTTGGCCATAAACCTCACTGGCCGATTCGCGGCCGCCCCTACAATCGGCGGGTCCAAATTGTTGATATGGTTGCAACAGATGACTACCGGTCCCTGGGATGGGATATGTTTTACCCCTTCTATCTCCCATCGGTAGAATAACCTAAACAGAAACCGGAACAGGAGCCTAAATGTTCGGTACAGCATATATTACTCCCCACCGATCGCTTTGGTTCGAGATAGATTCAGAATCGCTTGAACCACTTCTTTAATCGAAAGACCGGTCGTATCTAGATGTATCGCATCTTCCGCCGGACGAAGGGGAGAATGTTCGCGTACACTATCTTTTTCATCCCGAAGCCGGATTTCTTCTTTCAGTTGATCCCAATCGACAGAATAGCCACGTTGTGTTAATTCACGATGTCGACGTTGGGCTCTTTCTTCGATTGATGCAGTTAAGAAAATCTTCAGATTAGCTTTTGGTAACACATGGGTACCGATATCCCGACCATCCATTACAACCCCCGTCTTTTGGGCGATTTCCCGTTGCTTATCTACCAATATCTCTCTTACACGCGCTTGACTTGCGATCAGAGAGACGTTGGATGTTACTTGAGGGGTTCGGATATCGTTGGTTACCTTTATCCCATCCACCCACACATCCACTCCATTTTCAGAAGATAGTTGGATATCGGTTTCCTGGGACATACGCGCAACAGAGGATTCATCCTCCAAATCAACATTTTGTTTCAGGGCTTTCCAAGTGATTGCCCGATACATGGCACCGGTATCCACATAAGTTAGCCCCAACTCTTTAGCCACTTGGCGAGCCACTGTACTCTTGCCAGATCCCGCCGGGCCATCAATTGCAATGGAAAAACATGTCACAAGTTACATCCTCCCCACGTTTAAGAAGGGATACACGACTATTGTACCCCAAAGGAAGTTCCTATGGGGTACGCAGATCCTCGGATTATGGAGTGCAAGAACTGCATCCTTCTCCTGAAAATCCCCATAAATTGACAAGAATCGTTTTTTAATTTTACACGATTCAATTGTCCAGATGCGAGTCGTTCATAAGTTTACCTTATTGTACACTCGCTTTCATCCTAACCCTGAAGGGCTGTCTATAAAAACATAAAGAGCAGGCATGGCCTGCTCGAAGCGGATGAACAGTATTTGATTCATCTCGAGAATAATTAGGATTTCCAAATTGGAAATCCAAAGGCCAGCGACTAAAATTGCGAACTTAAAATCGCTATGTATTCCCTTTTACCAATTCATTTATAGAATACCACAAAGGGAAATCGCTTGCAACGACCAAACCCGTTATTTACAGTGTTTAGAACGAAAAGATTTGGATCGGCTTTTTGCCGATCCAAAAAATTTTACAGTTCATCGGAAATTTGATCTTTCATTTTCTCTACAAATTCCTCATCACCGTTCTTTGCATTAATAAACACTGTGTATTTACTTTTCCCCAATCTACCGGCAAATTCGTAACATAACGTTTCTTTTTCATTATCTCCAAAGATGACCGCTAACTGCGATTCTTTCACTTTCAACTTGGGATTCACATATTTCCTGGCTTGGTCTTTGGTCAGTGTCGGTTTTAAATTTCGGTTTTCCTTATGGTTAAAAACATAATCATTTGCCTGATATCCAGTAATTTCTCCATTGTCCAACGCCACTTTGATAACAACCGATTCTGGATAGATCAATACATCATCTTCTTTTCTTACAAACGTAAAGGATGACATATTGCCGGCATCGTCATAATTGACCGCTTCCATTTGCGGATAACCCAAGCGGTCCATAAACTGGATCGCCTTCACCTGTGCCTGTTCCAAACTTAGGTTCTGTTTTTTTACATCTCTGTCATAATCCATCCACAACACATGCCCGCCTTTTTTCGTTACATCTGCATAGACCTCTTCACCGTTTTTCATCTTGACCCGTGCACTGTATATGGAAGTGTTTCTTTTTTTGTTGGCAACAACCTTTACCTGATCTGAATCCTGAAGGTTCAAGATATCGGCAATCTTCTCTTTCACTTCCTCCGGGGTTACAGGTTCTCCTTTTAGTTTGGTCACTTTTTTTCGCTGATGGGATTCCAGGTTGTTAACACTGGGACCCCAATCCACTTCCTTATAGCCTTCAGAGAGTTTATCAACTTTTTTAAAGCCATTGATAATGGTGTTGTCCATAACCTTGTCTTCAGAAGCCATCGCCAGCTCTACATCCATCCATCGTAAATTCTTCTCAAGGATTTGCGACTGAACCTTTGACAGGTCCTGCTGGATGGCATTGGATTTTTTATACAGTGTTTGCAGTGTATGATATTCCCGTTCATTGAGGGGCTTTCTGTCCAGGTCTCTGACTCCCAACCGATAAGTAAAATCTCCGATCTTTGACAGAAAGGATTCCGTTTTATCAAAAGGCATTAACGATAGTGGTAACTGACCTAAATCATTCTGGGCAACAAAGGATAAACGCCATACATTTGTTAGACAAGTGGATAACTGTTTTTTTGTATTCAGTGCCAGAGCCTTGCCCAATTCATCCTGAAGCTTATCCACATGAAAGTTCAGATCATGAAACGCCCGTTGATACTGGTTTTCCGCCTTGATTAATAAGCTGTTTTTCTCTTGGTTCTCTTGATATCCCCATACTGCTGTGCCAATCAATGCCAAAGTAACGATCGGAAAAAGCACAGCGGCAATCCGTCTGTACACGGCTGAACCACCCCTTCATTCTCTGAATAACCTAATGTTGGCTCTTTGAATGACTCAAATGATGTCAAATATAGCTTGATCCACATCTCCCATCTTTATGCAAAACAAAAAAGCCGGACCTCTCGGACCGACAGACTACTGATAAAGACTACAATTTAGAAAAGAAGGGGATTTCCGGTGAATCATTCTGCGGAACCTCCAGAGGTCCTATCGGTTCAGCGGATAATTGGGTTCCGACCGGCTTATAGCCTTTCAGATGAGATATCAAATCCTCGTGGATCATCATTATCGCAAATGCATTGCCGAAACCCTGTATCCAATTTCCCTTTTTTCATGCTGCCCTTTAAAACAAAGCGCTCCCCACACTGTTTACATCGGATTTTCACCAAGTAACGACGAGAATCTGCCATAAGCACTCCCTCCCACCACTAGGAAATCCTTTTTCTATTATCGGCAAAATCAATGCTTTTTAGTCTATGTTCAGACCATAGATTTACCATTCGCATTGCTCTTTGAATTCCATATAATAAGGATAGAGAACTTAACAGCTTTTTCGGGAGGTCGAGTATGAAACGGATAACAATTATTACTACTGGTGGTACCATTGCCATGGCAGAAGATGAACAATCAAACAGCGTAAAACCAAAAGGAATGGAAAGCTTTCAATCCTTCTTTCCTCTGCTTTCCCGTTATGCTCAAATTGAAATGGATGACTTCATAAACCTCCCAAGTCCCCATATCACTCCGGAATGGATGTATCAGATTGGAAAACGGATTTCTTACCATTTATCCCGCTCAGAAGTAGATGGGGTGGTTGTGACACACGGGACAGATACATTGGAGGAGACAGCCTTTTACTCTGACCTGACTGTTCCCGGCAATAAACCGGTTGTTTTTACAGGTGCGATGCGAAGTCAAAATGAATTGGGAGCCGATGGACCCGTTAATTTGGTCAATGCCATCCGAACCGCTGCTCACCCTGAAGCCCAAGGCAAAGGCACTTTGGTGGTCTTTAATGATGAGATCCATGCAGCCCGATGGGTAACGAAAACCCACACCAGCAATGTGGCGACTTTCCGCTCTCCGGCTCAAGGCCCTGTGGGTACACTGACCAAAAAGGATATAGTGTTTCATCAATCTCTGACGAGAAACCGGCTGTTCCCACAACTCCCCCCCGTAGATGACATCTTTTTAATAAAGGCAGCAGTAGGAACAGACGACCTGTTTATCCGCGCTGCTCTGGATCAAGGGGCATCCGGGCTTGTATTGGAATCTCTTGGGCAGGGAAACCTTCCTCCAAAGATGCTCCCTGGGCTTTTGGACGCTTTGAAACAAAATGTTCCAATTGTATTGGTATCCCGCTGTTACAACGGTTTTGTGGAAGATACCTATGGCTATGAGGGAGGCGGAAAGCAATTGAAAGAGTGGGGAGTGATCTTTTCCAACGGGCTAAACGGACAAAAAGCGCGGATCAAACTGATGACCGCGCTTCATGTCAGCCGTGACGCAACTGAACTTCAAACCCTTTTCAAGGATTCTCTGAGAGACCGGGATTGATCAGGAGGTCGCTGTCCGCATCTTTTCACCAATGTGGGCGGCGATTTTTCCCCCATGATACCGTCCATTTTCAATAAAAATGGAATTGGCATCCTTACCGGCGGCAATGACACCTGCAATATATAGTCCCGGCACTTGTGTTTCCATTGTCTCTGAATCATGGATTGGAGCACCGGTTTCCGAGTCGATATTTACACCCAGTTTCTGCAACATATCTGTCTTAGGACGGTATCCCGTCATGGCAAAGACCGCATCATTGGCGATGGAAAACGTGTGACCTTCCTGTTCCAACTCCACTTTATCTTCCAAAATACGTTTTACAACGGTATTCCAGTACATCTTAATCCAGCCTTTTTGAATCGCACTTTCAATCACTGGTTTCACCCATGCTTTTACACTGTTTGTAAACGCTCCCCGACGGTAAGCCATAGTTACATTGGCCCCCGCCTGATGTAAGTCCATCGCACAGTCAACAGCGGAATTTTTCCCGCCAATCACCAACACATTTAAGCCAGCGTATGGATGCCCTTCCGTATAATAATGTTTAACTTTGGACCGTTCCTCCCCAGGGATATTCAATTTATTGGGGTTGTCATAATACCCTGTAGCCATCACGACGTGGCGAGTGGTGTAGCGTTGGATCTCTCCGTTTTTTTCTGTTTGGATGACAAAATGTCCGTCTTCCTTTTCCATCCCGGTTACACGTTCATAGGTGTGAACATCCAGATTATATGCTTTTACAGCTGCCCGGTAATACTTGAGGGCTTCCAGACGATTGGGCTTTTCATTTGTTGTGACAAAGGGAAGACCACCAATCTCCAACAATTCCGGTGTACTGAAGAACTGCATATTTGTCGGATAGTAATATATCGAGTTGACAATACAGCCTTTGTCGATCACCAACGGATTTAACCCCTGTTTTTTTGATTCAATGGCAACAGATAACCCACAGGGCCCTGCTCCGATGATAATAAGATCCTTCATGACTGAATACCTCCTTATGAAGAAAACAGAAAAACACCTCCCAATTTCAGGCCAGGTGCCTTTCTGTCCTTTTCTTTGCTATTATTATACCCAACCGCGAAAACGAGAAGCTTCCGCTGCTTTACGTACTCCCACCATATAGGCCGCCAAACGCATATCCACTTTTCGGTTTTGAGCAGTCTGATATATATTATCAAAGGCCTTGACCATAATATCTTCCAGTTTTTGTTCCACTTCTTCTTCCGACCAATAATATCCCTGGTTGTTCTGCACCCATTCAAAATAGGATACCGTAACTCCACCTGCACTGGCCAAAACATCCGGTACCAGAAGGATATCACGTTCACTCAGAATCCGGGTCGCTTCCAGAGTCGTGGGACCATTGGCTGCTTCCACCACAATCTGCGCTTTGATCCGATGGGCGTTGGATGCAGTAATCTGATTTTCCACCGCAGCAGGAACCAAAATATCACAGTCCAACTCCAGAAGTTCCTCGTTGGTAATGGTATCCTTGAACAAATTGGTAACTGTACCAAAGGAGTCACGACGATCCAACAGATAATCGATATCCAGGCCATCCTCATCATACAAGGCACCATAAGCATCGGAAATGCCAATCACTCGTGCACCAGAATCGTTCATGAATTTTGCAAGGAAGCTACCCGCATTACCAAAACCTTGAATGACCACTCTGGCTTCTTTTAGAGACACACCCCGCTTTTTGGCGGCCTCACGAATCATAAGAGCCACACCTTTGGCGGTTGCTGTCTCCCGCCCACGAGATCCCCCAAGTACCAAGGGTTTACCAGTGATAAAACCCGGAGAATCAAATTCACGGATTCGGCTGTATTCATCCATCATCCAAGCCATGATCTGTGAGTTTGTAAAGACATCCGGTGCCGGTATATCCTTTGTAGGACCCACAATTTGGCTGATTGCTTTTACATATCCTCTGGATAGACGTTCCAGTTCACGAAAGGACATTTTCCGAGGGTCGCAAATGATCCCTCCTTTCCCTCCACCGTAAGGGAGGTCTACAATCCCCGCTTTCAGACTCATCCAAATTGAAAGCGCCTTCACTTCACTTTCAGTAACATCCGGATGAAACCGAACTCCACCTTTTGTCGGTCCCACCGCATCATTGTGTTGAGCCCGGTAACCGGTAAAAACCTGGACCGAGCCATCATCCATACGGACAGGAATCCGCACATGCATCACGCGCAAAGGTTCTTTCAAAAGATCAAATACCTGTTCTGGATAGCCCAGTTTATCCAAAGCTCTCTTAATAACCGTCTGTGTTGAAATGAGTACGTCCAAATTTTCTTCTTTTACCTCCGCATTGGAGGATTCCGACTGCTGTTCCATCCCTGACCACCTCAAAAAGAATAATTCCCATAAATTCATTAACAAGTATACACCAGTTACCTTTAAAAAGAGAACACTATTTCCTTGTCGGATTTTTTCTTCTTCTCTTATGCATAACTTCTTCCCATTCAATGAAGTATCATGCGCCCATTTTGATTATAATGGATACGAATTAAAAAAGGAGGTACCTTTATGAAAAACAAACTGATGTTTATCTATGCTCATCCGGATGACGAAACGTTCGCCTCAGGTGGAACCATTCTCCAATATGCCCATCAACCTGGGTGGGAAGTCACTCTATACTGTGCTACGCGCGGAGAGGGCGGAAGCACCGGAACTCCCCCTCTTTGCCCCCAACATCGCCTCGGTGAAGTCCGGGCCGATGAATTGGCAAAAGCAGCAAAGGTTTTGGGAATTGACCGGGTGATCCTAAGAGATTTCGGTGACGGAAAACTAGCGAACGTCCCCTTTCACATTTTGGTTGACGATATCACTCAGTCAATTTGCAAAGAGCAACCGTCTGCAGTGATCACATTTCCTTCACATGGTATTTCAGGACACCCAGACCATCAGACAATCCATCAGGCAACAACAGAAGCTATTAGACAGATTCAAAAAAACCGAATGATCCAGCTCTATTATATCGTGATCCCTCAATCGGTCGCAAAGGAGCAAACGATCTATACAACTCCCGATCAGGAAGTAACAAACCAAGTCAATGTGTCCGTCTGGCGGAAAAAAATAATGGAAGCATTGCAATGCCACAAAACACAACAACGTTCGGTTGAACGCGTTTTTCCAGGAGTTTCAAACGGTCATTGGGAACATTTAAGAACATTTGAGTATTACCAAAAAGCAGGAACCACAGGCATATTCAGGGAGGATGGACTATAAATATAAAACGATCGCGTTTAGCGGTCGCGATCGTTCACAAGGATATCAGGAAAAATAACGGGTAATCCCGCCAGTAGCTTCCTGAGCCCATATGGTTTTTCCGTATTCTTTCAATACATGTTCGGTCACTGTGGACGCTTCCCCGAATTCAGACAACACTGCAATTCCTTTTTGCAATGTTTGATTTTCCATATCGGTGTCCAGAACCAGAAAATACTGACCGCGATATGCATATACCCTGCCTACAGATCCGATCAAGGGTTGGACACGATGTCCCGCCTGCACCAGATGTTCAAAGTCGTGAAACTGAAAGATGACTTGGTCACTCTCCTCCAACGTCACTTCCAATTCATACATATCATCGCCATCCAACTCATCAAGTTCATTGGGGGAAGGGAGTCTGCCCCGCGTGACCACGACTACCATCCCTTGGGCCGGCAAAGCGAACACCTCCACGGCAACGGGACCCGAAATTTCAAAGTCAAGCTCCTGATATGCCTGTTCCATCATATCATTAAAGAGCTCATGTACTTTTGGTATATCCCGCCAAATGTCTTCTTTTTCAATTCCCCGCTCCATTAAATCATCCATTGATAAAAAAAAGCGGATTTTATCTTGGCTAAGTCGCTCGACACGCATGGTTTACCCTCCCTCACTGGAGACCCGCCACAATACAGCGTATGAGGGCGAGACATTGATCGTTACGCGTTACCAGGTCCCCTTTTTCATCTATCCCTATCATACACAAACTTTCCCTTGTGTGCACTAACCAATCTCAACTGTAATATATAAAAAGGAACCCTGGACTTTCCAGCCGGGATTCCCGTCAATTCAGCAACCTTTCCTCATCTTAGCCGAAGATGAAGGATGTGAACTCCCGTGCCTTGCCATCCGGCTACATCCTCGCACCTGATGAAGGATCAAACAGCAAACATTTACTGATTATATGGCGGAGAGGGAGGGATTCGAACCCTCGAGACGGTGATCACCGCCTACACGATTTCCAATCGTGCTCCTTCAGCCGCTCGGACACCTCTCCATAATGTCGCCAATACATTCTATTATAATGGGTTTTCCTTGTCAAGGAGAGTGTGATGATTTATCAACCAGATCTTTTTGCTTTTCTTGCCAGATCCATATCTCCCATATGATAAAGACAACGAACGATAACGGTCCTGTGATCGGGATTTGATAAATGAGAACTCCTCCTGTCACAATGGCCAGTAATATCACTAAATGATGAATCAGAGAGGTACCTCTTTTCGACCATGGAAGGTATATGAAGCAGAAAACTAACGCTCCTCCTGCCCGTGCGAATTGTCTGCTTGCCAAAACCGAAAAGCTTGAAGCAATCACAAAATCCAGATTTAAATATTGCCAAACCACAGGAAGAGAAGTACGCTGATCTGGAAGCCACAAGACGGCCAAAACCGAACCAATCCAACCTAAAATCACACGGAACCACAGTTTGGACAGCATGACTCCCACCTCCTGTTACTACAATTATATCCACTATCGATTCGAAAGATGACCCATAACACCTCCAACCACTCAACGCCCAATCAACTATACCATGGACAACTTGCTCAGTTGCGCCTGATAACCTTTGAAGATGGAAATACTTTGGGTTCAACACCCTTGTTGTGGACAATCCCCAGTTATTTTGACGCAAAATAGCAAGATTGGTTTGATTTCCCCCTCCCGTCAAGCAGATATTAAAAAGACGACATCCTGGGCATATACTGCCAGACTGAGGTGTTGTATCGAAAAACCCCCTTCGGCGATGTGAGCTGCATCGCTGAAAGGGGGCCTTTGTCCTCAATACCGTGCCGTCACCATTTTTTTGCGGGTGTAGAACTCCACACCGTCTTTCCCGTTGGCATGAAGGTCCCCGTAAAAGGAGTCTTTCCAGCCGGAGAATGGGAAGAAAGCCATCGGGGCAGGAACGCCCAGGTTGACACCCAACATTCCAGCATCAGCTTCCTCCCGGAATTGACGCACCGCTTTGGCGCTGTCCGTATAGATGCACATGCCGTTAGCGAAGCGGGAACGATTGGCCACTTCGATCGCCTCAGTCAGATCTTTTGCCCGAACCACCGAGAGGACCGGAGCGAAGATCTCCTCTTCCCAGATCTTCATGCCGGGTTTGACCTCGTCGAAGATCGTCGGGCCGACGAACCAGCCTTCTTCGGGCAAATCGTCTTTCCGTCCATCCCGCACCAACCGGGCCCCTTCCTTTTCTCCGATCTCGATAAAGCCCAATGTCCGTTCTTTGTGGGTATCCCGGATCACCGGGCCGAGAAAGACATCCTCCTTTAGACCGTTACCGATCCGGATCTCGTCGGAAGCGTTCACCAACCGGGCGACCAGTTCGTCGCCGATATCACCGACGGCCACCACCACAGAGCAGGCCATGCAGCGTTCCCCGGCGGAACCGAAGGCTGCGCCGATAATACCCTTGACCGCCGTATCCAAGTCGGCATCCGGCATCACCACCGAGTGGTTTTTGGCCCCAGCCAGGGCTTGCACCCGTTTACCGTTGGCGGAAGCGTTTTTGTAGACATATTCCGCCACCGGCTGGGACCCGACAAAAGAGATCGCCCGAATATCCGGGTGTTCCAGAATGCCGTTCACCACGTCATGGGCACCGTGAACCACGTTGAGCACTCCTGCAGGAAGTCCCGCCTCGGTGAACAGTTCGGCCAGCCGGTTGGCACACAGCGGCGCGCGCTCTGAGGGCTTCATGATAAAGGTATTGCCGCAGGCGATGGCGAGAGGAAACATCCAACAGGGAACCATCATCGGAAAATTGAAAGGGGTGATGCCTCCTACCACCCCCACGGGATAGCGGTACATTCCGGATTCAATGCCGTTGGCGATGTCCGGCAACTGACTGCCCATCATTAGCGTAGGGACCCCGGCAGCGAATTCCACGCACTCGATACCCCGTTGTACTTCCCCAAGGGCTTCTTTGAAGCTCTTGCCATTTTCCACCGTGATCAAGCGGGCCAGTTCTTCTTTGTGTTCGATCAGCAATTGCTGATATTTAAACATGATCCGCGCACGGACCGGGACCGGGGTTTTGCGCCAGCTCCGAAACGCCCTGTAAGCGGCTTTAGCCGCCCGATCCAGCTCTTCTTTCGACGAGAGGGGAACGGTCCCCAGGGATTCGCCAGTGGCCGGGTTGGGCACATCCAGCTGCTTGTCAGAAGTGGAATCGACCCACTCCCCGCCTATAAAGTTTTTCAGTTTTTTTGCTTGAGTTGGTACCGTCATCATCCTACCCCTTTCTCGCATTGATAATCGATTGATTTTACGCTCGTTGGCTGGCTATCAACTCTTCCACTTCAGAACGGCTGGGCATCGCTTCGGAGCAACTGTGGCGGCTGACCACGATTCCTCCCGCTGCGGCGGCGAATTCGGTTCGTTTCCGCGCCGGCCACCCCTGCAACAGCCCGTAGGTGTAAGCGGCCGCAAAACCGTCTCCCGCCCCAAGAGTGTTGAGCACCTCCACAGGTACCACTGGCACGCGGAACGCCTCCTCTCCATAGAAGAGAACGCCGTTACCACCGCGTTTGGCCACCACTTCCCTCACCCCTAGGGAAAGAAGGTGTTTGGACGCTTCGTCGGGGTCATTCGATTCTCCAGCAAAGACCAGCTCCGGCTCGTTGGCCAGAATCACGTCCGCCATCCGAATGGCGATCCGGTAGTAAACCCGTGCTTCCTCTTCACCGCCCCAGAACATCGGACGCCAGTCGAGGTCCAGCACGTTCAATCCTCCAGAAGCCCGATTGGCCTCCAAGGCGGCCAAGGTCGCTTCCCTTCCGGGGGACTGGGAAAGAACCGTACAGGAGACGGTCAGTACCTTGGCTTCCTTCAGGGCGTCGAAATCGATGTCTTCCAAGGAGATGTGAGCGTCGGCACAGGGTTTGCGATAAAAGAGCACATCAGAGTCCGACGGGGGAAACAGAGCAGCGAAGGCCAGCCCCGTCGGATAGCAGGGATCGGTCTTCACCATGCTGGTGTCCACCTTTTCCTCCTTCAGCCGTTCGGTCAGGAAGGCGCCGAATTCATCATTTCCCACTCGGCTGATCAATCCCGCTTTCGCTCCAAGACGGGCAAGGCCCACCGCCGTGTTTCCTGCCGAACCTCCCAGATATTTGTTGAAGGAACGCACCTTTCGAAGCGGAGTATGAATGTCGTTGGCATAAAGATCCACGATCACGCGTCCCAAGCTGTAAACTTCCGCGCCCATCAAACGACCTCCTTCGATGTCTTTTCGTGAACCGCCTCCGCCAACCGCGCGGCCACCGTAGCCGGTTTTTCCCCATCCTCAGGGAACAGGACCCCACGCCCGATCATCAATCCCCGCACATGGGGACCGGCATTCAGGCACCGTTTCACATCTTCCACCAACTCATCCGTCGCCCCCGGCTTTCCACCGCCGAGCAAAACGATCGGACAGGTGGTAGCCCGTGCCACCCGGTCAAACTCCGCGGTCATCGGCAACTTCAACCAGCGCCCTTCCGTGGTCCGTCCCAACCCTGTCGCCACCCCGGTCAGCCGCACCATCTCATCGGCATTGCGTGGGATGGACAGAGGTTCCAAAAACTGGGGTAAACCCCGGTCGGCCAAATCGTTCAGAGCTTCATAGCAATAAGCCAGCGTGCGGGCACAATCCCGGTCTTCGGGATGGAGGCGCAGGAGGAGTTTTCCCCCGTCGAGACCCATCTTCTCCATCTCTTCCGCCGTATAGGCCGTCACAAAATCGTCCAGTTCAAAAGATGTGCCGGCTAAACCCCCCCGGTTCATCGAGCCGATCAGAACCTTTCCGTCCAGGAAATCGGCTTGGCCGTTCTCTTTCAGCCATTCATTCACCAAGAACAATTCGTCAAACAGATCCGGCGTCGCCAACAATCCATCGATCCCAGGCTGGGAGAGGACGGTGGCGATCCGGAACAGGAGCTCCCCTCGATCGGCCATCGCCCAAGGGTTCCCTCCCCCGCCGGTTTCCCGCCGGGCCGGGTGATCACAGGCGAGAATGACCAGTTTCTCCGCTTGCCACCCCTTCCGACGGATGCGCTGGGTGGCCAGCCGCCGCGGGCGGCCCGGATCCCGGAGCTTTTGGTGCAGGATGGTTGACAGAAGTTCTTCCTTTTCCAACACGGTCATGCCGCTTCCCCCTCTACTTTCCTTGTTCCACTTTCCCCATGATATTGCCATCTTTGGGGGCGATGTGTTTAAAGTTACTGTCGATCTGGAATTTCCAGGTCCGGTTGTGTCCGGCCATCACATTCAAATAGTAGGAATCGAATCCAACCGGTACACCCACGGGATGGTATCCTTTCGGAACCAGCACCACATCCCCATCGGAGGGAGTGAGTACTTCATCCAGCCCCTGTTTGTCGTACACCCTTTGCCATGCTTG
Source organism: Melghirimyces algeriensis (assembly GCF_900182565.1). Lineage (GTDB taxonomy): Bacteria > Bacillota > Bacilli > Thermoactinomycetales > DSM-45169 > Melghirimyces > Melghirimyces algeriensis. The sequence continues at coordinate 557,467 of NZ_FXTI01000001.1, read as the reverse complement.
CCCCTGGGAAGGGTTTAACCGATGGTAGTAGGTTTCTTCCAAATAGGCCTCGTTTTCCGACTCGGTGTCATGCTTGTGGGGAGGGTAGCTGGACCAATTGCCGCTGGGAGTGAGCACCTCCACGAGCAACAGCTTCTTCGCGGGGTGGTGTTCGTCAAGGATGTGCCGGATATAACGGCGAGTACTCCCTTCCCCCCGTTCCTCATAGGGGATGTCCGCTGGCGTGATGCGCCGGACAGGTCCCTCTCCCTCCTCCGTCACCGCCGAGGCAACCGCCACTTCGGTTCGGGTGACCGCTTCCACCTCGATCGCGGCACCGGGAGGACAATAGACCGCTTCGGGAGATTGGTTGTCAAATACCGAGGTGCGGGATCCGACCGAGGAAAACCTCTCTCCGCTCGCGCTCACGTGGCAGGTTCCCTCCAAGACGATCACGGCCTGTTCCAAGCCCGGCCGATCGAGGGAAAAACATTCCCCTTCCTTCAGTCGGTAAACTTCAAATCCCGTGTAAGTCCACCCGGCACTCTGCGGTGTCACCTGCACTACCGGATCGTTTCCTTCCGCATTCGTGCGGGAGCGAGCCAGCAGCGTTCGATTCGGCATGATGTATCATCCTTTCATAGGGAGTTTGGTTCAAGAAGTCTGGACGGTCATGACTGCGGAATCGATATAGTCTTTGGCCATCTTCGCATAACGATAGGGATTAGCCACCCTAGGATCCTGTTCGGCCTCCACCACCACCCAACCATCGTATCCTCTCCCCAACAATTCCCTGAAAATCGGGAGGAAGTCGATGCATCCTTCCGGATCGCCCGGCACCGTGAACAACCCATTCACCACCGCAGACCGGAAATCGATATTTTCCCTTTGGACCCAGTCCAGCACCTTTTGTCTCACGTCTTTCAGATGAACGTAAGGGATTCGATCCCAGTAGATCCGCAATTGTTCCAGCGGATCATAGCCCCCGTAGTAAGCGTGACCCGTGTCATACAGCAGGTGGACCAGGGAGGGATCGGTCGACGACATCAATCGGTCCACCTCTTCTTTGGTTTCCACCACCGTTCCGGCGTGGGGGTGAAACACCAGTGTCTGCCCGTATGTTCCGCAAATCTCGCCGGCCTGGTGCAATCCCTGGACCAAGGACTTCCATTCCGCGTCGTTCAGCTTCTGGATGCTGTTGTCTTTTTCCGGTCGGCGGGGGTCCCAATGCATCGATCCGCCCATTTCGCAGGTGATCACATACTTACTCCCCATTTCATGCAGGAATTTCGCCCATTTCGCAAAGGATTGCAACTCCTGCTCCAGCCGTTCAGGATCGGAAAAGATAACCCCCACAAACTTGCTGGCCAATTGGATGTTATATTCTTTCAACTTGTTCTTAAAAGCGGGAATATCTGACGAGAAAATTCGTCCCATTTCAGTGGATACATACCCGATGGTGGCCATCTCGGACAGCACTTTGTCTTGCGTGTACAGATCGTCTCCCAGGCCCGGAATATCGTCATTCACCCAGCTGATCGGGGCGATCCCCACCCGTAAAGGATTGATTTGTGTCACACTCATCTCCCCTTTCACATCCTCTCACACAAGGCCCTACCCTTCCGCGATCCTCAATACGGACGAGCACGCTTCAAGTTTTCCTCTTTGTCCCGATACGCTTGACGCACACGGGGATTGCCGGATACCTCCGCGACACCGACGTGCCACCAGGATTCGTAGTCGCCGGTCATTGTCTTGGGTAATACCTTGATGTCGATCAGCGTAGACACCGTCTGCTTTTTCGCGTCATCCAAAGCCTCCCGCAACTCTTTCCGGTTGCGGACGCTGTAAGTCTTCACCCCATAGGCCGAGGCGGCCTTGGCAAAGTCGATCGGCATCAATCCGCCTTCCAGTTGATGGGTGTCGGGCTTCCGATACCGGAATTCCGTCCCCAGGCTGCCCATGCCGTTTTCCATCTGCAGATTGTTGATACACCCGAAGGATGCGTTGTCAAACAGCACCACGTTGATTTTCTTGCCTTCTTGCAGGCTGGTCACCAGTTCAGAGTGCAACATGAGGTAGCTTCCGTCCCCCACCATGGCGTACACTTCCCTGTCGGGCTCCGCCACCTTCACGCCGAGAGAGCCGGAGATCTCGTATCCCATGCAGGAATACCCGTACTCCATGTGATAGGTATTGGGCTCACGTGCCTGCCACATCCGCTGCAAGTCGCCGGGCAGACTGCCAGCCGCCCCCACGACGACGGCCTTGGAATCGATCTGCCGGTTCACCTCGCCGATCACTTCCGTTTGAGTCAGACGGGAGCGGTGGAGCGCGGCGAACTCCGGTAGCACCTCGTCCAGTTGCCCTGCAATTTCCGGCTTGAAACCCTCATCGTCATAACAGGTGTGGTGGAGCCGATCCAGTTCCTTCTCCCATGCATCCTTGGCTCTCTTGATTTCATTCGTATATCCTGAACGGTAATCCGTCGCCTCCAACTCCTTCTCCAAAGCCTCCAGAGCGAGTCGAGCATCAGCCACGAGTTTGACAGAATCCAGCTTGGTGGCATGATAGTCGGATATGTTGATCGTCAGGAATTCCAGCTCAGGATGCTGAAACAAGCGTTTGGAAGCGGTGGTGAAGTCGGAATACCGCGTACCCACGCCGATGATCAGATCCGCTTCTTGGGCGATCCGGTTGGCGGCGAGGTTGCCGGTCACTCCGATCCCGCCCAGGTTGTGGGAATGATCGCTCTCCACCGCGCTTTTGCCGGCCTGGGTCTCACCGTAGGGAATGTTGAATTTCTCCGCAAACCGCCGCAAAACGTCCCCCGCTTCGGAGTAGCGGACGCCACCGCCACACAGGAGGAGGGGTTTCTTCTTTCGCCGGAGCAACGTAACCGCCTCCTGAAGGTCCGCCGTGGCAGGGACACGCCGATCGATGCGGTGGACCCGTTTTTTGAAGAAGATCTCCGGAAAATCATACGCTTCCCCCTGCACATCCTGGGGAAGGGCGATGGTAACCGCTCCCGTGTTGGCTGGATCGGTCAGGACGCGCATCGCCTGGATCATGGCCGTCATCAATTGCTCCGGCCGGTTGACCCGATCCCAGTATTTGCTGACCGCCCGGAAGGCGTCATTCGTGGTCAGCGTCATATCATGGGGATGTTCCACCTGCTGAAGGACAGGATCGGGCTGTCTCATGGCAAACGTATCCCCCGGAAGCAACAACAGCGGGATGCTGTTGGCGGAAGCCGTCGCCGCAGCTGTCACCATATTGGCCGAACCCGGACCGACAGAGGAGGTGCAGGCGATGATTTGTTTCCGGTGCCTTTGCTTGGCGAAAGCAATCGCCGCATGGGCCATCCCCTGTTCGTTTCGCCCCTGGTAAACGCCCAGGTCTCCTGCCTCTTCCTCTAACGCCTGACCGATTCCCAGCACGTTTCCGTGGCCGAACAGGGTGAAAATTCCATGGACAAATTTCCTTTCGTTCCCGTCAAACTCCACATATTGTTGATTCAAAAACCGAATCAACGCTTGCGCTGTCGTCAGCCTGACTGTATTCATATCTGGCATCCCCGCCTTTCCTTAAGGTTAAGCGCTTCACAGCTGATTGAAAAAAAGAAGGCCACTCAGAAAAACTTGCGGATCGCCTCTTCCGTTTTCTCTTTTCCCACTTGAATCGCTTTTTCCACTTCCCAATCCCAATATTCCGGCCGGAACAGTTCAATCGATACCATTTCGTCATAACCGATCGCTTTCAGTGTCGCCAGGATGGAATCGAGGGGGATCGCCCCCTCACCCGGCCACAGTCGGTGGTGGTCCCGCAAGACGCCGACGGGGAGGTCTTCGCAGTCATCAATGTGGAAGGCGAAAATTTTGGAGGGATTCGCCTTGCGTAAGTCTTCCAGATGCGAGTTCATAGCGTGGAAGTGAAAACAATCCAGGACCAGACCCACATCCTCCCTGTTCACTTCTTCCACGATCTCGTAGGCTTGGCTGAAGGTGTTGACCGAACAATTGGGATAACCGACAAATTCCAGGGCCAAACGCATGCCGTAGGGTTGCGCCAGCTCCACCAATTCACGCATCCTCGCAACCGTCTCTTTCCGGATCTCCGATTTGCTCCGGTCCCCCACGTCAAACGTGGGGATGACGACGATGTTTTGGCAATTGAGGATTTCTCCCATCTCACAACAGAACACCAGGTCCTCTTTGATTTGATGGAAACCCTCATCGTCCCTGAAACTGATAAATTCCAAGGCATTAAAGGCAAAGGGTTGAATCCGGCTGTTGGAAAAGAATGCTTTCAGGTCTTTCACCGTGCGTTCCTTTAGATACTCCTTCAATTGATCCAACCGGATTTCGATGAGATCATATCCGTGTTTTTCGCAGGCCTCCAGATCCAGTTGGAGCGTGGAACGTTTCATGGTCGTCGCTTGGTTGAATGCGATTTTCACCGATTATCCCGCCCTTCAATATCAAGATTTCCTGTTCTTCCGCGAGTCGATGAGGACAGCCGTCACGATGATGATCCCTTTCAGGATTTGCTGCCAGTAGGAGGAGACGTTCATCAGATCCAGCCCGTTGTTGAGTACCCCAATGATCAGCGCGCCGATCATTGTTCCCGGTATGGTTCCGATTCCACCGGTCAGGCTCGTGCCCCCGATAACAGCCGCGGCGATGGCATCCAATTCATACATAACCCCCATGCTGGGCTGACCCGCACTGATCCGGGCCGTCAGCATCAGGGCGGCGATCCCCGTAAGGAAACCGGCGTAGGTGTACACCAGAATCAGATGGCGATCCACGTTGATCCCGCAGATGCGGGCCGCTTGTTCATTACCCCCGATCGCGTAGGTGGATTTCCCAAATTTGGTGTTGTTCAATAACAAATGGGAGATGAGCCCCATCACTAGGAACATGATGATCGGAAACGGAAGGCCCAAAAGATCGCCTGAACCCATGAAGAGAAAGGAATCCGTCAAGTTTCCAATCGGGCGCCCGTTGCTGTACAACAAGGCCATTCCCCTGGCGGCGGTCATCATGCCCAAGGTGGCGATAAACGGAGGGATCATCCCTTTCGTCGCGATCGTTCCGTTGATCAGCCCCGTCAATGCCCCGATGCCCAAGCCGATCAAAATCGGAACCACCAACGAATGGCCTCCTTGGGCAAAGCTGGCCGCCATCACGGAGACCAATGCGATCACTGAACCGGACGAGAGGTCGATCCCCTTGGTGATGATGACAAAGGTTACGCCCATGGCGACGATCCCGATAAAGGAAACCTGCCGAACGACGTTGATTAAGTTAAAGTAGGTGAAGAAATGGGGAGTCAGGATCGACATCAACGCCACCATGCCAAGAAAAATCAAGAAAATTCCATAACGGCTGACAACCTCGGACCCTTTCTCCTTCCAATCCACCCGCACCCGCCCGTTGACAGGCGCCTGTTTTTCAATGGTTTGTTGGTTTTTCATACGATCTCACCTTCCTTTTAGATCGGCTCTACTGAAAGGCAATCTGCAATATCCGTTCCTGATTGGCTTCTTCCCTGCTCAATTCGCCCTTGAAATGGCCCTCGTGCATCACCAGAATCCGGTCACTCATACCCAAGATCTCAGGCATTTCTGAGGAAATCATGATGATGGCTTTTCCTTCCTGAGCCAATTTGCACATCAGCTTGTGGATTTCCGCTTTGGCGCCCACGTCCACCCCTCGTGTCGGTTCATCCAGGATCAACAGATCCGGATCATTGAGCAACCATCGGGCCAACAGGACTTTTTGCTGATTCCCGCCGCTCAAATTCATGATGAGTTTGTTCAGGTTCGGCGTTTTAATGTTCAACTTTTCGACCATGGACACACAGCTTTGTTTGACTTTTCCACCGTTGACGAAACCGAAATTCAAGAACTTGTTCATCCCGGACATGATCATGTTCTCTTTGACGGACAGCGGAAGGAAAGCGCCAGTCAATTTGCGGTCTTCCGTTAACAACCCGATTTTATGCCGGATCGCGTCAGAGGGGTGTTTGATCTTGATGGGCTTCCCGCAGAGATAGATTTCTCCCGACGTGGGAGGATCGACCCCGAAAATGCTTTCAATCACCTCGGTCCGTCCCGCACCCATCAACCCCGCAATCCCCAAGATCTCCCCCTTTCGCACTTCAAAACTGATATTTTTGAATTTTCCTTCTTTTGACAGGTTTTTAACCGACAAAATGACCTCTTTGATTTCCGCCGGCTCTTTGTGAAAGACTTGCTTGATTTCCCGTCCCACCATCATCTGAGTCAACGAATCATGATCCAATTCATCCGTCCGTTTCGTTCCGATGTATTGACCGTCTCTCAAAACGGTGATTTCATCGCAAATCCGGAAAACCTCATCCATTTTGTGGGAGATATAAATAATTGCAACCCCTTTGCTTTTCAGGGAGCGGATGATTTCAAACAGATACTTCACCTCTTTATCCGTGATGGCGGAAGTAGGTTCGTCCATGATGATCAGATCCGCGCTATGAGAAACTGCCATCGCAATTTCCACCATCTGCATGCTGGCGATGGTCAGATCTTTCATCTTCGTCGTCGGATCGATCGGAATGTTTAAGGTTTCAAACAGTTCTGCCGTCTGTTGGACCAGCTTTTTTTTGTTGACCCATCCCGTCTTCCCGTATACAGGTTCCCTTCCCAGAAAGATGTTCTCGGCCACCGTCATTTCCGGAATCGGGTTCAACTCTTGATGGATCATCGAAATCCCTTTTTTCAGCGCATCCTTGGGACCGGACAGCTTCAACTCTTCCCCTTTGAAGGAGATCGTCCCACTGCCGCTGTAGATACCGAAGAGAATTTTCATCAAGGTGGACTTTCCCGCTCCATTCTCCCCCATCAACGCGTGAACGGTGCCTTTTTTAACCGTGAGTTGAATCTTGTCTAGCGCTTTCACACCGGGGAATTCTTTGGATATGTCTTTCATCTCCAGAAGAATTTCTTCTCCCACCTGTCCTCACCTCCGGGTTCATGAATAAGGGGAAGGAGCGGCGGTCCGCCGGGGTCTCCCCTTAGTTATTCTCAGTTGCTTTTATTCTTGTTGTACACATCCCATCTCTCTTCAAACTCTTGCACATTCCTTTTCGTGATCAATTCATAGGGAATCCAGACCATCTTGTCCTTTAGCTTTTCCCCTTTGGCCAGTTTGACCGCCGTATCGATGGCACCTTTGCCTTGCCCTACCGGATCCTGAAACACGGAGACGTCCAGATCGCCGGATTTGACATACTTCAGCGCATCGGGGGTTCCATCGACCCCGGCAACCACGGTTTCATCCAATTTACCCGCTTCCTTCAGGGCTTTGATTGCACCGATCGCCATCTCATCGTTGTTCGCCACCACGGCATCAATCTTTTTACCAGATTGGAGCCAGTTTTCCATCAGCTGAATCCCTTCGGCCCGTTGCCACTTAGCCGTTCCTTCAAGGATAATTTGCATGTCCGGATGCTTTTGGATGACTTCTTTGTTCCCTACCGTCCGTTTCACTTGCGCTTCGTGACCCAGTTGACCGGTCATGATAGCGACATTTCCCTTATTATTCAGAATTTTGGCTACCTCTTCCATCTGAATGATTCCGCCCTTGATTGACTCGGAACCGACATAAGAATCTACATCTTTCATAACATCCTTCGGAGGAATCCGGTTGACGATGACAATCGGAATATTGGCCTGTTTGGCCACATTCACCATCGGTTTTACCGCGGCGGTGTCAACGGGGCAGACGACGATCACGTCCACTCCCTCGGTGGCGAACTTTTCAACTTGGGACAATTGTTTGCTGGAATCGTTTTTGGCGTCTACCATTTTGAGATCGACATTCTTGTCTTTAGCGCCGTCTTTCATCGCATCATACAGATAGGAAAGCCACTTGTCGTCAAAGACGGGCATCGCTGCGCCGACGACGACCTTTCTGTCAGCATTTGATCCGTCACTTGCACAACCCGTCAGCGCACCGAACAACACAACCAAGGCCATTAACAAACCCGTGATCTTTTTGCATTTCATCGATAAGCCCCTCCCGTTACTTTTCAATCAAGACCTGTAGAGCGTAAATTTATAATGGAACCCTCCGAAAAAGGAGGAATTTCTCCAACTCTCCGTTTCCAGCAATGATGCCCGGCAGGATGGCTTTAATCTGGAATCTCGATCCAACCCCGTTTTTCCGCGGACTGCTCCACCGCTTCCAATACCGCCTGGTTTTTGACGCCGTCTGCAAAGTTCGGTTCAGGACTGGTCCCTTGGGCAATTCCATCCATCAGACGGAAGACAATGTTGACAAAGGTGTGTTCATAGCCGAGAATGTGGCCGGCAGGCCAGTAGGAACCCGCAAAGGGGTGACTCTCTTCCGTGCAATTGATGGTCCGGAAACCCTGCAAACCGGGTTCGTCTTCTTCCAAGTAAACGTGCAGGTTGTTCAGGTTCTCCATATCCCATCGGATCGACCCTTTTTCCCCGTTGATCTCGAAGCGATTGCCCGCACGGTTCCCTCGGCTGAACCGGGACGCTTCAAAGGTACCGATCGCCCCATTGTGGAACCGGGCCAAGAACATGGTGGCGTCGTCCACCGTCACCTCTCCCCACTGATCGGATTGGATTTGCCCTTTCAGGTTGTTCGTCATCGTTCCAAGCGGGCGTTTTTTCACGAACGTCTCCATCATCCCGGCGACTTCATGGAATTCTCCCACCAAAAAACGCGCCAAATCGATGATATGCGCACCCAGATCACTGAGCGTTCCGCCGCCCGACACTTCCTTCTTCAACCGCCAGATAAGGGGAAATTCCGGGTCCATCAGCCAGTCTTGCAGGAACGTGGCCCGCATATGATAGATCTTGCCCAGCCTCCCCTCGTCGATCAATTTTTTGGCGTACTGCACAGCTGGGGAAAAGCGATAGTTGTGGCAGATCATGTGGGTAACACCGGTTCTGTTCACCGCTTCCAGCATCCGTTTGGCTTCGTTCAGGGACATGGCCAACGGTTTTTCGCAAAACACATGCTTGCCGGCGTCGGCGGCAGCGATGGCAATGTCCGCGTGGGTATTATTTGGGGTAACAATGTCGATCAGATCGATGTCCTCCCGCTCTATCAAACGACGCCAATCCGTTTCCCAGGATTCCCATCCCATCTTGTCCGCGGCGGCTTTCGTCGACTCTTCATCCCGCCCGGCAATTGCTTGCAATCGGGGTTCCACATCTGGATTGAAGTAGAAAGGAACATCCCGGTACGCGTGGGAATGGGCCCGTCCCATCAGCCGATAACCGACCATTCCAACCCGTATCTGTTTTTTTGATGCCATCCAATCACATCCCTTTGCGGAAGATCCACCCAACAGTTATCCATGGATCGTCGTTTGTTTTCTGAAGTCGATGCTTTTTCCTGTTTTGGCGCTTTCATAGATTGACTCCAAGAGTTGAATCGAGCGGAAACCGTCCTCAGCCGTGACAGGCGGTTGGGTGCCGTCGAGGATGGCATCCACAAACAATCGGTCCTCTTCCCTATATCCCCACTTGTCTTGGATGGAGAGCTGATAAAAGTCTTCCAACTGAATCGGTTGCTTCAATCCTGGAGCGACCATCACTTTTTCCAGCTCTTGGGTAGCCACCGTGGAATGCTTTCCATAAACCTCAAGACTTTCAAAGGGGAAACTCCAGCCGGCGTGGGCGTAGGTGACGAAATTGGCGATCGCACCCGACTCAAACGTCAGCATGATCGCGAAGGTGTCCAATTCAGCTTCCGACAGGTTTTGCCGGGCTTCACAGTGGATCGTCTGCACTTCGCCAAACAGATAGCGGCTCAGATCCATGAGGTGGAACGGAGTTTCGTACAGGAATCCGCCCGTAATTTTGGGATTGGACGTCCAGGCGGGCTCCAACAATTCACCCCGGTTCATTTTGATATGAGCCAAGTACGGATTCAGATCCCCTGCATCGATCAACTCCTTTACCTTCTTGTACACCAAAGCGTAGCGGCGGTTCATCCCCAGATTGTACAAGGCCTTGGACTTCGCAGCGGCTTGCCGGATTTTCTCCGCTTCCGGCAAGGAGGTGGCCATTGGCTTTTCCGAGAAAACATGCACGTTGTTTTCCAGACATTTCAACACGGGTTCCACATGTAAGGTGTTGGGGGTGGTCACATATACCGCGTCGATGCCCAATTCAAAAAGATCTTCCACGCTTGAAACCGGTGTCGCGTCTCCCACTTCCTTCGCCAAAGTAGCGGCTCTTTCTTCGGCAATGTCGGCCACCCCGACGATCTTTACCCGCTGGTCTTCGCTCAGGATCGAGCTGTGCACCTTGGCGATGCCGCCCGCTCCCAAAATTCCCACGTTTACTTCCGGCATGGGACCCACTCCCTTAATGGTGATCTCTTTTTAAGCGCTTACATTTTTGCGTCATCAATCTTACCCTTTATCGGATGGACAGGGGCCGGTCGATTGACGGATAATGAGACGGGGCAACATGATGATTCGTTTTTTCAAGTCGCTCTTCCCCTCGATCTCTTCGATGAGCAGGTCGACGACTTGGGAACACATGTCCTGCATCGGCTGCTCCATCGTCGTCAACGGAGGATCGCAAGCCCTGGACAGCAGGGTGTTGTCAAACCCGATGATGGAGAGATCGTCTGGAACGGGGATTTTCTTTTCCCGCGCCGCCAAAATGGCATCAATCGCCAACAAGTCGTTGCATGCGAACACCGCCGTCGGCCGGTCGGAAGCTCCCAACATCTCCCCTACCAGGCGTTCCCCGTTTCCCCGATTGAAATCGCTGATAGCGATCCACTCTTCACGAACCTCGATACCGTTTTCCATGAGCGCCTGTTTGTAGCCGCGAATCCGGTCCTGGGTGCTGGTGGCATCCTCCCCCAGAACAGCGATCCGTCGGTGTCCCAGAGAGAGAAGGTAGCTTGTCACTTCATATCCCCCGGTGAAGTCATCCACCTTGACACTATTGACTGAAGTCGATGGGTGGGATTCCGCCAGCAATGCGACAGGCGTTTGTTCCTCCAGCAATTCCTTGATGATCTCCACACTCTTAAAACCACCGGCCAGGATAAACCCGTCAACGCTCTTCTGTTTCAGCAGAGATGTGTAGAGCGCCTCTTTGTTTGGATCGAAATCGGTACTGCAAATGACGAGGTTATATCCCCGTTCATGAGCACGATCTTCCACCCGGCGGGCCATTTCCGCAACAAAGGGGTTGGCTAGATCGGGGAGCAGGAAACCGATGGTGGAAGTTGGTTTGCCTGTCAGGGCCGATGCGAGAACACTGGGCTTGTAATTGAGTTCACGCATCGCCTGCAATACTTTTTCCTTGGACTTTTTCCCCACCCGTTGATTGTTCAACACATACGACACGGTGGCAATGGAGACACCTGCTCTCTCCGCTACGTCGTAGATGGTTGGTTTCATGGATCATCCGCCTCTTTTCATTCGCGTTGGACGAAACGGTTATAAGTCTCCCTTTCGTCCCATTCTGGTCTTAAACCGCTTTGACGGGCTCCAGCTGGATTTCCGTTCCCGTTTGGTAGGATTTGGTTGCAGCGATAGCGATTTCAAGGGCGATTTTTCCGTCGACTTCATTCACATTGGGCTTCTCATCATTTTGCAGATGTTCGATAAAGGAAACCATCTCCATGAGATAGGCATCCCGGAATTGCGACGGAAAGTCGGGATAAATGTCATAAGAACTTCGGTTCTTAGCCAGGATTTTGATATCGTGATGCTGCATCGAGCCAATCTGGATCGCCCCCTCCGTACCGATAATCTCAGCGCGGATATCGTACCCGTATGCCGCATTGCGGCTGGCTTCGATATCGGCCGCCGCACCAGAGTCAAAGGTGAGATAGGTCAACGCCTGGTCTACATCGTTAAACTCCGCAACATACTTCTTCTCCACCACGCTTCCGAGTCCGCTTACAGTCGTGACGTTCCCGCCCAAGAAAAACCGGGCCGAATCGTAGTCATGGATGGAAAAGTCCAGATATAACCCGCCGCTGTGTTTGATGAAGTCCGGTGGCGGCGCGATTCCGTCCCGCGTAATCCCTTTGAAATAGATCGGCTTCCCGATATCCCCGGCCAGTATCCGCCTTTTCGCTTCCACGTACGAAGGATCAAACCTTCTCATAAAACCGACCTGACAGAAGACGCCCCGGTCATCAATCGCCTTGATCACTTCCTCCGCTTCTTCCACCGTACGTGTGATCGGCTTTTCGACAAAAACGTGTTTTCCGTGGGCGACGGCTTTTTTGATCATGTCGGCATGAGTGGAAGTGGGAGTGACGATGACCACAGCGTCAATACCGCAATCTTCAAACACATCGTCAGGGTTCTGGTGCCATTTCGGCACCCCCAGGTCACGCGCCACCTGTTCCGCTCGTCCTTCCATCGGATCAGCGACAGCGATCAATTCGCCCCCCCTCACTCGCTGGGAGAGATTTTCCGCATGCCAGTATCCCAATCTTCCCAATCCCAGTACCGCGCAACGGATTTTTTTTGCCAACCGGCACACAACCTTTCTGTTCAATTTTCCAAAGCGCTTAAATTATGAACGTCGCCAGCATGATTTCCTTTTTTTCTTCAAACAATGATAAACAGCCATTGATAGCGTTTACATAAACCTGTAGTAGATACCAATGAAAATCAGACACTCCAAACCTTCCAGCGGGAAAACCAATCGAATAAAACCTCATATTTTTCGGGAGTCTAACGATCAACCTCCGACTTTGAAACTGTTTTCTAAGCGCTTCAAAAAGAAGTATAAAGCAATGTCCGATGAATTTCAATAGTTGGACAAATTTAATTTTTAGAAAATTATCCCTTTAACAACCTGCAAACCATCCCAAATCGCTCTGGACAAGTATTTATATTTCTAACTGACAGTTGTCTTCTTCCGACTCTCAGCCCTTCCGAATCATGGGCCATTAGTGAATAAAATCACCAAACGTCAGGCGTCAGCAGGGATATTCCCGATTGGAAAGAGAGATCGTTTGGAAACCCCACCTCTGCCTTCTCTTCCTATCAATACACCTGAATCATCGACTTGCAAAACCCCGAAAAGCGTTCTAAAATAAAGTTTGGCAAGAGGCTATTATATGGAAGGAGATCATTCATGCGTACTTGGGTTGACAAGGACACTTGTATCGCCTGTGGGGCATGTGGAGCCGCAGCTCCTGATGTATACGATTATGATGAAGATGGTATCGCCTATGTCATTTTGGATGACAATACAGGAACTGCGGAAGTCCCTGAGGAATTTCATGAAGATGTATGCGATGCGCAAGAAGGTTGCCCCACAGATTCGATTAAAGTAGAAGACGAATAGATTCTGAACAAAAAGGCTCCCTGATCAAGGAAGCCTTTTTTAATCGCTTGAGTCCAAATAAAGACTGACTTCAGCCAATCCGCCATCAACATTCACCACCTGATGATAGCCACAGGTATATAAAAAGTTGACAGCATAGACACTTCGGACACCATGAGCACAATAAACATAGATTTTCCGTTTTGGGTCCAGGCGATCCAACTGTTCGGGGAGTGTTTGAAGAGGAATCAAAAGAGCATCTTCCAAGTGATATATTTCCCACTCCTTTGGCTCCCGAACATCCAGAAGTAAAGCATGATTCAACATCTTATCCCGGTATTTTTTTGCAAAAGAGTGAGCACCAATCCGATGCTTGCTATCTTTTTCCGTCATGAAAATCACCCATTACGGTTTCCTTATTTGACTCCCTACATTTTAACATAGGTAAACAAATGAAATTGATTCTGCTGATAAAAGAGAATAAAATGAGATAGAGTAACGTTTCATTATACATAATTCAGATCAGGGAGGTTGTATTTTCATGGCTGAGAAACAACTAACGGTGGATGCCTATATTGAAATTCCGACGGGCAGCCAGAACAAGTATGAATACGACAAAGAGGAAGGCGTGTTTCGTTTGGACCGGGTGCTGTATTCTCCCATGCATTACCCTACAGAATACGGCTACCTGAAAAACACCCTGGCGGAAGATGGAGATCCTCTTGATATTCTGGTACTGACGACATTCCCTACTTTTCCTGGTTGTGTCATTGAGTCCCGCGTGGTCGGTGTGTTGTTGATGTCTGATGACAAAGGCAAAGATGAGAAACTTCTGGGTGTTCCTACGGAAGATCCTCGCTGGAATCATGTAAAAACGCTTGAAGATATCCCGGAACATACCTTAAAGGAAATCGAGCACTTCTTCCAGGTATATAAAGATCTTGAAAATAAAGAGACCCGCATTGAAGGCTGGAAAGGGACCGACGAAGCGACACGATTGTACCAGGAAAGCCTCGCTCGCTATAAGGGATAACGCAAAAAACCTCCGACACCCCATGGATGGGATGCCGGGGGTTTTTTATGGCTTTTTGGACCAAGGATCGACTGTCCCTACAACCGTTTGTTTTTGATTGGATTGGATCGCCCGGATCACTCCTTGACTGATCTCTTTATTGGTCAACCATCTCGAACCATTCTTCTCCACAACGAATCCGAGAATGACTTCGTGATATTGAATATGAGGATATTGCATAAACTGCTTTTTTCTTCTTCCATCTTGTTGGGAGGGGTCTGCCACACTGCTCCCTAGAACATGAAAATAATCACAGGATGGCGTTGTCTCATTCAATAAGGATGCCAACTGATAGGGTGCTTGGGGAGCAGTTGAATGAATCCAAACGACAGCCATCCGGATTGGTCCATACGTCGATATGGCTTTCTCCACTTGATGAATAAATAAATGATCATCTCGATAATCCACTTGTACGGGATGGATACAACCCTCAACAGAGCCGCTTTCTTCAACCAAGGTATTTAAGCGCTTTTGATTTCGTGCAATCACCGTTACATTGCAGCCTTTCTGGGTCAGATAAACGGATACATCTCGAAGCATCCCCGTCCCACCCACAACAATCACATGCAAACGATTCACCTGCCTTGGAATCGATCTTTACTACGGATTCCATTTCGGAACAGAATCCGGTGAAAATTCTATTTTTTATCACATCTTTCGCCTCTTTCACTATATCATACCTTCAGCAGGTCAAAATGAAGTCCGCAAGGCAAAAGAGGTACCCCGCGGACTTTTTAGACTACCTTTCGATCCAGTGATTTTTTTCATTGTGCAAAAAGTCATCCAAGGTTTTTTCCCCTTCGGTTTCTTCTTCCTGGGTGGTTTCGTCGTCTCCTTCTGCTCCATCCATTGAAGTGGGATCTTCCTCGATCTGAACACTGGACAAAGGAGAATGGTTCAGAGGGACTTCGTTTGTTTCCTCACTTTCCACATCCGTCTTTGGAATGATGGCCTTCTCCCCATCATCCTCCCTCTTTAATGACTCATGTAAATCTTCTTCCTTTTGTTTCAAAGGCTCGATTACTGCTACATTCCGAGACTGAGATGCATCCGTTTGGCAAGGAACAGCAATCCAAAACAGAAACCCTAAAACCGTAGATCCGGTCTGTGAGTCCAGCAACTGAATCCGAAGGGTAAAGGCATTGCTAACCCGGTTTTCCAAATGAATCTGGCAGGAAGGTTGATCGGTCATCGCCACAGGAACAAAATGGGAGTCAGGAAAAGGTTTATCCAAGGGAATTGTGATTAAAATTTCCGGCTCTTCTCTGCTGATCGTAAAAGGAGTTACACCGGAACGAACGGTGGCACTAAATAATGAGGATGGATTAAAGGACAGTTTTTCCGGTTGGATGGACCCATCAGCGATTTTTTCTGAGGTGATAGAATGATTTTCTATATGATGATTCTGAATCACTGTATCTCCGAGATGATTGGATGAAACCGACTTCTCTGTAAGATGAGCCTGATTAATGCTCCCTTTTCGAAGGTGCCTAGAATCAATAGCACCTTCAGCCACATGCTCCGAATCAACCGATTGGTCGGCCAAGTGCTCTCTTTTGACAGCTTTTTCGGCAATCTGTTCCCCATGAACACTTCCGGAGCAAAGATGGTTGTTGGAGATGTTTTTTTCAGCCACATGTTTCCCTGAGATCTGGTTGGCTTGGATGTGACGGGAGCAGATGGATTCATTCATGATTTTTTCCGATGTGACGGCATTGATGTCTAAATGTTGATTTTGCACAATATGATGCTGCAAGTGATAAGAGGCAACAGACTCTTTCCGCAGTTGCCGTTCTCCCACACTCTGGGGAGAGAGTTTATCCTCCGTAACGGATTCATCAGCCAACTTGGAGGTGGTAACCGACAGGTCGATCATTTTGTCTGTAGATACACATTCTGGAGAAAGTTTGGAAGTGGTTACGGAATGGTCAACCAGTTTGTTGCCAGTGATCGCATTCTCGGAAAGGTGCTGTTCCTTTACGGCATTGTTTTGAATATGCCGACTGTCCAGACATTGCATGCCGAGATGCTGCTCTCGAATCACCTGATCAGTCAGATGTTCCGGCCGGATACTTCCCAAATCAAGCATCTTGGATTGGATGGAACGTGGCGCCACTTTGTTTCGTGTGACTGCACCATCCCGAATATGTTCCTCTTTCACTGCCTGAGGAAGCAAGTGTTCTTCTCGGATGGATTTTTTCTTGATGGTTGAACTTCCAACTGAATTGGGTGCCAACTTTTTTTCCGTTACACTGTTGTGATGCAGATGATGGGAGTGTACGGATGAATCTTCCAGATGTTCCTCCCCGATGCTCCCGGAACGAATATGTTTGCTGTCGATGGCACCTTCAGCCAATTTTTGGTCTGTCACCGCTCGATTTTGCAGGTTTTCAGTAGCGACAGCTTTGCTGGCCAGTTTGGATTGATTGATGGCTTCATTCGCTAAATGATGGGTGGTGATCGATCCACTTTTGATCTTGTCCGCAGTAATGGCTGTATTTTCCAGATGTTCTTCTTGGATCTGTTCCGGTGCAATATGCCATGCATGGATGGAGCGATCTTTCAACTTGTGGCTGTCCACACTGCTGTCTTTTAAACAATCTCCTTCAATGCTATTGTCGGCAAAATGATCACCTTTGATTGCTTCTTTTTCAATTTGCTCCGATCCGACACATCCATCGGAAAGATGATGTCTTTTTACCGCTTTATCTGCCAGTTTGGACGATGTAACCGCATGACGGGAAAGTTTGGAAGTATTCACGCTCTCTTTTTTGAGATGCTTGCCTTCCACAGCTCCTGTTCGGATGCTGGAACTGTCCACACAGTTGTTTTCCAACTTTTCATGCGTGATCGACCGGTCTACAATATCTCCAGTGTAAATAAACGGTTTTTCAGAACGGCCCCCAACTCGGTTTCTTTTTAACTTTGCAATATCTTCGGAAACAGAGGGGTTTTTTCCCGGATCTTTTTTTTCATTTTTATCCGTATGATCCACCGACTGGTTGGAATGGAGTTCCTGTTGTTCTTCCCGGGTAATCTGGTCAAGGAGCCATTCGTCTTCGGGCTGAAATGTACGAGACAGAGTGCGCTTCCTTCTTCTTTTCCGGTTCAAACAGTCTCATCCTCTCTTTTACATAGTTACTCAAACATAGGTATATTCACCACATTGGATACCCGGAACGGCTGGATTAAAAATATGGGCCTCTTTCATATCCAATAGGAAACCGAATCAATCGATTACAATTTTTCAATGCCTTCCCGGTTGACACCCATAACTTTAACGTGTTAGAGTGATTACAATCTTTTTTGAAATACTGATCAGGAAAAGACAATGACGGAGCCAAGTGGCGAAAAACGGAACTGCAGAGAGCCGATGGTAGCTGCGAATCGGTGTTCCAACCGCTGCGGAGCACTCCTGAGTCATTCGGCTGAATCACAGTAGGTCGAATCGGTGAACCGTTATCCCAGGGTCTTCAATAGACCCAATGAGACTCCGGCTGTGAGGTCGGAGTGAATGAGGGTGGCAACACGGCCTTTCGTCCCTCACCGCTGGACAGTGGTGTGGGATGAAAGGCTTTTTTACATTTTACAGAGGAGGAGAGAAACCGTGTTAAAAGACAAATTTCGTCTTCAAATCCCTGGACCCACACCGATTCCCCCTCGGGTTCAGCAGGCGATGAATCGACCGATGATCGGTCATCGCGACCCGGATTGTTCCAAACTTGTACACAATCTGAGTCTTCGCCTTGGACCGGTGTTTGGAACTCAAAATCCCGTACTGATTTTGACTGGAAGTGGTACATCCGCCTTGGAAGCCGCTGCAGCCAACACCCTGACTGAAGGCGATGAAGCAGCAGTTATTGTAACTGGAGCTTTCGGGGATCGTTTTGCCAAAATCCTCAATTCCATGAATGTTCAAACCCATCGCTTGGATATTGAATGGGGAAAGGCGTGCCATCCAGAAGAATTAAAAACCTTTTTGAAAAAACATCCCAAAATCAAAGCCGTCTTTCTCACCTATTGCGAAACATCCACAGGCGTTTTAAATCCCATTAAAACACTAGCCGAAACGATCCGGGAACATACGGATGCCTTAACCATCGTGGATGGAGTCAGCTGTATCGGTGGTGTTCCGGCGGGTCTGGATGAGTGGGGGGTTGATATACTGGTCTCCGGTTCGCAGAAAGCATTGATGTTACCCGCCGGTCTCTCTTTTGCGGCTGTTGGCGAGCGAGCCTGGACAACAATTCAATCCAACTCCCATCCACGCTTTTACTTGGATTTTCGCAAATACCAAAACAGTCTGGAACAATCCACCACTCCATTCACTCCGGCAGTTTCCCTACTGTTTGGATTGGAGGAAGTTCTTGATATGTTGGAGGAAGAAGGCCTGGAGCATGTCTTTCATCGCCATCGCTTGATGCGAGACATGGCACGTGCAGGCGTTAAAGCCCTTGGTCTAGAGTTGCTGGCGAACCACCGAGATGCTTCCCCAACGGTGACATCCATTATGGGTGGAGAACAGTGGTCCGTCGAAAGCTTGCGTTCAGAACTCCGATATCTTGGATTGCGAGTGGCCGGTGGACAGCAACATTTGAAGGGGAAAATCTTCCGTATTGGACACATGGGTTATGCCGATCCATTGGATGTACTGACCGCTTTATCCGCATTAGAAGTTGCACTGGCACGGATCGGCGCCCCGGTTGAAACCGGAGCCGGCACCAAAGCAGCAGAGGAGGAATGGATTCGTGTTTCGCGTATTGATCACTGACCCTCTCAGCAAGCTGGGAATTGAACAGTTGTTGGATGCAACCGATGTAAAGGTCGTTCAAAAAACCGATTTATCCAAAGAAGAGCTACTGACTGAAATCGCTGATGCAGACGCCTTAATCGTCCGCAGTCAGACCCAGGTAACCGCCGAGCTTATCCAACATGCCAAAAAACTAAAGGTGATCGGACGTGCTGGGGTGGGAGTGGATAACATCGATATTCCCGCTGCCACTGCCCAGGGAATCATCGTCGTAAATGCCCCGGATGGCAATACCATTTCCACTGCGGAGCATACCTTTGCCATGTTGATTTCGTTGGCTCGAAACATTCCCCAGGGATACCGATCCATCGTTCGGGGAGAATGGAACCGAAAAGCGTATGTCGGAGTGGAATTAAACAACAAAACGCTCGGTATTCTCGGCCTGGGTAGAATCGGAACAGAGCTTGCCAAACGGGCTAGGGCTTTTCACATGAATGTCATGGCTTTTGATCCCTATCTCACAGAAGATCGGGCAAAAAAAATCGGTGTACAAAAAGCATCACTGGATCATGTCATCGCTGCATCCGACTTCATTACGGTTCACACTCCCCTTACAAAGGAAACCCGGCATCTGATCGATGCAAAAGCCTTCAGCCAGATGAAAAACGGTGTCCGTATACTCAACTGTGCGCGGGGCGGAATCATTGATGAAAATGCCTTGTTTGATGCGATCCAGAGTGGAAAGGTCGCTGGGGCTGCACTTGATGTCTTTGAAACCGAGCCACCCGGTGAGCATCCATTGTTCACCCTTCCACAAGTGATCGCCACTCCTCATCTGGGAGCGTCCACTCGCGAAGCTCAAGAAAATGTAGCCATCGATGTTTCCCAAGAGATTCTTCACATCCTCCGGGATGAACCGTTTAAAAATGCCGTTAATTTACCTTCTATACCGGCGGAACTTCAAGAAAAACTCCGTCCCTACCAAATCTTGGCCGAAAGGCTGGGCAGCTTCTCTATTCAATCGGCTGAAGGAGCTCTGGAGGAAATAACCATTACCTTTTCCGGAGAACTGGCTGAAATGGACACCGCTCCACTCAGCAGAATCATCCTGAAAGGAACACTGTCCCACTATTTGTCTGATGTGAACTACGTCAGTGCTCCCTATTTGGCCAAGGAACGGGGCATCAAGGTAACTGAGCAAAAAACTTCCCAAAGCCACGGCTTTACACATCTTATCCATGTGGGGATTCGAACCGATCAAGGAGAGTTTATAGTGTCCGGTACCCTCCTAAATGGCTTGGGGACAAGAATTGTAAAAATTGATCAATATCCGGTCGATGTCCAACCAGAAGGTCACCTGCTATTGATCCATCACTATGACCGTCCCGGTGCAATCGGCCGTGTAGGAACCATTCTGGGCGACCACGGCGTAAATATTGCCACTATGCAGGTTGGCAGGAAAAACATCGGCGGACGGGCGATTATGATGTTACATGTGGATAAACAAGTTTCAGAAACGTTATTGGAGTCATTGGAGGCATTGGATGAAATCCATCGAGTGACTGCAATCGACCTTTAATGTTGTTCACCGAAAAAACGTTTTATCTTACCAATATACCGGGTAAATGAACCATTGGGACGATACAACGAACGCAGGGGGTCGTTTTATGGCCGATTTGAAAGGAAAAACGGCGATTATCACCGGTGCCAGTAAAGGCTTGGGAGCAGCCCTGGCCCGGCGCTTTGTCGAAGGAGGTGCCCATGTCGCCATTGCTGCTCGCAGCAAGGCACAGTTGGAGAAACAGGCAAAAGAATACCCGGATCAAATCCTTCCGGTTCCCTGTGATGTCACCTGTTCGGATCAAGTGAAAACGTTGATTGAGAAAACAGTCAATCAGTTTGGTCAACTGGATATTTTGGTCAACAATGCGGGAATTGGACGTTTTGGAACAGTTCAGGATTTGTCGGAGGAAGATTGGGATCAAATGATGGATGTCAATTTGAAAGGAGCGTTTCTCACCTCCAAATTTGCCATTCCACATTTGCAACAAACAAAAGGACATATCGTCAATATCTCCAGTGTAGCCGGCACCGTCACTTTTCCCAAGGGAAGTGGCTATTGTGCTTCCAAATTTGGGTTAATGGCTTTGTCTGATGTTCTGAGTCAGGAGTTGAAAAAGGATGAAGTCAAAGTAAACACGATATGTCCTGGCTCCATCCAAACGGAATTTTTTGAGACCGCTCCATCATACGCCCTTACGGCAGAACAGGTGACTGAAGCCGTATGGCATATGGTAACCGCACCGGAAGGCGTAATCTACAATCAGATTATCATGCGTCCACAAGTTCCGCCTGAGTTGCAAAAATAAAAGAGAAACCCAAGTGACTCTTCACTTGGGTTTCTCTTGTTACGTTTTTTCTCTGTTGTCTAAAGGCATTTGTACCTGAAAACGCGTGCCTTCTCCCTCTTTGCTTCTCACATTAACAGATCCACCATGTGCTTCCACAATATGTTTCACAATTGCCAAGCCCAACCCGGTTCCGCTTTGCCCCCTGGTTCGGGCTTTATCCGCTTTGTAAAAGCGTTCAAAGATAAAGGGCAAGTCTTCTTCAGGAATTCCACTTCCCGTATCTTCCACTGTTAACTGAATCTCATTTTCTTCATCGACAACCGTGAGCTTAACCTCCCCGCCTTCCTGTGTATGACGGATCGCATTGTCGGTCAAATTGGTCAACACCTGCTCCACTTTGTCCTCATCCCACCAAGCCACAGGAAGTTGATTGGGAACCTCTACATTCAAACGGATTCCTTGTTCTTTGGCAATCGTATTAAATTTTCTTCCCACCCGGAGCACCAGGTCCGGAATATCCACCTTGGAAGGTTCCAATCGAATATGACCCGATTCCATTCTCGCCAGATCCAACAGTTCCCGAACCAAACGTCCCATGCGTAACGACTCATCATGAATCACTTGGGCAATTTCCTTCTGATCCTCCGGCGATGAGGCAACCCCATCCACCAATGCTTCACTGTAACCCTGCAACATGGACAGCGGTGTTCGAAGTTCATGGGAAACATTGGCTACAAAATCCTTGCGCAGCTTATCCATTCGCCGTTCCTCCGTCACATCCCGTAAAACAGCCACCGCTCCCCGGACTTGATTTTTTGCATATAAAGGAGTGATCACTAAAGCCCATATTCGGCCATGTACAGTAATATCATCAAATACCTCTTTCTCTTCCTCCAACACTTGGCAAAAATACTGATTCAACTGGGGAGGGAGTTCCGACTCTCCCCCTTCTTCATGCCACTCTTTCAAGAGTTGATCTGCAAGCGGATTGGTGACGATAATTTGCCCTTGCGCATTCATTGTAATCACACCGTCAGCCATACTGCGAAGAATGCTGGCCAGCGTTTCCTTCTCTTGTGATAACGCATAAACCGACTCTTCCAACTGGGCAGCCATTCGGTTAAAGGCCACTGCGAGATCACTCATTTCATCCCGTTCATGTGAACGAACGCGAACACGCGCTGAAAACTCCCCTTCAGCCATGCGTTCTGCCGCTCTTTTCATCTGAATCAACGGTTGCGTAATCCGGGTTGACAGGAAAAAGGCAAAAATCGTAGCCAGCACAATACCGATCACCGCAGAAATGAAGATCAGCTTTTTCACCTGATCTTCAGAAAGCTGTCCCTGCGTTCGGTACATGACGACAGCCCCGGTTACTTCCCCATTCTTCTTCAACGGAAGAGCCACCATCATCACTTCATCTTTAAACAAGGGGTACGGCGTCTCCCCTTCTTCTCCCACAATCACTCTTGTTCGCAGGGATTGTGGCTTTCCTTGCAATACCTGATCCACCTCTGTCTGCTCAAGAATATCCTGCCAAGGAATATCCGGAACGTTGGGGGAGGTTCCCAAAGGTTCTACAGATCCATCCGGACCGAGCACAATCGTATAGGTTTCATTCAATTCCGCCACTTTTAAAACCGAGCGGAGATAATCCGCCCGGTCTCCGTTCTCCGGTTGCTTCAGGGTATCCCGGACCAAATTAGCCAATTGCTCCATGTTTTTCAATTCTGCATTATAGTAGGTGGAGATAATCTGTTCAGATAAAAAAATACTGAGAACGACAAGCACCACAGCAACCAAACCAATAATTGTTAACCACAGCTTGCCAACAATACTTCGCCAGATCAATCCTTTGGCACCTCAAGTTTATAGCCGACTCCCCAAACGGTATGAATCATGGAGGCAGCCTCCGGGGAAGCACGGTTCAGCTTTTCCCGAAGCCGTTTAATATGGGTATCCACCGTCCGAAGATCACCAAAGAATTCATAGTGCCATACATCCTTGAGGAGCTCTTCCCTTGTGAACACTTTGTCCGGAGAAGAGGCCAGGTAATGAAGGAGTTCATATTCCTTTGGCGTCAGTGTCACTTCCACGCCATCTGCCCGGACTTCATGGGCATCATGGTCGATTGTAAGATTGGGGAAAACAATGACGTTATGTGTATCCACTTCCGTTGATAAAAAAGCTGTGGCGGAGGAGCGCCGGATTACGGCCTTGACGCGATGAACCAATTCCCTTGGACTGAAAGGTTTCACCACATAATCATCCGTTCCAACCTCAAACCCTTCCACCCGATTGGTTTCTTCTCCTCGCGCTGTCAACATAATTACCGGCGTGGCTTTTTTGTTTCGAATCTCCTGGCAAACTTCCAGTCCGTCCATACCAGGGAGCATTAAATCCAAAAGGATTAGATCATAATCGGTTTCAAGCGCTTTTGTCAACGCAGTTTCGCCGTCCTCTGCTTCATCGATCTGGTAGCCTTCCCGTTCCAAATACATACGTAACAGACGGCGAATTCGATCTTCGTCATCCACAACCAGAATTCGTTCCTGTAGTCCCACCCGATTCACCTCTCTGGTAAACAAACGTTAGAACAACTTGTATTATTATACCATATTCTGCTTACTTCATAATTACGCATAGGAGTGGAGCCCGGCAATGACCAAATTGACAAAGATGGTATTGATCAGGATGACCACAAATCCTCCCACAGCCATCCAGGAAGACTTCAAACCATGCCATCCTTTGGATAGACGAAAATGAAGATAGGCACTGTAAAACAGCCAGGTTACAAGCGCCCAGATTTCTTTGGGATCATTCCCCCAAAACCGCCCCCAAGCTTCATGGGCCCAGATCATGGCGAAAACCAGTCCACCCAGGGTAAAAATCGGATATCCGATGGCGATCGCCCGATAACTGATTTCATCCACTGTTTCCAGGTTGAGATGTTTCACCAAAGGATAAAGCATCTCATAGATCCGCTTGCGGATGGTGAGGCGCAACACGGTATACAGTAATAAGCCCGACAAGACCGACCAGATTACAGAATTCAGTTTCCTCGCCGCCTCTTTTCCCTCCATCCAGGAAGGGATTGCAAATAGCGGTTCCTTCATTCCCAGGAATGAATCAGCTTGCACCGTTTTTCCTTCATAAGGTCCTGCAATCGCAGGCATATGATATTCCTGAACGACCGCTTTCCCTTCAACACTGTGCCGGAAAGAGGCTTGATAGTCCATTGCCCCAAAAATAAAGGACGTTAATACAAATCCAACGACCATCAGAATGACAGCCATAATCACTTCCAGCCAAGTAGCTGTCCGCGACATACGGTTATCCCCAACCCATCGGATCAGATAAACCAAACCCGCCACAAAACCGACAGCCAGAGCTCCTTCTCCCAAAGCCACGGTCGTTACGTGAATATGAAGCCAATAACTTTGCAGAGCGGGAATCAAAGGCTCTACCTCTCGTGGAAAGACGGAAGCATATCCCAGCATAATGACTGACAACGGCATTACAAATGCTCCAAGCGTTACCGTTCGGTACAGGAAGAAAATCACGATAAACGACGCCACAATGGTAAAGCACAAAAAGGCGATAAACTCAAACATATTGCTTGTAAAATGGCCACCGATCATTACACGAACCACAATAAATACAACATGCAATGCTACCCCGATCATGGCCAAGACAATCCCCCGCCGTCCCCAGATCCGGGTATGAACCTCTTTTCCCACACGGGACCCTTTTCCTGTCACCGCTGTCACAAAGGCGATGGTGGACAGAAGGTAGCAGAAGAACGTGGTGAAAAGAGAGTACTCCATAAGCTGAACCATAATCCCATCCTCCTAACGTTGTTCAGGACTGAAAGACAGCGGATACTCTGCCTTCTTGGAAGCATCCTCCAATTCCCTTCTCAATCCGAACCAGTTTTTATTGGTATGAGCTCCAATGTATAACGTTCCTTCTTCCCAACGAACCCAGACCCTTCGATGATGCCAAAAGAAGCCCATGACCAGACCAATCATTGAAATGATTCCACCCAGAAAGATGATTGGAAGGCTTTTATCAACCCGAACCATCAATCCGGAAACATTGACGGTTTTCAACGTCTTTAGCTCCATCGCAAATCGGTTTTCTTTGTTTACGTCATCCAAATTTGTACCTGAAATCATCCAAGATTTTTCCGGTTTCTTTAGACCCGGAGCATTCACTTTAAAAATAAATGCGGGACGATTGGGATATTCCGACTTGGTGATCGGTATACTCACTTTTTTTCCGTTTTCCAGACGTTTATTCTCCAATGCAAAGTCAGGAAAATAATCCAGAACCGTCACCTTCAGCCCCTCTTTTAAACGGTACTCTTCTTTGGGGTCAAACAGATTTACCTTAAAGGTATCCACAATCCGGTCTTTTTTCTGATCCCTGACATTCAGGACAATCGCCCTCGTCTCCGTGCTGAAATCAGACTGAAACAGCTCTACATCATCGTATTTCATGGGATGATTGACAATAATGGACCCTTTTTTTACTTCTTTCAATTCTCCCGTATCCTTGTTTTTCTCATAAAGAACTGCCTGTGTCTCATACTTTTTCACGACATTCTGCCCATTTTTTGAGCCCATCGGTATTTCCTCGGAGTCGTAAAGTTCTGCCGACGCTTTCTTGTTCTCAATATAATAATTTAATCCAGGCAGTTTTTTTGTTTCCCCTTCCCGGACAAAAACCGTCTCATCCAGATACCAACCAGGGATCGAATGGCGCAATAATACACCGAAAAGAAACAGAATCAGACCGATATGATTAATATACGGACCCCAACGGCTGAAGCGCCCTTTTTCCGCCAGAATGGAATCGCCATCCCGACGGATGTTGTAATATTTTCGGCTTAATTGTTCTGCGAGCCGATCCAAGAGCGCTTCTTTCTCTTCACTGGATACTGTTTCCGTACGAGTGACTCGCTGGCGGGCAATAAACACCGGACTTTTCTTTACTTGCTGGTTTTTTAGCGCCTTGTAAAGAGGAAGTACCCGATCCAGACTGCATATGACCAAGGAGATCCCAATACTTGCCAGCAAAGCGATATATACAGGTGACTCGTATACATCGTATAAGCCAAGCTTGTAATATAGATCTCCCCAAAATCCATATTCTTGGGCATAATACACTTCTGGACGGTTGGAAGGAATAAATTGTTTTTGAGGAAAAACGGTCCCCAATGCAGAGAGCACCAATGTAATCAAGATCAACCAAATAGCCACTTTTACCGAGGAGAAAAAGTTCCATACCCGGTCAACTAACGAAGCCTTTTTTGTCTGAGATCGCCGGGCCTTACCTTCATAGCGCATATCCAATGGTTGATCCGGCCGATCGCCCCTTTCATCCAAAGGCTTTCCACAATGCTCGCACAAAACCGTACCAACAGGGTTATTGTGCCCGCATTCGCACTTGGTATTTTCCATCGTTTCACTCCCGTTCGGTCACCGTACTCATTTACATACCAATGAAAAAGAGCGTAACTCTTCGATACTATTATAACGTGGCTTCCAACCTCCATTAAAAAATCAGTTTGAAGATTGTTTGAAAGCTTTCCGGCAAAAAACTAGATGAATTGCTTTAATCGAGCTACTTCCCTTGCTTTCAATTCCCGATAACCTCCTGATGACAATCCATCTAACGTCAGAAAAGCCAGGCGAATCCGTTTTAAATGAATCACAGGATGGCCCACAGCATCACACATACGCCGCACCTGACGATTGCGTCCTTCATGTAGACTGAGTTCAATGAGGGACTCTCCCTTGAATGCTTTGATCATTCTGGCTTTGGCAGGTGCCGTCCAGCCGTCAGACAGCTTTACTCCTGACATCAGTCGCTGAAGATCCCTCTGCTTTGGAATCCCTTTTACGCGCGCCTGATACACTTTGTTCACTTCATGACGGGGATGCGTCAAGCCATGAGCCATTTCACCATCATTGGTTAAAAGGAGAAGTCCTTCCGTATCATAGTCAAGACGCCCTACCGGATATACCCGTTCTTTCACTTCCCGAAAAAAGTCGGCCACCACAGGTCTTCCTTTCGGATCAGACATACTGGTAATGACGCCTTTCGGCTTGTAAAAGAGAAAATATCGTTTATTTTCGGCGTGGATTTGAGAACCATTTACTTCAATCACATCAAAATCAGGATCTACTCGACGGCCCAATTCTGTCACCTTCTCCCCGTTTACCCGAACCCTCCCTTCCCTAATCCATTCCTCACTTTTTCGTCGGGATGCGATGCCTGCCTGAGCCATCACTTTTTGTAACCGTTCCATGATTTCACCTCATTCATCATCTTAACCATCTTGGAACAGGGAT
This sequence comes from Melghirimyces algeriensis, assembly GCF_900182565.1. Lineage (GTDB taxonomy): Bacteria > Bacillota > Bacilli > Thermoactinomycetales > DSM-45169 > Melghirimyces > Melghirimyces algeriensis. The sequence continues at coordinate 529,614 of NZ_FXTI01000001.1, read as the reverse complement.
ACAAGAAAAGCCACATGCTTTTCACAATCAAAGCGGACTCTCCCTACACAACAAAAACGGCTTCGTAATGACAACAAAGCCGCTCCCATATCAAGTACAGCTTCTTCCCTTAAATACCAAATACCCAGCAAACAATAAACCATGAAGCCAAAACTCCTGTCAAATCAGCCAGCAGGCCCACTTTAGCCGCATACAGAGAACGGCGAACCCCCACCGCTCCAAAATAGACCGTCAATACATACAACGTGGTATCGGTGCTTCCCTGCATCGTAGAAGCCATTCGTCCGAGGAAAGAATCCGGACCTTCCGTATGGAAAATACTCTCGGCAAATGCCAAGGCGCCGGTTCCAGTGATCGGCCGCAAAAGAGCAAGCGGAAGAATCTCTTCCGGAAAATGAATCCAACTGAAAAGCGGTCTACAGAGCCCCAGATAAAAATCAAGCGCCCCGGTTTCACGAAAGATGGAGACGGCCACCATCATACCGACCAAGTGAGGAATAATCTGTATGGCAGTGGGAAACCCTTCTTTTGCTCCCTCAATAAAACTTTCATAGACAGGAACGTTACGAAATGCGGCATAAAGCGGAATAAATGCCAAGACAGCCGGAATCATCACCTTGGATAGAAACAATACTGCATCGTACATCCGATCCCTCCTTACCGCACCTCTGGACCCTAAATTCTCTTTTTGGAGGCTTCCCGTCTACGAAACCAACGATCCAAAAGGATGGCCATGACGGTGGAACAACAGGTGGCAAATATGGTGGTTCCAATAATTTCTGTGGGATTGACTGACCCATATTCCATCCGAATTCCAATGATCGTCGTGGGGATCAGTGTTAAACTGGATGTATTCAAAGCCAACAATGTACACATTGCGGGTGTTGCTGTCTTTTTATCCGGATTTAACTTCTGAAGCTCCTCCATCGCTTTCAATCCCATCGGGGTAGCTGCATTTCCCAAACCAAACAGGTTGGCACTCATGTTGGACAGAATATAGCCCATAGCTGGGTGATCCCTTGGAATATTCGGAAAGAGAAAACGGGCCACTGGATGTAAAACAGAAGCCAATTTTTTTAATAATCCTGCATCTTGGGCGATTCGCATCATTCCCAACCAGAATACCAAAACACTGATCAAACCAATGCAAACAGCCACTCCTTCCTTTGCCCCTTTTAAAGCGGCCTGGGTTACCACATTCATCTCCCCCTGAACGATTCCAGCAATCACTCCGCTAAGGATCATAAATAGCCAAATATAGTTAACCACGTTTTATTCTCCTCTTTCAAAAACTGAAGCTAATAGATTGACCCACTCGTAAAACATCGTATCCTCTTGGGAATTTTGAACAACGACCTGTGTTTCCAGAGGAACTGAGCCAACCACTTGTCCGTCGATCAAGATGCGGGCAAAGCCTACCTGCACCCCTTCTTCCCGGACATTGGACAAAGGATGGGTAATGATCGGTTTCACGTTCACACGATCCCGTTCTTCTTTGGTAATGGGATAAGTAAAATGCCGGGAAGCCACCACTCGCATCTGTAGATTGTTGCTGTTTGAAACGGGTTTCATCACCTCTCCTTTGCTTACCAATTTTTCCTCTTGAAAATGATTGAAACCATACTCCAACAGATGCATGGAATCATTCCAATCATCAGGCGCATTCAGGGTAACAGTGGCAATCTGTCTTCCATCACGTGTCGCTGAAGAAACCAGCGTTCGTTTGGATCGTTTCGTATAGCCGGTTTTTACACCGTCTGCCCCCGGATAAAGACGAAGCATTTTATTTTTGTTGTACCACTTTCTCTTCCATTTCTCTTTCGGCCAAGGAACAGTAATCACACTAGATTGGACAATCTTTTGAAAAACGGGATTTTTCAAAGCATACGCCGCCAATTGTGCCATATCTTCTGCAGTGGAATAATGCTTTGAGCCATCCAAACCATGCGGGTTTTCAAAATGAGTATTCTCCATTCCCAAATAGCGTGCTTTTTCATTCATTTTGTAAACAAACCCTTCTACAGAACCGCCAATGTGCTCTGCAATGGCAACCGCAGCATCATTTCCGGAACGGAGCATCAACCCATACAACAGGTATTTCAGCGGGATGCTTTCCCCTTGCTTCAGATAGATGGATGACCCTTCAACTCCTTCTGCCCTGGAGCTTACTTTTACCTTTTGGTCCAAGTTCCCATGTTCAATCGCGATAATGGCTGTCATAATTTTGGTAATACTGGCAATCGGCATCCTTTTTCCAGCCTGTTTTTCAAACAGCATTCTACCCGACTTTACATCAATGACGGCTGCTGCTTTGGCACTTAATTCCGGCTGTGGCAATCCGTGATGCCCATAAACCTTTGAAGGGAAAATCGACCAACATCCAACGACACTGATGATAAGCAAAGAACGTATCCACCACATAACTTTTCCACCTTAGGGCTTGTTTGTACAATTTATATGCTGGAAAGACAAGGTTATGAAAAACACAAACAACACTGTTCCGTTGTTTTTCCAAGAACAGTGTTGTTTCTATATTTTCATCAGATTTCCGTATCGTTTTTTTGCTTGCAAGGATCTTTTTCCTGTCCCTTTTTTGTAAGTTGCTGAAGTCGCTCCATTAAATTGGGAGCCAGATCCAACAGACGATCAAACATATGAGTATTGCCATCCATATTTAACATGCGAATCCCTTTCTCATTTACAACCAAAAAGCCTATAGGAGTAATGGAAACACCACCCCCACTACCTCCTCCAAACGGTAACTCCGGTGGTTCGTCATTTCTCCGTTTTGGGCTTTCATCCATCCCATCCGCTTTGACCCCATGAAATTCACTGCCTCCCGCCGCAAAACCAAAACCTACTCTGGAAACGGGAATGATCACACTTCCGTCCGGTGTCTCCACTGGATCACCAATAATCGTGTTCACATCCACCATTTCTTTGATATTTTCCATGGCAGTGGTCATCAGGCCTTGAATTGGGTGCTCTGCCAACCTTCTTCACCCCCTTTGTTATTTCGCACAAATCGAATCAACAGGCGAATAACAGCAACTATAGCGTACCCGATCCGGAAACGGATTATACTGTCCAATGTGGTTTCCACTTTGTCATTGTTAAAGAGGGGTTGAACATTTAAACGGGGGGGACAAGCCCAACGAATATAAGACCCTGCAAACCCGACCAAACTCGTTTTGACTCCCCAGATCACTCCTGTAAGGACACCGGTGGAAGCCGCATCTCCTGTTCCCACAGATGTATCCCACCTTAGCCGTTCACACACGACATGTCGGAGAAATCGACGGCTAACTTCCAATGTAATATGATTAAAGGAGGCGATTTGTCGGCGTATACGGGATAATTTCGCTCGAAACTGTTTGATATTTTTGAGGCTGATCCTTCCCTTTTTTTTTGCATCAGATACTTGACGGGTATCCTGTTCCCGCCAAAAAGAGACTCCGGTTTGATCCAATCGGAAGGAAGGCAACGTCGACTTAAAACGGATCAGCCCCCAGAATAGCCGAACATACACCTCTAAGTGATCCTTTTCCTCTTTTCTCCAGTACCGTACTTGAATCCGAACTGAAGTAAGCGGAAAGATCATCAGTATGATAAGAATCGCTCCGAGAAGAAGTTTCCAGATCACATCCATCACCCATCCGGCGATACCTGTTCCAATATCTGATATTATCGTCTGTTCTTCCCCCAAACATACTAAAAAACCGCGGGAATCACCCGCGGAAAATCAAATATTGGATTCATCTTCATCTATAGGAGCATCATCCACTGACTCTTCTGCAGCTAAAGGGTCCACACCCAGGCGTTCATAAAGTTCATTTTTCTCTCGCTCCCACTCTGCCCATTCAAAGATAGAATCCGCCGGTGGAAGTTCCTTTAAGCTCGTCAATCCGAAATAATCAAGAAATTCACGGGTCGTTCCATACAGAATGGGCCGACCCACTCCTTCCGCTCTTCCAACTTCCCGAATCAGACCTTTTCGCTTTAAATAGTAGATCGCCTTTTCACTTTTTACCCCCCGAATCTCCTCCAACTCCGCCCGGATAATGGGTTGACGGTATGCAATAATTGCCAATGTCTCCAAAGCCGCACGGGAAAGTCGGGAACGAGAGGGGGATTTGGCCAACTGTTCAAAATAAGTACGGTGTTCTGGAAGCGTCGTCAATTGGTAGACCTGAGCCACTTCCACAATCTGAATCCCCCGGCCCGCCGTCTTCCAATCCTCTTTCATCTCATTTAACAGTTTTCGTACTTCTCTGGTATTCACTCCGGTTACTTCTGCAATTTCCGCCGGACGAAGTCCGTCCTCCCCAGCTGCAAACAGAAGACCTTCAATAACCGGCTTCAGCTGTTGGCTGTCCAGTCTCCTCTCCTCCTTCCTCTGAAAAAGCTTCCACGCGGATATCCTCAAATAATTCTCCCTGCTGGATACGAATCCGCCTTAATTTTAACAACTCCAACAGGGCCAAAAAGGTAGTAACGACCCTTTCCCTGGTGATGCGGTTCCAATGAAGCAGCTCAGAAAAGTGGACCTGCCCTTTTTGTAACAAAAAACTGTGAATTTCCTCCATGCGGTCACTCACAGAAACCTCTTCACGGGTCATGTGAGTCAGAGATTCTTCCTCTTCCTCCTGTTCTGCCATGACATCAACAAATATCTGAAGAAGATCATCCGGTGTGATTCCTTCCAATGGATTTTCTTCCGGAACATAAGGAGTAAAGTCCATCGGCATCCGAGTGTAGACCTGACTTCTCTGTTCTTCACGTTCTCGCAATGTATCCGCGAGACGTTTATACCGTTTGTATTCCAACAGCCGCTGAATCAGTTCTTCCCTGGGATCAAAACCTTCTTCATCCTCCAGTACTTCTGAAACATCAGCAGGTTCCGGCCTGGGAAGGAGCATTTGACTTTTGATCGAAAGCAGTGTAGCGGCCATCACAAGAAATTCACTGGCAATCTCCAATCGAAATTCTTGCATCGCTTCTAAATATTCCATATATTGATCTGTAATTCGGGAAATGGGGATATCGCATACATCCAATTCGGATGTATCAATCAGATGAAGGAGGAGATCCAGCGGTCCTTCAAACATATCCAACTTAATATTCATTTTCATGCCGCTTGTCTCCCTTTCCACTCATTTAATTGTCCCAAGCCTGCTTCAATGAGCGTTGCAAATTGGCGGTTTCGATCGCGGACATGGCTGCCTCCCAGCCCTTGTTTCCCGCTTTGGTTCCGGCACGTTCTATCGCCTGCTCAATGGTGTCCACCGTAATCACCCCAAAAATCACCGGAAGGGAATGTTTAAGAGATGCGGCAGCAATTCCTTTAGCCGATTCACCACACACATAATCAAAGTGGGGTGTAGAGCCACGAATCACTGCACCTAGAGCAATCACTGCATCATACTTTTTAGACCCGGCCATTTGATCCGCAATCAGGGGAATCTCAAATGCGCCCGGCACCCAAGCCACATCAACCCCTTGTTCATTTACTCCATGTCGTCTTAAGGCATCTTTGGCTCCTTCCAACAATTTGGAAGTAATCAATTCATTAAACCGGCTCACCACAATACCAAATGAAAGACCTTCTCCGGTCAAATTCCCTTCAAAAATTCTGCCCATATTTCTCTCTCCTTTTTGACTAGAAATGAAGCATATGTCCCAGTTTGCTCTGTTTCGTCCTTAAGTACTTTTCGTTATCCGGAATCACTGGCATTTGGATCGGCAGTACTTCCGTCACTTCCAGGCCATAACCTTTCAATCCTTTGATTTTGCGTGGGTTATTTGTCAACAGACGCATCTTACGAACACCGAGATCCCTCAGTATCTGGGCACCGATTCCATAATCTCTGAGATCCGAACGAAACCCCAGTTTCTGGTTGGCCTCTACCGTATCCAATCCCTCTTCCTGCAACTTGTAAGCCTTCAGTTTGTTTAGAAGCCCAATCCCCCGACCTTCCTGCCGCATATAGAGAAGCACTCCTGTTCCTTCCCTTTCAATTTGTTGAAGTGCTGCATGAAGTTGGGGTCCACAGTCACAACGGTGGGAACCAAATACATCCCCTGTCAGACATTCCGAATGAACGCGAACCATTACCGGTTTTTCCGGATCAATCTTGCCTTTTACCAAGGCAACATGCTCCTTGTCATCCACTTCATTTTGATAGCCGCATGCCGTAAACTCCCCAAACTCGGTCGGAAGACGTGTGGACACCACCCGCTCCACCAATTGATCCTTTCGGTTGCGGTAATGGATCAGATCTTGGATGGTAATGATTTTAAGATCTTCTTTTTTTGCAATCTCCATTAAATCCGGAACCCGTGCCATTTCTCCATTTTCTTTGATCACTTCACAGATGACAGCAGCAGGATACGCTCCGCATAACCGTGCAAGATCCACTCCCGCTTCGGTATGCCCCGCCCGCCGAAGAACCCCTCCTTCCTTGGCGACCAAAGGAAAGATATGACCAGGACGACGAAAATCTTCACCGCAGGCATCGGGATCAATCAAAGACTTTACCGTTTTGGAACGCTCATGTGCAGAAATGCCCGTTGTACAGTCTACACTATCCACGGATACCGTAAAAGCCGTCTCGTGGGCTTCCGTATTCTTTTGAACCATCAGGGGCAAATCTAATTCCTTGGCCCGACTTTCCGTAATGGGAACACATACCAACCCCCGTCCATGTTTAATCATAAAATTAATGGCTTCGGGAGAGGCTTTCTCGGCCAGAACAACAAAATCTCCTTCATTCTCCCGGTCTTCATCATCCACCACAATAATAATTTGCCCTTCCATTAAGGCATAGATCGCTTCTTCAATGGAATGAAACCCAGACATACATCACACCTCCTTATGAAAAACCATGTTTTCTTAAAACATTTTCGGTAACTCCAACCGATGAATAACCGTGTGCCAGCTTGGCAACATATTTACCCACCAAGTCACATTCAATATTGACTGAATCGCCCGTTCGAGCTTCTTTCAGTTGTGTAGCCTCAAGGGTATGTGGAATGATTGAAACGGAAAAAGATTCTGATTCGACCTTTACAATGGTCAAGCTGATCCCATTCACTGCCACAGATCCTTGATCCACCATCCAGTCTGTGAGCTCTTCTGGAACCTGGATCGTAAACAGAACCGCATTATCATATGGAATCCGGGAAAGAATCTTTCCCTCACCGTCCACATGTCCCTGAACAAAGTGCCCTCCCATCCGCTCACCCACAGCCAGCGCGCGTTCCAAGTTTACAAGGGAACGCGGACTCAGGCTTTTGAAATTTGTTTTCTTAACCGTCTCCGGCATAATATCTGCTGTAAAAAAATCGGAACCAAATGATGTCACTGTTAAACAGACACCATTAACCGCAATACTGTCCCCTTTCTTTAAGCCCTTCAATATTTGGTGACACGTAACGGTAACCTTCATGGCATTGCCGGTACGATGCATCGAACGAATGGACCCCACCTCTTCCACCAAACCGGTAAACATCCTATCCCTCCTCTTTTCCTCGCCTAGGATATCCGATCAAACATAAGTCTTCCCCAAAAGAACGGAAAGAGACATCCTGAAGCGCCCATGCATCCCCCATCCTTTGCGGTCCATCACCTTCAACGGCTGTGGGACTCTCTTTTCCTCCCAGAATTTTGGGGGCAATAAAAAAGATCACTTTATTTACCCAACCTTCCCGAAGCAGGGAGGCATTTAACTCTCCACCGCTTTCCGCCAAAACAGAAATAACCCCTTCATTCCCCAGACGTTTAAAAACCTCAGCCAAATGAACCCTTGGCCCATTTCCTGTCCGAATCACCCGCACTCCCTTTTGCAGCAAGATTCTTTCTTTCTCCTGATCTGCATGATTGGTACAAAATATCCAAGTCGGAGCTGTTTCTACATCTGTCACTGGAGTCTCGATCGGCAGGCGCAGATAACTGTCCAATATGACACGAAGCGGGTTTTTTCCACCTCCAGGAACGCGAGCAGTTAAACGGGGGTGATCGTTAAGAACCGTTTTGGAACCGACGAGAATTGCATCATACTGATGACGAAGCCGATGGACCTCCTCCCGTGCTGCTTTCCCCGTCACCCAGCGACTGTCTCCTGTTGGGGTTGCAATCTTCCCATCCAAAGTGATCGCTGCCTTTAAACATACAAAAGGGGTCCCTGTCCTGCGATGGTGAAAATACGCTTCATTCAATCGATCACATGGTTCAGCTAAAACTCCCAGTTCCACTTCGATTCCTGCATTTTGCAGACGACGAATCCCTTCACCGGAAACACGGGGGTCCGGATCTTTACTCCCGATCACAACCCTTTTTACACCGGATTGAATAATCCTTTCGGTGCAGGGAGGGGTGCATCCCATATGATTGCAAGGCTCCAAGGTGACATAGAGCGTGCTCCCTTTGGCCATGTCTCCAGCCATCTGAAGAGCATGCACTTCTGCATGGGGAGTACCCGCCTTCAGGTGCGCACCTGAACCAATTAACTCCCCCTTTTTTACTGCAACCGCTCCAACCATCGGATTGGGAGATGTCTGTCCCTTGGCCGATCCCGCAAGTTGCAACGCTAACTCCATCCAATGTTTATCGTAGGCTTGATCCTTCTCTTTCACATCATCCCCCCCTTTTCATACGGCATCAAAAAAAGCCCTGTCTAGACCTTCAGGGCTTTTACTGTGGGAGATATACAAAACATGCGCAACGTATCTCTGATCCATCACAGTCCGTAACAGCAGAAGGAACGTTCATTCTTCTCCGTCCCTTCCCCTTCCACCTGGGTGGTCGGGTCAATAGCCAAACGGTAAACAGCGATACGGCACGACTTATAAAGGGTACTGCCAAAAAACGTACCCGTCTATGTGCGACGATTTTAGGACAAATCCAAGAAAACGATATGGACACACGTCTCCCTGGGAAGCTCTGTCCGCAAATATGTCCAATCGGAACCAAACCCTCCTTCATTCATAGAGAGGGTTTCCCGATTACTACGCACGAGTATGAAACATTCATCCTTCTCCCATCCAGACTTTCACTGTCGGCCCCGGAGTTTCACCGGATCCACCGCTTGCGCGGGTCACGGACTGAGGAGTACTCTCCATCACCGCCGGTCGGGAATTTCACCCAGCCCCGAAGGATTGTGCAGTTTCTATATGCTTTTTTGAAAATACCCTCACCACAGTGAGGGACATGATCCAATCCTTACCCTTATCTTAACACAAAAAATAAATCGATGTTCATACTTTTTATATGATTATTGGGATAGCTGCGGTTTTGCTTTCATATCTGTCCTTTTTTTCCATGGAGGACCTACCTGCATACAGAGATAACAGAGAGCTGAAAAATAGGCAGATACCAGCGCAGCATGAATCAACGCAATCATCAATTCCAGTTTGGTTAGTACAATCGCTCCTCCTGTCACCACTTGAAGGAGAATGAGGACAACGGACCACCAAGCACCGCGAATCAAATCCTTTCGATTTGGATGATGCTTCTTTATAGCCCATAAAAGCCATATGGTGAAGAAAAGGAGAAGGCCCGCAAATAGACGGTGAGTAAGTTGGATTCCAACTTGGCTGGTCATATCGGGAATCCACTGACCACCACAAAGTGGCCAATCGGTACATCCCAGACTGGAACCCGTGTGGCGGACATAAGCCCCAGTATAAACCACGATATAGGTATATACAGCCAGTCCCCAAATCGCCGCTTTCATTTTAGGAGTGACAGCCGTATCCCCTTGATTTGGCCGCCCTCTCTGTTTTTCATCCATCTGCAATAACAAGATCAATAGAAGAACCACACTGGAAAAAGAAAGCAGCGAAAAACCGAAATGCAGGGCTAAAACAGCATCTGACTGTCCCCACACAACGGCTGCCGCTCCAATCAATCCTTGCAGGACCACAAAAAAACTACTGCTGAAAGCAAACAACTTCATCTTCCCATTATCTGGATAATCCCGCCAGGACCACACCGACAGGATCAAAACGATCAAGCCTACCAAGCCGGCTACAATTCTGTGACTATATTCAATCCACAACTCCAGGGTATGATAACTGGGAAACACTTCCCCATGACAGAAGGGCCATGTATTACCACACCCCGCCTGAGAACCGGTTTTTGTCACCAAAGCTCCCATGAGGAGAATCAGAAACGTCCCGATAACCCCCAGCACAGCAAGCCCTTTATGAAAACGATTCATTTCTGTAGCATCCCCCTCTCTGTGTACGGGTTTCCTTGTTCATTCTACCACAGATCGAAAAAATCCAACCCTAACTGCTTGATCAGGCACAAATTCTTCATAAAAAAACCCTTCCACCAAAGGGAAGGGGTAAGCAAATTATTGAATATAGGACCACGGGTTGGTATAATTTCCAGGCCGTCCCTTATGTACTTCAAAGTGAAGGTGTGATCCGGTGGACCGACCATTATTTCCAACATAAGCGATCAATTGTCCTTTTTTGACCACCTGGCCGACAGACACCTTGGACTGCCAAGACCACATATGCGCGTATAAGGAAAAGACACCGCCTCCGTGATCAATCATAATGTAGTAACCATACCCGCACGAACAGCTCTGCGCCCGAATGACCCGGCCATTGGCAGCAGCGCGAATGGGCGTGCTGGTGGTGCCATCAAAATCAACCCCAGTGTGAAATTCTCCCCCACGAGGACCATAACCGGACGTAACCGGACCGTTCACTGGTCTTTGAAGCGGGCCTTGATAGGGAAAATTCCCTGCTTTTAAGTGTTCCAGGTTTAACTGGGACAATGTTTGACGGTAATCTTGTTCCTTCTCTTCCAACTGATGCAGGGTAGAGCGGTTCTCCTTCAATAAGTCGACCATTTTTTTGTACTCTTTTTCAGCCTCTTCGGTCTTCTCTTCTACCTCTTTTCTCGACTTCTCAACCTCTTTCTTTGCTTTTTCCGCTTTGCTCTTGGCTTGATAATACTTTTCAACAACCTTATAATCCTTCTTGATAATGAGACGCATCATTTCAAATCGAGCCAAAAATTCATCAAAAGATTCCGCAGCTAAAAGGGATGCCATTTGGTTGGTCCCACCGTTTAAATACATGGAACGAACACTGGTTTTATACCGATCAGCCTGCTGATCCAAGGTTTCTTCGGCTTTTTTCAGCTTCTTTTCAGCCTTTTCCTCCTCTTTTTTCTCTTTCTCCAAATCCTTTTCCAACTTGCGAAGATCTTCTTTGAGAGAATCCACCTTTTTTTTCAGCTTTTCAATCTCGTTTTTGGTCTTTTTCTGATCCTCTTCCACATCTTTCAGATTATTTTTCACCTCATCCTCTTTATTGGCCTCAACGAGAATCGGCGGCCAAACAGAGATCACCAATCCAAAAGATACCGCTACAGTAATCAGCGTTCGCTTCCATCCACCATCTCCCGCTATTTTCAAAATTATTCACCCTTTCCGGTCAGGGAATAGGCAACGTCCAAAACTGCAAAAATTGCCTCTATCACAACGCTTATCCCTTTATGTAAAGAGATTAAGCCTCATTGGTAGTATACAGAAAACAAATCCTCTTCTTCAATAATGTAAACATCCGATCTCTTTAAACCATCGATTAGAAGTGCACTACTCCATAAGACCTAATTTATTAGTAAAATCAACCAATCTTTCATGTAGCATCCCTGGCAGAACCTCCACAATGGTGGTCCTTCGGTGCTGTTTTTCCGGATTAACTCACCGATCAAGCAAAGCCTCTAACAGAACGGAGGATAATCGGTTCAGCATTGACCGTTCGGTGTCAGTAAACGATTCGGAATCCGGTCATTTTTAATCAGGTCTTCCATACTTTCACGGCGGACTACCACATCTGAATATCCATCACGCACAAAAACAACCGCAGGTCGACGCAAACGATTGTAATTGTTTGCCATGGAATAGTTATAGGCTCCTGTGCAGGTTACAGCCAACAAATCACCGCTTTTCACATGAGGAAGGTCAATATCCCAGATTAACATATCCCCGGACTCACACAATTTACCCGCTACGGAAACCGTCTCTTCCGGCTGTTCCGAGGTCCGGTTGGCTAATATAGCCTCATAAGATGCACGGTACAGAGCTGGACGAGGATTATCATTCATTCCGCCATCCACAGAGATATACTTCCTTACGCCTGGGATTTGTTTAATGGTCCCCACACGATATAACGTAGTTCCGGCTTCTCCCACGATACTGCGCCCCGGTTCCACAACAACCTGGGGAATGTCCTTCTCGGAAAAACCGGACCGGATCTCTTCCGCAATGGCAAAAATATATTGATCCACAGACATGGGACGATCCTCTTCATTGTATCGAATTCCAAACCCTCCTCCCAGATTGAGAATCCGGGTCTGAAAACCGAATAAATTCCGGCATTCCTCAGAAAGAGTGACAAGCTTCTGTACAGCTAGACGAAAACCGTCTGTCTCAAAAATCTGGGAACCGATATGACAATGAAACCCGTCCACTTTCAAACCTTTATATTGCAAGCAGCGCTCCACTGCTTTATGAACTTGCCCACTCGCCAGATTAAAACCAAACTTGGAATCCTCCTGACCAGTCTGAATATACGTATGAGTATGAGCTTCCACTCCAGGAGTCGTACGGAGCAATACACGCGCGGTTAGCCCCTTTTTGTATGCAAGGGAACTCAGCATGGACAACTCATTAAAATTATCCACCACAAACCAGCCAATTCCAGCATCCAAACCCATTTCCAACTCTTCACGTGTCTTGTTATTTCCATGAAAATAAATTCTTTCTGCAGGAAAGCCCGCTTTTAACGCAGTAAACAACTCCCCATCCGAAACAACATCCAGATGCAACCCTTCTTCCGCCACCAAACGACACATGGCCAATGTACTAAAGGCTTTACTGGCATATGCCACCTGGAAAGCTAAACCGGTTTTTTGGAACGCTTGCATATATTCACGCATCCGTTGGCGAATCATCCATTCATCCATTATATATAGGGGGGTTCCAAACTGTTCCGCAAGCTCAACCGTATCACATCCCCCGATTTCCAAGTGTCCCTGATCGTTAAACTGACTGGTTCCTCTTAGCCGCATACTGGGCACCCCTCTCAACGTTTCTTCAAAACAGAAAAAGCAACGGACGAAGACGTCTGTTGCTTTTCATTCAGAACAGTCCTCCTCATGTAGCACTCCGCGACAGAGCCGCGACAGTCGACTCCTTATTCAGCAAATCGACCAGCAAGAGGGGTTTCGGCACCCCCTCCTACTTCGGCGAAACGCCCTTTCCCAACCTTTCTTCGATGCCGATTCTCCAGGAAGGTATTCATGCGGACCGCACCTCTACTCACAGGAAAACAATGGAACATTCCCTACAGAGCACATATAAGTTTAAATCAGACTACCACATTCCTCAACTCTCTGCCAAGGGAAGAGGTTTCCAAACTTAGTATCCAGCGTTATCCAGGATGAGTTGTACCGCTTTTTTGGTCACAGGGGCTCCCCAGAGCGGATCATCATAGTGATCCATCTTTCCTATATCCCCTATTCCCACCACCAACGGAAGTTGATAAGCGTTAAGAACATCCACTGTGTCTCCGAATATCCGCAGAGGGGCACCATCAACTTCCATCCCGTTTTTGTCCACTTGATGTTCAACCATATTTCCATTTCGATCAAGGGCAATATGAACTGGAGTTCCAGCTACATTCGGGCTGTTGGAAGCGACTGCTACAACGCCCAATACTTCCACATTTCTGTGGTTTATGACGTATTCCAAAGCCTGTTCGCCTCTCCCCTTTCGTATCGATCCACAGTCATCAAACATAACAAGCACCGGATCGTTTGGCGCTTGCTGAATCAGTTTTACCAGCTCTTCCCCGTTTATGGGAGTCGGATTTCCGGCGGAAGCGGATATACACCGGCCACCTATGTACCGTGCCACCTCTTCCACTGTTTCTTTGGCCAACCGATCTCCGTCCGTAATTAAGATCACTTTTCGTTTCCTCACCGGATTCAACCCTTAGGACGAAATACCAGAGCTGTCAGAAATCCAAATATAATCGCTGCAGATATACCTGCACTGGTCACCTCAAATATTCCAGAAAGAACCCCGATTAACCCACTTGACTTTGCTTCGGACAAAGCCCCATGAACCAATGAATTTCCAAAACTGGTAATCGGGACTGTAGCGCCGGCTCCGGCAAATTTAATCAAAGGCTCATATAGCCCCAGTCCATCAAATACAGCTCCACCCACCACCAAGGTACTCAAAACATGCGCTGGTGTCATCGCTGTTAGATCCATCAGCAATTGACCGATTACACAGATTAAACCTCCCACCAGAAATGCAGACCAAACAGAACCCATATTTCCTCACTCCTTATGATTCATCGTTAATCCGTAATAAAGATAAGCCATTGAAACAAAGAACCAACCACTTTTCCCATCACCATAGCCATTAACAGCCAAAGAATTCGGGACTCCATACGAATTCGTTTCGCAAGAATCGGCAGAACATTAATCACCTCAGTTAAAGCAGCAGCTAACAATCCCGTAAAAATACCGGAAAGAAACCCCACAATGGCTGTGGATACAGGGGAGAAAAAAGCAACCCATTCCCCAAAGTCAGCCCATGTATACAACAGAGCCCCCAGAACAAAAGCCCATTCATACCAGTGGATCTGTCGACGGGTTTGAGTCAGAACCGTTAATCGCGGTACAATATCCAATACGGTCAGAAAAGCCACCAGACCACTGCCGACTGCGATTCCCCCTGCCAATCCAATCATGACCAAAAGCAGGCTATCCAGAAGGGCCACCTGAATCTCTCCGTTTCTGTGACTTTTCATGATCAATCACATATTGATCAATGTTTTCCTGATATAAAAATACTTCCAGTTCAAGAGGAGTCGGTTCATCATTAAATTTTTTGCGAAAAACATGGTTAAAAAAAAGAACCATACCTAGACCAATCCCAAAAGAATAGGGGATTTGCAAAATCAGCGGCTTTGACTTTTTTACACCCGTCATCAGATAAAATATCCGTTCATGAACTTCCTTCATACTGACATCCGTATGGAAATTCATAATGGCCAGTCCTGACCCCACAAACAAAATGGACCAAACTCCGGCAACAGCCAGCCAACCAGGAATAGGTGCAGGTGTTTTAAACTCCACTAATGTTTGCGGAGGACCGATTGTACGTATATCGGCAGGACACCCGGCTCTCTGAATCACCTGGAGAACATCCATTAATTCCACAACAGCCAACTTTCCTTCATGTTTCCCAAATCGGTTAATGGGAAGATTTTCTATTTCCTCCTTGTTTTCAGCCAATATATCCGCTACATCCTTTACCCGGAGGTTTTGACCCGGCCGTATCTGTATTCTTTTCCTCATTTGAAGAAATATTTGCTTGGTAGCCATTGATCATCCTCCTTCAACAAGCCCTGCCCTTCCTAGTATGCGATACCATTGCATCAACCATGCAAAAAAGGCTCTCCTGAAGGAGAGCTAAAGGATATCATTTTGTCTTTATTTCTTTTACTCCAACGCAGAACAGAGGAGGAAGACATCAACGGTCGTTTTCATATTCGTCGATGGAGCTTCTCATCCGACGAATTATCTTCTTTTCCAACCGGGAAACCTGAACCTGTGAAATCTGCAAACGCTCAGCAACCTCTGATTGGGTTTGATCTTTAAAAAAACGAAGGTAGACAATCAATTTTTCACGCTCGCTCAATTGGTTAATCGCTTCATTTAAAGCAATTTTATCAAACCAACTCTCTTCCGAACGATCCGCAATCTGATCCATCAAGGTAATCGGGTCCCCATCATTTTCATATACCGTCTCATGAATGGATGTAGGAGCACGATTCGCTTCTTGCGCAAAGATAATTTCTTCCACCGGAACATCCATCTCTTCCGCCAACTCGTATACGGTGGGACTCCGACCCAACATTTTGGTAAGTTCATCTTTGCTTTTGCGAATTCGATTGGACAGTTCTTTCAGGGAACGACTCACTTTCATAACTCCATCATCCCTGAGAAATCGCTGAATTTCTCCAATAATCATTGGAACCGCATAAGTGGAAAATTTAACATCATAGGTTAAATCAAATTTGTCCACTGCCTTTAACAGCCCGATACAACCAATCTGAAAAAGATCCTCCGCCTCGTAACCCCGATTCAGAAAACGTTGTACAACCGACCAAACCAGGCGAATATTATGATTAACCAATCGATCGCGGGAAGCGACGTCCCCTTTTTGACTCTTCTCAATTAGCTCCTTAACTTCCTTATCAGACAAATGTTTGTGTCTGGAATTGCGCACATCGGATTCCATGGGCAACCCTCAGTTTCCTATGGTCTGTCGGTGTGTTTTTAAATCTTTGACCAAGCGAACCTGAGTCCCTTTCCCCTCCGAAGAAAGAATCTCCACTTGATCCATGAAATTTTCCATAATTGTAAACCCCATACCTGATCGTTCCATTTGTGGTTTGGAAGTGTACAGCGGTTGACGGGCTTCCTCAACATTGGAAATACCTATTCCCTCATCTTCCACAACAATGCTTACTTGACTCCCGCGAATCTCTGTCCGAATCGTGATAATCCCATCCGGTCTTTCTTCATAACCATGTATCACCGCATTGGTAACCGCTTCTGAAACGACGGTTTTAATATCCGTCAATTCATCTACGGTCGGATCAAGCTGGGATATAAAAGAAGCCACAGCAACCCGCGCAAAGGATTCATTTTCTGACTGACTGGAAAATTTCAGTTCCATAAAGTTATTATGTACACTCATCATGAAGCCACCCCGCAAACATGAAGCGCTCTTTGCTCATCTTCACAAAACGGCAAAATTTTAAGCATGCCTGACAGCTCAAACAAACGGTAAACAGATGGTTGCACGGAACAAAGAACCATCTTCCCACCCATCTGTGTCACCTGACGGTACCGCCCAAGTATCACTCCCAGACCGGAACTGTCCATGAAGGTGAGATCTGAGAGGTTTAATACCAAATGAGCATAGATCCCTTTGGACAATTCGCGGTCAATCCGTTCCCTTACATCTGTCGCTGTATGATGATCCAATTCACCGGACAGACGAACCAAAAGAACATTATGGTAATGGGAAACATCTACATGTAAACTCATTTCAACTCACCTCTGTTGGACTGAAAAATCCGGTTTGTTTTAAAGTTCTACAACACGAAAGCCTCTTCCTTCTTTTTGGTAAAAGAAGAAGAAAACTGGAAAAGCCGGCATGGGCCTTTCCAGTGTATCGTCTGCAAATTATACGGCTTTTTCCTCCGGCAGAAAGAACATATTCCGGGTTGTCCGCTTAATCAGTAACCATAACCCCGCTTTGGGAATATCCTCATCGGAAATCAAACGCATTTCCGACACTGTCTCTCCGTCTTTAATCACCTTGATTTTCCCGATTTCATCCCCCTTCTTCACCGGAGAAACCAGTCGTTTCCATTCAATCTCAGATTGATAGTCCGCCGTATTTTCACCTCTTGGGACCAAAACACTGAACTGTTGAGGAGAACGTACCGTGATGATCGGTTTCTTCCCTTTATCCACAGGCAACTGACTGATCGGTTGTCCCTGTCGATAGATTACATGATTGGTATACCGATTAAAGGCATAATCTATCATCCTGGTGATCTCACGGTTCCTTGCTTTTGCATCCGGTTCTCCCATAACAACAGCGATCACGCGGAGATTTCCTCGTTTTGCTGTAGCAGATAAACAATATTTGGCTTTAGCCGTAAACCCCGTTTTCAAACCATCCATCCCTTTATAAAACTTAACCAGGCGGTTGGTGTTGACCAACCAAAAGGGATTTTCACTTTCCTTTCTTAAATGATCCTCATAAATACGAGTAAACCTTGTGATTTCAGGGTGTTTCAATAATTCCCTGGACATGATGGCTATATCTCCGGCCGTCGTATAATGGTCATCGGCCGGGAGCCCATTGGGGTTTTGAAATCGGGTATTTTTCATTCCAAGTTTTTCTGCCCGACGATTCATCATTTGAACAAAATCTTCCTCTGTTCCGGCAATATGTTCTGCCAAAGCAACCGAAGCATCATTGGCGCTTCCCACTGCAACGGCTTTCAACATATCCCGCAAATTCATCACTTCTCCCGGCTCCAAGTACACTTGAGAGCCTCCCATCGATGCGGCTCTTTCACTTACTCGTACCTTATCATGATAGGAAATTTTTCCTTGTTCCAAGGCCTCCATAACCAACAGCATGGTCATAATCTTGGTAATACTGGCAGGCGGGAGTTTTTCATTGCTGTTTTTTTCATATAGAACGGTTCCCGTGTCCATATCCATCAGAATCGCCGACTTGGCTTCAGGAGCCAAACCACCTTCTGATGCCCAAGCCGGCTTAGACAGCACAGAAAAAGGCAAACAAAGCATGACAGCCCATATACATACACGCCATCGCATCAAGGCTTCCCTCCTATTCATCATACCCTTATTGTGAACAGGGGGAAGGAAATTATTCCAATTATCAAGTACGGCTTCAAAACAGAAGAAATCCAGTCTGTTTTATATGATCCCCTGGAGTTTACTATAGGAAAGCCATAAAAACAGGATGTATATGGTCAAGGATTCCAATACACATCCAAACTTAAAATGAAGACAGGCAAACAAAAGCGGAAGCTGGAACTTTGACGCCACTTGGTAATCACCTGAAAGCTTTCCCTTTACGGTTTACTTTTTTTGATGTTCCCGAAGAAGAAGAGAGTTTAACTGTTCCAAGAGATTTCCGCCCCCGGAAATGGAAATCGTGCCGATCTTTTCACAGATCCGCTCCATAAATTCCAACTCTTTCAGCCGATATAAGGTCTGGTTTTGATCCATCAGTTTGGCCGTATTTAAAAGACTTCGCGTTGACGCGGTCTCCTCCCGTCGGGTGATAATGTTGGCTTGAGCCTTCTTTTCCGCAATGAGAACCGTATTCAGGATTTCCTTGACATCACCGGGCAGTATAATGTCTTTCACCCCTGCATCCATAAAGCGAACGCCAAAGTCATCTTCCTTCTCTTTCAATCGTTGAAGCACAAGGGAACCGACCTTCTGTTTCTGTTTTAACAGATCATCCAGTCGAAAGGCTCCAATGTGCTCTCTCAATACCAATTGCAGATAAATATACACCTGTTGGTCAAATGATCGCACTTCCAATACCCTTCGTGGGTTAACCACCTGATACTGACAGACAAAGTTGAGCCGAAGGGTAACTTTATCGGCGGTCATCATTTCCTGTCCCGTCATATCCAATTGTTGTTGTCGCATATCAACCATCTGAACATCGACGGTTACAGGACCCTTCCAGAAATAGTAATTCCCTGGCTTCAATTCTTCCTGGAATTGATGGTTGTAATAAAGAATTCCCCGTTCATGTGTTCCTACATGAACCTCTTTCAAAAAATTCCTCAATTCAGGATCGGAAAAGATGGAACAGTCAATTTCCTCTGAAACCGCCGGTTTTCTTTTATCCACAACAGTAAATGTATGCTTCTTGTATATATTCCAAAAAGCGTATGTACCTGATGTATAGACCTCGGTAAACTTCCCATCCTCAAAATGAAGAGCGAGCTCATGGTCTTTTACATCAAGGATGGTCAGTTCTTTGAGCAACTCCTCATCATGTAGAAACATATGGAGTGGATAATCGGGGTGGAAAAACGGCTGGTGAACATCCATCACAATGACCTGATAACTGCTGAAAGGACTGTTTTTGATCAAAGGAGAAAAGTGTTTTCCCGGTTTCAAATGCTTCACATAGTTTCCCCGTTTAAACAGCAAGCCGCGCTGGTCATTTCGAATATGTATCATATCATTTCCTCATTCCTAACGTAAAATCAATGAAGCTTTTTGTGGAACCCTCCCAAAGAACCGGCGGAGCTTGGCTTAAGGAACGGTCTTTCCAAGCCTTCTGTACCCGAAGATGAAACAAAAAAGAAAAAAACCCTCTCCTCTATTGATTCAAACTTCTGTCAGTTCAGACGATCAAGTAATCAACCACCCCGGTATCCACCAACCTTCGAGGCCGAACCTTCAGTGTAAATCGATGGAATACTTTCCACCGCAGATTTACTGAGGATTCCACTAAAAAAGCCCAAAAAACAAAGGAGCTGCCAAGCATTGTCCACTAGACAATTGAGGAATCGAACCTCAGTATCACGTGTGCTCTACCAACTGAGCTAATCGCCGGCTGGCGATGGAGGAGTCGAACCTCCGACATCACGGTTTATAAGACACCAGCTTGCCATGGTGTCACTTGTTTCCAGTATACTTAAATCCAACTAGGACCAAGCACTGCGGAATTATTCAGAAATTCCTGCGTAGGAAACAAACTTTATTATTTTAAAACAGATAAATAATTCTGTCAACAAATGATAAAAACCGGACCCTAAGCGAATGTCTCGGTGCAAAGCCATATATTCATAGTGAATGCAATACATAATCAATGTCAGGGTAAAACTTTAGATTACAACCTTCTAACCATGTCGTTCTTCCATACGAGATGTTGCGTTGCTATGATGAGATCAAAGGAGGGATTTTGTGATGAATATCAGTGTCTTAGGAACCGGACGGATGGGACAAGGATTGGTAAATGTGCTTGCACCACACTATAGCGGATTAGTCTGGGCTTCCCGTACACCGGAAAAAGCCGAAGGGATATGTCGCAAGCGAGGATGGACCGGGGTAATGACGTCTTCATACCGGGAAGCATTAAATGCCGATATCATTTTTCACTCTTTTTGGTTTCGGGATCTGATTCCTTGGGCGCAAAAAAATGAAAAGAGGTTAGCCGGAAGAATCCTTGTCGATATCGCCAATCCATTCACAGAAGATTTCAGTGATTTCACGCTGGATTGGGGGCAGTCAGCCGCCGAAGAGTTGCAAAAAATGCTTCCTCATACAGCTGTTGTCGGCGCGTTTAAAAACACATTCTTCCAAGTGTTGGAGCAACCACTACATCAGGGGGAAAAAAGCGATATATTCGTAACAGGAGACGACGGGGAGGCTCGCCGGACCGTATTAAATTTACTGAAACCCTTGCCCTTTAGAGCATGGGATAGTGGAAATTTAGAAAACAATCGAACCATCGAGCGTATGACGTTATTTGAACGCGAGCTTGCCATTCGGTACGGCAATTATCCATATGTCTCATATCGTCTGTTCGGAATGGATGAGTACGTTATTTAAGATATCGAAGCAAATGCTTTCCTTCCAAGGAGGAACGGGTAGCAAGAATGATGACACGTTCTGCATCGAAATCGATGAGCGGTATCACCTTAAGCCGTGGATCTGTTACCTGTTCAGCAGTGGAGGACAGTGGCATGATGGTGATACCAGCTCCGGCTGCTACGTAAGCAAGAATAGACTCTCCAAAATCGATCTCTTTTCCGATCTGGGGTACCAGTCCCGACCTTTCAAACTGTCGAACGATCGTTTTTCGAATCACGCAAGCATTCGGGTGTACCACTAAGGGTTCCTGAACCATTTCCTTTTTGCTCAATTCACTTTGGCAGGACAAAGGGTGATCAGTGGGCAAAATCGCGTAATATACCTCCCGAAACAACTCTGTCGTCCATACCGATTTATGAAGCGGTGTTTTCTCTATCAATACAGCGTGAAGTATATCGTTTTGCAGTAACTCCACCAATTCTTTTGTCGTATGACGCACCACCACTTTCATCCGGAACCCATTCGCCTGCAGGCGCAATACCTTCGCTGGTAAATGAAACATCGCAATACTTGGAAGGGTTCCTAAAGTAATCGGCTTGGGGTCTGTAGCTGCATATTTTTGCAAATCAGTGCGAAGCATTTCATGCTCTGCTATTAAAACCTCCAACCTCTGAAACAAACAATTGCCCGCCTCTGTCAGTTGTACGCCGGTTGAAGAGCGTCGGAACAATGTAACCCCATAATACTGCTCCAAAGCGCGTATTTGTTTACTCAAGGCGGGGTGAGTCATCTGCAGTTTTGCACTGGCTTTCAATATACTTTTTTGTCGTGCGGTTTCCATAAAATGATACCAGTATTCTATGTTCATGCTTTCACACTCCCCATTGATCACACTGATTGCTGTCAAGCATATGGTGAACGAGATTATTTTACTCCAACCTACTGTGATTCGTCTAACCCCTTGCCGATCGGCGATAGAGAAGTAGAACCTGAAAACCACGATCTCATCGCTATATTGAGAAATAAAAAAACTGGGCCCACGATGCCCAGTTTTTTAAGCTCTCCTATATCCTTTCCACACCGTTTTCCGTTACCAAAGCCCGGATTAAACGGGGTGCGTCCACAGATTCCTTAGAAATTCTAACTGCTTGGAGAAAGCGTTTCTCAACCTGTTTCGCCTTTTCAAGGTCGTTTACATAAAGATTGGCCAATGCTTCTCCCTGACGGACGGTATCACCGATTTTTTTACGCAAAACGACGCCCACGCCATGGTCAATCACTGCATCCTTTGTCTTTCTCCCGGCTCCCAATTCCATTGCACAAAGACCGATCTCTTCCGCAATCAATCCGGTAATAACACCATCATCCGGTGCTTTCACCTCTTGTACATATTTTGCAACGGGAAGCAACTCAGGATGATCCACTGCACGGGGATCACCACCTTGCGCCTTTACAAATTGCCGGAACCGGTCTAACGCAGACCCATCAGAGATGGCTCTTTGCAATGTTTCTTTGGCCTGATCCATGCTTTCCGCTTTTCCGGCCAACACTACCATTTGCGCTCCCAACACCAGACAGAGTTCTGTCAGATCTCGTGGACCCTTTCCTTGCAGGGTTTCAATCGCTTCCTTTATCTCCAATGCATTGCCAACCGCCATTCCCAACGGTTGTTCCATATCACTGATGACAGCAACTGTTTGTCGACCCACCCTATTGCCAATGGCAACCATCGCCTGAGCAAGTTGAATCGCTTGCGCTTCTTCTTTCATAAACGCTCCATTTCCAGTCTTGACATCCAAAACAATGGCATCGGCTCCGGACGCAATTTTTTTGCTCATAATCGAACTGGAAATTAACGGGATGGAATCCACTGTTGCTGTCACGTCCCGCAATGCATACAACTGTTTGTCAGCAGGTGTCAAATCTGCGGTTTGCCCCATGACAGCCAAGCCAATCCCATTCACTTGTTGAACGAAGGATTCAGGGCTTAGTGAGGTAGAAAACCCCTGAAATGATTCCAACTTATCAATCGTACCACCGGTATGCCCCAATCCCCGACCGGACATTTTGGCAACCGGAACCCCTGCTGCAGCCACCAAGGGAGCCAAAACCAACGTGGTTGTATCCCCCACTCCTCCGGTGCTGTGCTTATCCACTTTCACACCGTTTATTCGGGAGAGATCCACACGTTCACCCGACTGAACCATCTCCATGGTCAGATCTGCTGTTTCACGGGAGTCCATTCCGCGGAAATAGATCGCCATTGCCAAAGCGGACATTTGGTAATCCGGAATCTCTCCCTTGGCATATCCCTGAATCAGATATTGTATCTCTTCTGAAGACAGCACTTCTCCATTCCGTTTTTTCCGAATGATTTCCACTGTGTTCATTTTACACCTTCACCTCGGCAAGAACTCCCTTCACCAGGCGGATAAAGCGAGGTTTCGTTTGATTGGCCACTTCTACAACCTGTTCATGGGTGAGCGGTTCCAAGTCTTCCCCGATCGCCATATCCGTAATGCAGGAAATTCCCAGGACTTTCAAACCCATGTAACTAGCAACGATCACCTCAGGTACTGTAGACATTCCAACCGCATCTCCACCCAGGTTTCTAAGCATGATCAACTCTGAAGGAGTCATAT
Source organism: Melghirimyces algeriensis (assembly GCF_900182565.1). GTDB lineage: Bacteria > Bacillota > Bacilli > Thermoactinomycetales > DSM-45169 > Melghirimyces > Melghirimyces algeriensis. Next base: position 505,752 of record NZ_FXTI01000001.1, on the reverse strand, counting down.
ATGCCGGTCCACTGACTCCTGCATATACCCCTTGTTGCAGGCGAATTCCCTGCTCACCCGCCACATGATGTGCCAAGTCCATCAATTTACGATCATATGCTGTGGACATATCCGGAAACCGTGGTCCCAATCGGGAATCATTCGGTCCGATAAGGGGGTTGCTTCCAGTAAAATTGATATGATCTTCAATCAACATCAGATCCCCTGCTTGAAAGCGTTCATTCATGCCACCACAAGCATTGGTGGCAATCAGCCATTGGATTCCAAGCGCTTTCATCACATAAACAGGGAATACAACCTCTTGTTGGGTATACCCTTCATAAAAATGAAAACGCCCCTGCATCGCAACAACTGTTTTTCCGGAAAGACGGCCAATCACCAGCTGCCCGGCATGCCCTTCCACAGTGGAGACAGGAAAGTGGGGAATATCCGAATAAGGAATCGTAACCGCATCCTCAATATCATCAGCCAGCTCTCCCAACCCAGAACCGAGTATCATTCCAACCTCAGGATGATGTGCGGTCTTTTTTTGTATATAATTCCGTGCTTCTTCCATCTTTTGATAGATTTCTGTCATTTCCAGGTCGCCCCTTTTTTTGTTTTCACGCTGTTCTGATAATACCTTAAACGGACAAAATGTCTTTGACAATTCCCTTTACCAGCTGAATAAAACGGGGCTTTACCCGCTCCGCAGTTTCCATCACTTCATCATGGCTTAACGGTTGTGGAAGAATTCCCGCAGCGAGATTAGTAATACAGGAGATTCCGAGAGTACGCATTCCTGCATGGCGAGCCACGATCACTTCAGGCACAGTGGACATCCCAACGGCGTCCGCTCCCAATGTGCGAAACATGCGGATTTCCGCCGGGGTTTCATAGGAAGGTCCTGTCGAACCTAGGTAAACACCTTCCTTGAGCGGAATATGATGATAAGCCGCCACCCGTTTTGCCAACTGACGGTATCCAGGATCATATGCCTCCGACATATCCGGAAAGCGCACACCCCATTCCGGATGGTTAGGACCGATCAAGGGATTGGTAAACATCATATTGATATGATCATTGATCAACATAAAATCTCCTGCATCAAACGTTTTATTGATCCCCCCTGCCGCATTGGTCACCACCAATGTCTTGACTCCCAAGGATTTCATTACCCGAATCGGGAACGTTACCTCCTGCATACTATACCCTTCATAAAAATGAAAGCGCCCCTGCATGGCAACAACTGACTGAGATTCCAATTTCCCTATCACCAATCTTCCGGCATGTCCTTCCACAGTGGATACGGGAAAATGAGGGATATCACTGTAAGTGATCGCCTCTTTATTTTCAATCTCTTCAGCCAGAATCCCCAACCCGGACCCCAATACCAAACCGATATCAGGCTTTGTGGATATCCGTTCACGAATTGTTTCAGCCGCCTGTTCTGCTTGTTGAATCTTGGATTCCATGATCCTCTTCCTTTCAACGAAATTTTAATTCATTTAGAAAGCTGGTCCCGTGCGCTGGAGATGGTACCCCAAAATTATCAGCAATGGTGGCACCCACATCAGAAAACGTCTCCCTCACACCAAGAGAAACACCTTGCTCAGATAGAGAAGGACTCCAAACAAATAATGGGACATATTCACGGGTGTGATCCGAACCTTTATATGTGGGATCATTACCGTGATCCGCGGTAATAATCAGCAAATCGGAAGGGCGCACAGCCTGCAGAATCTCCGGAAGCCGACGATCAAACGCCTCCAAGGCTTGTCCATAACCTTCCGGGTCCCTTCGATGTCCAAATTTGGAATCAAAATCAACCAAGTTGACAAAAGCCAGCCCACGAAATGACTTGTTCAAAACGTCAATAAAACGATCCACTCCATCCATATTATCCTTTGTCTTAATGGAGTGGGTCACCCCTTCGCCGGCATAGATGTCAGAAATTTTGCCAACCGCAATGGAGTCCAACCCCTCGTCTTTAAGGGTATTCATAACAGTCGGATGTGGCGGCTTAACCGAATAATCCCGACGGTTGGCCGTCCGTTCGAAACTGCCGGGCTCCCCTATAAATGGACGTGCAATGACCCGAACCACGGCAAATCGCTCATCCAGAGTCAATTCCCTGGCCACTTCACAAATATCGAATAATTCATCCAGGGGGATGACATCTTCATGGGCAGCTATTTGAAACACACTGTCAGCAGAGGTGTAGACAATCACCGCTCCTGTTTCCATGTGTTCCTCTCCCAGCTCATTGATTATTTCCGTGCCGGAAGCCACTTTATTTCCCAACACGTTCCGACCAATCCGCTCTTCAAAGGTACGAATCAGTTCTGTTGGAAAGCCTTCCGGATACGTTTTAAAGGGTTTTGAGGTATGTACACCCATCAACTCCCAATGACCTGTCGTGGTATCTTTCCCTGCGGAAACTTCAGCCATCTTCCCATAATGGGCTTTGGGTCGGTCAACAGGCTCAATGCCTGGGATCGGCTCAATGTTGGACAGACCGAACTGGGACAAATTGGGTAACTTCAGCCCCCGCTTCTCCGCAATGTGACCCAGTGTATGAACTCCTTGGTCACCAAATGCCTCTGCATCCGGCAACGCTCCGATCCCTACACTGTCCAAAACAATTAATGCTACGCGTTCAAATGATGCCAATCAGATCACCTCACCATCCACAGTTTATTCACAAAAAAGGCCGCTCAGGATAGACCCAGAAGCGGTTGAAAGACTTTACTCACCCAGCCAATAATACAGAAGAACTCGATCTTTCATTTGTATCCAGGTTTTTCCGTAATCGGTCTTCCCACTGGGAGCAAAAACCTTCACCGCTGGTCCTTTTGGTTGCCCGTAACGGTAAGCTGGCTCGAACCATTGGGATACCCAAGCAATAACATGATAAAAGATCATCGTTAATATGACAAACATCGTGAGAAATCTGGCCCAAGCTGCCAATCGTCGGAGTGAGACGATCATCATAACCCGTCCTTTTCCCGGTGTTAGGAACATTCTATGGAAAGGAACGGTCTGTTATGCCAGATCCAAAATCGACTCTCCCATCACTTCATTCAAGGAGCGATAAGGCAGATTCAAATCCTCAGCGACTGCTTTGTATGTGACATACCCATTCATCACATTCACCCCGCGAGCGAGAGGAGCACTCTCTCTCAATGACTGTTTCAAGCCTTTGTTCGCAATATTGAGCGCATAAGGGATGGTGACGTTGGTCAACGCATAAGTGGAAGTCCGCGGTACAGCCCCAGGGATATTGGCGACGGCATAATGAACCACATCATGTTTTACATAGCTTGGTTCACTGTGGGTGGTCACCCGATCAATCGTTTCAATCGACCCTCCCTGATCAATGGCCACATCTACAATAACAGAGCCGGGAGACATGGACTTTACCATTTCTTCCGTTACCAGACGTGGAGCCCTGTGTCCAGGAATCAAAACAGCTCCCACCAACAGATCTGCCTTTTCAACAGCCTGACTGATATGATAGGGATTGGAAATCAGCGTACGAACCTGACCTCGGAAGATATCATCCAACTGACGCAGACGATCGGGATTTAGATCTAGAATGGTCACATTGGCTCCTAAACCCAAAGCCATTTTTGCCGCATTTGTTCCAACCACCCCGCCGCCAATAATCACGACTTCCCCCGGAAGAACCCCTGGCACTCCTCCCAACAAAACCCCTTTTCCGCCATTTGGTTTTTCCAGAAACTGCGCCCCGATTTGAACCGACATACGTCCTGCCACTTCGGACATTGGTGTAAGAAGTGGCAAAGCGCCGTTATCCAACTGAATCGTCTCATAAGCGATCGCTGTCACTTCGTTTTCCATCAGCGCACGGGTCAATTCCGGTTCAGGTGCCAAATGCAGATAGGTAAAAAGACAGAGGCCTTTACGGAAATATTGATATTCAGACGCCTGTGGCTCCTTTACTTTTAAGATCATCTCCGACGTACTCCATACTTCTTCTGCCGTCTCCACGATCTTGGCACCATGTTTTGAAAGTGCTTGATCCGGAAAACCACTTCCTTCTCCTGCACCTTTTTCGATCAAAACCCGGTGCCCTGCTCCGATCAGGGCATCCACACCTGCCGGGGAGATCGCCACACGGTTTTCACTATCTTTCACCTCTTTGGGAACACCGATAATCACGCTGTACACCTCCTTTTCCATCCTATATCATACCACTAGACCTGGCATCTTCATACAATGAAAAACGCGAGACCATTCTGGATCTCACGTTACTTTGGAACCAACCAACTTTCCGGGATCTTTGACTTGGTCCTTACACCGGTGACAGATCCCGTGAAACGTCAACCGGTGGTCAATAATCTGAAAGTCAAATTCTTTTTCTACCCTCTTCTCAATGGGCCCTAACCAATCATCAATAATTTCATCCACCGCTCCGCAATTTAGGCAGATCAGGTGATGATGATGGTGCTCCGCTCCTTCAGCGCGAAATTCATAACGGGTTACACCATCGCCGAAATTGAGTTTGTGAATAATGGTCAGGTCGCTGAGAAGTTCCAACGTGCGGTAAACAGTCGCCAGACCAATTTCTGGCGCCTTTTCCTTTACCAACAGGTAGACATCTTCCGCGCTTAAATGATCCTCTTCATTTTCCAGTAAAACGCGGACGGTCGCTTCCCGTTGGGGGGTCAATTTATAATTGTGAGCAGACAATTGTTGCTTGATTTGTTTGACTCTCTCTTCCATCTTCACACCCCCCTGCGCTCCTGACATCATTATATGGGAGGCAGGTAAGGGAAGTCAATTCAATTGATATCAAATCTCATATGATAAACATTATAAACAGCTACAACTCCGGAACGACCATTTGCATCAGCTTGGGCGAAAGATATGCTTCAAGCAGGGAGGAAACGACCAATACACACGCCATAGCAGTCACCAAAACGGAATAGGAGAGAAACTGCGGATAGATCGTTCCCCGACGTTGAATCAACCTGTTTTTAGCTAATAATACAGAAAATGTAATTCCGCTGACAGCTACAATCATTAGCGCTGGAACCGTTAACAGATTGTGAGGAACAACGGCCAGAAATGAAAACCACAGCCCGTCCCAGGAAAGTTGACTGACCAAAAAACCAACTGTAAATCCGATCACCAATCCTTTTAAAAAGATCATCACGACAATGAAAGGCATACCGATCACAGAAATACCGAGAAGCCACATCAGTCCCAATGTCTTGAAGTGCCCGCCGAGTGAATGCTGAAAGGAGATTTTTGGATCTGCAATCCCTTCCCCGTTTAACCCCTGGAAAAAGTGACCCAGGTAAGCAAGGAGATTATCTTTTTGCACAGGGGATAAGGTATTCACAATAAACGCACCAAAAATCACTCCCATGATAAACAAAACCCCGACAAACAAATACAACGACATCTGATTCTGGACATGAAATTGAAGCGTTCGACGAATCGCTTTCTTTTTCAAATCAATCCCCCCTTGTCCACTTAATCGATCTCTATGAAGGAAAGGGAGAGAATATACTAGACTTTCTTCGATTTGACCTTTCCATAGATTCCACCTCCACCTTCTTCAAATTCCAATCGACGCTCCCGCGCCAAATGAATCTGATGGGCGATGGAACCTCCGACAAGACTTGAAATTTCATGGATGGGAGCCCGGTGAAGAACATCCATCTCCGTTCCAAACCGTTCCAAGAGACGGTCCAAGGTTTTTGGACCCAACCCAGGGATAAATTCCAGCGGAACCTGATAGATATATGGCGGGCGATGGTTTGGAGGCTTTCCATTGCTGTCAGCAATCTGGCTGATCCGATCCATCACACCTCGGATCACTTTGGTGCTTTTACACCGATCACATCGATCTCGGTCGGGAGACAAGATCTGAGAACATTTCTGACAACGGGTACGATAATATTTTCCCAACTTTGGATTTAATCCATAATTGGCTGATACATAACGTCCCTCCCGACGAGCCAACACCTTCTTTAATTCCTGAAAGTTGGGCTCAACCATCATCAACTCATTGTACTCGCGACCGATCTTAGCGAGAGAATGCGCATCGGAATTGGATAAAAATGTAATTTCCTGCAATTCCGCTATATGGTCAGCCATTTCCGAATCGGCAGAAAGGCCCAGCTCCACAGCAGACAACCGATGCGGATGGAAAAGGTCCGGAATTTGTTCAGCAGCACTGCCATAGAGACTTTTAAAGGGTGTGAATATATGGGCAGGGATCAAAAGGCCTCCCAACTCCATTACCTTCTCCTCTAATGCAGAAATCTCTCCATGAAAGCGCTGCGTGGAAAGTTGCATGTTTTTCACAAAGGGTGTCATCCAGTCGCTGAAATCCCTGATATGATCCAATGTGGGGAAATAAGCCAAAAGATGGGCGGGTCCGGTTCCCTTTTTCCGGACTTCGATCTCCATCCCAAGAATCACTGTGGTATGGCCATAGCCAATCCCACCTCCGACAAGTTCTTGATAATGCCCCTGGTACAAATTTCGTTCAATTTCCTGCTGAACCGGTGGGGAATGCGCATCAATCACACCAACCATATCCATCCCTTTGCGAAGGGATGCTTCCCGAACGATGTGATCAAAAGTGAGATTGCGAGCTCCAGTGATTTTTACCGGCAAGCCTCTCTCTGTTCGTCCGATATGAATATGTAGATCCGCAAAAAAAGGTTTTACGTTCACTTTCTGTCAACCTTCCGGTTTTTCCAGATATGGAGTGCCGTCACCGTTTTGGCATCGCAAATCTCACCGGCTTCCATCCGTTGAAAAGCCTTTTCTAACGTTAATTCCACTGTCTCTACAAACTCATCGGCATCTGGATGATAGACCCCCTGAACCAAGCCCTGAACTTCATAGAGATGCAGCAACTCATCCGCAAAGCCGGGAGACGTATACACGGAAACCACATGATTAATCCCGTCCGCCCGATAGCCTGTCTCTTCTTCCAGCTCTCTGGTCGCACATACAGCAGGATTTTCTCCCGGTTCCAACTTCCCAGCAGGGAGTTCAAGAATGGTTTTTTCCAACGGCTTTCGGTATTGCCGGACAAACACCATTTTGTCTTCTTCTGTAATCGCCATAATGGCAACCGCTCCTGGATGCTTGACCAACTCCCGTGTAGAAATGTTTCCATTGGGCAACTCCACTTCATCCAATTGAACACGAATGATCCTGCCCTCAAAAATATTTTTACTCCGAATCGTTTTTTCTTCCAGTTCACTCATTGGATTCCCCTCCTGTATCCTACATTTCCCCATTATACATGAATAAAGGACAGGGATCATTCATCTGTTATGGCGGGCGCTTTTACTACATCGTACGAAGAGTCAGATTTCCATCTTTGCAACCCCGGCTCCCCGTACAAACCCATCCTTGTTACAAACCTTCGTGAATGGCTCGATCCACACTCCGACCGTTTTGAATACCACGCCACAATTGAAACGTCAGGTAGGCAGAAACGGATATGGTTCGAAAAAACAGAGGGTCCTCTTTCCATTTCCTTCCCATCGTTTGTATGGTTTCAGGATAAGCGTTTAACCATTCCTCCACTTTTTGATCCGTAATCGAAACTTCCACCCAGTGATGGGTCGTCAAGCAATTTCTTTTCAGTTGCTTCACTTGATCCTGAATCGGTTCCGGTAATCGGCTGGGAAGGGGAATGATGGCCGGAGCCAGCGCAACGGAACACAAAACCGTCTCTGTATGATGGCTGATTCCCTGATGCCTTTCCCGAACATCTTTACCCTGAATGCGTGGAACGGCCACCGGAATCCCCTGAAGACTATGCACAGCGTTAATGGCCTGCCCCTGCTCCACTCCCGAAAAGCCATAGGGTGTACCTGTTCCTGCAATCCCCGGACCCATGGAGACAAAAATCAGATCAGCATTCAGGGCATGGCGGGCCAACAACAGAGCCGAATACAGATTGACCGCCTCCATGTCCCCTCCAAAGGCATGACCACAGGTAATCGTTCCCGCCAACCAGCCAAGGGATGTCAAACGGCGAACATGCCGACTGAATGGGGCTGGCAAAGCCCCCCCATCCGTCATCACATACACCACCCGTGGGTATTGATCCTCAGATAAACTGCGCCAAACCGTTGCAGCGATTGGAAGCATACTGTGTAACTCACCGATACAAACCGGTGTTTGCTCCAAGGAGCGTTTTTTCTGAAGGGTTTGATGCCAAGGGCTTCCCGGTTCCTCTCCTGTGGGCAGAGCCACTTGCCACGGGGTGTAACGCAGCTTCATCATGTGCCCCTTCACCGGAGCTGGAGCTGGATCTTTCCCAATGCGTCCTGCCACAAAATGAACCCCACCCGTTCCCAATTGCAAGCGAACAGCTGTAGTATTGAGCCAGACTTGATCTCCGGGATCTAAACCACCAAAAAAACCGGGGTAATGAACCGCCTTTTTCCTTTCACCCGATCTCTCTTCCCTAACGGTCAACCACTGAATATGCGGCTCCTCTTCCAGGATCTGAAGCACCCTTCCTTTCTCCCAAATCACCACCTCCAAATCCCCCTTTCCTCTCTCAAAAAGGGGGTATGCCGATAACTATATGTTTATGCCTATAAAAAGACCCACTTTCCGTGGGTCCTTCTCCTTTCCTGCTTTACCTCTGTTCGACTAAAGCAACCACCAGCTCAGCTGCTTTCTCCAACTCTGCAATCGGCATTCGTTCATTGGTTGTATGAATCTCTTCATACCCAATTCCCAAGTTCACTGAAGGAATCCCATGCCCAGCGATGACATTGGCATCACTGCCACCTCCACTGGACAGCAACTGCGGTTTTCGTCCCACTTTTTCCAATGCTTCCATCGCTTTTTGCACAACTGGATCAGCATCCGTATATTTATATGCCGGATACATTTTGGTTGCTTTTACCTCTGCTTTTGCATTCAACTCCGCCGCTGTTTGTTCAAAACCGGTCACCATCCTGTTTACTTGAGCGTCCAACTTGGCTTCATCCCGACTCCGGACTTCTGCAAGGAGCTCCACAAATTCCGGGATCACATTTGATGCGGATCCACCGGAAAATTTGCCGATGTTAGCGGTTGTCTCTTCATCAATACGGCCCAATGGCATTTTGGAAATGGCACGGCTGGCCACCTGAATGGCACTGACACCATCTTCCGGATTGACTCCAGCATGAGCGGCTTTCCCGATGATTTTCACATCGAGACGAACTTGAGCGGGCGCTTCGGTAATAATATGCCCCACGGGACCATTGGAGTCCAATGCATAGCCAAAATCCGCCTTCAACAGATCTGTATCAAGATTTTTCGATCCCACCAAACCCGATTCTTCCCCGACGGTAAACACGAATTGGATGGATCCATGTTCCATATCTCTTTCCTTTATGGTACGAACTCCTTCCAGCAAGGCGGCCAATCCTGCCTTATCATCCGCTCCCAACACCGTGGTTCCATCCGTCATGACATAGCCATCCTCCACCTTGGGCTTGACCCCTTTTCCAGGCGTAACCGTATCCATATGACAGGTAAAATAAATCGTTGGTGCATCCAGTGTTCCCTTCAGCGTAGCGACAATGTTTCCGGCCCCATGTCCGGTCACCTTGGCACTATGGTCTTCCGTTACCTCAAATCCAAGATCATTCAGTTTGACCTTCAACAGATCACAAATTTCCCGTTCTTCCCCCGTCGGGCTATCCGTCTGAACCAGTTCCAGAAACTCTTTCAGCAAACGTTCTTTGTTAATCATCATTGATGCCTCCTGTATGTACGTTCATCAACACAGAGATGCATTCACCTTTTTCCCATCCCTGAAGGTGACTGACTCATCATTGTTACCCGATCATTCCATGCCGGGCGGTCGATGGTCATTGTTCGACCAAGCTGCTCTCGTCTTCCTGCATCCCGCCAGAGAGACCGATCCCTTGGACCTCGGATAAACCGGACATGAAAAGCCTGGAGCATCCGAAGTTTGTGTCGGGAATCTACCCCCTTCTGTTGGAAGGAACACTCTTTCCATTGGATTTTGGACAACTTTCTTCCCTGCACCAAACGAATCGCAATGGGACGGATGAATGGATTCACAACAGCTTCACCTTCTTACAAAGGAATATTACCATGTTTTTTAACGGGTCGATTTTCCCGCTTTCCTTTCAACATCTCCAAGGATTGTTTCAGTCGTTGTCTCGTCTCCCTGGGATCGATCACATCATCAATCATGCCCTTAGACGCTGCCACATAGGGGTTAGCAAACTTTTTTCGGTACTCTTCAATCTTTTCGGATCGGGTGGATTCCGGATCAGCACTTTCCTGAATCTCCCGGCTGTAAATCACATTGGCAGCTCCCTCCGGTCCCATCACTGCCACCTCTGCCCCTGGCCAGGCATAGACCATATCGGCTCCAATCGCCTTGCTGTTTAGTGCCACATAGGCTCCTCCATAAGCTTTGCGGATAATCACCGTAATTTTGGGAACTGTTGCTTCCGAATAGGCATAGAGAATTTTGGCTCCATGACGAATGATTCCTCGATGTTCCTGATTGACTCCGGGAAGAAAACCGGTCACATCCACGAAGGTGATAATGGGAATATGAAAGCTGTCACAAAATCGGATAAACCGACTTAATTTATCCGATGAATCAATATCCAATCCGCCTGCCATTACTTTTGGCTGATTGGCAGCAATCCCCACGGATTGACCATTGATCCGACCAAACCCGACAACAATGTTGCGAGCGTACTTTTGATGAACTTCCATAAAATCATTTTGATCCACAATAAGATCAATCACCCTGCGTACATCATACACCTTTGTTCCCTCTTCCGGTACCACCTCCATCAAATCTTCCACCCAGCCCTCATCCTCTTTGACAAAGATCCGTTCAGGATCTTCCACATTGTTTTGCGGCAGAAAACTCAAAAGTCTGCGAACCTGATTGAGAACTTCCGGTTCTGATTCGGCAGTGAAATGCGCATTTCCACTTAACGTGGAGTGAACTTCAGCACCGCCCAGTTTTTCAGTGGAAATCTTTTCACCAGTCACGGTCTCAATCACCTTGGGTCCCGTAATAAACATTTGGCTGCTTTTCTCCACCATAAATACAAAATCGGTGATTGCCGGTGAGTAGACAGCTCCACCGGCACATGGACCCATGATAACAGAGATCTGGGGAACCACCCCGGAATAAATGGAGTTTCGGTAAAAAATGTGCCCATAACCATCCAAAGAGACAACCCCCTCTTGAATTCGGGCACCTCCAGAATCGTTCAGTCCAATGATCGGAGCACCATTTTTGGCCGCCAGATCCATCAGCCGGGCGATCTTCAGGGCATGCATCTCACCCAACGCTCCGCCAAAAACAGTAAAATCCTGAGCAAAAACATAAACCGGTCGGCCATGTACTTTTCCGTATCCAGTTACCACTCCTTCTCCCGGAGCTTCACCGAAATCAGTAGAGGTATTTTCCACAAAAGGATTCAGCTCCATAAAGCTGTCTTCATCCAACAGCAAGTCAATTCGCTCTCTGGCAGTCAATTTCCCCTTATCGTGTTGAGAACGGATTCTTCGCTCGCCACCACCCATTTCAACTCGACGGCGACGTTCCTCCAATTCATCCAATTTATGATGCATATCAATCACCATCCAATGTTTTCGTTATTCACCGATCCGTTTCCCTGTCAGTACGGGGCTCACACAGTTCATAAAGAACACCTTTTGTCGATTGCGGATGAATAAATGCCACCTTGGCACCTTTCGCCCCTCGTTTGGGCTGATCATGAATCAGTTGAATTCCGGAGTCTGACAATCGTTTCAACTCTCCCTCAATTTCTTCCACTTTCAATGCAATATGATGAATTCCCTGCCCTCTTTTTTCCAGAAATCGGGCGATTGGACTGTCAGGAGAAAGCGGTTCCAAAAGTTCTACTTTTACTTCCCCCAATCGAAAAAAGGCAACACGAACCTGTTCACTTTCCACGATCTCTTCACCAAGCCATTCTAATCCCAGAATGTCTCGATATAAAGGAACAGCCTGTTCCAGACTTTGAACAGCGATGCCTACATGTTCAATCCGCTCCGGCGAAATCCTGTCTCTTGTTGTCATTGGATTTTTTCCCGCTCCTTGACCGCCTGACGGATAAAGTCGGCCGTTTCTTTGGTTGACGTTCCGGGTGTAAAGACTTTTTTTATTCCATGTTTTTCCAAAAAAGCTAGATCCGATTGAGGGATCACCCCGCCACCCACCACAATGATATCATCCGCTTGTTCATCCTTTAAAAGACGTGTCACCTCTGGGAACAGTTCATTATGAGCGCCGGACAAGCAAGAAAGCCCGATGACATCCACATCTTCCTGAATCGCTGTGGAAACGATTTGCGCGGGCGTTTGGCGAAGACCGGTATAGATTACTTCCATCCCTTCATCTCTCAAAGACTGAGCGATGATCAACGCTCCCCGATCATGTCCGTCAAGACCAGGTTTGGCAATCAACACACGTATCGGTCGATCCATATTCTTTCACTCCTTTATTATATTGATGGCCGATATTCACCGAAAACGTCCCGAAGCGCATGACAGATCTCTCCCACTGTCGCGTAGGCTCGCACAGCATCAAGGATATATGGCATCAAATTTTCATCGCTTTCCGCTCCCCGTTTCAACGCTGCAAGACAATCTGTTACCTTTTCACCGTCACGTTTGCCACGCAGAGCGTTCAGCCGTTTGACCTGATCTTTGGCAAGTAGGGGATCGACTTGGTATAAATCAGGCTGTTGTTCATTTTCCAAACGATAGCGATTTACCCCGACCAACACCTCTTCCCCGGATTCAATTTTCCGTTGGGTTTCCAATGCTGCATGTTGAATCTCCCGTTGCATATAACCCTGTTCCACTGCTGCAACTGCTCCTCCCATCTCATCAATTCGCTCAATATAAGAGAGCGCTCGCTTTTCAATCTCATCTGTCAGCCACTCCACATACCATGACCCTCCCAAAGGGTCCACGGTGTGGGTTACACCACTTTCATGGGCGATGATTTGCTGCGTGCGCAAAGCCACCCTTGCGGATTCTTCGGTTGGAAGCGCTAATGCTTCATCCCTTGCATTGGTGTGAAGACTTTGCGTTCCCCCCAACACCGCTGCCAAAGCCTGCAGGGTTACCCGAACCACATTGTTATCCGGCTGCTGTGCAGTTAATGTAGACCCTCCGGTTTGGGTATGAAAGCGAAGTTGCATGGAACGGGGGCTGGATGCTTGAAATCTCTCCTTCATAATCCGGGCCCATAAACGCCGGGATGCACGAAACTTGGCCACTTCCTCAAAGAAATGGTTGTGGGCATTGAAAAAGAACGAAAGTCTTGGCGCAAACCGTTCCACTTCCAATCCGGCTTTCATCGCAGCATGAACATAAGCAATTCCGTTTGCCAGGGTGAAAGCGACTTCCTGGACCGCAGTCGACCCTGCTTCACGAATATGATATCCACTGATACTGATGGTGTTCCACTTTGGAACACATTCTGCACAATAGGCAAAAATGTCCGTAATCAATCGCATAGAAGATTTCGGCGGGAAAATATACGTTCCCCGTGCAATATATTCCTTCAGTATGTCATTCTGAATCGTTCCGGTCAGTTTTTCCACCGGTACCCCTTGCTTTTCTCCAACCGCGATATACATGGCCAAAAGAACGGAAGCCGGAGCATTAATCGTCATCGAAGTGCTTACTTGATCCAGTGGAATCCCCTTTAGAAGGCGCTCCATATCCTCCAGGGAATCGATGGCGACTCCAACCTTACCCACTTCTCCTTGAGCCATGGGATCATCGGAGTCGTATCCAATTTGGGTGGGTAAATCAAAGGCTACGGAAAGCCCAGTCTGTCCTTGCTCCAACAGATACCGAAAGCGTTTGTTGGTTTCCGTAGCGGAACCGAAACCCGCATACTGACGCATGGTCCAGTTGCGGGAACGATACATGGTGGGTCGGATTCCACGGGTATAAGGATATTCACCCGGAAATCCGATTTTCTCCATATCCTGTTCGTTATGTGATGTATACAGACGGTTCACTTCAATACCGGAGAGTGTTTCAAAACGATCTTTTTGTTCCGGGTATTTTTCAAGGAGCTGAAGGGTTTTTTCTGTCCATTCCCGGTACATTTCGTCAAATGATTTATTCAACAGCTCTCCCCTCCATTCGATTCTATTTTTTCTAATCCACAGAAAGAAATTAAAAGGGCTATCATACTTAATATATCAAAAATTCACTCCTTAGTCGCTTTTCATCATACATCTGTGAGAAACAGGCAATGTTGCCAATTCTATAACCATCACCATTTCCCATTTTCTTTTTAAGTCGATGGACAGGCTATTCGCTCTCAGATAAAATAATCATTTAGAGGTGATTTTTGATGCAACCAACATGGATCAAAATGGTTGTCTATGTCATCATCTTTACACTGGTGATTTCCACGCTGATTACGAGTTCTCTCGCCTTCTTCTAATGTTCACAATTCCGTACCATTTGCCTTTTTCCCATGAGGCTCTTTCCCCATTCCTCTCCTGATCCGCAAAGATCCCATACTAGGGTCTTGCCCTTCTTCAGAATCGGACAGTATACTGAACATGGAGAGCGGAAAGGCTAAGCAGGTACGGTTCCTCCTGCTTGTTGCCTGCCGCGTAAATGCGGAATCACAGTGAAATGCAGAAAGCAGGTGAAAGAGAATGTACATGACCATTATCCTCATCTTTATCAGTATTCTTGCCGTCGTGGGTACCCTGAATAACAAACGGTCGGGTAACAAATCCGGCTTCATACTCAGCAGTATGTTCACCATCGCCACGATCGGTGTCACCCTTCTCGCCATTTATGACGAGTTGGTAGGAATCCAATAAAACAGGATTCAATCCAAGGCTTGCAGTTAAAAGCAAGCCTTGGACTTTTTTTATCAAAAAAATATCGACCTTCCTTGGAAAGCCGACGAGGTTCATGACAAAGTGGTGAAGGGAGATATCCGTCTCTTATTTATCTTTGTCAGCAGTCTCATCGACTTTCCTTGGAAAGCCGACTTTTATGTACCAGCCTCAACATATTTAATCATTCCGCTAAAGATAAGCTGGAACCCAGCTTCTTTAAAACCATTCAACAATTCTTTAGAGACACCTATACGTCCATTGATCCTTCAATCCCTTGCCCATTCTCTTTGCAAAATGGCTTCTTGCTATTGTCAGATACAGGTACCTCCGATTTCGAATGCTCTTCCATCAGGGACAAAAGCACCACCGTCCCAATGATAAAGGATGCTCCCAACCATTCCGGGAAACCAAAGGGAACCCCCAGCCACCAGACAGCCACTATTGCCGCAGTCAGAGGCTCTGCACAGGAGAGAAGAGCCGTCTCTGAGGGGCGAAGATAACGAAGACTGTCCAAATACAGAAAAAAAGGAAGCAATGTTCCCAAAAATACGACCACAGCGATCCAAACATAGGTCTTCAACTCCCACCCTGCCAGATCCACGGACCATGGTGGGTGAATAAACATCAATGCCAGCCCACCGATGAACATGGCCCACCCCACAATCATCCCTGCTCCCCACTGATTTAATAGTCGGGATGGATAGAGTGTATAGAAAGCAAGTCCCACAGCGGACGCCAAGCCCCAAAGAAGAGCGGGCAGTGAAATGGACAATGTTGATGGATTGCCTCCTGTCACCAGGAAAAATGTCCCGATCAAAGCAAACCCTACTGCCATCCACTCCCCTGCTCTTGGCATCCGGCGCAAACGAAAAGCGATCCAGACAGTGAGCAGAGCTGGTCCTAGATATTGAAGCAATGTGGCAGTGGCTGCATTGCCAGCCTCGATCGAGGCGAAAAATGTATATTGTGTCCCCACCATACCGGCAATACCCAAAATGATAATCTGCTTTTTGTCAACAGAATCTTTCCAAAGCGACAGCACTTTCTTCCTACCACTTTGAACATATGCCATCATAAGCAACAGAAAGCCCGAAATCAACAGACGAACCATCACCAACCAACCGAATTCAATTCCTTCTTCATGAAAAAGATACTGGGCAAGGGTGCCTGATGATCCCCATAACACCGCTGCACTCAACACCATTAGAAACCCTTTTACGCGATTTGGAATCCTGATCGCCAACCCCATCCCTCCCATAAAAGTAAAACGGATGTTTACGAGGATTTTTGCTGAAGGGAAATATCCTCAGAACGCAACACCGGCGTTTTTTGTTTTTGACTTACAAACCAGACCCCCAAAACCATCAGAAAGGAACCAACGATCTGTACAACCGTAAAGGATTCCTTTAAAAGGAGAATCGCCAATAAAATTCCGGAAACAGGTACGATATACATAAAGATGGCCGACCCGGAAGCACCGATCGACTGTACACCCCGGTAATAGAACCAGTTAGCCAACACACTGGGAAACAGAGCGAGATAGATTTGAAGTGTCCAAAACCCCACACTCAAACTACTCCAGCTGATCTCTCCCATTTTCGGAAGGGAGATGATTCCCAGGACCAAGGCACCCGTCAACATCGCATAAGCAGTTACCGGAAAAGGGTCCAGTTGTTTTAACACCCGATTTCCAACCAATGTATAAGTCGACCAACAAAGAGCTGCCAATAAAAATAAAAAATCACCAAACAAACGCTCTCCTGAGAACTGACCAACCACCATTTGCGAAAAAAATACCAAAGAACCGAAACACGCCAAAACCAATCCCAATACCTGTTTTTTCATAAGCTTCTCTTTAAGAAAAAGAACAGCCAGTACCGTTGTGATTAATGGGCTTGTTGTGGGAATAATCATGCTGCCATCAGAGGCTTGGGAAAAGTAAAGGGCAGAAAACAGCAAAAGATTGTAAGCCGCAACACCGATGAGACCAAGCAAGATCACCTGTCTCCAATGCGAACGCGGCAATTTTCTTTCTTCACCCTTTCCAAGCCACAATACCAACAGCATAAACAAGGCTCCCAAACCAAATCGAAAAAAAGCCGCAACCTCAGGGGGAACAGCATTTACCGCCAGTTTGGAGCCCGCAAAAGCACTTCCCCAAAAAAATGCCATCATGATCAAAGACAGATACGTCCAACGCTTTGTTTTCATCCCTCTCGTTCCTCTTCATCGGATTTTCGGATTTCATTAACCACAATGTCCATCGCTCGAAGCCAGTTTTGCTTCATCATTTGCGCGGCAGACTCACCGTCTCTCTCATTTAGCGCTTCAATAATCTTCCGGTGTTCTTCCACGGAAGCTTTTGCCGGAATCATCGAGGGATTAAAAAAGACGAACTTCATTCGCCGGATATGACGATGCAACAGTGAGGTGAATTCCGCAATATATGGATTGGCTGAGGTTTGTACGATCATCCTGTGAAAACGCTCATCCCATTCCAGCGCCAAATTGCGATTCTTTTTTGATACAGCGATCGAAAACTGCTCATTGATGTGGCGCAATTCCTGAAGGGTCTTCTCGTTGATCCGATCAACAGCAAGCTTCACGGCCAGAGAATCCAGTGCAGCCAATGGAGGATACAGCTGAAAAACATCCTGGTCACTCAGTTGTGTTACTTTGGTCTCCTTTCCGGGCTGCATTTCCACAAACCCTTGATATTCAAGGATCTGAAGCGCTTCTCTGACCGGGGTTCGACTTACACCGATCGCTTCCGCCAATTCCTTGTCAATGATTTTTTCTCCAGGCTGAAGTGTTCCATCGGTAATCCAATCTCGAACTTGACGGAATACCCGCTCCTTTGCAGATATCCGCGAATATTTCTCAAAATCACTGGGAATCGGCATGATTTCCCTCCTCCACTAACAGTTATATGCAATATATCGCATATTGCAAAAAAATACAAGATATAAAAAAAGCTCTCCCTTTAGGAAGAGAAGAGCTTTCGCTTCAATTTCCATCGATCGATCATCCAACGACTCCAGATTTCAATAGGGAGCGGTTGGTGCAGGTCTTATTACTCCTCGATGGTCTAAACCTTTGTACAAATCACCTGATTCAAAAGATCGGACGCTTTTTCCTCTCCGATATCCTTTACCAGCGCCAGTTCACTGGCCAAAATCTGCATGGCATCATCCAACATTTTCTTTTCACCGGCGCCAAGAGTTCTTTGCCTATTGATCTGGGTTAAATCGCGGATGACTTCGGTACCTTTGAAAATGTCACCCGTTTTCATCTTCTCCATATTGGCTCGATACCGTTGATTCCACGCAACGGATGCATCCACTTCACCTTCATTGATGAGAAACAGCACATCTTCCATTGTATTGGTATCCACAACCTTCCGAATTCCCAACAATTCCATTTTATCCAATGGAATCATAATTTCCATGTTCCCAATCGACATCTTCAAAATATAATAAAGCTGCTTTTTTCCCAAAATCTCTTTCTCATCAATGGATTGAATCACACCCGCACCAAATAAAGGGTATACGATCTTCTCACCAGCTTGGAACAAGATCACCACTCCCCTGTACAAATCTTAATATAAGGATACCACAAATCCGGCAGTTTGTTAAAAAATAAATATTATACCATCTGTTATGCTTTGATATCAAGATTATTTATCCGATCCGTTCACAAGGTGACGTCCAAAAATGAACAACCGGTTCCCCTTGATGGAAACCGGTTGTTGTATATGGATTAGAATGGTGTATCGGGACTGTAAGCTTCCAGACGTTTCTTCACCTGCTGCAAAAACCGTCCAGCCATTAAACCGTCCAAAATTCGGTGATCCAGTGAGAGACAGAGATTGACTAAATCCCGAACCGCAATCATCTCATCTTTGATCACTGGCTGTTTTACAATGGACTCCATCGAGAGAATCGCTGCCTGGGGATGGTTAATAATCGGTTGTGAAGCAATGGAGCCAAAAGAGCCCGTATTGTTTACGGTAAAGGTCCCTCCAGACAAATCATCCATGGTTAATGTTCCGGATCGCGTTTTTTCGGCCAGATGATGAATCGCTTTGGCCAGACCCAAAACACTTTTTTCATCGGCATCATGGATCACGGGTACATAGAGCGCATCCTCCGTGGCAACGGCTATAGAGATATTGATCCGCTTTTTCAGGATAATCCTATCCACACCCCAGGCGGAATTGAGATAAGGAAATTCCTTTAGTGAATCCACTACCGCTTTGATGAAAAACGGCATGTAAGTCAGACTGATTCCTTCTCTTTTTTTAAACGCATCCTTGTGCTTATTGCGCAATTTGACAAGACCGGTAACATCCGCCTGTATCATTGTCCAAGCATGGGGAGCCTCGTGTTTGCTCTGCACCATGCGCTGAGCAATCGTTTTTCTGACATTGGTAAGCGGGACTTCCTCATCTCCCTCTTCCCTTTGAATAGCTGTCTTCTGCTCATTGGGTTGCGCAACTGAGGCCGGCTCCGCCTTTGTTTCCGATATGGGAGAAGCTTTCTCCTGAACTGGAACCATTTCACCTGATTCAATTAATTTCAGCAGATCTTTACGGGTAATCCGACCACCTTTTCCGGTTCCCTCCACTTGTTCCAGATCAATATCATGTTCCTGAGCCAACCGCAAAACCGCTGGCGAATACCGGCGCTTCATTGAATCTTTCGGAACATCAGGCTTGGTAACCTTTTGATCCGTCTGCGCTTTTTCTGCCGGAGCTGCCGCTTTATCCTTCTCTTTTCCTTCTTCCTCCACACGACAAATCACTTCACCTACAGCCACGGTCTTTCCTTCCTCAGTCACGATCTCCGTCACCTTTCCACTAACCGTGGCAGGAACTTCCGCATTCACTTTATCTGTCGCCACTTCACAGAGAGGCTCATATTTGGAAACGGAATCCCCTGGCTCTTTGAGCCATTTGGTAATGGTTCCTTCCGTTACACTCTCACCCAGTTGGGGCATTGCAATATCCGTTGCCATCTTAAACCTCCTCGCCAGGCATTTGATGGTTTTGGCGTATTTTCATATATCGTTAAAATTCTGCTAGATCTCGAATGGCATTTGTCACTTTCTCAGGATTTAACATAAACTCTTTTTCCAATGACGGACTGTAGGGCATGGATGGAACATCGGGACCACAAAGCCGACGAACTGGAGCATCCAGTTCAAAAAAGGCTTCCTCTGCAATAACAGCCGATATTTCTCCTCCAAATCCACCCGTTACGTTATCCTCATGAATGATCAAACCTTTACCTGTCTTTGCCACCGCTTCAAGGATCGCTTCTTTATCCAAAGGAACCAGGGTACGAAGATCCAGTATATGGACACTGATTCCCTCTTTTTCCAATTCCTCGGCCGCTTTCTGCGCAAAATGAAGGGTTAAGCCATAGGAAATAACGGTTACATCCGTTCCCTCCCGCTTGACCTCAGCTTTTCCAATCGGAACCGTATAATCTTCCTCAGGAACCTCCCCTTTGATCAATCGGTAACAGCGTTTATGTTCAAAAAAGAGAACAGGATCTTCATCCCGGATGGAACTCTTTAACAGTCCCTTTACATCATATGGGGTAGAGGGCATCACAATCTTTAACCCTGGGACCCCCGTAAAAATTTTCTCCACACTTTGTGAATGATAGAGTGCACCATGCACTCCACCACCGTATGGCGCCCGAATAACCAGAGGGCAATTCCATGCATTATTTGAACGGTAACGCATCTTGGCAGCCTCACTGATAATTTGGTTTACTGCCGGTAAAATAAAATCAGCAAACTGCATTTCTGCGACTGGACGTTTTCCGTAAACGGATGCCCCAATCGAAACACCTGCAATAGCTGACTCGGTAAGTGGTGTATCCAGTACCCGTTCAGGCCCAAATGTGTCAATCAGACCATCCGTCGCCCGGAATACTCCACCGCGAACACCCACATCTTCACCCAGCACGAAAACGCGTTCATCCCGCTGCATCTCTTCCCTCAGTGCTTGAGTTACAGCATCGATATATGATATAACCGCCATGTTTTCTCCTCCTATTCCGCGTAGACGTGAGTATAGGTTTGAGCCGGGTCAGGATCAGGAGCCTGTTCAGCATAATCCGTCGCATCATCCACCTCTTTGTTGATCTCCTGATCCAGAAGCTTCTCTTTTTCTTTGTTCAACAAACCCGTCTCCTGAAGATACTTTTGAAACTGCACCAAAGGATCATTCTTTCTCGCTTCTTCCACCTCTTCAGTCCTTCTGTAGGAACGGTCATCATCATCACTGGAGTGGGGCACCAACCGATAGGAAGACGCTTCAATCAATGTGGGACCTTGACCACAACGGGCGCGATCCGCAGCGGTTTTCACGGCTTCAAACACTTTCAGCGGATCATTTCCATCCACCTGAACACCTGGCATGCCATAGCCTTGAGCCCGTGCTGCCACGCTTCCTCCAGCTAGTTGTTTTTCAACCGGAACGGAAATGGCGTACTTGTTGTTTTCGCACATAAAAATCACCGGGAGGTTGTGTACACCCGCAAAATTGAGACCTTCATGAAAATCTCCCTGGTTACTGGAACCCTCACCGAAAGAAGTAAAAGAAACAATATCTTTCTGATCCATTTTGGCAGCTAAAGCTACACCCACAGCATGCAACAATTGGGTCGTTACCGGGCTGGAACCTGATACAATCCGAAACCGGCGATCTCCATAATGCCCTGGCATCTGCCGGCCTCCGCTGTTCGGATCTTCCGCTTTGGCAAAAGCGGACAGCATCTGATCCCGTGCAGATTGCCCGAAGACCAGCACCATTCCTAGATCCCGGTAATACGGGCAAAGCCAATCCTTTTCCCGATCCAGAGCAAAGGCAGCCCCCACCTGGATCGCCTCCTGCCCTTGGCAAGAAATGACAAACGGGATTTTTCCCGCTCGATTTAACAGCCACATCCGCTCATCAATCTTGCGCGCCAACAGCATGTAACGGTACATATCCAGAACCTGCTCATCCGACAGGCCCAGTGTTTTGTGTCGCTCGTTACCCATTGACCAATCCCTCCGATCCCTTTTCCATTGGTTTCTTCTTCATAAGATTACGAATGAATCGGAACCCCTTCTATTCCCATCGCCACTTCCCCGTAAACTTCCGACAGGGTCGGATGGGGATGAATCGCTTGACTGATCTCCCACGGGGTAGCATCCATCACTTTAGCCAAACCTGCCTCGGATATCAGATCTGTCGCATGCGGACCAATGATATGAACCCCCAAAATATCTTCTGTTTCCTTGTCTGCAATCAATTTAATAAAGCCATCAGACTCTCCGAATACAAGGGATTTTCCCACTCCCCGGAATGGAAATTTACCAACTTTCAACTCATATCCCTGCTCTTTTGCTTCTTCTTCGGATAGACCGATACTTCCAATTTCGGGGCGACTGTATGTACAACGCGGAATCATCGTCGGATTCAGGGGATATGGCTGATTTCCGGCCATATGTTCCACTGCCAGAATCCCCTCGTGAGAAGCAACATGGGCCAGCTGATATCCCCCGGTCACATCCCCGATCGCATAAATGTGGGATTCTGCCGTTTGACCATATTCATTCACTTGGATAAATCCTTTTTCTTCCTTGATAGATGTATTGTGAAGGCCGATATCTTCCGTGTTGGGTTGTCTTCCAACCGAAACCAGCATCTTTTCAGCCTTTAGTGATTGGGTTGTGCCGCCTTTTTCCACCTGCAACGTAACCTGTCCATTCTCCACCTGAACTGATTCAGACAATACTTTCGCAGAGGTAAGGATTTTCACTTTTCGTTTTTTCATCAAACGGGTCATCTCTTTACTGACATCGGAGTCTTCCAACGGCAATATTCGATCCATATATTCCACAACGGTCACATCGACACCAAAGTCATTGAGCATCGATGCCCATTCTATTCCGATTACACCTCCCCCCACGATCACAATCGACTCCGGTAATTTTTCCATCTCCAGAGCATGATCGGAATACAGAATGGACTTTCCGTCTACATGGAGACCAGGTAACGTTCGAGGACGTGATCCGGTAGCGATCAGCACATATTGAGGAACTAACATCTCCGGCTCACTGCCATCCTCTTTTTCCACAGAAATCGTGCCCGGCTGTGGAGAAAAGATTGATGAACCCAGAATCCGCCCAGTCCCTTCCACAACGGTCACCCCGTTTTTCTTCAACAGGTGCTTGACTCCTTTAAAGAGTTGCTCTTTCACCTGATTCTTTCTGGATTGCACCAAGGAAAAATCCAAATGTACATTCTCGGCTTGAATACCATAGTTCTTACTCTGTTTCATCTCATGATACAATTCCGCACTTCTCAACAGCGATTTGGAAGGGATACATCCTTTATGCAGACAAACCCCTCCCACTTTCCTCTTTTCCACTACTGCTGTTTTGAAACCGAGCTGGGCTGCCCGGATGGCTGCGACATAGCCCCCTGGTCCGGCACCCAAAACGACAAGATCGTAATTTTCTGCCATGGATTCGTTCCGCTCCTTTTTCTCCACCAATTCCCAATCACTTTTTCCCCATTATCCATTTTTCCATTGGATGGACGAGGTGTCCACAGCAATTTCAAAAAGTAGTGTAACCCCTTTTATGAAAGCGCTTTCTAAATGAGGCGGGGATATGTCCATCACAGGGTATGGAAAAATAAGGAATTCAAAACCGGACACCTTTTTTCTCATAAAGCCACCCTCAACGATTGGTCATACTAAGGATATTTCGCTCATTTAACAAAAAATTGCTCCGACAATGACGCATCGACTGAATCCGTTCTTCTGCCATGCGATCTGCCGCTTTGTAAGTAGGAATCTGGTCACGCTTTGCAATTTCAAATATCCGGGTAATTGTATGATAGATATTTTCCACTTTTTTCATTGCACGTTCCCGATTATACCCCAAAAGCTCATCTGCTACATTGATCAGCCCACCGGCATTAATGACATAATCTGGCGCATAAACGATTCCCTTTTCATTTAATATGTCTCCGTGCCGTTCTTCTTTTAGTTGGTTATTGGCAGAGCCTGCGATCACTTTGCACTTTAAACGGTCAATCGTATCATCATTGATAATGGCACCCAACGCACAGGGAGAAAAAACATCACAATCCACATCATAAATCGCATCCGGTTCAACGGTCTCTGCCCCAAAATCATGAACAGCCCGTTCTACATTTTCCGGATTAATATCTGTAACAATCAAATTTACACCCTCATCATTCAAAAACTTGCAAAGATGATAGGAAACACTCCCAACGCCCTGAACGGCTACCGTTTTCCCTCGGAGAGAATCGTCACCAAATGCCTCTTTGGCTGCCGCTTTCATCCCGTGATAGACGCCAAACGCTGTGACGGGTGACGGATTTCCGCTGGAACCAAAGGCAGGAGACACTCCTGTAACAAAGTGGGTTTCTTCATGAATGATATCCATATCCTGAACGGTTGTCCCAACATCTTCCGCTGTAATATACCGCCCATTTAACCCTTGAATAAACCGGCCAAAAGCGCGGAACATCATTTCATTCTTGTCTTTTTTCGGATCACCGATGATAACAGCTTTTCCCCCACCCAAGTTTAACCCGGATGCTGCTGCCTTGTAGGTCATTCCACGAGCCAACCGCAAAGCATCCACAATCGCATCCTCTTCCGATTCATAGGTCCACATGCGTGTCCCGCCTAATGCAGGACCCAAAGTGGTATCATGAATCGCAATAATCGCCTTTAACCCGGAATCTTCATCTTGGCAGAACATGAGTTGCTCATAATCACCTTGGCTCAGATAATCAAAAATCTTCATTATACAGATTCCTCCTTTGTATGTCGCCTCATCCATACCATATGGAAAGAATGGCTCCGTTTCATAAAGCAATTTGCCGATGTTAGATTTGATTCACTGCATCAATCCTTTTATAAAGTGGAAGGATAAGACCTTATCCGAACAGAGTGATTCATAGCAAATCTATTTTTCTTCAGTTGCCGATTCACCATACATGATTGAGCAAAATCCATGCCAAATAACAGATCAGCAAAGAAAAGCCGCTTCTCAAGGGATTACCGGCTTGATCCAAAACAATCCAACCAAATATGTGCAAAAAAATGCAGACACTATGATCATCATTACCTGCAAAATTTTGCAGGTTTTAACGTAGGTTCAAGGTTTTTCAATCCCATATTTCTCCAGTTTATAGTATAGATTTCGTACGGAAATCCCCAGCTTCCGGGCCGTTTCCGTTTTGTTTCCATCCGCTTCCCGATACATACGGAGAATATGAGTTCGTTCGGCACGTGAAACGACTTCGGAAAGTTTTTTTATCCCTGAAGAATCAGGTTCATCGGCAGGAATAAAAAAATCCGGAACGGGTTGCAAGGGTAACAGATGGTCTTTGCGGATCTCCCTTTCATCATACTGCATGTGAATCATGGCTCGACCCAAGACATTTTCCAACTCGCGCACATTGCCGGGCCAGGAATAAGCCTCCAAAACACGGATCGCTTCAGGATGAATCCTTGTCACATACCGACCATATTCTTGGTTAAACTTTTTTACCAAGTGAAGAGACAAGGGGTAAAGGTCTTCCACGCGTTTCCGGAGAGGGGGAATATAAATGGGCAATACATTCAACCGATAATACAGATCTTCCCGAAACCGCTTTTCCTGCATTGCTTTCTCCAAATCCACATTGGTGGCTGCGATCACCCGGACATCGATTGGAATCGGTTTTGTGCCCCCGACACGGGTCACTTCTTTTTCCTGAAGGACTCGCAGAAGTTTGGCTTGTGTCGAGGGGGAAAGCTCTCCAATTTCATCCAGAAAAATGGTTCCTTCATTGGCTTCCTCAAAAAAGCCTTTTTTTCCCCCGCGTCGAGCACCGGTAAAAGCTCCTTCCACATAGCCAAACAGCTCGCTTTCCAGCAGATGTTCAGGGAGGGAAGCACAATTGACGCGAACAAACTGATTATATTTTCGATTGCTGGCATTGTGTATCGCATGGGCAAAAAGTTCTTTTCCGGTACCCGACTCCCCCCGAAGAAGAATGGTTGCTCTTGTATGCGCTCCCCGTCGCGCTTCTGCCAATGCGGTTTTCATCTGACCGCTTTCACCGATAATATCATCAAACGTGTATTTGGCTTCCAGCGTTCGGATAATCCGACGCACCCGCTCCAGTTCACCATACAGCTCTTTGATTTCTGACATATCGTGAATAATGGCGACACTTCCCTTCAGCTTTCCATCCGCTGTGATCGGAGCGGCATTCACTACCACATCTTTTCGATGAGGACCTACTTTCATATGCACACCCCGGACGGGTTTACCGGTTTTAAGCACCTTCATGTGCATACTTTCCCCTTCGGAAATATCCGTGTCTGCCGGTTTTCCGATCACATCGGAAGGAGCAAGACCTGTCAACCTCGTATAGGCCGGATTGATCAGCACTCCCCGCCCTTCCGTATCCACAACCGAAATGGCATCATCGGATGAATCAATGATGGATGAGAGTTGGCTTTTCATACTCTTCAAATCGGTTACCTGTCGGGCAAGCGTCGTCACTTCTGTAATATCCCGGAATACGGCAACCGCTCCAATCACATTTCCCTTCCGGTCGGTCACCGGTTCTCGATTGGTTACAATCTTCTTCCCATTGGACAGTTCCAGAGAAACATTCAACTCCGGTTGGCCGGTGTTTAGGACACGATCCAGCCGTAAATCGGGAAGAACCCCGGTGACAGATTTGCCCATTGCTCTCGACTCATCCATTCCGATCAGCCGTTTGGCAGCCCGATTAAAAAGCGTAATTCTCCCCTTTCGGTTCACCGCAATCATTCCATCATGGGTGGAATTGACAATGGCATCCAATTCCAGTTGTCGCCTTCTCCAAGCCTCAAACCACTGTTCTTTTTCCTTGATCAATTGCATAAACAGATTGGCCATTTCTCCGGATACCACCAAGGTACCCTCTTTCTTTACCTTACAAAGATGATGGTAGACATCAGGCCGCCCTGTAGCTTCCAAAACCACTTCCGGTTCTTTTTTGATAAAGTCAGAAACAACCTGACTCACGGGAATACCATATTCTTTTGCTTTAAGAACAGCAGGGGCTTGTCCGTTTACATCAACCACACCGATTACTTTCACCCGATCCTGGTCCATTTGTAAGAGAGTTTTGAGAAGTACCGTTCCTCCCTTTCCGCCGCCTACGATCAGAAAGCGTTTCATAGCCGTCCTCCCGTCACCATTCTCCGGTACTATCTTACCATACACTGATCATACGTGGCGTTTCAAAGAATAATGCGTTACTATAAGGAAAGATAAAGGGGTGGATATTGTGGTCTATCAACGGCTTCTTGCGATATTATTGCTATGCATTCCCGGTGCTGCCGGGATTTATGGCTGGAATTTAATGAAGGATATTATTTTTGAGGCCATGGCAGGAGAAGGATTCCACTGGCTTCACTTCCTTGGAGGATTGGTTCTCTTTCTGGGCGGCCTCGCTTTTCTTGCAGGTTTCTGGTTTTACCGGGACGCCAAAAACAATTATATTCAACCCATGTTTCTGTCCAAAAAGAAAAGGCAACGAAAAAAACCTTCTAAGGGCAATCATTAAAGCACAGAAAACGGTTCCCCGCCAAAGGAAACCGTTTTCTGTGCTTTAATAAAGATGAACACACGCCCGCCCGATCTAATATATGCATGTTTTTTCAATTTATCCCTTTTCCGCTCCCACCTCTCTCAATTCTTCGACAGGGACCGTTTTTTCATCATCCGGACGTTCCCGTGTATACACGCGAGCGGTCTCATTCCGATCATCCACATTCTGAATCCAAACAGGAACTCCATTCCAATGCACTTCAATGTGTTTCGGAGATTCGATAATCTGCTGTGCTCTTAAACGATTCATGACCTTTCCCCCCTTGGATTACATCATTTTATGATTCAACAGGTTTTATTCACGGCTGCTCGCTTTTCCTTTTTTCTGAAGCATGATACATTGATGAAGAATCCAAATACATTGGAGTGGTATCAATGAATGAGCGTCTGAAACAGATTACCCATTGGATAAAGAAAACGGATACAGATTTGGCCTTGATCCTCTCACCTGCCAATTTGTTCTATCTGTCTCGCTTTGAATGTGATCCCCATGAACGATTGATCGGACTCTTTATTTTTCCAGACCAAGAACCTTTTTTTATCTGTCCCCGTTTGGAAGAAAGCCGTCTGATCGCTTCCGGATGGGAATACGAAATCATTGGATATGAAGATTCTGATAACCCTTGGGATCAGGTTGAACAGGCGTTAAAAAAGCGGAGCAGTCGGCCGTATAAAAAAATAGCTGTGGAAAAGGAATCTCTCTCCTTTGCCCGTGCAGAATCCCTTTTGAACTGTTCTCCAAAGGCCCATCTGATCTCCATCACGGAAGAGTTAAACCGCTTAAGGGCAGTAAAGGATCGTGAGGAAATACAAATATTGAAGGAAGCTGCCCAATGGGCCGACTATGGAGTGAAATGCGGAATCGAGGCATTGACGGAAGGATGTACGGAATTGGAAGTGGTTGCCCAAATCGAATATGAATTAAAGAAAAAAGGCATTCGGGAAATGTCGTTTTCCACGATGGTTCTTTTTGGAGAACATTCAGGTGATCCACATGGTACTCCCGGAACCCGTCGTCTGAAGCGAGGGGATTTGGTCCTTTTTGACCTTGGAGTCGTTCTGAACGGATACTGTTCAGATATCACCCGAACCGTTGCCTTCGGGGGAATCTCTGAGGAGAAAAAAGCCATTTATAACACAGTCCTGCAAGCAGAGCAAGCAGCATTAAACTGTTGTCGTCCCGGAACTGCGTTAAAGGAAATTGACCATGCAGCCCGTAAAGTAATTGAAAAAGCCGGCTATGGGTCCCACTTCCCACATCGGGTGGGACATGGACTTGGAGTTGAAGTTCATGAAGCTCCTTCCATACATAATCAAAATGAAAACCTGCTTATGGAAAATATGACGTTTACGGTTGAACCGGGTATCTATATTCCCCAACTTGGAGGCGTTCGGATTGAAGATGACGTCCTGGTGACAAAAGAAGGGATTGAATTGCTCACCCAGTTTTCCAAAGAACTTCAAATTATTGAATGAGATGAACCACGGGTTTTCCCGTGGTTTTACCTTCTCCCCAGACGGTCAATATAAGAGAGAATGGAGCTGTTATGAATCAATCGGGTAATGGAGACGGTTTCTCCCACAATGTGACCCACGATCAACAACATCACAAACAACATGATCAACCACTGTGGAGCCATCAGGGCGATCCAAATCCCCAATTGAATCCCCAACAGATTGGAACCGCTATCTCCAAGCATAAACCTTCCAGACAAATCATCCCTTAAAATGGCGATTGCTAACCCCAACAAAGGAATAAAAAAGAATGTGTCTCCTCTGGGCAAACCGATGATAAAAAGTGAAATCCCTGTTACAATATAAAACTTAAGTGCTCTGCCCGGTCTAAGATCCAATAAATTGAGCCAGTTTGTCATCAATCCGATGAACAGGGTATGAAGAATCCACTCCTCCGTTCCAGTGGCTGTAACCACCGCTACAATCGCTGCCATGACTCCTCCTCCCGCCGCCTTTAAAAAGCCGGTCGTCAGTCGGCCTTCTTTGGCCAATGTCCGGAAGTGACCCATAAACCCTTTATCGTAATGGTTCCCGATCGTGTCATCCAACCAGCCCAAAAAAGTAACCGTAACAGAAGCGAGTAAAACCACTGCAAAAACAGAAAAAGAGAACAAAGCAATCCAACGCGCAAATCCCAATGATACAGTGGATAAAAAAAGAAGGATCGCCACCATAAAGCCACCATAAGACGTTGGAACACTCTTTCCCTGATAATTGATTGCAGTGACATCGGCTTTCAGAAGAAATGTTCTCCCCATTTCGACTGTAAGACGACCGCAAATATATGAGAAAAACAACATAAAAAGAGAAACAACAACAGTCACGCCGGCTGCCTCCAAAGACGAATCAAGGTTTTTATGATAGAAAAAAACTGTTTTCCCCGGTGAACAAATCCATCCCAATCCCGCCCGGTCTCCCTGTGACTCATCGGCAGGGGGATCTCTTTTACAGAATACCCATTGTGAAGGGCTCTTACGGTCATCCATACTTCCATTCCAAACCCAGAACCAACATCACCGATCGCAGTTACTAACTCCCGTGTCAGAGCTCGTTGACCAGACAATGTCGATTCCAAATGATATCCCGTCAACCATCTGACTCCAGTACGAGCCAGTCCTTTGACCAGTCCAAACCCTCCCTTTTTTCGGGGTGCGGGAAACCTGGCAATGGTCATATCCGTTTTCCCCTTCACCACAGGCTCCAATAAAGCCCCGCACAATTTGGCATGCTCTGTCAGATCCGCATCGACAAACAGCAGAATGTCTCCTGTCGCATACCGCACACCTTCCTGTATAGCAGCACCTTTTCCCATATTTTCAGGAATGCGGATCACGGAATCTGCATAGTGTTGAGCCACCCTAGCTGTTTTGTCTTTACTTCCATCATCCACAACAATGATTTCATTCACCATTTCCACTCGGCGCAGGTATTTCAATGTGTTTCCAATCCATTCCTCTTCGTTGTAAGCAGGTATGACTGCACTCACAACCACTGGTTTATTCATGATGCCGCCTCATTTCCATAATGATTGATCGCATTTTGGATGAAATGGATAAGTTCAACCATCTTTAAAGGTTCTTTCATCGCTTTTCCGGAAAAAAAGTAGGATCTCCTTTCCAATGGTTCAAACACGGGTCGCAATTTCTGTGACTCCGGAAGAATGAGTGGTCCAGAGTAGGTGGATTGAATATCCTGAATAAACGCTTTCCAACGAGAATGTTGCTCGTTTGGATGAAACAACAGAACAATCGCATCAAAGTGTTCAGCTGATGCAGGAAGGGTCTCCCTTTGAACGACCGTCCCTCCTGCCCATTGAATCATCCGCTTCAGACTGTCTGCCTCCGCTTTTCCCAATAATAAAACCTGTCGTCCTGTTAATTCTCCCTGAACGACTTCCTGGATGAGCGACTGATTTTGGCCTTTAAGGTTTTGAAGAACCGTTTCTTTTTTGTGCAAAGCCTGTTTCAGCTGCTCTTTTTCCAGTGTTATCTGCTCCATTCGTGCTTCTAGATGTTCAACGAGATTTTGCTCCTGCTGATCGATCCAAGCCTGTCCACCGGCACCTCCAAGAATAATGCCAATTCCCATAGCAACTAACACAGAGCTGATAAATATCAGAAACAACCGGATGGATATCATGAGATCACATCCATTAGAAGAAAATTTTCATATTGAGCCACAGTAATTTCACCACCTGAACAAAACGGGGATTGACCAGGGCTAAAGCAGTGACAGGAAACACCAGAGCAGTTGTCAGCCACAAAAAATCATACGTTCTCCATCTCCCGATCCCTCTGTATAATTGACTGATCCCTTTGATATCCACTAGCTTGGACCCCACTTTCATCCTGGTCAAAAATGTACTTGCCATCCCCATTCTGCCCTTTTCCAGAAAATCCACCATATTGGAATGGGAGCCAAGAATAATAATCCGTTCAGCTCCCTTTTCATAGGCCAAAAGCATGGCGACATCTTCACTGGTTCCCTGAAAAGGTATGAGATGCGCTTTTAGCCCCATTTGCTTGACCCGCTTTAAACCAGGAGCCTTTCCATTCAAGTAGGCATGTACAATCAATTCAGCGCCACTCATTAAGGCATCGTCTGTTACGGAGTCCATATCTCCCAGAATGATGTCAGGATGAAACCCTTGATCGATAAGAGAATCCGCCCCCCCATCCACACCGATTAACACAGGTTTCCTTTCTTTCAAAAAGGGGCGAAGCATTTTGAGATCCTTTTCATGCTCTTTTCCCCTTACGACAATCATTACATGCCGGTTTTTCATGGGTGTGTCCAGTTTTGGAGCCAATAAGGATTGACTGACAGAGTCTTGCTCTTCTGTGGCATAACGAAGTGTATTGTTTACAAAAGAATGCAATGTGACATCAATATTTTTCTTTACTTCCTCCATCTTCATGTGCAATCGTTCATCAGTCATACGATAACCCGATGCAACAGCAACCCACTCACTGCCGTTTCGTCTGCGATACAATCGGTCCTTGTGCAGGCAAAGATCATCCCCCTCTTTCACACGATTCAACACACCCATACCCACATCGTCCAACAGAGGGATTCCTGCTTCCACCAAACGGTAAGGTCCCTGTGCGGGGTATCTTCCACTAATCGACGGTGCACAATTCACAACGCCTTTTACCCGTTTTTTTATCAATGCATCTGCTGCCACCTCATCCAGATCCTGATGGTTAATCACTGCTATTTGGCCTGGACGGATGCGATGAACCAAACACTTCGTTTTTTCATCTACAACCGCAGTACCATGAAAAACCCTTTTCCGTGAGGGGTGTATACGGGTAAACATATAGGTGACTCCTTTAATTGATATGGCTGGTTTTAGTATGGGAGTCTTTTGGCAACCTCATACCTCGAAACGCTGGTAAAACAAAAAAACGCCTGTGCCGTTACATCATAACGGTACAGGACGGGTTTGTTTTACAGTTTTTTCCGTTACCCCACCTTGTGTTCAATCCGAAGTTTATCCGCCACCATAGCGATAAATTCCGAGTTGGTGGGTTTCGCTTTGCTAACATTGATGGTATAGCCAAATAACTTGCGGATCGATTCCATATTTCCCCTGCTCCATGCCACTTCAATGGCATGACGGATGGCACGCTCCACCCGACTCGGCGTGGTATTATACCGTTCGGCGATCCGAGGATACAATGTCTTGGTGATTGCTCCAAGTAATTCCACTTCATTGTAAACCATCATAATCGCTTCCCGAAGGTATAAATATCCTTTGATATGAGCAGGCACACCAATTTCATGAATGACATTCGTAATGTGGGCATCCAAATTGTCCACTTGAGTACCCGTGGAGGCTCCTGTTCTTTCGCGGGTTGTTTTCACCGGACGCCCTTGCATTTGACGGATTCGTTCTGTCAGTACATTCATGTCAAAAGGTTTTAATATGTAATAAGCAGCCCCCAGTTCAACCGCTCTCTGCGTAATGTTTTCCTGTCCAAAGGCAGTCAGCATTATGATCTTGGGAATCGTCCCCGAACGCTCAATCAGGTTTTCCAATACTCCCAAACCATCCAAATGCGGCATGATAATATCCAACAGAAGGATATCAGGTGATTCCTGTTCCAAAAGATCCATCACTTCATTTCCGTTATAGGCAACTCCTATCACTTCCATATCCTCTTGGGAATCCAGATGTTCCTTTAACAGATCGGCAAACTCCCGATTGTCATCAGCCAAGATCACTTTTATTTTATTCAAAACTGATTCCCCCTCATAACAAACAATACGCCCTTTTTTGGTTATTCCTGGTTTCGACAAACAGGGAGAACATTCCTTTTTTTACGGGTAATTTTCAAAATAAAAAACAGCGGGTAAAAGATCCCGCCGTTTTTAATAACCCTGCATCTTTCAACATCCACTCGATATAAGTTCCATAACCTGATGTTGGATCATTGACAAAGACATGAGTCACTGCACCTACCAGTTTCCCGTCCTGTAAAATGGGACTTCCGCTCATTCCCTGAACAATGCCGCCTGATTTGTTCAATAGCCGGGGGTCGGTAACCTTTATAATCATGCCTTTTGTTGCAGGAAATTTTTGATTGATCCGATGCACAATCTCAATATTATATCGTTCCACCTTTTTTCCATCGACTACGGTCAGAATCTCAGCTGGTCCTTCCTTGACCTCTTCTGCCAACCCAACGGGTATGGCACGTTTATATACGCCGGATTTCGGAGGGGCCTTCAATGTACCAAACACACCAAACTGTGTATTTTTACTGATGGAACCCAAAATGGCACTGTTGCGGAAAAATATCGCTCTCTTTTCACCTGGATCCCCTGTTTGCCCCTTTTGGATCGATGTCACTTCGGATTGAACGATTTTACCGCCTCCGACACGGATCGGCTTCCCTGTATCCACATCTGAAATCACATGACCAAGCGCTCCATACCGTTTCTTTTGCGGATCATAAAATGTTAAAGTACCTACACCCGCTGCTGAATCCCGAACATACAACCCAATTCCATAAGTCTGTTTCGTAGAATCCTTCGTTGGATACAGCATAACTTTCCTTTTTTTTCCACCCCGTTTAATCACGGTCGGAATGGATCGATTTTGATCTCCTGCTCCTTTCACCAATCGTGCCACTTCCTGAACTCCATGAATGGGCTCACCATCCATTTCCACAATATAATCCCCAACCCGAATGTCCGCTTTTGCTCCAGGTGATTCTTGATTGGCACCCACTTTATGATGACCGACAACGAGCACCCCTTCTGACTTTAATTTCACTCCAAGGGACTGACCACCTGGGATCACCTTCACATCCGGTAACACTTTGACATTCATTTTCTTTAGGGGAAGTTTGCCAAACAGGCTTAATGTCAATTGTGTTTGACCCCAATGTTTGGATAACAGTGTTAATGGATGACTTAAATCCACATCTAGGGAATTTTTATTTTTTCCATTAACGGAGAGTACATTGGGATCTGTCAGAGTTACTGTGGCAGTGGTTGGAAGAGACAAGTGAAGCTCCTTCAGATTCCCTGAAAATACACGCATTTCCGATGGAAGGGCCATAAACTGGCGAAAGGGGGTGCTACATCCAACCAGGATCATTAAAATCACTAAAATCAAACCAACCCATTGTTTTCCTCTTTTTCTATGGCCCACTGACTTCACACTCCTGCTTCCTGCCTACACCTCCACCCTCGATGTTTCCATCGTACTGTTAAGTTTTCCGCCTCTGAATCCATTTATGTTACGCAAATCATTCCTTGTCCCTTCTCATCAAAAAATCCTCTGACTGTGTGCAGAGGATTTTTTAACCATCACATGACCTGTTTGGTTTCCTTCGCCAAGCGAATCATTTCCAATGCATGATTCCGGGTGGTGTCTGTTACTTCCACTCCTCCCAACATACGGGCCAACTCCAGTATACGTCCTTCTTCTGTCAGCAACTTTACTCGCGTTCTTGTCTTTCCATCGATGGCTTCCTTAAATATATGGAAATGTTCATCGGCCATGCAAGCCACCTGAGGGAGGTGGGTTACACACAACACCTGACAATGGCGTGCCAGTCGCGTAATCTTTTCCGCAATGGCCTGTGCCGCCCGTCCACTTACTCCGGTATCCACTTCATCAAAAATCAATGTGTCGCTGGCTCCATTCAGACCGGAAAAGATACTTTGGATCGCCAACATGATCCGGGAAAGTTCACCGCCAGATGCGATTTTGACCAAGGGGCGCAATGGTTCACCCACATTGGGAGAGATCATAAATTCAACCTGATCCACCCCTGTCAAAGTAAACTCCGGATTCTCCACCTGATGAAAAGCCACTGAAAACCGGGTTCCCTGCATATTCAGATCTGCAAGTTCCTTTTCCACCAACTGTTCCAGTTTAACAGCTGCCTCTTTGCGGGTTTGGCTTAAAAGAAGCGCTTGTTTCCGCATCCGTTCATGCAACACCGTGCGTTTTTCTTCCAGTTCAGCCTTTTTTTCATCCTGTTGTTCCAACTGATTTAATTCTTCTTCGGCCTGTTCTGCGTATTGAAAAATCTCCGAAACGGATTCTCCATACTTTCGCTTCAACTGTTCAATCAGATGAAGACGTTCTTCCACCTGAGCCAAACGACCGGGATCAAAATCCAGGGTATCCCGATATCTTCCAATCTCTCTGGAAGCCTCCTCAATCTGATAATAGGCGGATTGAACCATTTCCAGAACGTTTTTCATGGATGGATCAACATTTACAATATCCTCCAAATGCTGAATCACACGATTTAAAATTTCTACTCCTTGTTGTTCCCCATATAATCCCTCATAAGCATAGGTGGCATTTTGCATGAGATGTTCCGCATGAGCAAGACGGCTTTGCTCTTGTTCCAGTTCTTTATCTTCTCCCGGAATCAAACAGGCTTCTTTGATTTCATCTCGTTGAAAAGTCAACCAATCAATTCGTTGCGCAATTTCCTTTTCGTTCGTTTGTATTTCCTCTAATTCACGAGTGACTTCCCTGTATTTTCGATACAGAGCTTGGTAGTCCTCCAATAGCTGATGAAGGCTCTCTCCTCCAAAAGCATCCAGCCAAGCAATATGCTCTTCTGTCTGCAACAACTTTTGATGTTCATGCTGCCCATGCATGTCCAACAAATGCTTTCCGACCTGCTTTAACATCCCAAGAGTAACTATCTGCCCATTGATTCGGCATGTGCTTTTACCACTTGAAGAGATTTCCCGACGTATTAAAAGGGAATGATCCTCCATATTCAACCCAATATCTCTTAAGACCTTGTTGGCTGCATGATGAACCGGAACTTCAAATAACGCTTCTACCGTTGCTTTTCGGGCGTTATGCCGTACAAAGTCAGCGGAGGCCCGCCCACCAACAACCAAACTGAGCGCATCAAAGAGAATGGATTTCCCCGCCCCTGTTTCCCCTGTCAGGACGTGAAAACCCCTGTCAAAGGTGAGATGAATCTGTTCGATGATCGCAAAGTCACGGATGGAAATTTCCCGTAGCATCGGTCATCCACTCCTACAACATGTCGATAAAACGGCTTTTCACTTGAGGTGCGATTTCCCGGTTCCGGCAGATCAAGAGAATCGTATCATCTCCTGCAATCGTTCCGATCACATCGCGCCAATCCAAATTGTCAACCAATGACGCGATCGCATGAGCATTACCGGGCAATGTTTTCATTACAATCAGATTTTCGCTCTGTTCAATCCCGACAAACGCTTCTGTTAACATCCGTTTCAATTTCTGGTTGGGATTAAATCGTTTATCTGCCGGAAGCGAATATTTATAAGAGCCGTTGTTGGTTGGAACTTTTACCAAGTGAAGTTCCTTAATATCGCGGGACACCGTGGCTTGCGTCACGTTATACCCCGCTTCTCTCAATTGATCCACCAGATCTTCCTGGGTTTCAATATCCTGGTTTGTAATAATTTCCCTGATTTTGATATGTCGCTGTCCTTTCATTTTTTGCCCTCCAACCCACTTCCTTCATCCGGCTCTCCTTGCAGCTTTTTTCGTATCACTTCGAAGAAATCCCTTTCTTTCCACTTGATCAAGGATGTAATGTTCTTAGACGCAGCCACCCGGATAATATCATCCACCCTGAGTCGATAACCCAGTTGTCCATCAATGGTTAACCCGATATCTCGGTGAGTGGCGCTGACACGAATCTCCAATGTACAATCTGAAGGGAGGACCATGGGCCGGGCAGTCAATGTATGCGGACAAATCGGGGTCAACAGAATGCTTTGAACACCAGGCCAAACAATTGGACCTCCACAGGAAAGGGAATACGCGGTTGATCCAGTAGGCGTGGAAACAATCAAGCCATCACCGGAATAAGTGCCCAGAAACATCCCATCCATAAATACGGTTCCCGTAATCATTCGGCTGAATGAACCCTTGGCAATTCCAACATCATTTAAAGCCACACTTTTCTCCAGAACTTTTCCGTTTCGAACCACTTCCGCATCTAACATTAACCGCTTCTCAATGTAAAAATCACCAGACAAAATACGGTCAACTGCAATGGCCAGACTATCCGGTTCAGCTTCGGACAGGAATCCGAGATGTCCCAGATTAAAACCCAGAATCGGGATATCAAATGCAGAAAAACGGCGCGCAACACCTAGCAGTGTTCCGTCCCCACCCAGCACGAACACAATGTCCACCACTTCAGGAAAACGTTCGATGGAAAGTGCCAGATCATTTCTCTGTATTTCCGCTGCCACTTCAGGTTCCAGCTTGACGACCATGCGACGTTTTTCCAGAAGATGAACCAATTCCTTCATGACAACTCTCGCTTTGGGCTTCCCTTTATTAACCAGTATCCCGAATCTTTTCAATCGACTCCACCTCGATCCCAGCTGGAGTTATTGTACTAATATTGCAATCAGTGCTCCCACGGCTAACATGATGAGATGGGAGACCATCCCTCGCCGTCTTGGAACCCGGACGCCAGTTATATCAAACGTTATGGTTTGAATTGTTTCTTGTACAGGGTCCACATATAATATCCCATTCACCCGAAACGCAAGCATATGCCCCAGAAAACGATCCCGAACAACTGCACCGGACAGTCGCAACGTCTTCTTCGGTTTTACCAGGATGACCACATAGACCTCTTCCCCTCTTCTGGCAATATAATCAGCGTAAAGTCGGCTTTCAAACTGTTTCTCATCGATTTGCACCCATAGGGGAAGCCGCTGTTTTTCAGCAATCACCTCATAGCCTTTCTCTTCCAATAAATTTGGCACCTTACCCTGAATAGGCAATGTAGAATGAAGTATCACTGAATCCGGATCTGTTTTTTTCCATGTACGCCCCAATAGAATCAGAAGCAGGATCAACAGCAGAAAAAGGACGACTACATCCCCGTCGCGCAACAACGGTATCCCTCCCTTTTTCTACTAATTCGGATCCTGCATAGATAAATCCTGTTCCTATGTTGTTTTTCCTTTTTCATGAGCCAGTTCCACAGCTTCATGAATCAAAGACGTCGGCTCCGCTGAACAGGACGATTCGGCCTTCCATTCCAGCCAGCCGAGAAACTCGATATTCCCATGGCTTCCTGTGATGGGAGAAGGGATCAATCCCTTCAGGGAATAACCCTCCCTTTGGGCCATATGATAAAAGTTAGTCAGTACATCCCGGTGGATCTGTGGATCTCGAACAATCCCTTTTCTCCCCACTTGTTCTCTGCCTGCTTCAAACTGAGGTTTAATCAAGGTGATCACCTCTCCCGAATCCTTTAAGATCAATTTTAAAGGAGGGAGAATCAAGGACAGAGATATAAATGAAACATCAACAGTGGAAAAATCAGGTCTCTCACCCGAAAGATCCTCTGGTCGCATATAACGAAAGTTGGTTCGCTCCATCACCGTTACCCGATGGTCTTGACGCAATTTCCACGCAAGTTGACCATATCCGACATCCACAGCGTATACCTTTGCCGCACCATTTTGAAGGGCGCAATCCGTAAATCCACCTGTGGAAGCTCCAATATCCAATACCACCCGACCCTCCAGATGAATGCCGAATTGTTGCAAAGCCTTTTCCAGTTTCAGACCACCCCGACTGACATAGGGGTGCTCCCGACCGGCCACTTCCACCTGAGCATCTTTGGGCACTTTGGTCCCAGGCTTGTCTTTACGTTCGCCATTGATTCGTACCAAACCCGCCATAATGGCTCGCTGTGCCTGCTGTCGGCTGGGATAGAGCTTCCTGTCCACAAGGAGGACATCCAATCGCTCTTTCAATCAGATCCCTCCTCATACCCTTTGACGTTGGCAGGAAGCCATTTTTCGTCCCGTTTGAACCAGATTCTCCACGGTGAGACCCACTTCCTTACGTTGCTCCTCCACGCTTCCGTGTTCCACAAAATAGTCTGGAACACCCAAAACTTTCACCTGCATATCATAAATGTTCTGTTCGGCATAGTATTCCAATACGGCACTGCCAAACCCTCCAATCGCAGATCCCTCTTCGATGGTTACGATCGGAGTTCCCTCCTGATGCAGTCGATTCAACAGTTCAGAGTCCAACGGTTTCACAAAACGCGCATTTACCACTTTGGCATGGATACCATCGCGAGCCAACTGATCCGCAGCTTTCATGGCCAAAGGAACCATGGTTCCAAAGGCAAGGAACGCAAGATCATTTCCGTCACGTATCATTTCTGATTTTCCAATGGGCAACTCCTGAAGCTCTTTGTCCAGATCCACACCGAGACCACTTCCTCTGGGAAAGCGAACAGCAATCGGTCCCTGATCATACCGATAGGCTGTGTAAAGCATATGTTGAAACTCATTTTCATCTTTTGGCATCATAATCACCATATTGGGAATGCAACGCATATAGGCAATATCATAAACCCCTTGGTGCGTT
The DNA here is from genome assembly GCF_900182565.1 of Melghirimyces algeriensis. GTDB lineage: Bacteria > Bacillota > Bacilli > Thermoactinomycetales > DSM-45169 > Melghirimyces > Melghirimyces algeriensis. The sequence continues at coordinate 465,747 of NZ_FXTI01000001.1, read as the reverse complement.
TCTCCATCAGCACCTACAAAACCGGAACGGTCTACTGCCAAGAGGACATTTAGGTTTTGACGGGCAATATCGTGGATTAATTGATCATAGCCCCGCTGCAGAAATGTGGAGTAAATAGCCAACACCGGTTTGACTCCCTGTGTCGCGAGACCCGCAGCAAAAGTGGCAGCATGTTGTTCAGCGATTCCAACATCAAAACAACGATCCGGAAAACGGCTTGCAAACTCATTCATTCCCGACCCACCCAACATCGCAGGGGTAATACCCACCACACGAGGGTCCTCTTCTGCCAGACGGATCAGCGTATCACCAAATATTTTGGGATACTTAACCGGTGTAGAAGACTTTGTTTCCTCTTTGCTCGATTCCAGCTTGTATCCTTTCGCCACACCATGAAATTTTTCCGCATAGTTTTCCGCAGGAAGATAACCTTTTCCTTTCACCGTAACCACGTGAACAAGCACGGGTCCTTCCGCTTGATCCGCTTGCCGGAGACATTCCATCAGCTCATCCAGATTATGTCCATTGACCGGGCCCAGATAAGTAAGTCCCAATTTTTCAAACAGTACACCTGAAACCACCAAAAACTTGAGACTGTCCTTAATCCGCTCTGCAGCTGTGGCAAAAGCTCCCCCCACAGAAGGAATCTTTTTGAGAAAGAACTCCACTTCTTCTTTGATTTTATGATAGTGCTTATGCGTTCGAAGCTTTCCCAAATAGTTGTGAATGGCACCTACATTGGGAGAGATGGACATCTCGTTGTCGTTCAAAATCACCATAATTTTCCTTCGTTCATTCCCGATATGGTTTAGCGCTTCTAAAGCCATCCCGCCCGTCAGTGCACCATCCCCGATGATTGGAATGACACGATGTTGGTCTCCCTTTATATCACGGGCCGCAGCCATACCCATCGCCGCCGATAAGGATGTACTGCTATGTCCGGTTTCCCAGACATCGTGTTCGCTTTCTCTCATCTTTGGAAAACCACATAGCCCTTCATACTGACGAAGGGAACCAAACTGGCTTTTTCTCCCTGTAAGGATCTTGTGAACATACGCCTGGTGCCCCACATCCCATATCAATCGATCTTTCGGGCTATCAAACAAATAATGCAAGGCAATGGTTAATTCCACAACACCCAGATTGGATCCCAAATGCCCTCCTGTGGTTGATAAGCTCTCAATCAGAAATTGGCGAATTTCTTCCGCCAAACTGGGAAGTTCTTTAACAGGCATCTTTTTCAATTGTTCGGGCGAATTAATCTTATCGAGGTGCACGGAAAACGCCTCGCTTTCGCTTACTTTTTTTTCTAGTTTTTACTGTAAACATACGAATATGAAACCTCTTCTCCAGTATATAGAAAATTTTCCCCAACCTGAGGATGATGTCATTTGCATACCGAATCGAAATCGCTTTTCCAAACGCTTTACCACCCACAGTCAGGGCAGAGATCAGTCCGACAAACAGAGTCTCCAAAAACCAGTGGCTTTCAGCCAGATCCATGGCAAGCACCAGAGACCCCACCACTGCAACGGTCGCCGCCCCACTGACAATGCCGCTGATATCGCCGACTACATCATTGCAAAAGCTGGCAAACTGATCTGCGCGGCGAATAATGCCAATCGCATGTTTGGCACCGGAGACTTTTTTGGCAGCCATTGAATGAAACGGTGTCTCGCGGGCGGCGGTTGCCGCGATCCCCAACATATCAAAAAACACTCCGAACAGAACAATCAATAAAACAACCAACAGGCCTCCCTGCCAGGATAAGCCTCGCATAAAAGTTGTAGAAGCACCATTGAACAACATGGAAAGAAAGGCGGTGATCACACTGATGATGGTCACCCAACGTATGGAATGTTGAAAGATCTTACGCATCTTCCGTCCAATTCTCCTCCAAATGACCAAAAAGAACGGAATGCCGCCGCCGTAGCGGCCGGCATTCCGTTCCGGCTTTGACAGGCGGGCTTCACCGCCGGTCTGCCAACGGCCAAAACTGACCTTGCTAAAGAAACAATCCAGCTTATCAGTCCGACTGGGAGTGGAAACGAACCAGGTAAATATTGCGGCTTAGGTCCAGTAGGTTTTCCCAAAAAGGTATCCACACCGTTGCCAATGTGGCGGTTTCCCTTTATAACCTTTTTCGACGACGTCGCCATCTGCCGGACTGGATTACCACTTAGTCCGCACTCCAATCCCCGGCCCGCCTTGCTCCTGAAAAGCAAACAGTCTAGGGGTTTTCCCCGACAATCCTTGCACCTCTCCTAGCCTCTTTTGCAGTATTGCTTTCAACAGAAGCATAAAACAACTTCCGTATCCCCGCAACACCACTCAAGGCAGGCTACGCTGCACCAGGTCCCCCAACCCGTATGCAGGTTCATACCCCAAGCCGTCGCCTGCGCACGGTGACGCTCAGCCACGCACTTGGGCCTCCGCGGAGGTCGGGTCAACGCCCACATGCCTTTGTGGATCGCCCGTCCCCCTTAACTCTCAGCATCAACCCCCGACTGGGCGTCGGAAGCCAACACCAAGAACTTCATCGATGTGCCCTTTAGCGGATTTTTAGCCCCGCCTTCAGAGAGGGTGGATCGACTAGAATACTGCACCACTCCTACATTGAAGGTATTATATCACAATCCCCTGAAAGCCGGCAATTAAAGGCGAAGCTTACTTGTCTCGAACCGTTAGATAGTCAGCAATCATCAAAAGCCGGTCAGATTGGACTTCATCCAGGGAAACAACCAAATCCTTGGCTTCTTTCACCAATGTCTGAACCCACTCTTTTGAAGCCTCCAACCCCAATAAAGCAGGATAAGTGGATTTATTTTTCCCTTCATCACTGCCAACAGGTTTTCCAATCTTATTTTGATCTCCGATAACATCCAGGATATCATCCTGTATCTGAAATGCGAGACCCAACCGTTCAGCATACCCCGTCAGCGAATGAAGCTCGCTCTCTTTTGCACCACCAACTACGGCGCCAAGACGGATGGAAAAGGTGATTAAATCACCTGTTTTTGAGCGATGAATATCCTGCAATGTCTCCAGGGAAACCCCTTGTCCCTCTGCAAGAATATCCTTTACCTGACCGCCAACCATCCCCTCAGCACCGACGCGAATGGAGCACTCCCGAAGCAAATCCAAACCGATTTCATAGGGCAAATTCACCTCTTTCAACCCTTCGGTCATGATACCAAAAGCTTTTGTCAACAGAGCATCTCCTGCAAGAATCGCCATCGCTTCTCCATAAACCTTGTGATTGGTTGGGTTTCCTCTTCGGAAGTCATCGTCATCCATGGCCGGAAGGTCATCATGGATCAATGAATAGGTATGTATCATTTCTACCGCACATGCAAAAGGAAGGGCGTTCTCCTCCTTCCCCCCTACCGCTTCAGCAGAAGCCAAAACAAGAATGGGGCGAAGCCGTTTTCCTCCAGCCAACAATGAATAGGTCATCGATTCCTTGAGTGGCTGGGGAACCCCTTGAAGGTTCTCCATATACCGTTTCAATTCTGAGTGAACGACTTTCGCCTTCTCCTCGATATAACTTTCAACTTTCAGCACTTTAGTCCCCATCCTCCTCAGGTTGGAAAGGTTTCTTGATCCAACCCTCATTTTCACGAACCAGCAATTCCACCTGCTGTTCCAGCTTTTCCAACTTCGTTCCACAATATCGTGACAGTTTCATACCTTCCTCAAAAAGACGGATTGACTCTTCCAGTGGTACATTGCCGCTTTCCAAATTATTGACCACTTCTTCCAGCCGTTCCATCGCCTCTTCAAAAGAGAGCTCTTCCGATATACCCTTTGCTTTTTTATCCGCTTCCATCGGAATTCCCCTCCAATCCCCAAACCTGACATTTCAGCAACCCATCAGACAGCTGTACAGAGATCAAATCCCCCTCTTGTACATCCTTAACAGACTTGACCAATTTTGCATCACGATATCGGTTGACCAAGGAATATCCCCTTCTCATCACTTGAAGGGGACTGAGAGCATCCAGATGCTCTACCCGTCTAATCCATTCCAAGCGTTGATCCCGGATGTATTGATCCATTCCCAGTCTGCATTCACGGTTCAGTTGTGTTAACCGCATCTGAAAATGAGCAATTCGTGTTGAAGGGCGTTGTCCCTGCAATTGATACGTTCGTTTCTCCAAGAGAGACCGATACAGAGCCAAACGTTCCCGTGTGGACCGAATTGCATCCTGTGTTAAGAAATCCAGTCGCTGCTCAAATTGTGCCAGTTGAAAACCGGGTCTTTTAAAAACAGGGCGTTCCATCGATTGCAGTAAACGCAGTTTACCCCATTTTAAATGCTGTTGCATAATCTTAGACAAACGATCCCGAATCCCTGCCAAGCGCGATCGCAGTTCGTCCAGTGAAGGGGCTACAATCTCTGCTGCTGCCGTAGGCGTCGCTGCTCGTACATCTGCAACAAAATCTGAAATCGTCGTATCTGTTTCATGACCCACGGCAGAAACCACAGGAATCTGAGAGCGATAGATTCCCCAAGCTACAGACTCTTCGTTGAAAGCCCACAATTCTTCGAGAGATCCACCACCCCGACCGAGGATAATCACATCCACATCCTCTTCACGATTCATCCAGTGGAGAGCCTCTTCAATTTCTCTGGGAGCTTGGTCTCCCTGAACCGCCACAGGATATACCAACACATCAACCGTACGAATTCGGCGGCGAATGGTTGTAATAATATCTCGAACCGCCGCCCCGTGAGGGGAAGTAATCACTCCGATCCGACGTGGAAGAAAAGGAAGAGCCTTTTTGTGTTCATGCGAAAACAAGCCCTCTTTTTCCAATTTCTCTTTCAATTGCTGAAAAGCTATATAACGCTCCCCGATTCCATTGGGAGTCATATGGGTTGCATACAGTTGGACTTGACCGTCCCGTTCATACATGGCTACCCGACCACGGATTAATACATCATCTCCATCTTTCGGAGCAAAACGCAGCCTTCGGTTGTGTCCCGCAAACATCACCACACGGAGTCGCGTTTGCTGATCTTTCAAAGTAAAATACATATGACCACGCGCGTGATGCTTAAAATTGGATATTTCTCCCTGGACCCAAACCCGTGCCAACTCCGGCTCCTTTTCAATCACTTGACTTAATTGACGGACTAATGAGGTAACGGTCAACACATCGTTCTCCCGATTTTCCAGAACCGATCCCCCCTCATTGGATCAGGAAAAAAAAGCCCGTGCCGCCTGAACCGTATTATACAGAAGCATCGCCCGCGTCATCGGACCTACACCACCTGGCACTGGTGTGATGTAGGATGCCACTTGTTTGACAGTATCAAAGTCTACATCCCCGGCCAATTTCCCAGTCGGTGTACGGTTCATTCCAACATCGATGACCACGGCCCCATCTTTCACGTGATCCTGCGTAATCATATGCAACCGGCCCACTGCTGCAATGAGAATATCCGCCTGTCGGGTGTGAAAGGCCAGATCTTTCGTCCGTGAATGACACATCGTAACCGTAGCATTCTCTCTTTGCAATAGAAAAGAAGCCGGCTTGCCGACAATATTGCTGCGCCCTACCACCACAGCATGCTTTCCCGCAAGTGGAATCTCCAACCGTTTTAACATCTGTATAATACCATGTGGTGTACAGGGTAAAAGCGAATCTAAGCCTGTAGCTAAGCGGCCTGCATTCAGTGGATGAAAGCCATCCACATCCTTGTCCGGTCTGATTTGTGAAATCACTCGATCAGGAGAAATACCTTCAGGTAACGGTAATTGAACCAAAATCCCGTGCGTTTTCGGATCATCATTTAAACGTTGAATTTCCGAAAGAAGCTCTTCCTCCTGAACCGTATCTGGCAAGCGAATCAATTCAGAAGCAATTCCAACTTGCTCACAATCCCGAACCTTTCCGCGAACATACGTCTCAGACGCAGGATCATTTCCCACTAATATGACCGTCAAACCTGGACGTTTTCCAAATTTCTCCGCCAGTTCTGCAACCTCTTTTTTCAGTTCGGATTTCACTTGTTCAGCAATTGCCTTGCCATCGATGAGTTGGCCCCGTTTCACCATCATGCTCCTCTCTATTGTTCCGTAAATGGTTTCGCCACCAGTTTACCGTTTGAGGACATTAATGTAAAGAAAAACGAACTTTATCTTTCCTTCTTTGTATATTGTTCGCTTCTAAAGGATATAAAAACCGAAATGATCAAATGACCCGATTTTCACTCCACTGGGCTTTTATTTCCTTCAACCTCCCCCAAGTTCCTTGCAATATTCCCCAAAACGCCATTAATAAATCGGGCTGACTCTTCTGCACTGTATGTCTTCGCCAACTCAACCGCCTCATTCAATGTTACACCCTTTGGAATCTCTTTTTCATACAGAAGTTCATAGACCGCCATCCTTAAAATGGACCGATCCACATAAGAAAGCCGTGCTATCGTCCACTTCTCTTTCAAATACTGTTGAATCTTGGAATCAATCAAATCGCGCTCTTTAAAAACGCCATCTGTGATCCGGATAAAAAAAGAGAGACTTTCCTCTTGCACATCCTTTTCCAGCGACCGAATCGTCCGTTCTACAGATGCCTCTTTGCCAAGAGGGTTGATTTCACACTGATACAATACTTGCAATGCTTTTTCTCTAACCAATCGTCTGGACATCAGAACCATCTCCTTTCAAAAAAAATGCCCAGCCGTCAGCCGGGATCCAAGTTTATTTCTTGAAAATCCTTCCCAATACACGTTTGAAATGATCTTGATGATCTACCTGATATCCCACCATAAAACCGATAGAGACAAAAACAGCAAAGATGAGCGTTTTCCATAATCCGGCAATTAAATAGATAAATCCAAACAAAACACCGGCGGCGATGCCTACAATGCGTCCAATGTAAGCTGAACTGAAACGACTCAAGTTTGCACCACCCTACTTTACACGAATCCGCTTCGAGTCCGGCTGAACGGTATCCACAATATAAACAGAGATCTGACGAACATCCACACCCGCAACTTCTTCCACATACGATTTAACTGAGTGCTGCAGTTGTTCAGACAGGGTTTGTATAGGAGTGTCTCCCTCAACCGACAATTTTAAACCAATACCAATAGACGACTGGTTCTCATCATGTCGAACATTGGCTGAAAGATTACGTATACCCTTGACCCTCTGAGCCGCAAACAACGCCATCCCTTCCAATGCCTTGCTGGAAATCCGGATATGACCGATTTCAGTCAATCGATCCACACCCGAATATCTCTTGTGTCTTTGTATGGAGAAACAAAACATCCAAATACTGAAAATCAGAAGAGCCACACTTAATACCAACACAAACCACCGTGCATCCGGACTTTTATAAAGTCGGTTCAACCATTCCGACACCCGTATATATCGACCCCATCCAACATCCAGAGCAACACTAATACCAAAAACAGATGAAACCAGGAGTAGTAAACTGTTAACAATCAAGAGGAGCCGATTTAGTACACCCAATCCTCTGTTCCTCCTCTCAATTGTGTGACGACCCCATAGCACCATTTCTTTCGGTCACCACCGGCTTCTCTTCCAATTTGATGAGGATAGCTGTCTACTCCTCTTTTGTGCAAAAATAAGTATTTGCTGGATGCTCGCGACCTGATCAGTCACACTTGCACCCAGCAGACGGTCTCAACAGCAACATTCTTCAATTGCGTGCAACCGACATTATTTTACTCGCTGTGATTCCGATTCCTCACTCGATTCTTGTTCGTCCCCTGCAAAACGTACATCAACGACTTGAACAGTGATACCGGACACATCCAGACCGGTCATGGATTCAACAGCACTCTTCACTCTTTCTTGAACATTACGGGCTACATCTGGAATATGGTATCCATACGTGACAATGAGGGAAACCTGGATTCTCACCTCATCATCCAATTCCACTTTAATTCCTTGTTTTGGTGTTTTTCGACCCAGGAACTGAGTAATATCGGATACAACACCCCCACTCATCCCCGCAACACCCTCTACCTGGATGGAAGCAAGCCCACTGATGATCTGAATCACCTCAGGAGCAATCTCCACCCGCCCCAAATGGGTACTTCCTGTTTCACTGTAATGGTTTTGTTCCATTTCCATGTTAACCCTCCTCCAAATCGGTGGTTTCCAGAAATTGTATGTGAAAATCCCCTTCAACAAAACGTTGATTGTTGAACAGTTTCATATGAAAGGGAATCGTTGTGCTCACCCCATCAACAGCAAATTCAGCAAGAGCACGCTTCATCCGTTGAATCGCCTCATCACGGTCTTTTCCCCATACAATCAACTTGGCAATCATGGAATCGTAAAACGGCGGAATGAAGTAACCCGGATAAGCTCCGCTGTCAACGCGCACTCCCACTCCTCCCGGAGGCAAGTAAAATGTAACAGTTCCGGGTGTCGGCATAAAGTTCCGATCCGGGTCCTCTGCATTGATTCGACATTCAATGGCCCAGCCATCGATCACGACATCCTCCTGACGCAGGGAAAGGGGTTCACCTGCGGCCACCCGGATCTGTTCCTTAATCAAATCTACACCAGTAATATATTCTGTTACGGGGTGCTCCACCTGAATCCGGGTATTCATTTCCATGAAATAAAAATTACCTTCATGATCGAGCAAAAATTCCACTGTCCCCGCACCCGTGTAATTGACTGCTTCTGCAGCAGCCACGGCTGCTTTCCCCATTTTATCTCGCAATGTTGGATTCAAAGCGGGAGACGGCGCTTCTTCCACCAGCTTTTGGTATCGCCGTTGAATGGAGCAATCCCGTTCTCCCAAATGGATGGTATTTCCATGAGCATCAGCCAACACCTGAATTTCGATATGACGGGGTTGAACCAAAAATTTCTCCAAATAGACTCCGGGATTGCCGAAATTAATTTCAGCTTCCTGCTGAGCCATACGGATTGCCCGTTTTAATTCCTCCTCCGTATGTACCACACGCATCCCTTTGCCTCCGCCTCCGGCGGTTGCTTTAACAATGACAGGATATCCGATTTCTTGGGCTGTTTTCAAAGCTGCATTCTCATCCTCAATGACCCCCTCCGTACCAGGAACGACAGGCACAGAAGCCGCTTTCATCGTTTCACGGGCCGTTGTTTTATCACCCATTTTCTGGATCGCTTGCGGTTCAGGGCCGATGAAAGTGATGTTGCAGGCAGCACAAAGCTCGGCAAAATCAGCATTCTCCGCCAGAAATCCATATCCAGGATGAATGGCGTCAGCTTCTACAAGCGTTGCGACACTCATCAAACTGGCCATACTCAAATAACTGTCCTTTGATGAAGCCGGACCAATACAATAAGCTTCATCTGCCAACTTGACATGCAGGGAATCACGGTCAGCTTCAGAATAAACGGCTACAGATTGAATCCCCAACTCGCGACAGGCACGTATCACCCGAATAGCAATCTCTCCGCGATTGGCGATCAGGATTTTTTTAAACATTTTACTCTCTCCTTCCGCTGTTTAGTCCGTTTTTACCAAAAACAGCGGCTGACCGTACTCGACGAGCTGTCCATTTTCAACAAGAACTTTGACGATTTTTCCCCGCACTTCAGCCTCAATTTCATTCATCAGTTTCATCGCTTCCACAATGCAGACCACTGTTTTTTCCTCCACTTGATCCCCTTCATTCACATATGGGTCGGCATCCGGAGCCGGTGCCTTGTAAAATGTGCCCACCATCGGAGATACAATTTTGTGGAGATCCGTCTCATCCACCTCTGTATCCGGTTCAGCGGGTGAGGGCGTTGTTTCTTTCACCACAGCTGTTGGAGTGGGTTCCAGTTGTTTTACTTCCGGTTGAACCTCGGCAGAGGACTCCGTAGTTACATACTTGATACCGTTGGATGCTTTTTTAAGCATCACTTTCGTTCCATCATTATCCAGCTCAAATTGCTCAATATCGGACTCATCCACAAGTCGAATCAATTCCCTTATTTCATGCATCTTCATTGGCATTTTCATTCACTCCTCTCAAAACCTTTCAGAAAAATTGACACCTTCATCATCATGGACCAAAAACAAAGCAAAATTTCTGATACTGATCTTGTCCATCATTTGTGTCATACCGTTTGATTGTATACAAAACGAATGAACAACTCAACCAATCTTGTTTTTGGAACAAGAGCTGTGATATTTCCGTAAAATCTATGTCCATTGTACGTTGTACAATCCCGATAATCAATCTGCACATTTTCGCAAAAGAAAAGCCCTCCTACAGAGGGGATGATGAAAAGCGTATCAGTTTTTATAAGCGATAGAAATCTTATCAACGGGGACATCCAATTGCTTTTTCACCATACTGATCAACTTTACCACCTGTTTCTTGCTCATTTTTTCACTTTGAACAATGACATCAACAAAGTCATCTTCATTTGTGATTACCACCGCATCGCGAAATCCTTCCTCCCGGATCAAATCCTCCATCACTGATTCTGTTTTATCCACTTTCATCAATTCATTAATTTTTTGCTGTGCCTTCTTTAATTCTTCCTTTGACGCTTTTGGATCGGTCATAACATCCATATACTTTTCCGTCATTTTGGAGCGCAGTGAACTTCTTTGAAGCTGATATCCAATAAAATAGTCGCTGTCGGAATCAACAGAAGCCTTTTTGTCCTTTTCTTCCTTATCTGCTTTTTCCTTTGTTTTTACTTGAACATCTTCGGATTTGGATGTCTGTTCATCCATTGTAATCTGATCTGCTGGTTCCACGGGTCCCGTCACAATATAATAAGCGGAAAGTACCACCATCAGGGTCAACATCGTCACCAACCAGACGGTTTGTTTGTTCATGTTCATTTTAACCCTCCTTAACCTCTCGGCATGACAGATATTCTGTGAACCGGAACATCCATCAATCTTTGAATCGCTTCCACCATCGCTGCTTTCACTTTCAAGTTTTCCACTCCCTCTGCCACTACCAAAACCCCTCTGACCTGAGGCTTTACTTTTTTAATAACAATCGGCTGTTCACTGTCACCGTTTCGATATAACACCACCTTTTCATCTTTATTATCCTCATGAATTTTACGGGTTCCTCCCTTCAGATCTTTTTCATCGGTTATCTTTTCTGATTTTTTTATATCCTTTTCCAAAACTTGTTCTTCCGAAGATTCCAGGTTTACCATAACGGAGACATCTTCCACCCCCACCATATTTCCGAGTACATCGGACAACTGTGCTTCATACATCTCTTCATATTCCTTCATGGTCATTTTCTTGTTCTTGCTTTTCCAAGCAGGGGTTGATTCCTCTTCTCTTTCCTGTGAATTTCCCACTTCAGGAGGCACCATTTCTTGACTTACGGAAAAAAAGGAGGAGAGGATCATCAATGCAACCCCAAAACATCCGATCACGATCAACCAGCGAAAGGTATTCACTTTTTTGTTTCCTTGTGTCTCTCCTCCCAGCGACTTTTCCAAACGGTCAAGAATCCGTTTTAACAATGGTGATCACCTCCCCAGATCCCTCTTCAGGATTTCCACTTTAATCTCTTTGGCCTGTAGTTGAAAGGATTTCTGTAGGAATCCAACAATTTTTCGTTTCCAACGGTTATCTTCCGAAGAGGACTTTTCATCCTTTTGGGGTTCTGTTTTCTTTTCGTCAATGATCACTGGCTCCACTTCCTCTACCGGTTTGACGGTAGTCACATCATTTTTTTCTTCTGTGCCCGGTCGGACTTTCAACGTGACTCCGATAATCTGGGGAGACGATTCTTTTTTGGATTGAATCCGTACACGGGACTGAACCACCTCCACGTCGAATTGATCTTCCACTTTGTTTCTAATCATCTCCGCCAAACGCATCTGTACCTCATCATGAGTCAAACGTTTCTGTGATTCCTTCAGCTTCTTGCTTTCCTCTTGGATGGATGAAAGTGAGGCGAGATTTGCGTCACCAATATTCCTTTCATTGAATGCCAGGCTTTTAAGATCTAGGTCCTGTTGAATCAATTGCAAGATGGGTGAGAGAATCGCCAAAATGATCAAAAGACCCATGACCAACTTCACATATTTCTCCATTGTATTGTTTGGCAGAAGCAGGTCAATGAATACAGCGATCAGCACCAGAACGACAATCTGTTTTAACCAGTTGCTCATCAGTTCAATCAATGGATCATCACCTACCGGATCATCACGGAAATATTTCCTGAAGCGACAATAATCGTAATCGCAAGAAAGAACATCAACCCCACAGTAGCCATGGCAGCAAATATATAAATCAGTGTCTTGGATATGATGCTTAGACATTCAATGATCGGGCTGTTCCCCAGCGGTTGCATGACTGCTGCTGAAAAGCTGTAGACCAATGCAAGAGAAAGAATCTTTAAAGCAGGGAAAGCAACAATCAATAACAGAATCAACACCCCGACCATCCCTACTGCATTTTTAACCAATAGTGAAGCTCCCACTACGGTATCCGCCGCATCGGAAAACATTCTCCCAACTACGGGTATAAAATTGCCGGTAATGTATTTTGCCGTCCGAATGGTCACCCCGTCAGCCACGGCTGCTGTTGCTCCTTGCACGGATACAATTCCCAAAAAAACGGTCAACAAGGTGCCCATCAATCCAACGCCTATCTTTCTGAAAAGACTGGCAAGTTGATTCACCTTGTATTTGTCAGAAAGGCAACTGACGATTCCCAAAATGGCGGAAAAAAACAGAACGGGAAATACAATTGTGTGAATCAATGTTCCAATCAAGTGAATCATCAGCACAATCAAGGGGTGGAATATACCGACGGACCCGACATTCCCCATGGAAGCTAACAACGTCAAAACCAAAGGGAGCAAAGCCAACATAAAGTGAAGCATGCGGGAGATGGCTTCCTTCGCAGCATCAACTGCAACAGAAAAGCTGTCCACCGCAAGGATGATAATCACCATAAACACAATGGCATAAGCAATCTTACTCACTTGGTTCCGTTCAAAAGCAGTTTGAAGCGTACGCAGAATCATACTGAATACAGTTAGCACAATAATGGTTCCCAAAAGTCTGGCATTATACAGAACTTCATGAAAGAAATACTTGCTGAATCCACGAATCAAACCTTTCCAACTAAACCCCTTTTCTCCCTTGGACAGAACCAAATCAAAAAGATCTCCTTGCTTTTCCGGAAAAAAACGTCCGTATTCTTTTTTTAATTCCTTCCAAAAGCTTTCCACTTTTTCAACCTGAAGCTGATCCAGTTGCGTTCTAACCACTTTTTCATCCAACGATTCTCCTTCCGCCACCGCATGGGGAGGCGGAAGGGTAAACAATAACAACAGCGCAATTCCAAACATTCGGATGCGTATGCTCATGGAAACCATCCTTACGAAGGCAAGATTTTGACTACCGTTTCAATCATCATGGTAATCACCGGGATCGCCATCACCATAATCAGAATTTTTCCTGCCAGTTCGATTTTGGAGGCGATCGACCCCTGACCAGCATCCCGTGTCACTTGGGCACCAAACTCCGCTATATAGGCAACCCCGATAATTTTAAGCACCGTCTCCAGAAATATTGAATTGACTTGGGCCTTATCGGCCAGTTTGGTCAACATGGTGATCACATCAGCAATTTTCCCCACAATGCTTAAAAAGATCACGACACCTGTGAACGTAGCCAAGAGGAAAGCAAACACCGGTTTTTGTTCTTTGATAACAAGAATCAAGAAGGTGGCGATCAGGCCCAGACCTACCACCTGGATGATTTCCAAGTGGACCGCCTCCCACCGTTACGAACGGAATAAAAACACGTTCTTGATTGTCTGAAACAGATCCTGAACCAACACCACCACCATAAACAGAACCACAATAAAACCGATCAATGTTACCCATTGAGCGTACTCTTCTTTTCCCATTTGTTTCAAAACGGTATGCATCATAGCGACAACAATCCCTATTCCGGCTATTTGGAAGATGGCATCGACGTTATAAGGCATCGGTGTCTCCCCCTCAATAAATCAGGATAACAATCAACGCTCCTCCCAGAATTCCAAGGCTCCTGCACATCTTCTCGTAACGCAACTGTTCATCCCGTGCCTGATTTTCTTCCACTTCCAAATTGGTTCGAACCCGGGCCAAATGAGTTAACTGATCTTCACGATTGGACACGCCCAAGGTTTTGCCAAAATCAATCAATATCTCCCGTTCAGGCTCCTTTAATGACATCAACGGCCATGTTTCTTCCACTGCCCGTTTCCAGCATTCAAAGGTAGAAACGCCATCCCATGTTTTTAAATATTCCCCGCACCGGGCGTACAGGCTTCCAACCGACCCCGTTTCTCTTGCTGCAATATGCTCACAGATCCGATCCAGCCGTCTGGAGCCATATACGATTTCCGTTTGCAACAGCGACAATGACCCTCGTATCCGACGTATTTGCCGAGGACGTTCCGCAAAGGAATGAGCCTTTCGAAACCCGATTGCACTTGTGGACAAAAGGATGCATACAGCTCCCAGCAACTTAAGCATCACCGTCTCACCGCCAGTGACTCCGGGATTCGGTTCAGACTCTGATCATACACAGCCTCCACCGTTCCCGGCCCTTTCCGTCGGCTTAATAGAATGTATCGAGAAAAAACGCCCTCCCGAACCAGTTCAGAAATCCCAGGTCGCCTGCAAACCTCTTCCATCGAACGCCCGTGTGCAGTGGTAAACAGATGCACTCCTGCATGAATGGCCTCAAACACAGCATCACTGTCTTCTCTTCTTCCTATTTCATCCACTACCAATAAGTCCGGAGACATCGAACGAATCATCATCATCATTCCTTCAGCTTTTGGGCAACTGTCCAATACATCCGTTCGAGGCCCCACCTCATGTTGGGGTACTCCGTCTACACATCCTGCAATCTCCGAACGCTCATCCACCACTCCCACCTTTCGTGGTGGAATTCCTTCCCCTGAACTTACGATCCTTACCAAATCACGAAGCAGCGTTGTCTTTCCGCATTGAGGCGGCGATACAATCAAAAGGTTCTCTAAAGATCCATTGCCTAGAATCGGTACAAAATGACGAGCGGAACCTTTTACTTCACGAGCAACACGCACATTAAACCCTGTCACTTCCTGTATGTGTTTTACTCGTCCATTTTCCACCACCACTCTCCCGGTTAATCCAATCCTGTGGCCTCCTCTGATGGTGACATACCCTCTCCGCAACTCCTCTTCCAATGCATACAATGAGTGGTTGCTGATCAGATTGAGCATTTTCACGCAGACACTCTTTCCAGGGCAAAAGGCATGCTCTTTCTGATGAACAAGCCGCCCATCAGGAGTGATAAACCTACTGCGAAGCGGGTGAACCACTTCCAAAGGGCGTTCCTGTCGAACCCTGATTTCTTCCAAATCTTTCTTCTCTCTTTCTGGGAGAGATTCTATGATCCTTCGAATGGACAGAGGGAGTACGTCCAATATAGGAGACAACATTGCATAGAACCTCCTGTCCACACTGGATTTACCTAATCTTTATGGTGAAAGGACAAACTTTATTCCATCCACGGCTAAAAAACAAAATGGGGTTGTCCTCTATCAAAGAAATAAAAAAGGCTCCCCATGTTGTCGGGAGCCGCATGATGATTTATTTTTATTGTTCCACAGAAGACTCAGCTGTTTGAATAACCGGTGACTGTCCAGACCTCTCTGGACGATTCACATCACCTTCATCACTTACAATCAAAAGCGTATCGCATTGAGGACATTTCAAGTCCACCATACCTCCCGACTCAAAGATCTCCTCATTTACCAGAATGGATTCATGACAATCCGGACACGTCATTTCCCAAAATCCAATATCCTCTTCATCCTCAGCATCTTCCATTTCATCATACACAAGCAATTCCACCTCATTCAGATCCTCATCCACTGCTTCCACATATTCCTCCAATTCCGTTAAACGAACGTTCAACCGTTCATGATCCTCAGCCATTCCATCCAATAATTGGATCATTTGATTGAGAACCTTTCCCTCCGGGGCTCTGTTTTCTTGTAATTGTCCTTCCATCAATCCCTTGATATAGGCTATATCTCTTCGCAGGCGGTCCGATGAATAATGAGATTGAACATCCATATGATCGCTCCTTTGCTCGGTTTTACTACCATATTCTCACCACATTTTTCGCATCCATACACAAAATAAACCCTTCTTTTTCGGGCAAACCTAATGGTGAAGGAACGATCATTTCCGTGAGGTGAACAAAGTGGCTAAGGCTTTAAAAACCGATCAGAGAAATCAAAGCAATGCTCTTATACTTACTGTTTTAAGCTCCATCCCGGTCATTATGGTTTTGGGAAATTCCATGTTGATCCCGGTTCTTCCCACGATTGAAACCCGGATGAAGATTACTTCTTTCCAGGTAAGCCTCTTGATCACCCTTTTTTCTATATCGGCAGGAATTATTATTCCCTTGGCAGGGATCTTGTCCGACCGTTATGGAAGAAAACGAATCATTGCACCTGCATTGCTTCTCTATGGTTTGGGTGGATTATTGACAGGATTTGCTTCGCTTTGGAAAGAGGGGATTTACTGGATGATGCTTACAGGTCGAATTATTCAGGGCATCGGAGCTGCAGGAACTGCCCCCATTGCCATGGCACTGGTAAGTGACCTGTATAGCCAAAGTGAACGAAGCAGTGCCCTTGGGATCATCGAAGCTGCCAACGGACTGGGCAAGGTGATCAGTCCCATCCTTGGGTCATTGATTGCACTGATTACTTGGTATGCGATTTTTTTTACCTTTCCCATTCTTACCGTACCCATCGCTCTCGCACTTTGGTTTTTTATTAAAGAACCGGAACAGAACCGCAATGTTCAGCCCTTGTCCACATATAAGGAAAATATTATTAAAACATGGAACAAACAGGGGAAATGGCTTCTTGTCGCATTTCTAGCAGGCTCAGTAGCTCTGTTCATATTATTTGGTGTCCTATTTTTTCTATCCGATCTGCTTGAAAAGCGTTACGGAATTGACGGGGTGGTGAAGGGACTGATTCTGGCCATTCCGCTTCTGGGAATGAGCTCTGTCTCCTTCTGGGCAGGTCGACACATACAACAGAAAACGCGAATCATGAAACGCTTTATTGTGACTGGATTGTTTATCCTTGCGCTTGGAATGATTTTGGTTCCCTTTATTACAAATACCTACCTTTTGATCATTGATCTTGTAGGCATTGGAATTGGAAGTGGGTTGATTCTCCCTTCTCTGAATACCTTAATTACTTCAGCGGTGGGATCTCAAGAACGCGGAATTGTTACCTCCCTCTATGGAAGCGTCCGATTTTTTGGTGTCGCAATCGGTCCCCCTGTATTTGGAGCTTTGGCTGACAGCAAATATCTCCTGTATTTGGGAAATGGAGCGCTGGCCGCCATCACGGGATTGTTAGCTATCTGGACCATCCAACATCCGGATCGGCTCAAAAGTCCAAACGGAAAAAGCCGCCTTTATCTGGGACGAAAACGACTTCGCACGACTTAAACATCAAAGGGCACCTGTACCGGATCTTTCGCATAGCATAAGGAGCAGATGATTCCAAGGAAGCGAGGAGAACGGTATGGAGCCTTTAACGGAAACCAATTGGAAAAGACATTTGAAAGACCCTTCCCTGGAACGGAAAGAAAAGCCCCGGATCAACGGTCTGACAATGATTATTGATAAGGGAATGGGCGTGGTTGCATTCAAAGACCTTCTCGAACTGGCTTCCGAGTATATTGATTTCATCAAACTGGGGTTTGGTACAGCCATACTCACTCCCATTCCGGTACTGAAACAAAAACTGAATCTGGCCAAACAGCACCAGGTTCAGCTTTATCCGGGAGGAACATTTTTTGAAGTAGCTTATAATCAGGGACAACTTCAGCATTATTTTCATGTCCTTCGCAAAATCGGATTTGATTGGCTGGAAATATCGGATGGAACGATTACCCTTGATGCAAAAGATCGCGCCCAAATGATCAGAGAGGCGGTTTCCCGTTCATTCCGCGTCATCACAGAGATAGGAAAAAAAGAAAAAGGATCGGTTACTCCCATTCCTCAGTTGGTGGATACCTTCCACAGAGACCGAGAAAGCGGGGCGGATTATGTGATTGTGGAAGGAAGAGAATCCGGTAAAAACATTGGAATGTACAACGCGAATGGTGATGTGGACACGGATTATGTGCGCGAAATCTATCGACAAGTAAATCCGCATCGGATTTGGTGGGAATGCCCTCAAAGCTCCCAACAGATCACTATTCTAAAAATAGGCGGAGCCGATGCCAATTTGGGCAATATCCCCATGCAAGAAATTTTATCTGTTGAATCCCTTCGCCGCGGCCTTCGATCCGATACCCTCTTCACATTTGGAAAAGACATTCGAGAAAGATCACCACTGTAGTCCTCTCAAAACATCCATGACAGTTCCTCATATCATCCCGTAACGGTTCATATCTTGTACTAATCCATTTGGACAGGGGATGCATATGAATCCTGAAATTTTGATCGTGGCTTTGATCATCATCGGAATCATTGGACGCTCTCCCATTATTGCAACGGCAGCCAGCTTTCTCCTTATTCTCAAATTGACACAACTGGAGCGCTTCTTTCCTTCTGTGGAACGAAGAGGGCTGGAGATAGGACTTCTTTTCCTGACCATCGCTGTTTTGGTCCCCTTTGCTTCAGGTCGAATCACTGCAAAAGAAATTTTCACTGTATTTACTTCAGCCCCTGGGATTTTGGCTATTGTTGGAGGAGTCATCGCAACTTATATGAATGGAAAAGGATTGGATCTGTTAAAAATGGACCCTCAAATGATCATTGGATTGGTCATTGGGTCCATTATCGGGATTGTTTTTTTTCGCGGTATTCCAGTGGGCCCTTTAATGGCAGCGGGAATTACGGCTCTTCTCCTAAAAATTTTCCATTGGGTCGGGTCATGAAATGAACCTCACAAAAACAGCTGTCGGCATCGATCCGACAGCTGTTTTTGTGAGAGGCATAAACATCAGGGATTTATCCCCCTGTTCTCCTATGCCCGTGAAACGTATTCCCCTTTTCGTGTATCAATCACCAACGTTTCACCTTCATTGATAAACAATGGAACCTGTACCACCAAGCCTGTTTCAAGCTTTGCGGGTTTACTGCCTCCTGTAGCTGTATCCCCCCGGATTCCAGGATCTGTTTCCACCACTTCCAATTCTACCGTATTTGGAAGTTCCACACCTAATGTTTCTCCATTGTAAATGACTAAGTTGACCGTCATATTTTCTTTCAGAAATTTCACTTCCCGTTCCAGCCGTTCTGCGGGAATCATCATCTGCTCATAGGTTTCATTGTCCATAAAAGCGTATTCTTCACCACTGTTATAAAGGTATTGCATTTGGCGCGTTTCCACATGAGCGCGAGGGACTTTTTCTCCGGCACGAAAGGTTCGTTCCTGAATATTTCCGTTTCGCAAATTGCGAAGCTTGGATCGAACAAATGCGGACCCCTTTCCCGGCTTTACATGCTGAAAATCCATAACCTGCCAAACATCACCTTCTAATTCAATCGTTAAACCTGTACGAAAATCGTTCGTGGAAATCATCATGGCTCCCCTTCCATTAATCAATAATCAATAATTCTTTAGAGCTTTTTGAGAGGACCTCACACCCATTTTCTGTCACTACAACATCATCTTCGATTCGAACTCCACCGATTTCCGGAAGGTAAATTCCCGGTTCCACAGTCACAACCATTCCCGGCTGCAACCGTGATTCTTCTTTCGGTGACAACCCCGGCCTTTCATGAACCTCCATTCCCAAACCATGACCCGTACTGTGACCAAAAGCATCTCCATAGCCATGTTTACGGATAACCTCTCTCGCCACTGAATCAACTTCCTTCCCGGTTACTCCGCCCTGAATCACTTCAATGGCCTGTCGGTTGGCTTCCAATACGATTTCATAGATTTCACGCTGTTGATCTGTCGGTTTCCCAAGCATGACTGTCCGTGTGATGTCTGAACAGTACCCTTTATAATAAGCGCCAAAATCCATGGTGACAAGATCCCCTTTTTCCATTACACGATCGCTGGCGACACCGTGAGGAAGGGAAGAACGGGGCCCTGAGGCGACGATAATATCAAAAGAAGAGGAAAACGCTCCTTGTTCTCTCATTAAAAATTCCAGTTGCAGTGAGATTTGGCGCTCTGTCATTCCAGGGGCGATTTTTTTTACAATCTCCCCGAAAGCCTGATCGGCAATGTTAACCGCATCCCGAAGCAACTTCAGTTCTTCCTCTTCTTTCACTTCACGAACCTTTTCTACCAGACCGGAAGACGGAGTGGTTGTGATCGGCTCCAATGCTTCCTGCAATTTTTGATGTTGGGCCACTGTGAGATGATTTTCTTCAAAGGCAATGGAGTCAACGCTGGCACGATTTAAAATTTCTTTTATATCTGCAAAAGGATTTCCCTGATGCTCTACAAATTGAAAGTGAACGGCCTGCTCTTTCGCTTGTCCGGTATATCGAAAATCAGAAATTAGAAACTGCTCGTTTTGGGTAATTACAACCCAACCGGAAGAGCCCGTAAAACCAGTTAGATATCTTCGATTGATCGGATGAGACACCAGCATAGATTCCAACTGTTGCTCTTCCATTAATTCTCTGAAGCGTGTCAGACGGCTTTCCATCTTTTCCTCTCCCTTCTACCTTTTTTCCTTTGACAGGGAAGCAGCTGCAACTAATGCAAGTTCGTAACTGATAAACCCAAAACCTGTGATCTGTCCCTGTGTAACCGGTGCAATCACAGAGGTTTTACGAAAAGCTTCCCGACTATGCACGTTTGACATATGTACTTCGATGGAGGGCACGGAAACAGCAGCGAGAGCATCTCGAATGGCATAGCTGTAATGAGTAAACGCTCCGGCATTGATCACCAGAACATCTACATGTTCATTTGCCCAATGAATCCGATCTATCAGCTCTCCTTCATGATTCGATTGAAAACATTGCACTTCCAAGCCCAACTGTTCTCCCTTTTTTTGCAACCGACAGTGAAGCTCTTCCAAGGTTTCCGTTCCATATATGCTAGGCTCCCGCTTCCCTAAAAGGTTGAGATTCGGGCCATTTAAAACCAACACTTTTTGCATGCATCTCCCCCCCATCTATCCTTCGTCATTGTATCACAAAATTCCAAAGTTCATCCCTTTGTCTGCTCTTTGTCCCAGGGCTCCAGATAATCAACATAGTGATGAAGGATGGAATATGATACAATGAAATAACCACATCCTAACAGTTTTATTAAACGGAGAAAACAATACAGATTACATCTCAGGTGGTGAAATCCATCCGTGAACAATAAACAAATGGATTATGGCGGTCAAGCAGTGGTGGAAGGGGTTATGTTTGGAGGGCGCCACATACAAGTGACTGCAATCCGACGCAAAAACGGTGAAATTGAAACATTTGAATCAAGACGATCACACCGTCCGGTATTTGCCTTTTTTAAAAAAATCCCTTTGATTCGCGGTATGATCGCTTTGGTAGACTCCAGCGCATCTGGGGCCAAACATCTACAATTTGCGACAGACCGTTACGACTTGGAAGCGGATGAAGATCCTGAGGAGAACACATCCCGTCTGCAAATGCTTTTCGGTGTAGCGGTCGTTGGTGTTCTCTCCTTGATAGTAGGCAAAACCATCTTTACCGCTCTGCCCGCTTTTTTGGCCAGCATTCTTTTTGATCAAGTGGTCACCAACTTAATCCTTCAGAATCTGATTGAAGGTGCAATCAAAACCCTGCTATTGCTGGGCTATCTTCTGGCCATCTCGCAAACCTCTGTTATTAAACGGCTTTTCCAATACCATGGAGCAGAACACAAAGTGATTAACGCCTATGAATCCGGGATGGAATTAACGATAGAAAATGTACAAAAGCAATCGACACTTCACTATCGATGTGGAAGCAGCTTTATCATTCTTACAGTCCTGGTTGGTGTCATACTGTACTCATTTTTCAGTTATGACACGGTATGGGATCGAATATTAACACGCCTTCTTCTGCTCCCAGTTGTCATTGGTCTGTCTTATGAGCTGCTTCGATTCACCAATACCGTCAGAGATATTCCGTTCCTTACCTATCTGGGCTACCCCGGTTTATGGTTGCAAAAGCTGACAACCCGTGAACCGGATGATGATCAGGTGGAGGTTGCTATATCCGCCTTTGTACAAATGGTTGAACAGGATAATAAAGTGGGCCAAACAGTCAACCAGTCGCCTCCTGCATGCACATTTGGAGGAAACAGTCTTGCAAAACACCCAAAAGAAGGATAAGGTTCCTTTCATCTTTCTTACAGCCTGCGTATACACTCACTTTTTAAACAGGGGAGAGAACGCCTATGTTGAGCAAAAAGCACAAAATAGGTCGGGTTGTAGTCTTGACCCTAGCAGGCCTGGGGGTGATACAACTCTTTATGCATCAGATCGAGATGTTACTGGTTACGGCTGCGATCATTGGCCTCATTTATTATCTGTATCGCAAACCGCCTCAATGGCTGATCCGGATGAGTGATCCAGGACGGTCCTATTCTCCCGTAAAGAAAAAAAGATCCAAACGCGATCCAAAGAGAAGACGACGCTTTCAGATTATTGACGGAAACCGCAAACACTCGGATAAATAGAAAAAGGGAAATTTCGGCCGTTTCTGACCGAAATTTCCCTTTTTCGGGATTCATCCGTTTAAATCATTATCAATTTTTCCATTCTTGCATTGTTGTCGTGTTTCCTTTGACAAAATTTACCCCTGTTTCTGCATCATACACCAAAGGAAGATCTCCTTTGACCTGAATGATCAGATAAGGATAGGTAATCACTTGAGGAAGCATTTTTCCAGGATTCGGAGTCTTTTCGCGCACCCAAATTCCCGCCGTTCCGTCCTCCTCTTTTTTCATTCCCACAATTTCCAGCCGATACCCTGGGTTTGGCTTCATACCTGCAGCGATCACCATATAGTATTCACCCTGCCGGGAAAAAATATGGACTCCCCGTTCCTGTTTCACACGCTCCAGCCAATCCTGTATAAACCTGGAAAGTTTCTTTTGCTCTTTTCCGGATAACAGCCGGTAAAAAAATCCCTCATTTTTCCACGATCCGAATATCACTTTACCCTCTCCTTATCCAAAGCCTTTCGTACATACCTTTATATTCACATTTCCTCCACCCCCACGCGAGGACAAATACTGTTTGAAGGTCCAATCTTCAAAAAAAGATTGGGCCGCCTCAACACCTGCCTGAAACAACTCTTTTCGCTTTTCCCGACTCAGGTCGAAATCCGTTATTTTTACTCCCAAAGTCGGAACTTGAATGGTACGTACCCGGTCCTGCTCTTTAATATGGCGGTTATCATGGGCATCCATCATGGTTAAAAACATCGCCCATAGCATGGAAAATGGTCCTTCAATTTGGCGGGATTCTTTGGTATCAGAAACAAAGCGGAATCCAAAGGTTGGCCATCGTGGGTATTTCTGATCAAATAGCCAGACCGGAAAATTGCTGAGAACTCCTCCATCCACGACATAACTTGATTTTTGAGAAGGTTTATGTCGCATACGAACCGGATCAAAAAAGAATGGGATGGAACAGCTCATCCGAACTGCCCGAGCAATCGGGAACCGATTTTTTGAAATCCCATACTCATCCAGGTCCTTTGGTAGCACCAATAAATTCCCCCGGCTGATATCGGAAGCAATAATGGATAGCTCTTTTTCTTTTAGATCTGCAAACGTATAGACACCCTTTTGACCAAGCCACTCTTCCATCCAATATTCAAGCGGTTTCCCAGAGTAAAACCCTTTTTTAATCAAGAATCGAATACCGGAACCCGTATAAGGAATTTGATGATACCAACGTGTGGGTGTAAACTGGGTAAAGTCAAAATCCTCAAGCATATCATACAGCTCTCTGCTTCGGTATCCGGCAGCCAACAGGGAAGCAACAATGGAGCCGGCAGAGGTTCCAGCCAAACGTTTCCAGTGATATCCCTTTTCTTCTGCCACACTTAAAGCTCCCACTAAACCAAAAACTTTGATTCCTCCGCCTTCCACGACAGCATCCGCAAGAATTTGAGTCACCTCCTGAAGAAGGTCCTTTCAAATAAGATCTTTATCATTTGTATGCGGATGAAAAATAAAAAAACCCCATGGTTTGCCACAGGGTTTCAGGTAGGGTCATTTCCCATTTCGTCAGCTTCCTTCAGAGCTCGAAGCTCCGCAAGGCGTTCCGGGTTATTTTGGAAGTATTCCACTAGATATTCAATACTCGTGATGGAATCCCAACTGAGATGATGTTCAATTCCTTCCACATCATTATAGATTCGTTCTTCATCCACTCCAATAATCCGTAAGAACTCTTCCAGCAGTGTATGGCGGTCCAATAACCGTTTACCTACCTTTTTTCCTTTCGGAGTCAAAACCAGCCCCCGATATTTTTCATAAACCAAGTATTTTTTCTGATCCAGTTTTTGCACCATTTTCGTGACGGAAGAGGGATGAACGTCCAATGCTTCAGCAATATCCGAAACGCGTGCGTAACCCTTTTGTTCAATCAACTTATAAATATTCTCTAGATAATCTTCCATACTTGGCGTGGGCATGATTTTTCCCCCTGTCAAAATTCACCCCTGAGCGGCATCGGAATTTCCGACTCCGACAAGGCAAATTTTATGATAATCAACGGATAAACCCAACCTCCGCAGGGTGGGATAAAAAGAAGCGCAACGGAAACTTCCTTCCGCTGGGTAAGAAATTCAACACCAGATCTGACTACATATGTGAATAAGACCCAAAAATGCAAAGAGTGAACAAGAAAAGCATCTCTCGCCACTGAATCGGTCAAGAAAAATTTCAGCTGTGAGACACGCTATGCATGTGAAAGTATAACATAAACACACGAAGGAGAGTGAAGTTTTCGGGATTTTTTCGATTTCCAATGGATAATACACTATTTTCCACCATTATACGATATTTTTTACAAATATTCCATTTAACTGGTTAACTGACACTGTCTAATTTGCCTACTTCCCTAGCGGACACTGAAATATAATCGACAAGAACGGACCCACCACGAACCATAAAGCTGACCGAAAGATATTTTGCTGCAACCGGTGGAGGTGGAATTATGGTAAAATAGGAAGTAAAGTGAGGTACCTGTGGATAGGGTGGCTCCACCAAAACCGGTGTCGTTCTTAACAGCCGTTTGGCTCGATCCATGCTGGTCACAGTAGCAAACACTTGTGGGGGCTTTGGTGTCTGTTTGTTATTGAAAATCTTAAAGAAGAGGATGTAGGAACAGTCACTGTTAAAAGGTCCTGTAATATTCTGATATAACAAACCACCGTTTTTCATTTCCACGGAAGTATCCCCTTTCCTCACAGGATTGGGAACCAGCCGGATCTTTCGTCCTTTCCATGGGGAAAGATGGTGCCGAAACCCCCCGTTTTTTAGAATATTGCGTCGTGGACAACTCATATTACCACTTCCCTTCCTTAAAACTACTGACACTTTATTCAAAAGTACCTTTTCCGACTGGACGAATTTCATAACAATAACTGCCCTTCTCACGATAACAGGTCGGAGGGATTTCAAATGAAATGTCATGGAACAATTGGACAGAAACTTAACCCATCAACAAAACGATTCAAACACAGGTCTCTCAAGCAAAGGGGATCGGGTAGCTAACCCGATCCCCTTTGCTGTTGGCCTTTCTTCAAATAAAGGAGGAAAGCATCATGACCCAGTCTCAACTCTTTATTCAGGGAGAACATTTGACCCTATCCCATTTTGAACAAGTCATCCGTCAGAAAGCGACTGTCGCACTCGCTCCACAAGCCATTGAAAAAATGAAACGCTCCCGTTCCATGGTGGATCGACTGGTTCAAGAAGGGAAAACAGTATACGGAATCACCACAGGGTTTGGGAAATTCAGTGAAACTGTCATTGATCGTTCACAATCATCCCAATTGCAAAAAAACCTGATTCGAAGTCATGCCTGTGGTGTCGGGAAGCCATTGGATCAAGAAATCGTTCGAGGAATGATGTTACTTCGCGCCAATGCGTTGGCCAAAGGATACTCTGGAGTACGCACATCGACAGTGGAAACACTCCTTCAACTGTTAAACCACGGGATCCATCCGGTGATTCCATCCCAGGGCTCGTTGGGAGCGAGTGGGGATCTGGCTCCACTCGCTCATATGACGCTTCCACTTCTCGGAGAAGGAGAAGTTTTCCTCAATGGAAAACGCCTGCCTGCTGAAAGAGCACTTTCCCAGGCTGGAATCCAACCGATTACCCTAGAAGCCAAGGAAGGTCTGGCTCTGATCAACGGCACACAGATGATGGCCAGCATAGCCGCTTGCTCCATTTTGGAAGTCGAACAATTATTGCTTTCCGCAGACACCATTGCTGCAATGACGTTTGAAGCGCTTGGAGGGATTCCACATGCATTTCATCCTCTTCTTCACGAAGCCAGGGGACAAAGGGGACAGATTGATTCGGCTGCCCGCATGAAAACCCTTCTGAAGGGAAGCTCCCATATCACCCGTCCAGGAGAAAAACGAGTGCAAGATGCATACAGCCTCCGTTGCATCCCACAAGTACACGGAGCCTCCATCGATGCTTACCGATATGTACAAGGTGTCGTTGAGCGCGAAATCAATGCTGCCACAGACAATCCCCTCTTGTTTCCGGAAGAAGGGGAAGTGATCTCCGGGGGAAACTTTCATGGCCAGCCTCTTGCATTGTCAACGGACTTTCTGTCTATCGCCGTGGCAGAATTGGGCAGTATCTCTGAACGGCGGACAGAACGTTTGGTCAACCCTCAACTAAGCGGACTGCCTGCATTCCTTACAGAAAATGGAGGGCTTCATTCCGGATATATGATTCTTCAATATGTAGCGGCATCCTTGGTCTCTGAAAACAAAACCCTCTGTCATCCGGCATCTGTCGATTCCATTCCATCATCTGCCAATCAAGAAGACCACGTAAGTATGGGAGCCATTTCCGCCCGAAAACTTCGATCTGTCATCGCCAATGTAACAAGGACATTGGCGATCGAATATCTTTGTGCGGCCCAGGCTTTGGAATTTGCCAAAGGGCAGATGGGAATGGGTACAGAAACAGCCTATCGCCTTCTCAGAACGGTAGTCCCTCCTTTAACGGCAGACCGGGAAGGGAATCGAGACATCGAAAAAGCAGCAGAGCTGATTCGCAGCGGACAACTGGCTGATCAAGTCACCCAAAAACTGAATCAGGATAAACAGTAAGCCAAAAAGCGCTTTTACAAGAGTAAAAGCGCTTTTTTCCATCCATTATTCATCCATGGATCGTTTCCGATACACAGTCACTGTTACAATCAACACCAAAACGGTCCATCCAGTGATTACCCCGAAATATCCCAATACCTCTCCGAAACTGGCTTCCCTTTCAACAGCTTCTGTTAAAAATTCCAATTGAAAGTTCGGGAAATATTCCATGAATTTCAACAGGGGATAGGGTTGTATTAATTTTTGAAACAATGTTCCCATTCCCAAAATAAAAATCACCGGAACAATTGCAACGGAGGCTTCCAATAAAGATTTTGTCCATAACCCCAAGAGCGTTCCCAATCCTGCATAAAATACAAGAGAAATGAGCAATGCCAACAAGAGCATCGGCTCATTGATCAAGTGAAAATCTGTGATCAAAAGACAAAGAATCATGGTACCCACCGTTAATATCACACTTAATAAGCTCTTTCCTCCAAGAATATCTGCGGTGGAAGCCGGAGACATCATTAAGCCTCGCAACGTGTTCTTTTCTTTTTCTTCTGCGATAATGGCTGATTGAACAAAAGCAGTCACCGAAACAAACGTTATGTTGATAATCATAAGCTGAATCTTTAATGATACAGTCTCTGCTTGACCAAAAACAAAAGCCAACAGTAACGGCGTCAGCAGAGTGGTCAATACATACATATTTTTGGATAATTCCTTGAAATCCTTGACAAATATCGCATACACACGCCTCATGGATACATTCATACAAGTTCCCTCCCTGTTACATGGACAAAAATATCACCCAGTGTCGGTTCATTGGTGTGTATGGATACAATTTGGTTTGCCAACATATATTCATAGACCTTTTGAGCGTTTTCTGAGCCGTTTTCCAATACAACCGTGCTTCCATCCACTAATTCCAGCGTCATTGTTGCATCAGAAAACCTTTGTCGCAACCTCTTCGGTTTGTTTAACAATTGGATCTTTCCCTTGTCCAAAAAGGCCACACGATCACATACGCTCTCTGCTTCATTCATATCATGCGTTGTTAAAAAAATGGTTGTACCTTTTTCCTTTAATTCAAGCAACCCTTTGTGTATATGCTTTGAATTCACAGGATCTAACGCAGCCGTTGGTTCATCCAAAAACAACAATTCCGGTTCATGTAAAAGCGCACGTGCTAAGATGACACGTTGAGTCATCCCTTTCGAAAGAGTGGCAACGTTTTTTTTCTGTACATCCTGTAACTGAACCATCTCTAAAACGTCGCCAATCCGTTTGACCGAAACCCGGTAAAGTTCACAATACAGCTTGAGATTATCATAAATGGTCAATCGCTGATACAAACCGCTGTTGTCAGTCATAATACCCAGCTTTTTGAGATATTGGGGCGAGTTAATCTCTGTTGAAGGGACATCAAAAACATACGCACTTCCATCCGTAGGAGACAATTGACCTGTCAATATTTTGATAGTTACGGTTTTCCCTGCTCCACTGGGTCCCAAAAAACCGAAGATCTCCCCTTTATAAACCTTGAACTGAAGATGATCCAGAACCGTTTTGTCCGAAAAGACCTTTACCAAGGAATTTACTGCGATTACGCTTTCCATGTTATCCCTCCGCATCAATATGAAGCGTTTCAATCATCATATTAGGGAAACAGCGGATGAAAAACAGCATTTTTCCGATCAGAAGCGTCTATTTCGGGGTGAATGGAGCTATTTCAACTCCAACAGATCCTTTAATTCAGCCATTTTATTTTTAGAAAGGGGAATCTCAGAGCCTACTTTATTTTCCAATTTTAAGCTGTAACTGTTTCTGGTCCAGGTAATCACCTCTCGCACTTTTTGTAAATTAACAATATATGAGCGATGACAACGGAAGAAGCCGAATGATGTGAGTTTCGCTTCCAGCTTGTTCAATGTAAATACACACGGGAATGCTTCTTCTCCAATATGTACATGTGACTGTCCGGAGTAACTCTCGATATAATCCACCTCTGACGGATCAAACAGAATGATTTTTTCATTTACTTTGGTTGGGATTTTTTGAAATGGCATCGGTATGGGTACCTCATTTCTTTCAACCAGCAAATCCGTTTCTTCCTTCCCTGACCGATCATCCTTCATGTCCATTTCCTGCAATCCCTTTTCGTCAAGGCGGTAGATTTTATCCGTTAATGTGATCGCACTTTCCATATTACCCGTCAGAACGACGATTCCCTTTCCTTTCTTCTGTAAAAAGGAGATGATGTTTAATAAAATGCCTTTGGTTTCAAGATCCACATTTTGGTCCGGTTCCTCCAAAATAAACAGGGATGGGTCCCCAAACAGCAATTTTGCCGTCTGAAGGCGTCGGACCTCTGAATAAGACAATTCTTTCACTTGGGCATATTTTTTCTCACTTAACTGCGTCAGTTGATAAACAGACTCCATGGTTAGTTTCGAATCATACAAGCGTTTATAAAAAAGAAGATGATCCTTCACACACAATCGTTCATAGACACCTTCATTCAAAAATAAAACTCCCAATTCCGAGAAATGAGATCTATTTCTTGTGATTTTTTTATTCTTAATCCATATTTCACCATTGTAAATCAGCTCTTTTCCTGCCACCATGTTGAGCAGGGCTTGGCGAACATCCGTACTTGAAAGGAGTGCGATCACATTTCCCCCAGCCACCTCTAATTGAAATGAAGGGAAGATGACTCTGTCTTGACAATGCTTTTCAACGTCGATCATTTTTAGAACAGACATAACAACCCCCCTTTAAGAACCATTAATTTGGAACTCCCGATCTTTGACAGTTTCAGGTATTTCCCTTCAAGCTTGTAACCACTTTGGGGGTAGGTAAAGCTGTCATAGCGCTTCTTAACCAGCCTTTTCACCATTTTTCAAACGTTTTCTCCACGATATTTAACCGACCAGACCATATGGCAATTGAATTGTAGACACATGTTCGTGCGTGTTTTAGAGCGTTGCTCTGCATCCCCACAAAAAGGATGCAGAGCAACGCTCACTTTCATCTCCTCATTGAAATGAGGAGGATTTTACGCTCACAATTCCTAAAGGCATAGCGATGTACCAAAGCGAAAGAAAGGTCGCAGAAATCAATGATCCAAACGGACGGGGATCGGAGTAAAATCAATATAATCACAGGAGACCAGTTGCAACTGAACGCCTTCAACCAAACCTTCCACCGCATCCCGATGGGCTTGCCCGTGCAAGTGGCCATATACGCATGCTTTCACGCCAAATTCTTTCAGGAGATCCATAAACCCAGATGTTGAACTTCGGGGAGTAACCGGCGGATAATGCAACATCGCAATGCGATCTTTTTCAGGGTGATGCTTAGCCGCAGATTCCAGAGCAATTCTTAACCGTCCAACCTGTCTTTCATAGATTTTTCGATCCCTTTCTTCATCCCACAACCTGTCCCCTGGAAGATTCCAACCGCGGGTCGCAACGACTACCTTCCCTTCCACCAATGTATAATCGGCATCGATCCATTCCATTCCATCTGGAAGAGAATCTCTGACTTTCTTCTTACTTTGCGCGTAATAGCAGTGATTGCCGGGAGATAAAACCTTCTTCCCCGGCAATGCATGAATCCAATCGAAGTCATACCGAGCTTTCTCCAGTTTAAGAGCCCAACTGATATCTCCAGGGATCAATACGGTATCTTCCGGACGGACAATGTTCAACCAGTGATCCCGAATCCGGTCATAGTGGCGCGTCCAACCGAAAATATCCATAGGCTTGTCAACATCTTGATCAAAATCCACATCATAAAGACCTACCGGTTTATTAAAGGAAAGATGTAAGTCACTGATCGCATAAATACTCAAGCTTTGTCCACTTCCTTTTTTCGAGTACACCAACAGCATGAATGAGTACCATTATACCATGAGAAAGGAAAGGATCGCCAAGTGGAGGAAAGAGGTTATCCCTTGGGGTGGTTAAAAAGAAATGATCCCGCATCCAAACTTGTGTTGCGGGATCATTTCCATTCAAGTCAGGAGCATCCGGTCGTGGCACCACAATCCAAACAAACGTAACAGGAGCCGTTTCGTTTGGTCATGCCCCCACATTCAATACAAAGAGGAGCACCACTGGAAGCACGAATCGCTTCCATATTATCTTGGGGTACTTCCCGCTCGTCCTTCGCTTCTCTCAACTCTGAAGGGGTATCCATCGGTGTTTTCATTTGCCCCTTCGGTTCTTCCGATTGCAGACGCTCCCGCTTCCAATGGTTCGCATAAATCCGAAGCTCTTCCTTTTTAGGAGGGACTTGGACAAAATCCGTTCGGCCCAAATATTCCATCCCAAGAAAACGGAAAACATAATCAATCACAGAAGTGGCCATTTTGATATTGGGATGGCTTACGGTGCCTGCCGGTTCAAAGCGGGTGAAGGTCATTGATCGAATATATTTTTCCAATGGAACACCATGTTGCAAACCAAGTGAGACAGCCACTGCAAAAGCATCAAGCAAACCACGCATCGTACTGCCCGCTTTGTGCATATCAATAAATATCTCACCCAAGGAACCATCTTCATATTCACCTGTACGAACAAAAATCTTATGGCCTGCTACTCGTGCTTCTTGAGTGATCCCATCCCGTTTTCGCGGCAACCGTTGTCGAACACTGGGAACATGTTTTTTGGAAACAACTTCCTTGAGCGAAGAGGTAGCTGCCGTCAGGAAATCAGCCAACGCATCCTCCGTTTGATCCGTCTCCTCTTCCTCCTTGTGTTCCCTTCGGGAATGAAGCGGTTGGGAGCTTTTGGACCCATCACGGTATAATGCAACCGCCTTCAAACCTAGCTTCCATCCTTCAATATATGCCTGCTGAATATCTTCCTCCGTGGAGGATTCCGGCATATTGATCGTCTTGGAGATCGCCCCGGAAAGGAAAGGTTGTGCAGCCGCCATCATACGAAGATGCCCCATGTAGTGAATAAACCGTTTTCCCCGCTTTCCACAGGGATTAGCCGTATCAAACACCGGATAGTGTTCTTCTTTTAGATGTGGAGCTCCTTCCGTTGTCATCTGACCGCAGATTACACCGTTTGCCTCTTCAATCTGTGCACGGGTAAACCCAAGTGCACGAAGAAAATCAAAGTCGGTTGACTGATATTCGTCCGGATCAAATCCCAGACGTTTCATTGTAGCCTCCCCCAATGTCAGAGGGTTAAAGGCAAAAGAAAGCTCAAAAACGGTAGGCAAGACTGCTTCCACGCAATCCAGTTCTTCATCAGTCAACCCTTTCTCCTTCAAGGATTCCCGATTGATATGTGGAGCTTGGGACAATGTTAGCGTTCCGGTCACATAAGCTAAAATATCCCGTATCTCCTCCTCCAAGTAACCCAGATTCTTCAAAGCTGGTCGAATGGACTGATTGGCAATTTTAAAATAGCCGCCACCAGCCAACTTTTTAAATTTCACCAAAGCAAAGTCAGGTTCTACTCCGGTTGTATCACAATCCATCAAAAGACCGATCGTTCCCGTCGGTGCCAACAGGGTAGTCTGGGCATTTCGATAACCGTACTTCTCCCCTTTTTCCAATGCTTCATCCCAACTGCTGCGGGCCGCCTCCAACAGATCTGGTGGACAGTACGTAGGATGAATGCCCATAGGGTGAACCATAAGATCTTCATACTCACTGTCAGAAGCATAATAAGCCGCTCGACGGTGGTTGCGAATGACACGAAGCATATGCTCCCGGTTCACAGGATACGCCTTAAACGGTCCCAATTCCTCAGCCATCTCCGCTGAAGTTGCGTAAGCGGTTCCTGTCATGATAGCCGTAACTGCACCGGTAAGAGATAACGCTTCATCCGAGTCATAAGGGATTCCGGATATCATCAATACCGTTCCGATATTGGCATACCCTAACCCCAATGTCCGGTATTCATAAGAACGTTTCGCAATTTCCTGAGATGGATATTGAGCCATCAGCACAGAAATTTCCAATACAATCGTCCAGAGTCGGGTTGCATGTTTTAACGCTGGAATATCAAAACGGGTATGTTCCAGATCAAAAAACTTGATCAGGTTCAAAGATGCCAAGTTACAGGCGGTATTGTCCAAGAACATATACTCAGAACACGGGTTGGATGCATTGATCCGATTATGACGGGCATCCCGTTGTCCATCCATTCCACTTGGACAGGTATGCCATTCGTTAATCGTTCCGTCATACTGCACCCCAGGATCTGCGCATTCCCATGCAGCTTTGGCGATTTGACGCCAAAGTTCTTTTGCGGGCACCGTTTTACTCACTTGATCATCCGTTCGCCGGATGAGATCCCATCCACCGTCTTCCTCCAAACAATGAAAAAACGCATGAGGAATCCGAACCGAATTGTTGGAATTCTGTCCTGAAACAGTCTCATAGGCTTCTCCGTCAAAGGAAGGATCATATCCAGCTTCAATCAGAGCTCGAACTTTCTTTTCTTCATTGGATTTCCAGTTGATGAATGCTTCCACATCCGGATGATCCAAATCCAAGGTAACCATTTTTGCCGCGCGCCGGGTGGTACCTCCTGATTTAATGGCACCTGCTGCCCGATCTCCGATTTTAAGAAAAGACAGAAGACCTGATGAAGTACCGCCACCGGAAAGAGGCTCTCCTTTGCCGCGAATCGTGGAAAAGTTGGAACCTGTTCCGCTTCCATATTTAAACAGACGCGCCTCTCGAACCCAAAGGTCCATAATCCCTCCTTCATTGACCAAATCATCCTCCACAGATTGAATAAAACAAGCATGCGGTTGAGGATGGGTATAGGCATCTTCCCCTTCGCAAAGCTCTTCTGTTTCCGGGTCCACATAATAATGACCCTGGGGCTTTCCTTTGATCCCATATGCATACGCCAAGCCTGTGTTAAACCACTGAGGCGAATTTGGAGCTGCCATTTGATTGAGGATCATATAGACCAATTCATCATAAAAGGCCTGTACATCGTCTTCTGTATGAAAATACCCATACTTCTTTCCCCAATGACACCAGCAACCCACCAAACGGTGAATCACCTGTTTAACACTTCGCTCCGGACCGGTAACCGATGCTCCATTCTCATCAGTCATCAACTCTCCGTCTTCATCAAACTGGGGTACTCCCGCCTTGCGAAAATACTTTGAAATCATGATATCCGTGGCGACCTGTGACCAGGATTTGGGGACCTCTGCTCCTTTCATTTCAAAAACAACGGAGCCATCCGGATTGGTAATCCGACAATCCCGCCGAACATATTCAACAGATTCATAAGGATTTTGTCCTTTATGCGTAAAGTAACGCTTGATTTTCAAACACACTTCCCCCTTTCAGGGCTCCTATTGCGATTCAATCATCGATCCAAGTGTATGAACCGCAATATATTGATTTTATTTTATTGTACCATACTATATATTGATTAAAATTGAACTTTTCCCGATCATATGATGATCTTTCATCGTTTTTTTACTTTAAACTTCATTTATGATGAATAACAGTTGCCATCCTGCTAGAAATCAGGCAGACTGGATGTAAACACTTTCCGTCAGGAGGCAGAAATCATGATCATTTTATTGGACGATCAACTGGTCTCTAGAAGGCAAGCCCAAGTGGATATTGAAGATCGAGGTTATCAATTTGGTGATGGTATTTATGAAGTGATTCGGGTATATGAAGGAAACATGTATTGTCTGGACCCTCATGTGAACCGCTTTATGAAAAGTGCTGAGGAAATCCGTCTCTCTCTTCCCTTCTCATCGGAGCGACTCAAAGACCTGTTGCAAGAACTTGTCAGTCATAATCGACTCCAGGAAGGGAATGTCTATTTGCAGGCCAGTCGTGGAACAGCTCCACGCACACATGCCTTTCCCAGCAAGAACACGCAACCCAATATCGTAGCCTATACGATGAAAGCTCCTCGTCCGTTTGAAGCTTTAAAAAAAGGAATCCAAGCCATTACCGACGAAGATATTCGTTGGCTGCGCTGTGATATTAAATCCTTGAATCTATTGGGAGCCGTACTGGCCAAACAAAACGCCGTGGACCGTGGATGCCAGGAAGCCATTCTCCATCGGGACGGTCGGGTAACGGAAGGCAGCTCCACCAATGTATTTATTGTGCAAGACGGTCAATTGTATACACACCCTGCAAATCATCTCATTCTTCACGGTATTACCAGACAAGTGGTATTAAATATAGCACATGAGCTGAACATTCCCGTTAATGAAAAAGTCACTTCTGTTGATAAACTGTTTCAAGCGGATGAAGTCTTTATTACTTCCACCACAATGGAAGTTACACCTGTGGTTTCCATTGACGGCCGACCAGTCGGTGAGGGAAAACCCGGCCCGATCACCCGCCGTCTTCAGGAAGCTTTTGAGAAACAGATTGGATAAAACTCCAAACCACAAAACGCCTTGGCCAATTGGCCAAGGCGTTTCAAATGATCTATTCATTCATCAGATAGATTTTATCCTTCGTAATGATTGAAATATGTTTCAGTTGAATCGGTGTGCTGGTCTGAACATAAGCACTCTGGTTATCATCTCGTTTCACACCTGAAAAGTAAGTATGAATCGATCGTTTTACATTGTTATGTTCCAGTTCGATGCTCATCTTTCCAGACTCATTGGTAACCGATACTCTGGATTCCGTCGTTGGACTCCAATCGGTTTGCATATCGATACTTCCCAACGATTTGTAACCCATTCCCATGAGCTCAACTTTCCCGTCTTCCAACCAATTTACGAGATAGCGGTCACCATCCGCACTCTCCAATTCCAGTTGGAGAGGATCACCGACAAAATCATCTTCCCGCTTAAAGGCAAAGGATGCATTTTTATCCTTCATTTGAATATGGGAATTTGGACTTACATCAAAAACGTTATCCTTTATCACACCATTTCCTTTAATCAACAGCCAGGGTTGCCAGTTCATCCATGTGGAAAGCGATTCACTTTCTGTTTGAACCTCGGAAATCGTGGGACGGTTAAAATGGGTTCCTTTTACCCCTTTCAATTCCACTTTAAATCTGGATTCTATGGGAACCTTCCCGACAGCCACCCATTTTTTATCCTTCCCCACTTCTGACACAGCCACCCGAAACGGTTGTCCAGGTATGTAATAGACATCCATTCTGTATTTATGGTTGGGTTCAATTTTAAAATTATTCCCCGTCTTCGTCAGATCAAATGTCTCCCCACTGACAAATTGGAACAGGCGTACCGTTCCTTCCTCATCCACTTGAAGTCCAAAGTTGGAGTCCACATTTTCCGACGCCAGGGAAATCGAAAACGGTTTCCCTTCTTTTTGCACAAGCTCTCCAAAAATATGAAAAGATCCCTTGATAGACGGCGGGAGAGATTTTGAGACCGGTTTCTCATCATTAAAAGAAATATCGGAATAAGTACTTTTTCCCTTGAGACGCAATTCTCTTTCTGCTTCTTTCTCTATTTCTGCCGCCGCATCCTCGTTGTCCCAAATCAGTTGTCCGCCAAAAATCGCCCCGACAATAAGCAGTACCACCGCTACCGCCGGATAGACCAGTTTCTTGGATGGAACCTTTCTTTTTGGAGAGGAGGATTTTTGCGTTTTGGGGACCGCTGTTTGTTCAGCAACCTCCAAAACACTCTCCATCGTCTGCTCCGGGTCCATCGATAATAACACCAAATCTTTCAACGGCTTGGGCAATTCGCGAATATTTCGATCCGACTCAGGGTCGGTTAGTGGTTGGTCCAATTGGAAACCCGTCAATAAAAAATAAAGGAGGAAACGCCACTTCTCATCTGCCTGATTTTTGGAAAATTTTTCAAAACTAACAAATAAAACAAAGGGTCGGTTTCCCTCCAAAATAATATTGCGCGGGTGTAATGTTGTAAAGAGCGGAATGGGGGATTTCTCCAGCCGGACCGCTGTGCGCAACAGCTTTTGAAAAATCGAAAGGGCTTGGGCAGGGTCCATTCCATGTCTAGGCTCCACCAGAAGGAAGAGCGGTTCACCTTTTAAAGGGGGATGAACCAGCACAATTCGATCCTGCTCTTCAATCACATCTAAAACCGGGGCCAAGTGTTCATTATCCAAATTGGTCAGTAATTCCTTCAAACCCGACGGTAACGTCTTATTGGCAGTAATCTCCTGGAGGAGAACCTGCATCCCGTCCGGCGACTTCGCTGAAATCAGTTGACCAGAAAAAAACGTTAGGACATCTTCCACTTGGTAATGCTCATAATAACGGCCCCTCTTTTTATCCGTGGACCTCATAGCACTACCTCCTAAATATTAGTACGAAAATAGAATAAAAAAATGAACTATGTCGATGTTTATTATGACATAGTTCATGAAAATTCGACAACACTTTGTCGGCTATTTCATTGATAAATAATAAAACCTAAACATTGTTTCCATCACCGATAAAGCGTTTTCATTTATTGTGGTTGGTTGGACGAACGATCACTTCATTTACATTGACATTTTCCGGTTGGGTAACTGCATATACAATGGATCGAGCAATATCTTCTGACTCCAATTTTGTCATTGAGCGTTTGGCAAATTGATCGATCACATCTGTATCCGTTATATGATGGGTTAATTCAGTCTCCACGGCTCCGGGAGAGACATTGGTAACCCGAATTCCACAACGGGAGAGCTCCTTTTCGATCCCTGCTGAAAGTGCACGAACAGCATACTTCGTAGCACTGTATACGGAAGATGACGGAAACACTTCATGTCCTGCCACAGAAGAAACATTTACAATATGACCGCTTCCTCTCTTCATCATACCCGGCAATACCGCATAAACACCAAACAACACGCCTTTGATATTGACATCCACCATGCGCTCCCACTCTTCCACCTTCCCTTTTTCCAGAAAAGAAAGAAGCATCACACCCGCATTGTTTACCAGAATATCCACCGCTCCCAATTCTTTTTCCGTCTGACGGATCACAGCTTCCACTTCTTCCCGTTTTGTCACATCCGCAGGAATGGGTAAAACCTGGGCATCTGTCTCCGTACGAATCTTCTCCGCAAGTTCATTTAAACGATCCTTCCGCCGTGCAACCAGCACCACTTGGGCCCCTTCTTTTGCCAAGTGAAATGCAGTCGCTTCACCGATTCCACTACTCGCTCCTGTAATGACTGCTGTTTTTCCTCTTAATTTCATTTTCTTCCCTCCATGTTCTACTTCCCAATTATCTTTTAAAATTCCATTTATCCTGTCCATAACGGGATTCTACAAGCTGTTGTGCCAACTCCTGTTCATAACGGGTAAGTTCACTCGGTTTTAGCTGGATCTTCATTCCGCTTTCAAATCCCTTGGAAAACGCCTGAACAGCTTTCTCAAAGGAAACCGGATCGCCCTTCAGTTCGTTAATTGCCACTGCCTTCTTTATAAAGCCTTTCTTCATCCGTTCCTTGACTGAATCGGAAGGAAAACGGAGTACATCAAACAATAAATCCACATCCAACCCAAGGAGAATCGAGCCATGCTGCAAAATGACACCCCGCTGTCGGGTCTGGGCGCTTCCAGCCACTTTTCGCCCCTCTATCACCAATTCATAGTTGGAAGGGGAGTCAAAACAGGCTGCAGAGCCCAAAGAAGCATATTTTCTCTTCTCCTCTTCCGTTTCTAAGGGAATCATTTCTCCCTGAAGTCCCAAGTTTCGAAAACCATGCAATAACCCCATGCTGATCGCACGATACGATTGGGTGACAGAAGTGGGCATCCCCGGATACCCTTCTTCAACAATGACGCTATAGGTCACTTCCTGATCATGGAGAACGGCACGTCCACCAGTGGGGCGTCGGACAAAACCCAAACCTCTTTCTTGGACACGGTTCAAATCAATCTCTTTATTCACTCTCTGAAAGTACCCAATGGTGAGGGTTGCCGGATTCCATCCATAAAAGCGAATGGTAGGGGGAACTCTCCCCTCACTGTGAGCAATGAGTATCGCTTCATCAATCGCCATATTTTCAGCGCTGTCTTTCCATCCAGTATGTAAAAGTCGCCAAGTTTTCCCCATTCGATACCAGCCCTTCTGATTTGAATCCAAACACAATATCACTCATGTGAAATTTTGATTCACCTCTATTTTATCGTTTGTGAACTGCTCTCCACGAAAGTGGTAGAGCTTCTCGGTTCATCGAGCCCAGGCGGTACTCTCCGCGAGCTTCACTTCCCGTAGTTCCTACGGTACATGGTGAAAATGGTTTTGTGGATCTTTCCACATGACAGGATTCGTTTTACGTGGTGACTGTTCCTTCCTCACCACAACCCCATACGATTCGGTTTTCAAGGTACAAATCGTTTAACGAGTTTCCGCTCGTACTTTAAGTATACCAAAAATTGTCGGACTTGCGAGGGGGGTTAACCCCCCTCGTCCGACGACCGAAGGAAGTGCCCATGGTGCGACCAAAGTAAGTGCACCACAGGCATTTCCTTCGGTCACCCGTAGTCGCTCGCTTTCATCTACCCCATTGAAATGGGGAGGATTCCCGCTCGCATTTCCTAAAAATCAGCGACAAATCGTTCGTTTAAAGGCAATTGTTTTTCTGCATCCATTCTATACAGCTTTGAA
This sequence comes from Melghirimyces algeriensis, assembly GCF_900182565.1. Taxonomy (GTDB): domain Bacteria; phylum Bacillota; class Bacilli; order Thermoactinomycetales; family DSM-45169; genus Melghirimyces; species Melghirimyces algeriensis. The sequence continues at coordinate 425,896 of NZ_FXTI01000001.1, read as the reverse complement.
TGGTCATTGTGAGAGAACGGCGTTTATATCCCAATTCCTGTTCCGCCTTGGTGGACCGATAATAAATGTTGGTACCGGATAACCGAGCGATATCCCAGGCTAATGGAGCTTCCTTGCCTTTGATATAGCCAACAGCCTCTCCAACAACTGATGCTCCCAAAGCCATCCATCTTGGAAGGGTTGCAATCGTTTGACCGGTTCCTGCACAATCTGCAACTTCTTGGAACAGACGACGAAGAGACAAGTCAGTTCCTCCCAGAATATATCGCTCCCCAACCCTTCCTTTCTTTGCAGCCAGCAAATGACCTTGAACGACATCATTAATGTCGCATATGTTTACTCCTCCCTCAAGTGCGAACCTCAGTTTCCCACGGGCCACTTCTTTGATGAATCCAGGGTGTGATTCCCCCATAATCACCGTTGGATTCACCACAACTCCAGGCAGTCTTCCTGTGTGTGCTTCCTTCATTACAAGCTGCTCCGCTTGCCGTTTCGCCATGGCATAACCATTGTTCAGACGATCTCCATTAAAGGGAAATGTCTCATCCACAGAGGAACCATTCAAAGAAAAGCCCACAGCAGCGGCAGAACTGGTCTGGATAAAACGGCTCACATCGGAAGACATCGCTTCTGACACCATGTTTTTTGTCCCGGTTATATGGCTGTCCATCATTTTCTTGCGTTGTCCCCTCCCCCAGGCCACCTCACCCGCCGTGTGGATTACCCACTCCATCCCACGCAAACAACCCTGAAGACTTTCTGGATTTAAGATATCCCCCTTAACAAAACGAATTTCTTTACGCAATATTTCAGGCAAACGCTCTTTCCCAGATTCGCGACGATACAGAACCGTCACCTCCATTCCCTGCTTCAACAGTGGATGGATTAGGTGACGCCCTAGAAACCCCGTTCCGCCAGTAACCAATACGCGCATCAATTCACACCCTTCCTTTTCAACCTCTCCCATTATCGTACGGATTGGAATTCGATGCTGTCGATCCCTTGGATCTGATTTTATTTCTCATTGATTTATTGTAATATATTTAATTTTCTATAAATATTTTAAAATGTACAGAAAGGAGGTTTTCCATTTGCTCTCCGATTCAACTCATAATCAACATTATATGGATTACCATAAATTATTCTGCAACATTCCAAAACCGTTCGCCTTCCTAGATTTGGATCAATTAAACGAAAACATCCGTACAGTCAAATCCATTTGTCGTAACAAAGCGGTCCGAATTGCGAGCAAGTCCCTTCGATGTGTTCCCGTAATCCAATATCTTCTTCAAACAGGCAGCCCTTTTCAAGGTATCATGTGTTACACAGCATCAGAAGCCCTATTTCTATCAAAAAACGGATTGGATGATTTGCTCGTGGCTTATCCTGTTTGGGATGAAGCGATGATTCACTCGGTTGCCTGCGCTGTAAAAGAAGGAAAAACCATCATTCTGATGGTTGATTGTGATGAACATGTAGAACGCATTGCATCCATTGCCCACCGGGAAAAGGTTGTCCTGCCTGTCTGTTTGGATATGGATCTGTCCGTTTCCTTTCCAATGCTTCATTTCGGTGTATACCGATCTCCATTGTCAACACTTGATGCATTTCTGCAGGTTGCAAAAACCATTCATGAGTCGAGATCTGTTCGATTGGATGGAGTGATGGGATATGAAGCACAAGTGGCCGGAGTAGGAGAGCAAACTCCCTATCAGCCACTTAAAAATCTGCTCATACGTCTGTTAAAGAAACATTCCGTACGAAGGTGTTCCCGTATCCGTAAAGAGTGGATAGACGCTCTTTCTCAAGAAGGGTTAACCCCCCGTTTTATCAATGGTGGGGGAACCGGCAGTCTATCGGAAACAGCCAAGGAAGAGACCGTAACGGAAATCACCGTAGGTTCAGCATTTTATTCTCCCACCCTTTTCGACCATTATAGAAACCTCCACTATCAGCCAGCCGCCGGCTTTGCCTTGGAGATCACCCGAAAGCCCCGATCTGACGTTTACACCTGTACCGGAGGGGGATATATCGCTTCGGGAGCTGCCGGTTCAGACCGACTGCCCCGTCCTTTTTTACCCAAAGGTGCCTCCTTGGTCAAAATGGAAGGGGCTGGAGAGGTGCAAACTCCTGTCCGTTTAAAATCTAAACTTCATCTGGGAGATCCCATATTTTTTCGACACGCAAAAGCCGGGGAGTTATGCGAACATTTTAACGAATTGATTGTTGTTTCCAACGGCGCCATCGTGGATCGCTTTCCCACCTATCGAGGGGAAGGAGCGTGCTTTTTATGATTACCAATTGGTCTGGCTCTGTCCGGTTTTCGCCCCATCAATCCACCCAGCCTGTCTCCGAAGAAGACGTTGTCACCCTCGTCAAACAGGCCCGGAAATTGGGATCATCCATCCGTGTGATGGGATCAGGTCACTCTTTTACCCCTTTGATCGAAACAGATGCCATTCTTGTTTCTTTCGACCAACTGCAAGGTTTGGATGATGTAGATGCAAACAAACGACTCAGTTCCGTCTGGGCAGGTACAAAACTGAAAGCACTTGGGGAATTGCTTTTTCAAAAGGGATGCTCTCTCGAAAACCTGGGAGATATCAACACACAATCCATTGCAGGCGCGGTCAGTACAGGTACCCATGGAACCGGCACCCGGTTTGGCAATCTTTCCGATCAGCTGGAATCCATTACTTTGGTGACAGCCGATGGAAAGATCCGAACCTGTTCAAGAGAGAAGGATGAAGAGCTGTTTCATGCCACCCGTGTCTCATTGGGCAGTTTGGGATTGATCACCCGAATGCAAATGAGAGTGGAACCTTGCTACCGCTTACATTACAAAAGCCAACGACTTCCTCTACAAACCGTTCTGGACCGATTGGAGGAATTTAAAACAAAAAACCGTCATTTTGAATTTTTCTGGTTCCCTTATACAGAGACTACACAGTGCAAATTTATGAACAAAACGAACCTCCCTCCCACTAAAAGAAACGGGTGGTCCGCTTTCAACAAATGGGTCCTGGAAAACGGTGCATTCTGGTGTTTGTCAGAAGTAGCCCGTCAAATCCCCCGTTTCAGTCGATGGGTCAGTCAGATATCTGCCAAGGGAGTTCCACAGTTTGAAGAAGTTGGAGAGAGCCATGCTCTTTTTACGACTCCCCGCCTTGTCCGTTTTAATGAAATGGAATACAGCATTCCGGCAGAAGCGCTTCCATCAGTGATCGAAGAAATCTGCCGATTGTTTCATAAACGACCATTTTACGTTCATTTCCCCATTGAAGTTCGGTTTGTAAAACGTGATGATATCTGGCTAAGCCCCGCCTATCAACGAAACTCCGCGTTTATTGCGATCCACATGTACAAAGGAATGCCTTATCAGGAATACTTTCATGCAATGGAACAAATCTTTCTTCAATATGATGGACGCCCTCACTGGGGAAAAACGCATAGCCTGGAAGTTGAGGAGCTCCGAAGACGTTACCCTCGTTGGGACGACTTTCAACGTATTCGCCAACAATTGGACCCAGACGGCATGTTTCTCAATCCATACCTAAAACGTTTGTTTGGGAAATAAATCCGATATCCAGTAATTATTTTCGATTGATATAAAACAGCGGGTCGGTATTTCACCGACCCGCAAAAGAACGGAAAAAATGTGAAAGGAAGACCTTATTTCATCTGAGCTTCATGACAAAGTGGTGAAGGGGTAATATCCGTTTCCGCACCTCTTTCCTCCTGCAAAGAAGTGGAAGGAGTCCACTACATCCTCTCAGTCCCAACCAGCGAACAAAATAATATCCGCTAAACAGTTGGGACCTCCAGGAGTTCCGCTAAGTTGTCGGAAAAGAATGCTCCACCGGATACCCCCCTCTTATTTATCTTTGTCAGCAGGCTCATTTCATCCCTTGGACGCCTTCCATCACCGGTGTTAGATTCCCGATTTCTTCTTGAGTAAAGGGGCGGGAACGAATCAGGAAACGAATACCCAAAGGAATCTCCAGGGAAAAGGAAGCCCCCCGCCCTTCTGTAATGTCCACCGTCAGTTGAGTATGTTTCCAGTACTGAAACTGGGATGAGGACATATAGAACTCGCATCCATGAATTTCGCCGAGCAGAACATCACTCATCCCGATTCGAAACTGCCCCTTTTTAAAGCACATGGGAGAGGAGCCGTCACAACAGCCCCCACTTTGATGAAACATTAACTCCCCATGCTGATCGCGCAGTTGATCGATTACCCGTTTTGCTTTTTCCGTGACAAGAACCCGTGGAACCTGTTCCATGGTATGGCCTCCCTGCGATCAAAACAGACCCGTCGGGGTTTGATCATACGAAATCAGCAAGTTTTTGGTCTGTTGATAATGATCCAGCATCATTTTGTGGGTTTCGCGCCCGATCCCGGACTGCTTATAACCTCCAAAGGCAGCATGAGCCGGATACTGATGATAACAATTCACCCAAACTCGTCCAGCCTCAATTTTACGGGCAATTGAATACGCCTGATGAACATCGCGAGTCCAAAGGCCTGCTCCCAGTCCATAAAGGGTGTCATTCGCAATTTCCAACAGCTCTTTCTCATCCTTAAACCGGGTGACAGAGACAACGGGACCAAAAATTTCCTCTTGGAAAATCCGCATTTTATTGTTTCCCTCAAACACCGTGGGCTGAATATAAAACCCATCCGGATACTGTTCATTGTGATACGCTTCTCCACCAGCGAGCACCTTCGCTTTTTCCTGCTTTCCAATATCCAGGTAGCTCATTATTTTTGCATACTGATCGCGGGAAGCCTGTGCTCCGATCATGGTTTGTGGATCCAAAGGATCACCCATCCGGATCTTTTCCACCCGTTTCAACGCACGTTCCATAAATTCATCATAAATGGACTCCTGGATCAAGGCACGGGAAGGACAGGTACAGACTTCACCCTGGTTTAAAGCAAACATTGTAAAACCTTCCACGGCTTTTTCCAAGAAAGAATCATCTTTAGCCATTACGCTCTCTGTAAACACATTGGGTGACTTTCCGCCCAATTCCAAGGTAACCGGTTTAATGTTTTCCGAAGCAAACTGCATAATCAATCGTCCGGTCGTCGTTTCTCCGGTAAAAGCAATCTTTCCGATATCTGGATGGGTCGCAAGCGCCTGACCGGCCTCCGGACCAAATCCGTTTACGATGTTCAATGTTCCCGGCGGCAACAAATCTTGCACCAATTCAGCAAACAGCAGCACGGTTACCGGTGTCTGCTCCGCCGGCTTCAAAACAACACAATTACCGGCAGCCAAAGCCGGAGCCATTTTCCAGACAGCCATCAAGAGAGGAAAATTCCAAGGGATAATCTGCCCCACGACACCAATCGGCTCCTTGATATGCATAGAAACCGTATTGGGATCGATTTCCGATACCCCGCTTTCCTCTCCGCGAATGACACCTGCAAAATAGCGAAAATGATCAGCCGCCAGTGGAATATCGGCAGCCATGGATTCCCGGATCGGTTTGCCATTATCCCATGTTTCAGATAAGGCAAGCATCTGTCGATTCTGTTCAATTCGTTCAGCCATTTTCAACAGAATTTTACTCCGTTTGGCAACCGGAGTGTTTCCCCATTTTTCTTTCGCCTCATGCGCCTTTTGAACGGCCAAGTCTATATCTTTTTTCTTGGAACGCGGAACGCGGGTAAACACCTTTCCATCCACCGGTGATGGGTTATCAAAGTACTCACCGTCTGCCGGTGCCACCCATTCCCCGCCAATAAAGTTATCATACTGTGACTTATAATGAACAAAGCTTCCTTCTGTGTTTGGTTTTTTGTAGCCTGACAGTGTTACACTCATCCTTCATCATTCCTCCTCCGGTGATCATGTAACAATAGGGATATCAATCGATATCCCATAGAACCTTTCGACGCCGGACCACTCTTCACCTGCCTGAATAGAGAAAATTGCATGAAGGATTGGAACTGCCTAACACGGTATAACACACCAGCTCTCTTTTAAAAGCACCATTCGTTCCTCTCTCTTTTGAACGATCGATCCCCCCTCATCCACTTCCGGTAACCGGATTGAACCGGGCTTCATCTTGCTCCACAAGGTAATCAGCAACAATCGTTCCATTTTTTCTTTTTCCTGGCTGATCAACCCACCCAAAAAACCATTTCCTTTACAAAGCTTCTGTCTCCATACAGGAAAAACCTGTTCTAAAAAATACTCGTTTTGATCAGGCTTGATGCTCCATTTCGATACACAGAGAACTTTCCCTTTACTCATATTCTGTGCAATGGTTTTTCCACCTTCAAAAAATTCCTTCCGGCCGAAAGACAGATTGATATGAATGGAATCATATGTCTCGCCCTGAGAGCTGTTACAAAATATCCGATCATGAAAATCCCGCATAAAGGCCTGATACGCTTCCTGACTCTCCCAAAGTCCCATGATACAGGCACTTCGGGAATGTTTTACATCCCAACCACCGATCTGTCCTCTAAAACCGCCGACGTAACGCAACGCATTCCAATCCTCCTGACACTTTGAAAACAGCGACGTTTCGCCTGGAATAACATTACAAACAATCCATTTGATAAACATACAAACCACTTCCGTCGTTTTTTATACCGTTTCCCTTTCAAGAACCTTCTCAAACGAAAATATCCTCAAAAACCGATCTCCAACCTGAATATCAAAACGGGAAGGAATTTTTGGAATATTGTATAAAATATATATATGTAAAATTTACTTCTTTTTAATAATGATTTGATAAATTAAGAGTAGACAGACCTGACCAACATTTTAAGGAGGTTGAAAGTATGAAAGATCCCCGGATATTGGAATCGGAGAAGACACTCAATCCGGAGAGACGGACATTTTTAAAGTCCCTGTTATCCGGATCCGCCTTGCTCATCCTGGACAGTCTGGGGGGGAATCGAATGATGGACAGACTGATTCATTCTGTCAGTGCTTCCACAGACCAACTCCCCCGATTCAATCCCCGCTATCCGATCGGTCAGGGGTTTGATCAATCGGTTGCTTCCGGCGACCCTACATCTACCGGTGCAATCCTCTGGACGCGGATCGATCCCTCACTGACCCAAGGAATCAGCAGCTCCCAATATGACCCTGATTTGGTTCAGTGGTTAAATAAAGGCGAGCCTCATTCATCGGTTCACCAAGCCATCGAAGAAGGCAAGTTTTTAATGGTGGACGTTTCTGAAACGGACGATTTCAGCCAAATAGTACTATCCGGATTTACTCCGGTCTGGAAAGACTATGACCATGTGGTTAAAGTGGATACCCATGGATTCCTTAAGCCTGGTAAAACCTATTACTACCGCTTTATTTCAAAAGCGGGCCATGTCAGCCAAACCGGTCGCTTTCAAACGTTGATTGCTGACGGTGAAAACCTCTCTTCCCTTCGCTTTGCCTATGTCAGTTGTCAGGACTACACTAACGGATATTACTCAGCCTTGCGTTTTGTAGCAGAGGAAGAAGTCAATTTTGTAATCCATTTAGGAGATTACGTCTATGAATCCGTGGGAGACCCTAAATACCAAAATCCCCTACCCGATCGGCAGATTCAACTTCCAGGCGGTAAATCAAAGGCATTTTCCATAGAAGATTATCGAACACTCTATCGCACTTATCGATCTGATCCGGATTTGCAAACGTTGCATGAACGCCATGCTGTCATTTCCATTTGGGATGACCATGAATTTGCCAATGATACATATTACCCCGCAGTCGCTCCGGATGACAGTCTTGAATCCGATCCAGATCGGCGTCTGATTGCCAACCAGGTTTGGTTTGAATATACACCGGCACGTGTTCACTTCCATCCGGACAAAAATTTCAAGGATTCCATCCGCATTTACCGTTCATTCCAGGTTGGCAATCTGGCAGAATTTATCCTGACAGACGAGCGGCTGTACCGACATCCTCATCCATGTGGAGAAGCTGATCTAGATATCTATTTCGCCTCCGGTTGTCCAAAAATGAACGATCCCGCACAATCCATGTTGGGTGCGGGCATCTCTCAACAAAGGGAATGGTTCCTGCAAACGATCCAATCCTCCAACGCTCTGTGGAAAATCTGGTGCAACGAGGTTCAGTTTACGCCTTTTAAAGTACTCGGTCGTTATTTTACATTGGATACATGGGATGGTTATGCGGGAGAACGGCAGATCATCACATCCGAATTGAAGAAAGCGAATGTAAAAAACTTCCTTACTATCACAGGAGACCTGCACGCTTATGCCGCCTCCCTAATCAAGGAAGACTATCAAAACGATCCGGATGACAACGCTATTGGTGTGGAATTGATGGTTGGGTCGGTCACTTCATCCAATTTGGTAGAAACCATCGGACAGCTCTTTTCCCAAATCTTTTCTCCGTCCAATCCAATTCCAAAAAAAGCGGTTGAAGAAATGATTCAAAAATCCCCAAAAGCCGCTCAAAAGCTGAATGAGACAAAAAAACACATGCAACAGCGCACTCTGTCCACCTCTTCACTGCAATCCTTTTTAAGAAAGATACTTGACGAAATCATTGGACTGATCCGTATTGAAAACCCTTGGATCAAACTTTTTAACAGCAGTACCCATGGATATTGCATGATGGAACTGACACAAACCAAAGCCATCTGGACCGCTTATACGGTGAGTGACATCCAAACCCCAAATGCAAACAAATCCCTTCTCTTTCAATGTGAAATACCGAAAGATCAATCTAAAATCCAGATTCTAAAGGATTGAACAAGAATTCCCTTAACCGACAGACAGAGTCCGGAAAATGAGCCGGACTCTGTCTGTCGGTTGGATCATTCCGTTGATTTGCTACATGGTATCCGGAATCCAGGTTCTACCCTTGATTGAAAACCTTTATCCCTCATGATCGGCTGAATGATCAATCTACTCTTCGGACAGCTTAATTATAATCAGGTTTTTGAGGAAAGGTTTTTCTTAAGGGGAGGAAAACGATGAACAACCATACAAGCCACATCACCCAAGGACAATTTCTATTTATTATATTTCATACCCAAATCGGCGTGGGAATCCTTAGCCTCCCTTATAATGTCCAGGAGACGGCCAAAGGGGACGGTTGGATCTCCGTTTTGATCGGTGGAGTTGCTGTTCAGCTCTTGATTCTGATGCACTGGGCTCTCAACCGTCGATTTCCTTCTCAGACCCTGTACGACTTTCTGCCTCACCTGACGGGAAAATGGATCGCAAAAATACTCACCCTGACATATAGCCTGTTTTTTACCATGCTTGTGGTAACGGTTTGCACCCTTTATTTTGGGATTATTCACCATTGGATGCTTCCAAACACGCCTCTCTGGGTGATTAACGGTTTGATGATGTTGACCGCCGTTTACCTGGTTACCGGAACACTGAGGCATATCGGCCGTCTTTTTGTCTTTGTTTCCGGACTGTCCGCACTGCTGGTCATTATTGCCACCCTGGCCTATATGGAGCCCTACACAGGGATCAATTTCAATTATATTATGCCACTGGGACAAATCGCTGGGTCGCTCAACCTCTTAAAAGGGGCCAACGAAACATTTTTCTCCCTGATGGGATTTGAACTGGCATTGGTCCTTTATCCCTTCGTGGAAGGGAGCCACACGGACAAACTGAAGGCCACTTCATTGGCCAACATGATGGTAACCATGGTTTACACATTTATTACATTAACATCACTGATTGTTTTTAGTCCCGTAGAGATTCGCTTGATCCCTTCACCGATCATCTATATGCTCAAGGCTTTTAAATTTGAGTTGGTGGAGCGACCGGACCTGTTATTTATCACTCTCTGGATTGTTTCTGTATTTACCTCTGTGGTTTCATATCTGTATGCAGGAACGATTGGTTTCGCGCATTTGTTAAACCAAAAGTCTCATAAAAAGGTAGTTCCTTGGATTGCATTGGGAATTTATCTCGTTTCATTTATTCCCCAGGACCCATTGGATGTTGAGATGGTGAACCAGATCACTTCAATAACGGGATATATTTTTGTTATAGGCATTCCGTTTATTTTGCTGTCGATTTCATATCTGTTCAGAAAAAAAGAACATCCATCTAAAAGTGGTATATTCTAAGGGACTAGCGGTAACCGAAGCACAACAGGGTCCAGTTTATTTTCTGGACCCTGTTTGCCCTGTTTCATCATTATATCGAATGATCTTTCTTCCTTTTGGACAACGTAATAATTACTTCGTTTAACGGGTGACAGTAGAGAGCAGGCAAGGGGCGAAAAACGATGAACAGCCATACAAACCGTATCACCCAGGGACAATTTCTATTTATTATATTTCATACCCAAATCGGTGTAGGAATCCTTAGCCTCCCTTATAATGTCCAGGAGACGGCTAAAGGGGACGGTTGGATCTCCGTTTTGATCGGTGGAGTTGCTGTTCAGCTCTTGATTCTGATGCACTGGGCTCTCAACCGTCGATTTCCTTCTCAGACCCTGTTCGATTTTCTGCCGCACCTGACAGGGAGATGGATCGCAAAAATACTCACCTTGGGGTACAGCCTGTTTTATATCATGATTATGATAACGGTTTACGTCCTCTATTTTAGAATTATTCACCATTGGATGCTTCAAAACACGCCTCTCTGGGTGATTAACGGTTTGATGACTTTGACTGCCGTTTACCTGGTTACCGGAACACTGAGACATATCGGTCGTCTTTATGTCTTTGTTTCCGGACTGTCCGCACTGCTGGTCATTATTGCCACCCTGGCTTATATGGAGCCAGGCTTGAATATTAACGTCAATTACATTTTGCCAGTGGCACAGATCGCCGGTCCACTCAATCTCTTAAAAGGAGCCAATGAGACGCTTTTCTCCCTAACAGGATTTGAACTGGCACTGGTTATTTACCCCTTTGTGGAAGGGAGCCACACTGGCAAACTGAAGGCCATTTCGTTGGCAAACCTGATCGTAACCATGATTTATACCTTTATGACCATAACGACACTTCTTGTATTCAGTCCTGTAGAGATCCGCTTGATCCCTTCTCCGGTCATCTATATGCTTAAGGCTTTTAAATTTCAATTAGTGGAGCGGCCGGACCTGTTATTTATCACTCTCTGGATTGTTTCCGTATTCACCTCAGTGGTGGCAGATCTGTTTGCGGGAACGATTGGAGTCACTCGTCTGTTCAACCTAAAGTCTCATAAAAAGGTAGTTCCTTGGATTGCATTGGGAACCTACCTTGCTTCGTTTATTCCCGAAGATCCATTGGATGTTGAGTTAGTCAACCAAATAATCTCGATCGCTGAATACATTTTTGCTATCGGTATTCCATTTATTTTATTGTTGATTTCTCATCTGTTTCATAAAAAAGAACACAAACCCGTTACCCAAAGCCGTTAGGGAGAAAAGAAATGTTGGATGCCCCTTTTGTTTTTTCTTCAGAAAAACTATCTTATTTCTGATTTCACCTCATCGGCATATGCTTGTTCGATGCGATCCTGATATCTTTTTTCTATGACTTTCATCCGCACTTTCAGTGTAGGCGTCAGCTCCCCACTTTCGACGGTCCATTCTTTTTCGCATACAATCACTTTCTTCGGTTGTTCAAAAGAGGCAAATACTTGTGTAAGCCTTTTCACTTCTTCGTTTAGAAGATGATGGACCTCCGGGTGATGTGCGAGGTTCTCAGGCTCTTGCAGCGGCAATCCCTTTTTCTCGGCCCAAGGGATCAATTGATGATAGTCCGGAACAACCAGTGCAATGATATATTTCCGACCGTTCCCGATCAAAGCGGACTGGGCAATGTAGGAACTGTTGTTTATCGCATGTTCCACCGCCTGTGGAGCAACATTTTTCCCTGTTGATAAAATCAGCATATTTTTCTTTCGGTCAATGACTCTTAAATAACCGTTTTCATCGATCTCCCCTAAATCACCGGTATGAAACCATCCATCCTTGAGCGTTTCGGAAGTAGCTTCTTCATTTCTGTAATAACCTTTCATCACATTGGGACCCCTGACTAAAATCTCTTGGTCAGGCGCAATCTTCACCTCCACGTTGGGAAGTGGTCTACCCACGCTTCCCAACATGGAACGGGTCATGGGGTTTGCTGCAATGACAGGTGAGGTTTCCGTCAATCCATACCCTTCCATCACAGGAATATCCACTGCCCAAAAAAATTGGGCAACCTCCGGGTTAAGCGATGCTCCACCAGAAACAACCCCTCTCAAACGACCTCCCAAGTGTTCTTTGATTTTTTGAAAAACCAACCGTTTAGCCAGCTTAAATTGGATTCCGAGAGAGGTCGGCAACAACGAAGACCCTGGAAGCAATTGATCCGTCCTGGCTTTCAGAAGATATTCATAACGTCGTTTCCCAGTATGAACTGCCCAATGGAATATCTTCTTGCGTAAGATAGAGGCTGATTGGATTTCCTCCAACACCTGAGCATACACCTTTTCCAATAACCGGGGAACACTCACCATCACCGTCGGTCGCACTTCAAGGAAATTTTCTTGGATGGTATGGATGCTCTCAGCATATGCAATCGTGGCTCCTACCTTGAATGGCATAAACTGTCCAGCCATTCGTTCTAGGATATGGGACAGCGGAAGATATGAGAGCGTCATATCTTCCGGTACAAGTTCCAATATCCAGGATTGAACTCCTTCCAAATTAGCCAATAAATTTTCGTGGGTTAACATCACTCCTTTGGGTAATCCAGTGGTACCTGACGTATGGATAATCGTAAATAACTGACCCCGCTCAATTTCTGTGCACATTTCTTCCCATATTGGAATCGGATGATTCCGCCCCTCTTTTCGAAGAGAGTCAAGGAAAAGAACCTCTTTTCCCTCATTGCACTCCGACCCCGGTTTGATTACAATCATTTTTTGCAGTTTCACACCGGTGGAATGCACCTTTCTAAGCTGATCCTCATCTTCCACCACAGCCATTTGACAGTCGGCATTTTTCATAATATAAGCAGTCTGCTCCGCCGTCTGAGTTGGATAAATGGGCACGCTGATCGCCCGTAAACTGGCAATCGCCAGATCGGTAATGGGCCACATCGGATGATTCGCCGACAAAATGGCCACTTTATGTCCCGGACGCACCCCCACATGATAAAGCCCAAAGGCTACTTCCTTCACCCGCTTCCACATCTCTTTATAGCTGATGCCTTGATATACACCTTCCCTTTTAAACAACAGGGCATCCTTTTTCGGATATTTCCCGACCGTCTTTTGCACCATGTCCAACAGATTTTTTGGCTTCATTGATCCAGCCTCCGCTCCGTTTGAACTGATCCCCTTTTATCCTCTGATCAAAGAGTACGGGGATGTTTTATCTTCATTCATACGGAATTTTTCGAAATATCATTCCCTTTTTATCGATCCATGCAAACCAGAACAAGCTCTTCATTTCTCTTTCTACTCACCATCCATTTTTCCTTTTTTATCACTAACTGAATCCAACTGGTAATTCTGCGATAACGGCGTAGGCGGTGGGCGGGGTTCGCTCTTCCGGACCGGTGAGTTCCACGATCTCCGCGTGATCCGTAGGGGATGCCCTTGGGAAGGCACCCCAGAATGAATAAAATCATGCGGTCTGGTTTTTGTATTACTGGACAAAGCCATGTTGTGATTCCAAATGGCAATAAACGATAAAAAAGCCCCGCAACAGCGAGGCTTTTTTGAAAACGCGACTTAATTTTTATGCCATCTTACAATCGGCTTACGGGCGGCAGTTACTTCATCCAGCCGGCTGACCTGGGTATTGTGTGGTGCTTCCTGAATGATCTCCGGAGACTCTTTTGCTTCTTTGGCAATCTGAATCATCGCCTCGATAAACCGATCCAGCGTCTCCTTACTTTCCGTTTCTGTCGGTTCAATCATCATGCACTCCTCAATGATGAGCGGAAAGTAAACCGTCGGTGGATGAATTCCAAAGTCAAGGAGGCGTTTGGCCATATCTAGAGTCCGCACTCCCTCTTTTTTCTGACGGTTGCCGGAAAGAACAAATTCATGTTTGCACACTTCGGGATAGGGTACGTCAAAATAAGGTTCCAACCGCTTCATCAGATAGTTGGCATTGAGTACAGCATCTTCGGATACTCTCCGCAAACCGTCTGGTCCCATGGTCCGGATATACGTATATGCCCGTACCAGCATTCCGAAATTGCCGTGGAAACCTTTTACCCGACCAATACTCTTCGGAAAATCGTAACTGAAAAAGTAGCCTTGATCCCCTTTTTCCACAACCGGGGCAGGCAAAAATGGAACCAGAACATCTTTCACGCCGACCGGTCCGGAACCGGGTCCGCCACCACCATGGGGTGTGGTAAACGTTTTGTGCAAATTAAGGTGAACTACATCAAAACCCATATCGCCAGGACGGCTTTTTCCCAGAATGGCATTGGCGTTGGCACCATCGTAATACAGAAGACCCCCGGCTTGATGAACAATGTCAGCAATCTCTTTGATCTCTTGTTCAAAAAGCCCCAACGTATTCGGGTTGGTCAGCATCAGGGCAGCTGTATCCTCTCCGACAACCTGTTTCAAGTCTTCCACACTGACCAAGCCTTTTTCGTTCGATTGAACCGTAACCGCTTCAAATCCAGCCACAGTGGCACTGGCAGGGTTCGTTCCATGAGCGGAATCCGGTACAATCACCTTATACCGCTTGGTATCCCCGCGACTTTCATGGTAAGCCTTGATCATCATCAAGCCGGTCCACTCACCCTGAGCTCCCGCTGCAGGCTGCAATGTCACACGATCCATCCCGGTAATCGCAGCCAAATCCTTCTGCAATTCATACATCAGCTGCAATGCACCTTGCACGGTCTCTTCCGGCTGATAGGGATGAATATGGGCAAAACCGGGATAACGGGCCACATCTTCATTGATTTTCGGGTTATACTTCATTGTGCATGAACCCAGTGGATAAAAACCGTTGTCAATGCCGTGGTTTCGACGGGACAACTCCGTGTAATGACGAATCAGGTCCAGTTCGGAGACTTCCGGCAATTCCGCCGGGGAAGTGCGAATCATCTCTTCCGGCAAAACACCTGAGACATCCACTTCAGGAACATCGGATTCAGGGAGACTGTACGCCGTTCGGCCCGGCTGACTCATTTCAAAGATCAGAGATTTCGCTTCACTCATACCAATCCCTCCAATACTCGGGCCAATTCATCAATCTCTTCCTTGGTGCGCATATCGGTCACGGCAATCAGCATGGAATGCTTCCATTCCGGGTAATCCTGTTCCAGGCCATATCCTCCGATGATTCCTCTATCAAATAGTTTTCTATTCACTTGTGAAACCGGTCGGTTCAGTTGAAGAGCAAACTCGTTAAAGAACGGATGGTTGAACAAGGGTTGGACCCCGGAAATCCTGGATAAACGCTCTTTTGCGTAATGAGCCTTGTTCAAATTGAGCTTGGCCAGTTCCTGAATCCCTTTTTTGCCGAGAGCTATCATCCAGACCGATGTAGCCAAGGCGTTCAACGCTTGGTTGGAGCAGATATTGGAGGTCGCTTTTTCCCGACGAATATGTTGCTCCCGCGCCTGAAGGGTCAGAACAAAACCGCGAACTCCGTTTTCATCCTGAGTCTGCCCCACAATCCGTCCCGGAACCTTGCGCATCAATTTTTTGGTTACAGCAAAGAATCCACAGTGAGGACCTCCAAATTGAACAGGAATTCCCATTGGTTGGGCATCACCCACAACAATATCGGCACCATACTCCCCTGGAGGTTTCAGAACCCCCAATGAAATCGGGTTTGCACTCACGATCAATAGACCCTTGTGAGTGTGAGCAATGGGTTCGATCTGTTTAAGGTCCTCTACATTCCCCAAAAAATTGGGAGATTGTACAATCACCGCAGCCGTATCAGCATCTGATGCGGCCTTCAGCGCATCTATATCTGTCACACCATCCCGGCACGGAATCTCCTGAACATCCAACCCCAATCCCTTCGCCTGGGTGTTGAGGATGAACCGGGCTTCCGGATGAACGGTGCGGGAAACGAGGATTTTCTTCTTCCGTGAAACTGCAGATGCCACTCCTGCCGCTTCTGCCAGAGCCGTCACTCCGTCATACATGGAGGAATTGGCCACTTCCATTCCTGTCAGTTCACAGATCATGGACTGAAATTCAAAAATGGCCTGAAGCTCACCTTGACTGATCTCCGGTTGGTAAGGGGTATAAGCGGTATAAAATTCGGAACGGGAGATCACATGGTTCACCACACTGGGAATATAGTGCTCATAGGCACCGGCCCCCAAAAACGAGGTGTACTGATCAAATGAAGCATTCTTTCCAGCAAGCCGCTTCATATGTCGGGTCAGAACCGGTTCAGACATCCCTTCGGGAATATTTAAACGTCCTTTAAAGCGCAGGTTTTCCGGAATATCTTCAAATAACTGATCCACCGAGTCCCGTCCGAGCACCTGAAGCATTTCCCGACGGTCACTCTCTGTCATCGGCAAGTATCGAAAGTTCATATGCTCCTCCTCGAAGTGTTTTTTGCTTTCA
Source organism: Melghirimyces algeriensis (assembly GCF_900182565.1). Taxonomy (GTDB): domain Bacteria; phylum Bacillota; class Bacilli; order Thermoactinomycetales; family DSM-45169; genus Melghirimyces; species Melghirimyces algeriensis. The sequence goes on along the minus strand of NZ_FXTI01000001.1, from coordinate 409,383 downwards.
TTTTATTTCGATCGTTTATAAAAGGGAGTTTTTACAACTTTCGCTGCAACACGTTTGCCCCGGATTTCCACGTCTACTTCATTCCCCAACTGAGCATGTTCGGACTGGATCAATGCCAATCCAACATTCTTCTTTAATGTAGGAGACTGGGTTCCGGAGGTGACTTCGCCCACTTCCTGTTCCCCAACATAGACAGGATAATGGGTACGGGGAATCCCACGTCCGATCATTTCCAACCCAACCAGTTTTCTTGGTGCTCCCTCTTCTTTTTGCTTGGCCAACACCTCACGGCCGATAAATTCCCCTTTCTCCGGTTTCACCGCAAACCCGATCCCGGCTTCCACTGGAGTGATGCTGGCTGAAAGCTCATTTCCGTACAGAGCCAACCGAGCCTCAAAGCGAAGGGTATCCCGTGCACCCAATCCACAGGGAATGACGCCTTCTTCTTTCCCTGCCTCCAGGATCTGTTTCCATAGCACAGGAGCATCGTTTGCCGGGAGATAAATCTCAAATCCGTCCTCTCCCGTGTAACCCGTCCGAGACACCAACCCTTGCACTTCTCCAAGTTGTACACCTTCCTTAAAACGGAACGGTTTGATCGCGGATAAATCGGTCTCGGTCAATTTCTGAAGGACACTCTCAGCCAATGGTCCCTGCAAAGCCAACAGCCCGGTTTCGTCAGAAACGTTTTGAATGGTGACGTCCCCAGTGGCATGCTTTTCAATCCATTCCACATCTTTGTCGATGTTGCCGGCATTGAGCACCAGCATGTACTCGCCTTCCCCTTTTTTGTAAACCAGAAGATCATCCACTGTACCGCCATCAGGATAGCACATGGCCGTATACAGAACCTGACCGTCATCCAATTTGGATGCATCATTGGTGATCAGCTTCTGAATCAGGTCGAATGCTTCCGATCCGCTCACCAATACTTCCCCCATGTGGGAAACATCAAACAGACCCGCCCGGTTTCGCACACCTTCATGTTCTGCCTTGATCCCGGAGAATTGAACCGGCATTTCCCACCCGGCAAATGGAACCAGTTTGCCCTCATCCTTGTAGACAGGATAGAGCGTTGTTCTTTTCAACTGAACCACAAACCTCCACCTCCATTTGGCTTTGAATGGATGTAAACCTTTTCAAAAAATGAAATAAAATCCCCGTCCCGTTCTCCCTGTCCGGTAACCTGAGAGTTCAACCCAGCATGCTTGGGCGTGCCCCTTGGGTGGCTGTAATGGTACAGCGCTTTCCAGGGAACGTCTGGCGGACCTCCTTTTGCCTGAGAGATTCACCGGATAATTCCGATTTGCTCCTTCGGCGCCACTTCAGTGGACTCTCCTCCCGCCTTCAACCGTTCCGGTATCAGGGTAATCACCTTTATTGTGCCACAATTCTTGTTCTATTACGATAGCTTCTTTGCATTTACATAATAAAGTAAATTCTCCACCATACTAATCGGGAACGTACACCGTTGTCGGAGGTGTGACTGGATGGAGACGGTTCCCATTCGAATGGATCGACGTTGGTTAAACGATTTTCAAAAACACATGGAAAGCGATCGTGGTTGGACAAGCTGGGAACGCTTTGAACTGGCTCTGGAAGCCGCTAAGACCCAAATGATACCTGACTTTGACACCCTTCAGAGTCTAGAACACCTTCAAGACTTTCACCCTTTGCCCCATCAGGTGGAGACTGCACGGCGGGTTTTGACAGAAATGCGGGGCCGTGCCATCTTGGCGGATGAAGTAGGTTTGGGAAAAACCATCGAAGCCGGACTGATTCTAAAAGAATACTTGATCCGTGGACTGGTCAAAAATGCTTTGATTCTTGTACCCTCTTCCCTTGTCCTGCAATGGACACGGGAATTGAATCAAAAATTTCAAATCCCGGCCGTTGCCCAGAAGAAAGAATGGATGTGGGACAAATACAATATCCTTGTCGCTTCCATTGATACAGCCAAACGGGACCCACATCGCTCTCATGTATTAAAGCACCACTACGACATACTGATTGTGGATGAAGCGCACAAACTGAAAAACCGTCGAACAAAAAACTATCAGTTTGTCAATCAGATTCAAAAGAAGTACGCTCTTCTATTAACGGCCACCCCTGTCCAAAATGAACTGGCTGAGCTGTATAACCTGGTCACATTGTTAAAACCGGGACACCTCGGTCAACAGCAAGCGTTTAGCACACACTTTGTGGCTGGAAAAAGAAAAGCCAAAAATGAGGACCAACTCCGGAAAGAAGTACATCGTGTGATGATCCGGAACAAACGGAGTGATGGCCATATTCACTTCACCCGCCGCAAGGTGGAAACCGTACCGATTATTCTCTCTCCCGCAGAACGGCGCCTGTATGAAGGAGTGACCCAATTTATCAAAGAACAGTATCAAAAAGGCGGGCACATGAAAAGTCTGTTGTCCCTGATCACCTTGCAGCGGGAAGTCTGCAGCAGCCGAGATGCCGCATTTCTCACCCTGTTTAAACTCCTGAAAAAAGAAGTGGATGGACAAGAAACCCTTCCACCAAACGTTTATCATCTGGTCAACCTGCTCCGTGAAACGGACCGACAATCCAAAGTGGAAAAAGCAATTGAATTGGTCCGTTCCATCAAAGGAAAAACCATTATATTCACCGAATATCGTGCCACTCAGGACTTGATTCTTCGCAATCTGCAAGCGAACGGAATCCTTGCCGTTCCCTACCGAGGTGGATTCGCCCGCAACAAAAAAGATTGGATGATGCAATTATTTCGCAACCGGGCACAAGTGATGGTTGCCACTGAAGCCGGTGGAGAAGGAATCAACCTCCAGTTTTGCCACCATATCATCAACTACGACCTTCCCTGGAATCCCATGCGTGTAGAACAACGAATCGGACGCGTTCATCGACTGGGACAGAAAGAAGATGTCACCATATACAATTTCGCCACGCAACAGACCATAGAAGAACATATTCTCTGGCTGCTCCATGAAAAAATCAACCTGTTTCAGACAGTGATCGGCGATTTGGAAACCATTCTCTCTGAAATGGGTTCGGAGGGCGATATGGAAAAAAGCCTGCTGAAAATCATGCTGGAATCGGAGAGTGACCATGAAATTCGCCATCGCCTTAACCGTATTGGAGAGAGTTTTGATGAAGCAAGGCGTGAAGCCAAAGTGAAACAAGATCAAATGGATGTGTTCATCGATGGAGCCCAACCAAGTTAAAGCATTTGCCGAACGGTACCTGAATGCGTACAACTGTCAGATCATCAAACAGACTCCCCATCAATTAACGGCAAAGTTATCCATTGAAGCTGATCAGGACTTAGTTCACCGGCCGTTTTATTGGATGTATGTCGAAAAGATGGGCTTACCACCACAAACCATAACAGTCAATTGGGCGTTTGAGCCTGAAATAAAACAAGAGAATGGCGAGGCAGAGCTATTGAGTTACGGCTCTCCCCGGTTTTATCAGATGTTGCAATCAGCGCAAAAACACGGTCGATACGTTCGCCTGTATGAAGATTCCACCATTCCCGCCAGAGCGCGATCATCCTCCAAACCGTATGATCCATGGCTGGGAATCAATTACCGTGTCTCATTTATTTGCGATATGAAAAAAGATGAAATCCTTTGCCTGGGAATTCATCTTCGTAGTGGTGAGTTGGTGGAAAATTTTTACCCTCAAATTCGAAATCGAAAGTGGACATCCCGGCTTCCTGCCCATCGCCATATTCTTCCTCCCCTGATGACTGTACCTGAAGCAGTGGGGGAATTGGAATATAACCTGCAAGGATATATCGAACAACAGGATCTTTCCTGGGTCAAAAATGCGAAAGAACAGCTCAACCAAGAACTGCAACAACTGGATGCTTATTACCCGGAGGAATGGCGTATGAGTGATGAACTCCATACAGAGAAGAAACAACGGGTTCAAGAAACCATCCGTCAATACCATCCAAAGGTCGAGGTGGAAGTTGTCAACGCCGGGCTTTTCTATCTCGACAGCCCACCGATCCAGTTACAATATCCATCTTCCACACTATGAAAGGGAATGCATTTTCAGGCATTCCCTTTTCGCTGTAAACAATACAGTAAAGGTTTTGTTGATATTTTGTAAACTCTGTCTATATTTACATTGAAACGCCTGTTCTCGGCAACATCTCCATGCTATCTTTATAGGCAACGGACATGTCCGACCGAAAAAAGAACGTTCCGATCTGCGGGAACCTTTTACATAACATGCAGTCGGGAATTGTCATCGGAGGTGGTCGGATTGTGGAAACAGATCGGTCAACAGTTGAAAGAAGCGCGGATGAATACGGGGTTAACGCTGGATCAATTACAGGATCTCACTCGAATTTCCCGTGCGGATCTCTCAGCTTTGGAAAACGGACAATTTGAAAAATTGCCCAGTCCGTTTTATGTTCGTTCCTATCTTCGTTCTTATGCCAGCCAAGTAGGTTTGGAACCAACAAAGCTCTTAAAACAATACCGAGCAACAGAACAAACCCCAACGGACAACCTCCCCTCTTCCAAAAATGAAACCAACCGGATGGATACAGGAAAACAAGCAACTCATCCAAAAAGCAAATTCAGCCAGCAGAGCGGAAGCATCCCACATACAACCGGCTCTGTGACGGCAACACCCAACAACCAACCCCAATATGCATCCGATCAGGAATCTTTCCCATCATCAAAATCATTACCAAATTATGACTGGAAAGATTTCCTGGAACAAGAGGAATCTTCACTGCCGGAATCCCATCCACAGCCTGAGTTTTCCTCCAGCCCTTCAGTGGATTCCTATCGAAAAACCCGCAAGCTGCGAAAGAAGTTGCCCATCTGGGCGATTCTCACGGGAATCCTATTGCTGATCCCACTAGGACTCTGGACAGGTGGCATCCTGGGAAACGGTAATCATTCATCCGCCAATCATCATACCGCACAGACAAAAAAGGGGTCCGTTCAAGCAACCCATGCTTCCACTCCCGGTGGAATGGCTTTAATCAATCGAGACAACAAAAAAAGCGTCTACGAACTGACAAACAATCAGGATTTAGAGCTGGAAGTGACATCAACAGGGAAGTGTTGGATTCAAATCAAAGAAAATGAGGATGGAGGGTACTTAAAAGATCTCACTCTGAATGAGGAAGATCCTCCCTTTCGGTTTACGCATCCAAAAAGCGTCACCACGGACTTATGGATTTTTCTTGGGGAACCGGATCATGCCCAGATCACCATCAACGGACAATCGCTCAGCCCATCGGAAGTGATCCATATTAAAAAAATCCAATGACAGCAGGAGCCGAGAACTGTATATCATTAAAAATGATGCCAGCTCAATAGAGCCGGCATCATTTTTATCCATATTATATTGTGGATTTTTCCAATCCCAAGCAACGCCGGTAAATCCACTTGTAATCCTCCACACTCTTGATGATGCGTGGATTTCCGAACGTTTGCGGATCATCATAGGCTGCCTGGGCATAGCGATCAATTTGTTCCGGGTCCACACCCTGTTCCTTCAAGGTCGGAATATTCAACTCGTTCACCATTCTTTCCACCTCGATTACAGCTGCTTTGGCTGCTTCTTCGGTGGACATTCCCTGGGTATCCACACCCATCGCTTGAGCGATTCGGGCAAATTTGTCCGGACAGCCCATCCAGTTGTATTCCATGACGGCTGGCAACATGGCAGAAACGCATTGACCGTGCATCACCGGAACCATGCCACCCAGCGTTTGAGCCATCGCATGAGCAGCACCAGCAGAGTCACTTCCATAGGAGAGACCGGCCAGCATCGCTGCCTGAGCCATTCCATACCGGGCTTCCAGGTCATTTCCATTCGCATAGGCACGGCGAATATATTTGGCTACATATTCAATCGCCAACAATGCCACTGCATCTGTGATTGGTTGCGATTGATGCATGGTGTAGCACTCGATGGCATGAGACAGTGCATCCACTCCGGTGGCCGCAGTAATATGCGGAGGCATGGTTTGTTGCAATTCCGGATCAATAATGGCCAAATGAGCAGGAATCAAGGGGCCTCCAACATTAAACTTGATTTCGCGTACCGGATCTTTGATCACTGCCCATTGGGTTACTTCCGAACCGGTACCGGCTGTGGTTGGAATGGTTGTCAAAGGCGGGATTCTTTTCTCCAGAGGTTTTCCGTTCTCTGAAGCTTCGTAGTTGATCAATGGTTCAGGATGGACAGCTTCCACACCAATCGCTTTGGCTGTATCCATGGAGCTTCCTCCGCCAACAGCGATCAATCCATCACAGTTTTGTTCTTTAAAGATCCGACTCCCTTTGGCTACCAGCTCCGTATCCGGTTCACCCTGAATGTCACTAAATATAAAGGTATCGATACCTGCCTCTTTCAACGCCTTAGCAATCGGATCAACAATTCCCGCCTGATAGATCCCTTTATCTGTCACAATCATTGCCTTGCTGACGCCCAGCTCCCGAATTTCATCCGTTGCCCGTTTGGAGGCGCCGATTCCGGTTACCACTTTGGTGGGCATAACAAACTGTTTCAGATCCATCATCTGCTCAAACCGCATCATCATTCATCCACTCCTTTATAACGTTTCAATTAATCCTGACCAAACCAGTGCATGGGTTGGGGGTTCAAATTTTGGAAGATATGTTTCTGTTCCGTATACTCTTCCAGTCCTGCTTTCCCCAACTCTCTGCCGATTCCGGACTGCTTATAGCCACCCCAGGGTGCTTGGGGGAAATAGGGATGGAAGTCATTGATCCAAACGGTTCCCATACGCAATTTCCGACTGACCCGCTGGGCACGGTTTACATCCTGAGTCCAGATCCCTCCGGCCAGGCCATAAATGGAGTCATTGGCTAAACGAACCGCTTCCTCTTCCGTCTTAAATGTTTCGATCGTCAAAATGGGACCAAACGTTTCCTCTTGTACAATCCGCATACTGGAATCACAACCGTCGAAGATCGTCGGTTCCACGAAGAATCCGTTCTTCAGTTCAGCAGCATCCGGACGTTTGCCACCGATCAGCAGTTTCGCTCCTTCCTGCTTTCCAATGGCAATATAGCTTTCCACTTTATCACGATGCTCTTTTGAAATCAGTGGACCCATCTGAGTCGATTCATCCATGCCATTACCCAGTTGAATCTTTTTCACCCGATTGAGCAATTCTTCTACCAATCGATCATGAAGACTTTCTTCCACAATCAAACGGGCACCGGCAGAGCAAACCTGACCCGCGTGGAAAAAGACTCCATTCAGTGCATAGTCCACTGCGGTTTCGAAATCACTGTCCGCAAAGATTACATTTGGATTTTTTCCACCCAATTCCAAAGCAATCTTTTTTACATTTTCGGAAGCCGCCTGCATAATTTTCTTCCCGGTTTCAATCCCTCCGGTAAAGGAAATCAAGTCCACTTGGTCAGATTCCGACAGTTCAGCTCCCACTGTAGGTCCTGCACCGGTCACGACATTGACCACTCCTTCAGGAAAGCCGACTTCTTCCATGATTTCAGCGATTTTCAGGGAGGTTAACGGAGTAATTTCGCTGGGTTTCAACACCATCGTGCAACCGGCAGCAATTGCAGGAGCCAACTTCCAGGCCGCTTGAAGAAGCGGATAATTCCAAGGGGTAATCATACCGCAGACGCCGACCGGTTCCCGAACCACCTGACTGATCGCATCTGCCATCGGGGGTTCTAGCGTTTCTCCTCCGTCTTTATCTGCCAGACCTGCAAAATAGCGGAATACATTGGCGATATCCTCCATATCGGCTCGGCTTTCCACCAATGTTTTACCGGTATCAAGCGTTTCCAAACGAGCAAGCTCTTCATTGTTTGCATCAATTCGTTCTGCGATCTGAAATAGCTTCTTTCCCCGTTCCGCTGCGGGAAGATGAGGCCATTCTCCATGGTCAAAAGCTCTTCGAGCGGCCGAAATGGCGCGCTTGGCATCTTCACGTCCGCCTTCGGGAACGACGGCAATCACTTCTTGGTTGTATGGGTTGATAATTTCTCTTGTCTGGCCGGACTGGGCCTTTACCCATTCACCGTTGATAAACATCCGATGCGCTTCCAAAGATTGCTCACTCCCATCCGTTAATTTTGTACAGTTTTTTCTGTACGAACAGTTTCTTCTGTAACGATAACATGACCATTAATATCCTGCAACCCCGCTTTTATTCTTTCTTTTCCTCTCCCAAAACAATGCTGTTCGATTTGACATTTCATTTTACTGTGCTAACATATGCAATGTCTGTACAGTAAAATCTGTACAAACCGAATTTTTCGTCTCAGGATCATATTCCGAGGTATGTTAGCAAATATAAAAACAGGAGATACTAGGTTAGGAGTGTGATTATGATGGGGTCTTCTGAGAAGATTGAACAAGCCCGCCAGGACTATATTGAATCCTTGGCTGAAACCATGGAGATGTACGGTTTAAGTCCTTCCATGGGTCGTCTGTTTGGAATTATGTTTTTCCATGACGAACCTATGACTCTCGATGAAATGAGGGGTTTGACCGGAATGAGCAAAACCAGTATGAGTACTGGTGTCCGGGCTCTTTCCCGACTCAAACTCGTGCATAAAAAATGGCAAAAGGGTGTGCGAAAGGATCTGTATGAGGCAGAACATGATCAATTTCGTTCTTTTGTCGATTTCTTTTCCCAACTGTGGGAAAAAGAGATTGAACTCAATCAAAAAACATTGAAAAAAGCAGAGAAAAACCTGACCAACCTGTTAAACGACCCGGAATTGACTCCAGACGAAAAAGAGCAAGTGGAAAGTGACCTGAGCAAATTGGAACAGGCCCAGCTTTATTACACTTGGCTGGAAAAATTGGCCCATTCCTTTGAATCAGGGGAAATTTTCAAACACGTTCCCATACCCAACCAGAAAGAATGATTTCATTTAAAGGAGATGATGCAGACTCATGGATGATGCGACAAATAATAAACGTTTTTGGACCCCCGGCAGGCTGGGACTGGTCGGTCTGTTTCTCACCATCGTTCTGATTGCCATTTACAGTGCATACACAGAGCGCGATATACAGTGGGGCGGTGTCTTTTTCCTGTTGGCTTTCTATGCGCTTGTCTATTACGTAGGCGCTGTCACCGCAGGAAAGAAAAGCACCAACCTGAGAGACACCATGCTGGCCGGTCGCAGCATGCCGATCTGGATCTCGATGTTCACCATGGCAGCCACCTGGGTTGGCGGTGGTTACATCAACGGGACAGCGGAGTCCACCTACGCTTCCGGTCTCGTTTGGGTTCAGGCTCCCTGGGGGTATGCATTGAGCCTGATTATCGGCGGAATCTTTTACGCCCGAAAAATGCGTCGCTATCAGTTCACCACCATGTTGGATCCTCTGGAATCACGCTTTGGGAAAAAATTGACAGGTATTCTGTTTATCCCAGCATTGGCGGGGGAAATTTTCTGGAGTGGAGCCATCTTAACCGCTTTGGGAACCACTTTTGGAACAATTCTAGGGTTGGATTTCACAACCTCTATTCTCCTGTCTGCCGCTATTGCCATCGCCTATACCATCGTAGGAGGACTCTGGTCTGTTGCATACACCGATGTGCTCCAATTCGGAATTATTGTCATCGGTTTGTATCTGTTGGTCCCCTTGATTTTAAGCGATGCAGGAGGTCTGAATTCCGTATGGTCTGAATACACCACCGGAATGGAAAAGATGGGGAATCATTATTCTCAACTGATCCCACCTTTGGATGGCTGGAAAGACCCGGATTGGGGACCGTATTTCTGGAATTGGTGGGATTATGCGCTGCTTCTGATTTTTGGTGGAATTCCCTGGCAGGTTTACTTCCAGCGTGTCTTATCCGCAAGCAGTGAGCGTTCCGCCATGTGGTTATCCATTATGGCTGGTGGTTGGGCCATCATCGCTGCCATACCTGCAGTTTTAATCGGTGCGATCGGTTTTACTGCCGATTGGTCTGCACTTGGAGTTCAAGAAACAGAAAATTCTGCCATTATTCTTCCCTATGTTCTTCGGTATATGACACCAGAGTGGTTGTCTGCATTGGGACTCGGTGCTTTGGCGGCAGCAGTTATGTCCTCGGTGGACTCTTCCGTTCTGTCCGCCTCTTCGATGGCATCCTGGAATGTCTACCGACCATTGATTCGACCCAAGGCAACCAATAGACAACTGCAAAAAACCATTAAACGATCCATTGTTATCGTGGGTGTCGCTGCAACACTGATCGCCCTCAATGTACAAAGTGTCTATGAATTATGGTTTTTAAGCAGTGATTTTGTCTACTGTATTCTGTTTCCCCAACTTACCATGGCCCTTTTCTTTAAGGGTGCAAACAAATATGGGTCCATTGCCGGATTAATTGTTGCTTTTATTCTCCGCTTTGGGGGTGGGGAACCGGTTCTGGGAATCCCGCAACTGATCCCTTATCCCATGGTAGAAGATGGAGTGGTACTCTTCCCCTTCCGTACTCTGGCCATGGTATCCAGTTTGATCACCATTTACGTGGTGTCCAAGCTGACTGCCCGCGTATGTCCTCCATTGCCATTAAAAAATATGAAGAAGATTTAAATCGTATGGAAGACCCCAACTGTCCTTTAAGCAAAGGGCAGTCTTTTTTTGTATTTGATGCAACAACCACCTATTGTGCCCTCCCCGATATTTATCTTACTATTAGATTTGAATCCTACAGAGAGGAGACAAGACCCATGCGAAGGTTGGACATTCAAATCGATATCGCCAGGGAATTGGAAGGAATGGACAAAGAGAAATTTAATCAAGAAATTCGTGAGTTGCTGGAAAAATATTTTGAATTGAACTCCATTCACATTCGGAAGGAAGTACATACGGTTGAAGTGGAGCGGCTTCATTTGAAGACCAATCAACAACAACAGCCAGAGGAATGGCAGGATGTGGTTGACATTGAACGCGAACCGCTGGTTACCGAATTTGACTCCTCCAAAGAGTCCACATCTACCACCTTGAACAACAAACCTTCCTCCTACTATTGAACGATCCATCAGGGGGAGCAGAATGGACTGATCACCTGATCCACCCTGATGCGGATTCTCATTCATTGTTTCTTATATTTGAAAAGCAGTCAGACCTTTATCCAGGTTCCGACTGCTTTTTTAGGGTAAGATCTAAAAATAACAATCCGGAATTCGGTCTTTAAACACGGGAATTTTTCGCCGCACCCGGTCCACTTCTTCCAGATCAATGTCTACCGTGAGACTGGCTTCTTCTTCTTTCATCTCCGCCAATATGCTTCCCCAGGGGTCCACAACCATCGAGTGGCCGCAAAAGGTATGATTCCCACCTTTTCCAACACGGTTTACAGCAACAATAAACATCTGATTTTCAATCGCCCGTGCCTGAAGCAAGGCCCGCCAATGATTCAGGCGCGGGTGTGGCCACTCGGCAGGAACAAATACGATATGAGCTCCATCCAAAGCCAATGAACGGGCCAGTTCAGGAAAGCGCAAATCATAACAGATCATTGATCCGGCAGCAAACTCTCCAATGGAAAACAGTGGACTTCGCCTTTCTCCAGGTTGAAGATATTTCTCTTCGTCCATCAGACGAAAACGGTGAACTTTACTGTAACGAACGACTTCGTTTCCGTCGGGTGAATAGACATAAGTGGTATTGTAAAACCCATTCGCTCTTTTTTCTGCAATGGAGCCACCCACGAAAACGATTCCCCATTCTTTTGCCTTTTCCGCCATCCAGCCGGGCAGATCTCCCCGGTCTGCGATTTCGTCCAACCGTTGGAGATCATAGCCGGTATTCCACATTTCGGGAAGAACAACCACATCCGGTCTATGCTGCTCTACCACCCGACCCAGATGATCTTCCACCTGTTTTCGGTTCTTTTCAGGTTGTCCATAAGCAATATCCATTTGAATCAAAGAAAATTTCATACCTCTCCCCCTTATTTGTCTTCAAAAAAAAATATAACGAGATGACAGATCTAAACTCTCTCAGCCATCGTCGCTCGATCCAATATATTCAACACCATAGAAGACAGCTTGGATGGCACCAGATTTCCTTCTTTTTTCTGTACCTGAATCACCCGAATTACCCTAACCATTCGTCCCACCATGCATTTCCCCACTAATTCAGGGTCCTCCTGAACGGCCACAGTCACACGCAAGCCTTCCTTTCTCAAGGGCTGCAGCAGCGATTCTTTCCCCACCAATTCATAGCGCAATCCTTTATCATTCTCCAACACCCAGCATCCTCCCTGGATATTCAACCATTGCATGGTTCCTTTCAATACGGTGACCTGTTCTTGGGTTTGTATCTCCATTGATGGCCAAAAAACGGCCGCTCCGATGACGATTCCCAGCAATCCTTTCATCATTCTGCTCAAAGAAAATCCCTCCTGTGCATCTGGGTCTGATCCCAGTTTGCACGGAGAGAACACCAAGTATTACAAGAAGGTCCGTCCTGATCCATACAGTCGTTCCACCAAGGAAAGGGCATAAGGGTCCGTCATCCCTGAGATGTAATCACAAACAATACGGGCCCGTAGGTCGGGATTTTCCTCCAATACTTGTCGATCGTTTTCAGGAAGTAATTTTTCCTCAGCCATCATGGCTTCAAACAGCAACCGAACCGTTCGATCCCCTTTAAAAGCCAGAGCCTGTACTCCTGGAGAGTGAATCACCCGAAGTTCCACCACTTTTTTCAACTTCATAATCAACTCATTCAGCTCTTTTGGAATCACCACACGAAAACGGAACCGGGGTGAAAACCATTCTTCTCCTTCTTCTCTGACCTCTGTATAATTTACAAAAGCCGATATAAGAAAAGCAAAGACTTCCTTTAACAGATATTTGAAATCTTCTCTTCGAGTATGGATTCTTTGCGCCAAGCGATATGCTTCATTCAACTCCTCAAACGGAGCATTTTTCACAGATTTCTCCAGCATTTCGCAGAGCTCTTCCATCTCCACGAAACGAAAATTGATCGCATCCTCTAAATCATGGGTGGCATAGGCAATATCATCCGCCAAATTAATCAAGGAGCACTCCAGAGACATCCGGGTTGTACAGACGAACGGGGATTTATTGCAGGTTAGATCTTTATCTGTAAAAAAATCGATCTCTTCTTGGGAATAGGGATGCAACACCCATTCAAAGACATCGGAGTCCACATCATAGATACTCACCTTTGGCGGGTATTCTTTGACGAGAGGCTGTTCTTTTGTCTGCAACACTTCCTGCATCTGAACGGGATATTTCATGATGGCAAGCAACAAAGCTCTGGTCAGTTTTAAACCTTCTCCTTTTTTTCCTTCCAGGCGGCTGAGAATGCGAAATGTCTGTGCATTCCCTTCAAACCCTCCAAAATCAAACATACATTGATGAAGAGCCCGTTCTCCCTCATGAGCAAAAGGAGGATGTCCCAGGTCATGAGCCAATGCGGCGGCTTCCACCAAAGAAATGTCAATCTTCGCTGTATCCTGTAAAAATGGAGAGCGCTGATTGAGGGAAAGAGCAATACCGCGAGCAATCTGAGCCACTTCCATCGAATGCGTCAATCGGGTCCGATGAAAGTCCCCCAAATCGGTTCCAATCACCTGTTTTTTGGATTGGAGCCGACGAAAAGCCGCACTGTGTATAATTCGCCCATGATCCCGTTCAAAAGGATCGCGCAGATCCTGCGCAGAACGACCCCCTCCACCAACCCGACGTTCGATATCCGCATGATCATAAAACGAATTGTTTTTTTGGGTCCACAACATGGATTGACACTCCCTGACTCATTCTGAGAACCTCTGTCTGTCCTCTATCATCCTCTTTCCACACAGATCCGTCAACCATTCTGTAAACGAATTCCGTTTTACGCGCTCTCCTCTTCTAGGTTCCCACCCGCTCTGTTAAAGGGCGGGTGGGATAGAGCCGTTATCTTTCGTTCACATGCCTGTCACACTGAAACCGTCAAACTCTACCAAACTGTCGGCACCAGCATTGTGTGCATTCACAGCGCTGACAAACAATCCTATATCCTGTTTTGCGGGAACAGCAGGAAGGGATACGCTGCCGATCTCCACCCAAGATACTCCATCCACACTGTAGAAGCCTGTATAGTTTGTTCCGTTTTTTGTAAGTTTCAGCCATGATGGATATGTGGTTGTCCCAATTTGTCTGGACCGGTCAAGATATCCGTTATGATTACTGTCCCATTGCAAAATAAATCCATTTTCCGGCGTGACAGCAACAATAACATAACCTCCGGACTTTCCGGAAGATGTAAGATCACTTCGGATCATCAGACCTGCTTTTGCCCAAGGTCCTGTCTTTCCCTGGTGGATGACTCTGGTTACAGCCACTGTATCCCCTGTGGCCCCACCCCTTAAGAAAATAGAGCCATACTGATCGCTTTTTTTCCACATATCTCTTCCGCCAGCCAAAATGGCAAACTGATTTCCATTTTGCGAAAAGTCGGCTTCCGTCGATTGAAAGGTCTCATATGGATGCTGAATGTTCCATCCTGCATATATCAACCGGGTTACTTCCTTCATTTGACCTTTTCGATCCCCCTGATCATATATAGCCGTTGCCTGAACCGGTATCTCCACGACCGCCCGATCTTTGATGATTCCTTTTGAAGCAGAAGCCTCCCATTTAACTGTTACACTGCCACTGGGCGGTACTGAAGGATATGTGGTCTTACCCAGCGGCTTGATTTCAACCCCTTGGGGAACACCAATGTTCAAACGGACATCTTCTGCCGGATGGAACGGGTTTTGATTCAAAAACAATGTATTCATCTCCAGCGCTTGATCCAGCTTCCAAATGGCTTGGTCCAGGCTGAGTTTAACCTTTCCCTGTCCCGGCATTTTCGCCAATTCCTGGGCAATATGGCAGGATACCTCGTAGGTGTCTCCTTTGGGTTGAACGGGATACTCTTTGTGATCGGTCGCCCATTGGTAACCCATCTCATACCAGTCGATTCCCCTGGGTGGTTTCCCCTCTTGCAACGCTTCAATCAATGTGTCAAAGTAAAGTTTCCATCGCTTCTTATAGTAATCCCCCATCAGACCGGCCCATTCCCGGTTGGCGTATTCATGCAATGTCTGGGATGCTGTTTCCCCAGCCCATATGGTAATGATCGAACGGGCATCATACTCCAGCGCTCTTCGTTCCGCCTCATCCCCACCCCATTTCTTGGCGTCTTGTAACCAGGGTCCGAGAAGCCAATCCTGATGGGTGGCGAGCACATCTTCAGAAAGGTCCATAAAATAGAGATAGCGATCAGCCAACACATTAAATTGTTTCAGATCCTTTTTTTCATAAGCTTGGCGAATCTCTTCCAAAAGCAACCGACCGCGATTGGCCAGCACTTCCCTGGTCACATCCACAAGGTCGTACCGATACGTTTCCCTTTGGCGAATATTTGGATGTACCTGCAACAGTTCCACATATGCCTGATCAAATTCGTAAGGATCATAACGGAATTGTGTCGGCCCCCAGGAGTGGGAACGCCTGGCATTTAGATCAGGCTGTGCTGTAAACAGTGACTCGGTATGTCCATTCCCGGAAGTATGCCCATCCATCCGCTTGCTGTATGCTGTTTTCAACAGAATTTCCCATGCGTTGATTGCGTGTTTATCATATTGACCATATCTGCGGGATATATACTGCGAGATCCAGGTTTGCAGATCCACTTGTTCGCTTCGCCAAGCCATTTCACCAAATAAGTCCATTACGACCGGATTGTGGTGTGTTCCCTCCATTGTCTGAGAAAGACCGGATAATAAACCGCGTTCACTTTCGGGAAGATGGAATACTTCGGGAAGTGTAACAGCGATTTCATATAAGTTCCCATATATTCCAGGTTGACCACCGTAGTTCTGAATGATCCCCCAGGCCCAAGGGCTCCCCCAGAACCCCTTTCCTCTCTTCCAACGGGGCTTTTCATCCGATTCCAAATCCAATACGAGGACCTGTTTCTTGTTGATCCCTTCGATCACTTCTTTACGGGGATTATCCCGCCAGGCCTGAATCACCCAGACGGATGCCGGATTTGCTTGCAACATTGCCTGCTGGATCGAATGCGCCGCTTCGCTTAGGTTCACCCCTCCTGCATCTCCGCCTTCATGCAGAATATCCGTCGCAAAATAGGTCGTTTCCCCGAATTGTTCGGCCTGATTCCGATAAAATCCAGCAGCCACTTCAGAAAACAACGGATCAGTGGGATTCAGCCAATCGGGACGCGGATACCCAAACCAATCCCCCTGTGGAATAATATGCGCATCCGGGTGTTTCTCCGTAAAGCATGGCGGCACAATACCATTAAATCCCGGAAATACCGGCGTAATCCCCAGTTCACGCATCCGTTCAGCAATCCTATTTCCCAAAGCGACCCGTTTTTTCATCAAGTTCCGACTGATCGGCTTTCCAAACCCCGAAATATTCCCCATCCACTGCCACGGCTGATGAGCTGGAGGTACAATCCAGTCCAGAATCTTTTCTTCCGGGCAACCCCATTGGCAAAAGGTTTGATACCAAACCATCTCATGGCCAATCGGAAGCAGCGCCAGGTTAATTCCGGAGGCTGCCAGATAATCGATCTCTCTTTCCCATTTCTCCCAAGACCAATAGGGAGACGTATATCCAAAAACCGTATAATTGTACATATACCGGTTTAACAGTTCGGTTTCCTTACGGATCTTATTCTTTGGGGCAGGCAGGCATTCCGGGAGGGCCAGTTGATCACCATTCCATGAAAGATGAGCACCCGCCACATATTTCAGATACCAGTGAAATGCGGAAAGAATTGCCACATTGTTCGTCCCGGCCAAAACAATATCCCCGTTCTTTCCTGTAATTTCAAATGCATCAATGGTGTGATCGACAACCAACCGCTGCAATTGAAATTGTTCCGCTTTTGATGGACCCAACAGCCGTTCAATAGCCTTTTGAACCGGTTCGGGATGATACAGCACTCCTGCTGATGCTGTCCGATTGCTGACCATTTTCAAAATCCCCCTCCCTTTTTTCACCGGAAATTAATACAGACGATGCGTATAGGATTCCTTTAACCGTTTTTCTACGGATTCAGCCGTTACGTCAGGAAGCTGAATATGGTCAGCCAACATCTTGCTCACATGGGGCAATGCTGACGGTTCCAACCATGTTTCCGGCTCCCAAAGACGGGATCGTTTCAATGACTTGGCACAATGGATAAAGGATTCTTTCACTTCCAGACCAATGCCCACCTTTGGACTTCGACCGTTAACCGCCATCGGTTGAAGGAGTTTCTGGTCCTTGATCACACAGGCCCGTCCGTTCACTCGAAGTGTCTCACCCAAACCAGGAATCAAAAACAGCAAACCCACTTGAGGAATGGAAAGAATATTCCGGAGCGAATCCATTCGACGGTTGCCGGGACGCTCCGGGATCACCAAATGATTGTCATCCAACACTTGGACAAAACCTGGAGCATCACCGCGCGGAGAAACATCACACGCTCCCAAAGCATCGGTTGTTGCCAATAGTACAAAGGGGGAAAGTGCAATAAAATCTCGACAATGCTGGTCCAAATGATCAATGGCCTTTCGCGCCACCATTCGATTGGGAGTCCCCATTCGTTCGCATAACTCTTCTTCAGTGGTAATCACATCTTGGAACGGTCGGTTGCACATTTCTTTTCCACTCCTTCATCAATTCCATTTTCCAAGGGCCAATCGTCTACAGCGATTTCAGCCTGATCTCCGATACCTTGCCCGCCCAAATCCAAACCAGATCGATGCGGCAAAATTTCCCCCTTTTTTCCAATTTCACTGTATACAGACCCGGAGAGAGCCCTGCTTTTCCAAAAAAACCACTCCCATCTGTTTTCACGTTAAATCGACAATTCCCTCTTCGCAGTTTTACCCAAACCCCATCCATCGGCTGTCCATCCCCATCCACAACAAAACCCATAAGAAACCCTTTGCGAGGCCTGTCTTTCCATGGCATTTCGGGTGGAAGAGCAGGTTCGGAAAAAACAGGATAGTTGGTGGATTCTTTTAACATGCGAAGGAAAACTTCACGATCCATTCCGTCTTTATTGGTGACAGCATAACTGAACAGACTGACCCCAGCCAAACGATTTCCCTGAGAAGACAACTGTTGTGCACGGTAAATCTGCGCCAGGCTTCCTTCAACAGCGTTGAGAAAAATCCCCGGACCGGCAGCAATCTGTCGGTTGTACTGATGATTTTTCTCCCACCTGATCCAACGATCATACCAATCTCTTTGTTCCGGAACATGCTCCCGGTTATAGTTCATGGGAATCGCCAGATCTATCATCCCCTCCTGCAACCAATGGTCCCAATCTTGCATCACTTGGGTCACAGGAGCGGAATATTGGTATTCTTCCCTATTTTCCGGACCTTTTCCCCAAGCGATCACTGCGGCTGAAACTTTGATATCTGACCGAAGAGCGACGGATTTCAGATAAACGTTCCGAATCAAAAAATACACCTGTTCCCTCCGCCACTTCATCCACTGTTCATCCTGCGGATCAGGCTTGTTTACTTCCCCGGTTTCCTTTTGGAAGCGCGTTAAACTGACGGGATTGTATCCCCACTCCTGTCCCATATACCGAACCAGATCCAAATGAATTCCATCCACATCATACTGTTTCACCACATTGATATATTGATCCACCGTATAGTTCAACACATCCGGATGTCCAGGGTCCAGCACAAAGTTATCACCGACACGATGATTTCCATCCACATCATCCATCAACCAGTAATCCCTTCCTTCAGCATGTGGACCATGACAATTAAAAACATGATCCGGAGATTTTGGTGGTGTATCCAGATTCCAAATCGGCAACGTCGCCAACCACGCATGAACCTCTATTCGGGGTGATTCATGACGAGCCTTTTTCAACAGATCATCCAACACATCAAAACCCGGTTCAAGATCGGGATCTTCTGTTCGCGGTTCCAAAGCTTTATTGAAATAAGCATCCCCCCGACGGCGAACTTGGACAATCACGGCATTGGCTCCGGATTTTTTCACATTCTCTATTAATCGACCCACCTGTTCCGGTGTTTTAAAACCATCATGAAAAGCATCTACCCAGAAAGCACGAAATTCGTTTCGGTATTTGTCTGAGCCTGGAATCCTTTGTTCCCCGCTTCTCTTTTGACCCCCAATGAATCGCTGTCCATCCACCATATCACTCCATTCCGGCAACAAAGCCTTTAATTCTGACGCAATCATTTTAACAGCCCATGTCCGCAAAATTTGCAGAAATCTGTATCCATTGCAAAATAAAAAGCCGCCCATATTTCAGGCAGCTCCTCATGATGATGATGTTAAGCAGAGCCCACTGCTTCCAGTTTCCGAACCAATTGTTCCGCCTCCATGATCAACGATGCATTTTCTTTTTTACCCTTCCGGTTCCGTTCTTGGGGAGGCTCCCCAGCGATGGCAGCGGTAGGCATGATAATCCGCCGTTTGTTCATCCAAACTTGTGGGGCATAAAAACTGTATCTGCGTCCTGCCATCTCTTCCCCATAAACCACTCTTCCCGTGCTTGGACGAACAAGATTCAGACTGATTCCAAGCGTATCCTGCTGCGCACGCTCCAGAACCATATCCAATCCCTTTCCCGGATGCTCTTCCATCCCAATCCGATCAAAGATCGCTTTTCGGAAGGGTGTTACCGTTCGCTGTTGAAACAGATTCAGCACTTCTTGGCACTCCTGAAAACGGCGTTGCGGATCGGGTAGATAGGGCATAGCTGAAGGCCAATCAAACCCTTCCCAGGTATCCTTTAAGGTCTCCAAACTGACTGCTCCGGCGATCAACCCTTTCCAGCGCTTTGTAACAAATTGTTGCTGTTCATCTGTCATTGTCGCAATCACTGGAATACCGCCGTGATTAAGCACGGACTCAATGGCATCCATTCCAACAGCATCTACTTTCTCCCGCCTTGTACTCCCGTAATAAACTAATACGCTTTCCCCCCGACATAGATTTGCCTTCTTTAATACCTCATGAAAAGGGAGGAAGCCGCGCTTTCCCATAAACGTATAATGAACACCATCTAAAGAACCGTTAAAAATCAGAGTTCCTCCAGGAGCAAGCAACTGAAAGAAACGAGGGAATATCTTTTCACCATCTCTGCAAATCATTTCAGCGGGCTGACGTCCTCCGTTTTGACGACAATATTCACGAACCCACATCCGACCCATCGCCTCCCATCTCCTCCATTGCGATGGATCTCCGGGAACCTTGGTAAACACACCGCGATAGCGAAAATCCCTCCGGCTGTCCATTCATCTTCACCTCTCGGTTTGTAGTATAACAGTAACGATTTATATCCTTTTGTTATATAATACACACTTCCATCCGATATGACAAGGTTTTTTCGCTATTTTCAAAAATATAATTCCGGTTTGGCTGTTCAGGTTGCGTAAAAATCACGAATTGCCTAAACTAAAAAAGGCTCTCATCCAAGAGGGGCCCTTTTTAAAGGAGAGACATTTATGAGGTACTTTTCTGTTGGCATTGGAGGGATCATCGGGTCCCTTTTTCGTTATGGGCTAGGCGTGGCTCTTTTTTCTGAAGAGGCTATTTTTCCCACCGCCACTTTATGCGCAAACTGGATCGGCTGTATGGTTCTGGGGTGGTTGAACACCCATACACCCCGTTCATCCTTGATCCAGGATGGAATCGGGACCGGTTTGATCGGTTCTTTCACCACATTCTCCACCTTTAGTGTGGAAACGCTTGCCCTATTTCAACATGGGCACTGGATATCCGCTTGGACCTACATATTGACCAGCCTTGTCGGAGGACTCTTGCTCGTCCATGTTGGCTCACGCCTTGCTCGTCTGCAAAAGGAGGAAACAGAGTGCTGATGGATATGCTTTGTGTGGCAGCGGGAGGTTTCTTGGGAGCGATCACCCGCTTTCTCCTGGGTCAGTGGCTAAATCGAACAACAACGTTTCTTCCTTGGGGAACACTTACAGTCAATCTTTTGGGGTCTTTTCTTTTGGGCTGGATGTTTGGCATGGGGTGGAACGGTCGCTTTCTCTTGTTCGCCGGAACCGGTTTTATGGGTGCATTTACCACATTTTCCACACTTCACTGGGAAGGACGCCTCTATTGGAAAAACCGGCAATGGCTTCAGATGATCCTATATTTGGGAATCACCTATACGGTCGGAATTCTCTTCGCTCTTCTGGGATACAAGTGGGGGTTGATCGGTTGAAGGGCACACGGGTTGTCAAAACAAAAAAGGTTGGTTTAAGATGTTTTTATGATCCAAACAAGGAAAGATCCCATCGGAACTCCTCCCCTGACTTCAGACTCTCATCTGATCTGTTGCAGGAGGAGGCATTTTTCTTGGATTTAGCGACGTCATAAGAAACACTCCCCGTTTATCTTCCGTGATCAAAGGAGCCTGGTTACATGCACACCATTGATTTGATGCGTCGGTGGTTTTATACATTATTTGTACTCCTTTACACTGGCAACTTATTTATTCAATCCGACACCATAGCATTTGTAACCGGATGGGTCGCGATTGTCGCTCTGATCGTTTCCTATCCAGGATCATCCCGGACATTTCAAATCGTCAGTGTGGTATTTTTAACATTGGGACTGGGAATCAATATCTCCTCTGGAGCCTCATGGTCTTCCATTCCAGGCTATTTTTCTTCCGCAGGGTTGATGCTTTCCCTTTTGTACATGTTACCCTGGATTAACAACTTGATTATTGTCGGGCAATATGAACAGCACCTCGGACGTCTGTTGAAAAACGGAACAGAACATCTGGCAAAGCTGTACCAACGAACCTCATTCGTCAGCTATATCCTCTGTATCTTTCTTTTTTTTGCTTCAATTCCGTTGGTTTATCGAATTCTGAGAAAGCAATTGAAACAATTGCCGAAATCACTTCGAAACCGATTTGCCAGCGAATCCATCTTGCGGGCGTTTTCCGTAGCCACTGTCTGGAGTCCAGTCGAAGTATTTATTGTGATGGTATCCAGTTTGACCGGAGTCACCTATCCTGAATGTCTGCCTTGGCTCCTTCTTTTTTCCATCGTGATGGTGGCCGTTGATTGGCTTTTCGCGATCCGATATCGAAGGCATTCACTAAAATCCTCTGTAGAATTGCCTGCTTCGGAACCGGTACGTTGGAGCAAGCTGTTTCAGTTGATGATCGCTCTGTTCCTTTTGATCCTATTGTCCACTTCCCTTTCCAACAGGCTCAGCATTGACTTTTTTACCGCTATCACCCTGCTGATCCTGCCTTTCTGTCTGATTTGGGCAGGCTTCATACAAAGAGCAAGACGCTATTGGAGATACAGCTTTCTTGCATGGAAAAAGCAAGTCCCGGAATTAAAGAATCTCGCTTTGCTTTTTCTTTCCCTCAGCTTTTTTAACCGGACAATCGAACATACAGCGGCATTGGATCTGTTACAAGAACCACTTCTCTCACTGGGGAAAGCACCGCTCTTCCTTTTTCTGTGCATTCAACTCTCTTCCGTGTTGCTGGCTTTGGTCGGAATCCATCCTTTGGTTGCTCTCGGAGTGCAGGGCGTCTTGATTCAACCCCTCTTGGATACAATCAACCCCCTCAGTTTGGCGATCATGCTCTTAACCGCCAACATAGCCAGTGATGCATCCGGTACCTACAATACAACAGTCGCCATGATGAGCCAACTGACCGGAGAGAGCCCTTATCGGATCACCCGTTGGAATATCGGTTTCGCATTATTGTACAGCAGTGTGGGAACACTGTTGGCCTGGTTACTGCTGTGACAACAGCAAGTCAATTGCAACATCAAAAATGGTTCCCCGTCTTTACAGGACAGGGAACCATTTTTTACAGTTATTCATGATTTCCTTTGCTGTTTCCATTCCTCATAACTGGGGCGGGACATGGAAAATGTCTCACCCACTTTTCCGTAAGCCAATCCGGCCAAACGCCCTACCGGATTCAACTTATCTGTATGAATTCGACCCTTTTCATAAAGATCATCCTGAATGTGGAATAATACAACCTCTCCAATCATCAGATCAGCGTTGGGTTTTTCCTCGGTACCACCTACAGACAACACCGTATGAAAGCGACACTCCATCTGAATTTTGGACTGAGCAATCCTTGGAACGCTTATCTTTTGACTGGGAACCAGATCCAGACCGACTGCCTCCGGCTCGCTGATCTCCGCCGGGAAATCGGTGGCACACTGATTCACTTTCTCCACATTATCCGTATCCACCACATGAACCACAAATTCTTTCGTCTCCAGAATGTTGCGAGCTGTATCCTTGCGTGTTCCATCCGGTTTTCGATTCACCGTAACGGAAAGCATTGGAGGGTCCACACTGACCACATTATAAAAGCTAAAAGGTGCCGCATTCACCGTTCCCTGTTCGTTCATGGAAGAGACAAAAGCGATGGGTCTGGGAAGAACACTGCCAATCAACAGTTTGTAGTTTTCTTTCTTCATCTGTTTTTTTGGGTCAATCTGCATGCGGATGATCCCCTTTCAATCTCTGTTTAGATTACGGCAACCAACTGTAAGTATAATCCGGATCTTCCACCTCTTTCGCCGCCTTGGTTACATGCAACGGGCGGAACGTATCAATCATGACTGCCAATTCCTCTGTTCCCTGCTTTCCAATGCTGGCTTCCACTTTTCCCGGATGGGGGCCATGGGGAAGACCGCTGGGATGAAGGGTGATGGAGCCTTCCCGAACGCCTTTGCGGCTCATAAAGTTCCCTTTCACATAGTATAACACTTCATCACTGTTTACGTTGCTGTGCCAATAGGGAGCCGGAATCGCCTCAGGATGATAATCATAGAGACGGGGAACAAAGGAACAGACAACGAAATTGGGACCGGAAAAGGTTTGATGCACAGGCGGCGGCTGATGGATTCGCCCGGTAATCGGTTCAAAATCCTCCACATTAAAGATCCATGGATAGAGATACCCATCCCATCCTACAACATCAAACGGGTGGAAGTTATAGGTGTATGCGTCCAGTTGACCGTGAGCCTTTACCCGAATTTCAAATGCCCCATCCTCCAGGAATGTATCCAACGTTTCCGGCACCCGGATATCCCGCTCACAGTACGGACTGTGCTCCATCAATTGACCAAACTCATTCCTGTACCGCTTTGGTGGAGTAATCTCCCCTGAACTCTCAATGACCAGAAACTTCTGCGGACCCTCATCCATCTTCAGGCGATAGGTGGTCCCCACGGGAATAACGATATAGTCTCCCGGCCGATAGGACATGCTGCCAAAGACGGATTGGAACTCTCCTGTTCCTTCATGAACAAAGAGAACTTCATCCCCATCACTGTTGCGAAAAAAATATTCCATCGGCTCAGTCGGACAAACCAGAGCAATCGCCACATCTTCATTGACCAACAAATGCACGCGTCCATCAATGAGATCCCCCTGTTTCGGCAAATCGGCAGCCAAAAGGTGACGATACCGGTTGGCCTCCCTTTCTTCCAGCTCCGGTCGCCAATTCCGAATCGTTTTCACCTGACTCACTTGGGTCGGTGGATGATGATGATACAGAATGGACTGGATTCCAGAAAAGCCTTTGGTCCCCATCACCTCTTCCCGAAACAGAGAACCATCTTCTTTCCGAAATTGCGTATGCCGTTTATGTGGAATTTTCCCCAATCGATGATAAAAGGGCACGTTGAACATTCCTCCCTTTCCTGTATATCCCTCGCAAACGCTTCCATTTCCATTGTAACAAAACTCAAAATCATCTTACATCAGAGGGCGAATATTCGCAACTCGAATTTTTTCTTATACTACCTAGTCAGACCCCATACAACAAGCCATATGGAGTCTTAACCGTCTGTTTCTACGATCTGTTTCACCGCTTCGGTGATTCCATGCACATCGTCCCGTAAATACGATGGCAATCCTGTTCCCGTGATTCTCTTGTGACTGACAATCCCCCGTACATTGGACAATTCCCGAATCAACGACAGATGACCTTTTTCTCCAACCATCAGCAGTTTGGGATACGAAGCACGTTTAAATCCTTCAACCAAGACAACATCCATTTCCCGATAATAGGCGATCAGTTCATCCAGTTGCAGGGAACGTGGAACAATCAACACCGTCTGGTTATCAGAGGTGATGGCCACTTGATTGGCCCCTGCCTCCCGGTGCCTCCACGTATCCTTTCCCTGCTCATCCATTTCCAATGTCCCCGCATGTCGCTTGATGGTACCCACTCTCCACCCTTCTTGAGACAGCTGTGAAACACACCGGGAGAGCAAGGTGGTTTTCCTGGTTTGGGAATAGCCGACGATTTGTACAACAGGCGGAATGTCTTTGGCATCCATCCAGTCATTCCTCCTCTGCATATTAATGTTCCAAAATCATGAGTTCTGTTCGATCCTTTTCCACAGTCAGACGAGCCCAACCACCGACAGGAAAGGTAAAGAAGGGCGTTGTGTGACCAAAGTCGAGGTTCGTGACTACAGGAATCTTTGCAAGTTCCGGTTTACTTTTTAGAATAAAGCGCAGTGCTTCCTGTGTCATCCGACTCTTTTGTTGAAACCGCCCGACCACCAGTCCCCTCACCCCTTCAAAACCGGGTTGGTGCAGAAGGGATTGTAAATAGCGGTCAAACATCTGTGGATGAACTTCTTCATCATCTTCAAGCAAAAGAAGTGCCCCGTCCAAAGAAGGCATATACTCAGTTCCATGCAATAAAACCAGGGTAGACAAGTTCCCGCCCAGTATCCGGCCTTCAGTGGTTCCAGAAGATATGGGAACCCAACCCTCATTCGCTATAAATGTTCGCTTTTCCTGATCTCTGAACCAGGCATCATCACTCCATACAGGAGAAGCTTCCACTGTATATGGCTCTTGTTCCAGGAGACATTTACGGAAATATTCCAGGGTGTACTGAAACCCTTTTTTCATTGCAAAGCTGGAAAAGTGGGGGCCACTGTACGTTACCAAACCCGTTTGAGCAAAAATGGCGTGTTGCAGAGCAGTAATATCGGAATACCCACACAAAACTTTGAGATGGTTTTGGATTCTTTTATAATCCAGCCCTTTTAATAATTGGTTGCTGTTATAGCCGCCAATAACCGTCAAAATCCCTTTAACGTTTGGATCAAAAAAAGCTTCATGCAAGTCTTCCAACCGGGAAGCTACAGAAGAAGAACGCATCCGATCCATTTCTTCCGCATGACGGGCGAAAGTGACAGACAAGCCCACATCCTCCAGCTTTCTAGTAGCCACTTCCCGTAAATCCGGAGCGATGATCCCCATGCTGCGGGATGGTGCAATCACCCGAATTTCATCTCCCGGCTTCAGTTTGGGAGGAATTCTTCGATTCATGAATCATCACTCTCCAGTCCAATGAAACCATTTATTTATGGTTTTCGACATCATCCTTCGCAAACCTGCCTTGTTTCCGCCAAAACGAATAAACGCCCACCTCTGATCAAAGAAATGGGCATTTGTGGTGGTTAATCCTAATATTGCACCAATGTATAGATATCCAGATCAGGAAGTTTTTCTCTTCCGTTTAGATAAGTGAGTTCGACGACAAATGCGGCACCAACCACATCCGCCTGCAATTGCTCCAACAGGTTGAGCGTAGCATTCACCGTGCCCCCTGTGGCCAACAGATCATCCACAATCACTACGCGTTGGCCCGGCTGAATCGCGTCCTTGTGGATAGCCAGTCTGTCCTTACCGTATTCCAGGCTATAACCGGTTTCCACGGTTTCCGCCGGCAATTTCCCCGCTTTGCGAACGGGAATGAATCCAACTCCCAGCGCATACGCCAAGGGAGTTCCCACAACAAACCCGCGGGCTTCGGGCCCGATCACCAAATCAACGTGTTTATCTTTCAGATGCTTAGCCATTTGATCAATCGCGGCACGAAACGCTCTCCCATCCTTCAAAAGGGTTGTAATATCCTTAAATCGAACTCCCGCTTGCGGAAAATCTTCAATCACCCGAATCTTTTCTTTGAAGTCCATCATCTGCTCCTCCTCCATTTGGATCACTGGAACGAAGTGAAGTGATCATATGGCAAAGATCACGATAAGAAGAATATACAAGAGCATGTTGCACCTGTTCCCGCTCCTGTTGCTTACAAAACAGCGGAGATTCCGTCAATGGGCGTTTTGCCGGGCGTGAGACCACTTCCATCTGATCTCCGGACACCCGTACAAACTCCAGTTCTTCAAACACTTGAATCATAAAGGAAATCCATTGTGGAGACAATCCTGTCCATCGTGCCAACCTTTTCCTGTCAAAGGATATGCGAAGTTTCTTTTTTTGCAAAAGATAAGCATACAACTGTTTAAATTGTTCCCGGTCTGGGGTTCGCGATAACGTGCCGTCCAATTCCGCATCGCCAAAAGCGAAATACAGACGTTCCAAATCTGGAAGGTTGCGCAGGAGGTTTTGAAAGACCTGCATGGATGGAGGTAGATCCACGAGAATCAAATACCGTACCGGCTCGGAAAACTCCGCTACCATCTCTTGTTCCAACCTCTCCCATGCAACCGCCCGTCCCTGCGACAACCAAGGGTAGTTCTTTTTTTCTCCAATCATAAAAAGGGATTCCGTCCGTTTTGCCAAACGGCGAAAGCCATCTGATTGATCTCGATTACTTCTCCAGTCAAACACTTGCAGATGGGGAACAGAAAGATCCCGAATCATCAACTGGGGCAATCGGCGATTGTTCCATTCATTGATTGAAAGCTCTCCCACAATTTCCAATTGGGATAACGGTGCAATCTCATCTGCCAACTCCCCCATCCCAAATCCGACAGCCTCCAGCGAATGATTCCCATCCGTCACAGCCAGCTTCATATGGCTTTTCTCTCTGCCGATCCGCTGCAATCGGGACAGCTCTGCTTTTTTTAAGCGAAATCGTGGTGTGCGGTTTCCTTCTCCATAAGGAGCCAGGCGATCCAATTCCTCAATCAAAGGGATATCCACTTCCGAAAGGCTAAGATCCGCTTCCACCTGGGATAAAGGGATATAGTCCTCCTCTTGAAGCCATTCTCCCGCAATGCGATCCAACCTTCTATGAAGCTCTGGAAGATCTTCCTGTGGTAAGGACATGCCCGCTGCCATCTCATGTCCACCAAAGTGAGGGAGCAAATCGGAACAAGCTGTTAAGGCTCGGTAGATATCCAAACCGGCAATACTTCGGGCTGATCCCTTCGCTATTCCACTTTCCTCATCCATTCCCAATACAATGGTCGGGCGGTAATATTTTTCTACCAGCCGGGAGGCCACAATACCAATGACCCCCACATTCCATCCAGGAGCAGCGACCAAAATAAACCGTTGATGCTTTTCCGGTTCAGACTCCACCATGGCACAAGCTTCTTGAGCGATTTCTTCCACCAGTTTTTGCCGTTCGCGATTCATCCGATCCAGTTCCTCCGCAATGGAACGAGCTTTCTTCGGATCAGTCGTCAACAGAAGCTCCACAGCAGTCGCAGCGGTGTCCAGCCGTCCACTGGCGTTGATTCGAGGGGCGAGCGAAAAGCCCACATGACCGGCTCCCACTTCCTGACTCACACCTGAAACGTCCATTAAAGCAGAGAGACCCACATTCAATCGCTGATTCATCTGTATCAGTCCAAGAGATGCAATGACGCGATTTTCATCCATTAAAGGAACCAGATCGGCAATCGTTCCCAACGCCGCGATATCCAGCACTTCCTCCGGCAAACGGTCCAACAATGCCTGAGCCAGCTTCAAGGCAACCCCTACCCCTGCCAGTTGATCATAGGGATAGGAACATCCTGGCTTTTTGGGATTAATGACCGCAAACGCATCGGGTAGATGCTCCGGCGGTTCGTGATGATCCGTAATAATCAGATCCAGATTCAGCTCTTTGGCCCGTTTGGCCTCATTCACAGCGCTGATCCCTGTATCAACGGAAACAACCAGTTGAACCCCCCTTTCCTTCGCTTTTTCCAGCGCTTTCTCATTCAAGCCGTATCCTTCGGTAAAACGGTTGGGTATGTAATAGTCAACATCGGCATCAAGACTTTGGAATACTTTCATCATTAAACTGGTACTGCTGACGCCGTCTGCATCATAATCCCCATAAATCAGTATTTTTTCCTGCCGATCCAGAGCATCCCGAATTCGTTCAACTGCCTTCTGCATTCCATCCATCAAAAAGGGATCGTGAAAGTCTTTTTCACTGACGTACAAAAAACGCCGGGCTTGATCCGGCTCGGTTAATCCCCGATTCACCAGAAGACGGGCTGTAAGTGGATAAACACCCAACTCATCCACCAGTTTTTGAACCCGTGATGCATCTGCTTCGACCGGCTTCCAACGGGTTTTTGATCGAAGCATCCGGTGGTTCACCTCGCTTACCGCCTTTCATTATAGCACACCAAAGACGTGTCCAGAAAAAAGGAAGTGAAGTTTTCATCCATCTTCACTTCCTTCGATCCTGATTTATTTTGGATTGTAAGGATTAATATGAACCATAACATCGGAAACATGGGAAAAACGGTCGATCAGGGTGGATTTCACACGTTTTCCCACCCGGTGCCCTTCTTCCACGGTAATCTTGGGGTCTACAGCCACTTTCACATCGACAATCACATAAAATCCATGCTCCCTCGCCCGAAGCTCATCCACCCGAAGGACCCCCTTTACCCCGGCAACGGTCTCCACCAACTCCTGTGCATCCTCTTCATGAAGGACATGATCCAAGGTATTATGAATCGATTCCTTGGCCAATTGGTATGCCATCCGTAAAACCAAAATGGATACCAAAATCCCTGCCACCGGGTCCAGATAAATCAAAAGCGGAATATCCAATTTCCCTCCCAGGATCGCGCCACCGATTCCAATCAATGCAGCCAGAGAAGAATATACATCGGAGCGATGTTCCCAGGCATTTGCAATAA
Organism: Melghirimyces algeriensis; assembly: GCF_900182565.1. Lineage (GTDB taxonomy): Bacteria > Bacillota > Bacilli > Thermoactinomycetales > DSM-45169 > Melghirimyces > Melghirimyces algeriensis. Next base: position 379,466 of record NZ_FXTI01000001.1, on the reverse strand, counting down.
TTGCCTGACTCCCAATCTTTTTTCCCAGACGATATTTGTATTGAAACATGCCTTCCTTGGCCAGCATGGAAACCAGTGCCGCAACCACAGCCAGGATGCCTGGGGAAACAGCCGGTTGAAACAGGGCCTCAAAGGAACCATAACCGATTTCAGCTCCAACCGCCCCCAAGAGAACCGACACAATAATCGCGGCGATCGTTTCCGCCTTTCCGTGCCCATAAGGATGATCCTCATCCGGAGGGGTTCTGGCCACCCGGACTCCGATTAAAACCGCCAGCGATCCGATCACATCTGAAGCAGAGTGTACGGCATCCGCCACCAGAGCCCGGCTATCGGCAATCACTCCAACAATTCCTTTTAACAGGGCTAAAATGAAATTCCCGATAATCCCCACCCATGCCCCGGTTTCCGCTTGACGCATCCGTTCCTCATTCATCCTATCGGCCTCCAAAGATGAAGCCACGGAGATCCCCGTGGCTTTTTCTCTAGACACATTCTATTCGGCAGACTGTGCTTTTAACGTTGACTTTTGCATGGAACGCCACTTCCATCCCACCCAGATCTGGCTGGCAACGAATACGGAAGAATAGGTTCCTGACAATAACCCCAGTAACAATGCCAAAGAGAAATATCGAATACTTTCCCCGCCAAAGATAAACAGGGTGAGCGCGGCAAAGACCACCGTCAGCGATGTGTTTAATGAGCGAACCAAGGTGCGTTGCAAACTGCCGTTTACTGTTTGCTTCAGATCCTCCCACGTCTTGGGATTGTCAAAACTCATGCTCTCCCAAATACGGTCAAAGATCACAATGGTATCATTCACCGAATAACCGACAATCGTCAATACCGCAGCGATGAAAACCAGATCCACTTCCCATTGAAACAGTGAAAATATCCCAATCACAAACAAGGCATCATGGAACAGAGCCAGCACTGCCGCGATGGCAAACCGATATTCAAAGCGAAGGGTTACATAGAGAATAATCCCTACAGAAGCGATCAAGACGGAGATAAAGGCATTTCTGGCCAACTCCCGACCGATAATCGGGTCCACTTTCTGTTCATTGACCCGTACCTGCTTTCCATAAGCATCACGGAAAGTTTTTTCGATATCATCCACTTCATCTGGTGACAGCACCTGACTGGTTCGAAAAATCAACCGCTCATTGTTTTCGCCAGCCTTTCGGGCATCCGGGCTCTTATAGCCCATTTCCTCCAGATGGTCTTTCGCTTCCTCCAATGAATAAGGCTTATATATTTTTATATCCACACGGGTTCCGCTGACAAAATCTACGCCCAGATTCAGCCCTTGGAGCAGAAGTGACAGAATGCCCACTCCCAGGATGACAGCGGAAATGATCAGAAAAAGCTTGCGTCGTCCGACAAAATCCAGGTTAAAGTTCACCGATCTCACTCTCCTTTACACCAAACCATCCGGGACGCCGAAGCATGTTCGATCGAACCAGTAATGTCATCAGTATTCGGGAAAGCGCTACTGCCGTAAAAAAGCTGATTACGATCCCGGTAATGAGTGAAACGGAGAAACCTCGAACACTGGATGTTCCAAAGTAAAACAGCACAGCTGCCGCAATAATGGTGGTGATATTGGCATCAAAAATGGTCAGGAAGGATCGGCGGGAACCAGAACGAAGCGCTGATGGAATACTTTTTCCATAGCGGATTTCTTCTTTGATCCGTTCATACATAATAATATTGGCGTCCACTGCCATTCCAACCCCCAGAATCAAGGCAGCGATCCCAGGTAAGGTGAGCGTTACCTGTAACAGAGAGAATGTAAGCAAAACCAGATACAGATAACTGACCAAGGTAACGACCGCCACCAAACCTGGCATCCGATAAAAGCCGATCATAAAGATAAAAATGATCAAGATCCCGTACAGTCCGGCTTCCATGCTCTTCATCAGGGATTCTTTCCCCAGGGCGGAATCCACCGCAAAACTATGTATCTCCTTCAGATCCACAGGCAGCGAACCGGCATTTAACAGTTCTGCAAATTCCTTGGCTTCCTCGGTGGTAAATCCACCTTCAATCATGGCTTCTCCATTGGAAATGACACTGTTGATCACAGGAGCAGAAATCTCCTGATCGTCCAGATAGATCGGCATGGGTTTACCCAAATATTTTTTTGTCGTCTTTGCAAATTTGTCGGCGTTTTTAAACTCTACAGTGACAATGGGTTGCCCTCGGTCGCCAATATCCTGTTTGGCCGCGCCTTCTTTCAAATCCTTTCCGTCCAAGAGCACGTCTTTTCCATCCGGTGTCCGAAACGTAAGCTTGGCTGGCTTGCCCAGAACCTCTCTCGCTTTATCCTGGTTTTTCACTCCAGCCAGTTGCACCCGGATTCGATCCGTTCCTTCCACCGAAATTTGCGGTTCTGTCACTCCCAGGACATCAATCCGTCGATTTAAGGCCTGGGCGGTATCATTTAACACTTTTGGCGTGATTTTCTGCCCATTTTCCGGCTTAGCCTGGTAAAGGACTTCAAAGCCACCCTGCAAGTCCAACCCCAGAGTGATATTCTTGGCCACCTGTTGCCCAGTTAGAGCCACCGTAGCCAGAATAGCGATCACCAGAAGGGAAAAGATCACGATTTTTCCCTTTTGAACCCTCATGCTGACGCTCCTCCTTCTCTATATAGACAACCTCTCCTATTATCCCAAGTCAGATGGACCGTGTCAATTTATGGATAATGACAAAGAAAAGCGGGCGTTTATCTTTTGTCGCCCGATCCATCTTTGTAGACGCTAAGCATTAACCAGTTCATAAATCGTGTCGCTTTCAGCGACATAATATCATTCACCAACCGGTTTAAACGGGGCCAACCCCTGCGATAGTTTTCGGATACACAGGCCCATACTTGCTCTCCGGTCACATTTTCATAACCATAATGTCGGAATTCCTCTGCCTTGCTGTTGCACAAGTCTTCGATGCATTTCATCAATTCCGATTCGCTCAGCAATTCCACAGACTGTTGCCGCCTGCTGTTAACCGCCCGCAAATTTTTCCTGGCCAATCGCTTCTCCCCCTTTTTGTTCAGCTTCTGACGATTTTTCCAGCTTGTCCAATCTCCACAGAGACTCCTGTGTTTATTCGACCATGTTTTTTGATAAAATTTTCCCCTCACGGTTCATTATATGGCGGTAACAGGCGAACAGCAAGAAAAATTGCGCAACTTCAGCAAAAGTCCCCGGACTTCTTGCAGTCATCTTCTTAGGGGGTACAGGCATAAGCTTGTATCAATCTGAGAGGAAAGAAGGGGCCTGGTTTGACTAAGCAAACATTTATACACGGTACCCTCGTATTGGTTGGCGCAGGATTTATCACCAAAGTATTGGGGTTTGTCTATCGAATCGCTCTGTCCCGTCTCATCGGAGATGAAGGAATGGGGTTATTCCAAATGGCTTTTCCCATTCTTATATTTTTCATTGGACTTACCACATTTGGGCTCCCGGTAGCCATCTCAAAGCTGGTATCTGAAGCGGAAGCGAAAAAAGATGAACAGCGTATCCGATCCATCTTGATTGTCTCTGTTCTGATCGTCACCATTTCCAGCCTTTTTTTCACCCTTCTGATTCTGGTTACCGCTCCCGTCATCGCTCGAACACTTCTGACAGATGAGCGGGCTGTCTATTCCCTGATCGGAATTGCTCCGATTCTTCCGATTGTGGCCATTTCTTCAATCTTTCGAGGATACTTTCAAGGTCGGCAACATATGAGCCCCTACGCCTTCTCCCAGGTCATAGAACAGATTGTGCGCATCTTCACCGTTCTCCTGTTGGCTCGTTATCTGTATCCTTTCGGAGTGGAATATGCTGCGGCGGGCGCCATGGTTGGGGTGGTCATCGGTGAATTTGCGGGAATGCTGTATTTGCTCCACTCCTATAAAAAGGATCCCAAGCGTCCTCCCATTCGGTTCCATCCGGGCGAAGCACTCCATCTGAAACAATGGAGGCGTTTCCGTACCACCATGGCCCGTTTGATACGGATCGCCTTTCCGGTGACCGCCAGCCGAATGGTAGGCTCCCTTTCCTATGCTGTTGAACCGATTGTCGTTTCCCAAAGCCTCGCTCTCGCTGGAATCTCAGTTGCCGCTTCCACAGCGATGTATGGCCAACTGGAGGGCATGGCGATCCCCCTTCTTTTTTTTCCGGCATTTATCACCTATGCCCTGTCCACTTCCCTGGTTCCGGCCATATCGGAAGCTGCTGCCAAAAAACAGTACCGTATGGTAGAACACCGCCTCAACCAAGCTATGCGACTCGCTCTCGTCGTAGGTGGTCCCTGTGCCGCAGTCCTTTTTGTATTGGCACTTCCACTCACCGATTTGTTGTATCACAATACATCCGTCTCCCGATTGCTTCAGATTATGGCACCCTTTGCCGTTTTCCTTTACCTTCAGGGACCATTGTCCGCCGTTCTTCAGGGATTGGATAAAGCGAAGGATGCCATGCGAAATTCTATCTTTGGTGCAGTTATTAAAACCGCTCTGATTTTTATCCTAGGCTCCCGACCCACATTGGGAATCGATGGCGTCGTCATCGCCATCAATTGCGGTATTGTCATCGTTACCGTTTTTCACTTTATCAGTGTGATCCGATATATTTCCTTTACGCTTATGGGCGGCGATTTCATCAAATTAATGGTGGCCGTTGTCGGAATGGGAGCTGTTGCCCATTGGGTGATGCTCCATACGGAGGGGGAAGCAATCCTTCGCATTCTTCTGGCTTTGTCAAGCAGCTTCATTGTTTATCTGGGATTCTTGGTTTTTCTGTCCCTCCTAAAAAAGGATGATGTCAAACGCATTCCCTATATCGGGCGTTGGCTCTCTCCATTCTTGCCACGTTGATCCTTTCACAAATTTGTTCACTCCACTGTAGACATTCTTAAAAAGGTACGATACGGAAAACATTGATTTGAAGACAAAGTATAGAAAATTCCATTTATATATGTTAAATTAAGGTTAATCATGCAGTACTTTCAAATTCGTGTTCATTTCTCCCGGCGGTCGGCATAAACAAGGAGACGTGCTCATAACCATGTACAAACACCGCCGGGAGGTGCGCAAATGAAGCAGTCTGGCATGGGCGAATCGGCTCGCCCTCTGTGGCATTCCCCCCTCCTCACCGGGATCACCATCGTTCTGGGAACGGTTTTGGCAGGTTCCGTCATCACAGCGCTTCTTCTTCGTTTTACCGGAGTGGAAGAAGCTTCACTTCCATACTTTTCTTATGGCATTAACGGAACGGCTCTGTTTTTCGGTGGTTGGGTAGCCGGACGAAAAGCCAAAGAGAAAGGATGGTTATATGGGGGGATAACGGGTATTCTGTATGTCCTCATTGTGTTGATCATCGGTTTTTTGGCTTTTGACGCCACCATACGGGTCCAACCGTTTCTCTTTACCATCTGTGCAACAAGTTTAGGTTCCCTTGGGGGAGTATTCGGGGTGAACACAGGAGTTCGCTAATCATTCAGGTTTTATGACACGGCATTCGTGGGAATATTTACCTCGGAAGGAAATCCGCTTCGGTTTCTTCTGCAACCGAAGCATTTCTTTTGTTAAATCGAACATTCATCAAGGAGTGTAGGCCGTGTTCCAATCCACCGCTGCCATTCTGGTTACGGGAGTAGTCACATTCATCGCTATTCTCGCCTGCTGTCTGCGGAAAAATCCTTTGACAGTGGTCACAACCTCGATCCGTGAGTTGGGAAGCAACCGTCTGATGCTGTTTCATCTTTTGGGATGCCTGTCCATCCTTATCATTAACAAGCTGGAAATTATGCTGGAACCTTTCCTTAAATCAAATACGACGGATTGGACTCCGTATATCCAGCTGTATGAAGAGAAAATCACTCCCTTGATCCAGCAGTTCTTCCTTCATCCTACCCTGACCTATTTCACAACCTATTTTTATGTGATTGTTTTCAGTGTGCTTATGTTTTCCGCTCTTTTTATCTATCATTATGAAAGAGATTTTCGTTCCTGGTATGCCCTGATCTATGGGATCAGTTTCAACTACTTTTTGGCTATTCCATTTTTTTTGTTTTCACCGGTACAGGAAGCATGGTACAGCCATCCAGATATCCGCTTTCTGATTCCTGAAGTCTATCCAAATTTTGAAGAACAATACCGTCATTTCTCTGGATTGGATAACTCCTTTCCCAGTTTGCACACATCCATTTCCATTACAATGGCTGCCATTGCTTTTCGATCCCGGAACCGAATGCTGGGAAGGATCAGTATCCTGTCTGCTGGCATCATTCTGTTTGCGATTCTTTACCTGGGGATTCACTGGTATCTGGATCTCATCGGAGGGGTGCTGTTGGCCTCCATCAGTACAGGTCTTGCCTTCCTGTTTTGCGAACTTCCAATCGGAAACACTTTGCTGGATCTACAACCCAAGAGGAAAACGTCTGAACAAATTTCTCACCCTTTGAATGGATAAATTTTGAATAAAACTATAATATGTGTTTTTTTGAATCAAAAAGAAGGGAAAGTATTCTATAACCAAGAATTTCATCTTGTAGAGAACCATTTTTTGAAAAAGAAAGGAGTACATATTTGTGAAAAAGGTACTTTTGGGATGTGGAAGTGTTATCGGCCTTATATTGATCGTTGGTGCTTGCTTTGCTGCATTTGGAGGAATGGAGACGGAAAAGGACCCCGTTGCTGAATCTCCTTCCCAATCCTCAACGGATGAAAACAAAGATAAAGATAAGGAAGCGGACAAGCCATCAAAATCGGAAGATCGTGAGATTACAAAGGAAAAGTATGAGCAGGTCAAAAATGGAATGAGCTATGACGAAGTGGTCAAGGTGATAGGATTTGAGGGGGAAGAGCAATCTCAAAGCGAAGTGGGCGAATACAAAACCGTCATCTATACCTGGAAAAACCCTGACGGTTCCAATATGACGGCCACCTTCCAGAATGGAGAGTTAACCTCAAAAGCCCAATTCGGGCTCAAATAGCTAAAAATTGTGGGACGGGCCAAATTGGCCCGTCCCATTTGTTGAAAGATCCATCGATGGATTAACTATCTTTATTCTCTTCCTTATTGTTCTCTTCCGGATTTACCACAGCATTTACTGCCGAACGCTCAAAAATCAATCGGGAGTTGTCATTTACCTTCAATGTGATCCGATCTTCGGTTAAATCCATGATCGTCCCATGCAAACCACCGATGGTAATGATTTTATCCCCTTTTTTCAGTGAAGAAAGCATGGCGTTTCTTTGTTTTTGCCGTTTCTGTTGGGGACGGAGAAGCAAGAAGTAAAAAACGGCAAAGATGAGTATAATCGGTAAAAACTGTGCGAGCTGTTCCATGGAAAGTCCTCCTAATCATTTAAGTCCTTTTCCCAGTGTTTAGAAATTCCGCTCCGGTGTCAATGAACCGTAGTATTGTTCGAAAAAACGGTTTCTAAAATCGAGCAAACGATCCTCCTGAATCGCCTGTTGCACCTGTTTCATCAACTGGAGCAGGAAATGCAGGTTATGATACGTGGTAAGCCGCAGACCAAAAATCTCATCCGCTTTAAGCAAATGACGGAGATACGCTCTGGAATAGTTTCGACAGGTATAACAATCACACTCCGGGTCCAACGGGGAGAAATCACGGGCATACTTTGCATTGCGAACCACAACACGTCCCCGGCTGGTCATAATGGTTCCGTTTCGAGCAATCCGTGTAGGCAAAACGCAATCAAACATATCCACTCCGCGAATGACCCCTTCTACCAGCGCATCGGGTGAACCAACACCCATCAGATACCGCGGTTTGGCTTTGGGCATGAGAGGTACGGTCCATTCCAGCGCTTCATACATCATTTCCTTGGGCTCACCAACACTCAATCCCCCGATCGCATATCCCGGAAGATCTACAGAGGTGATTTGTTTTGCACTCTCTTCTCGAAGATCGCGGTACATCCCTCCCTGGATAATCCCGAACAAGGCCTGGTCCTCTTTTCGACGATGGCTGTCAACACAACGTTTTAACCATCGATAGGTTCGGTCCGATGAATCCTTTACATAATCACGTTCTGCAGGGTGGGGCGGACACTCGTCAAAGGCCATGATCACATCCGCACCCAGCGCATTTTGAATCTCCATCGATTTCTCCGGACTGAGAAAAAGTGGTTGCCCATTCAAATGAGAGCGAAAGGAAACCCCTTCCTCAGAGATTTGACGGAGATCTGCCAAGCTGAATACTTGAAATCCCCCGCTGTCGGTAAGGATTGCTCGGTCCCAATTCATAAAACGATGCAATCCTCCCGCTTCCTGGACGACATCGTGACCTGGCCTCAGAAAAAGATGATAGGTATTGGAAAGAATAATCCCACTTCCCAACTCCTTCAACTCTTCAGGGCTCATGGTTTTTACTGTAGCCAAGGTTCCCACAGGCATAAACACAGGCGTTTTCATTGTTCCATGTGGGGTATGTAAGCGTCCGAGCCGGGCTCCGGACTGCCCGCAGGTTTTGATTAATTCGTAATGAACAGCCAATGGAGCTTCCTCCTACTTATACAGTATACCTTAAGACTTCCGCCGGATAAACAACGATTCGGCACTTTAAAGAATCAACATAGCATCCCCAAAACTGAAAAAACGATACTTTTCCCGAACCGCCTCGTGATAGGCACTTAAAATGAGTTCGCGTGAAGCAAATGCACTGACCAGCATTAAAAGCGTTGATCGGGGAAGATGGAAATTGGTGAGCAATGCATCCACCACTTGAAAACGAAATCCGGGATAGATAAATATATCCGTCCAACCACTTGTGGCCACAATTTCGCCATGCTCCTGTGCAACACTTTCCAATGTGCGCACAGAAGTCGTCCCTACGGCAACAACTCTTCTTCCCTCTGCTTTGGCTTTTTGAATGATCTTTGCCGAACGGTCAGACACCTCATAGTATTCAGCATGCATCTGATGCTCCGCCACCTTCTCCGCGGTAACCGGACGAAACGTCCCCAAACCGACATGAAGCGTAATCGGGGCGATCTGAACTCCCATCTCTTTCATCTGTTCCAACAACTCAGGAGTAAAATGAAGACCTGCCGTTGGAGCTGCAGCGGAACCAACGTTTTTTGAGTATACGGTCTGATACCGTTCCGGTTCATCCAACTGCTTGCGAATATAAGGGGGAAGAGGCATTTCACCCAATGATTTCAGAAGCTGTTCAATATCCGGTGCATCATATTGAAGATGGAATATTCTCCCCCCGGCAGCCTCGGTCTTTTGTTCAGCCACCGCAGTCAATACCCCATCCCCGAAACAAATTTCCGTTCCTTCCCGAACCCGCTTTGCCGGTTTCACCAATGCTTCCCATCGATTGTTCCCCAAGGGATTTAACAATAGAAGTTCAACCTTGGCTCCCGTATCCTTCTTCATTCCAACCAATCGTGCAGGCCGCACACGGGTATCATTGACAACGAGGACATCTCCGGGGATGAGGTAATTTAAAAGATCAGGAAACTTCCGGTTGGTCACTGTCCCCTCTTCTCTGTCCACAACCATCAGTCGGGAGTTGCTGCGCTCCCTGATCGGTTCTTGTGCAATCAATTCTTCCGGTAAATGAAAATCAAACATAGTTACATCCATACATCGATCGTCCTCTCTGACAGGAAAAACGCCCGCCCCTCACCGGAACAGGCGAAACAGGTATAATAGGAAAGAAAGAACCAAACTGATCACAATACTGGATACAATCGGAAAGTAAAATGAAATATTTTCCTTTTTAATCACAATATCTCCGGGAAGTCGCCCCAGGTTGAAAAAGCGACCACCCAGATGCCAAATCAGACCGACAACCACCAAAGTCACACCCAGGAAAATCAGTGTTTTAGGAAACAGGTTCATTGTGGCATTTCCACCCCAAAGTGTTCGTAACAACGCGGAGTTACCATGCGCCCCCGCGGAGTTCGTTGAAGAAATCCGGTCTGCATCAGATAAGGCTCGTAGACATCTTCTATCGTGTGAGCCTCTTCACCAATCGTCGCCGCGATCGTTTCCAGACCCACCGGTCCACCGCGGAAATGTTTCATAATCGACTTTAAAAGCTTGTGATCCACTTCATCCAGTCCCAGTTTATCCACCTGAATCCGATTTAATGCGTCTTTGGCCGTTTCTGAAGTGATGATACCGTCCCCTTGCACCTGAACGAAATCCCTTACTCGCTTCAGCAGGCGATTCGCCACCCGGGGGGTTCCCCTGGATCGACAGGCGATTTCTTCCGCTCCATCCTCACGAATCGAAACCTGCAACAGATCTGCAGCCCGCATCACGATCAAGGTAAGCTCTTCTTTTTTATAATAGTCCAACCGACTGACGACCCCAAACCGATCACGCAAAGGGGAGGAAAGAGCCCCCGCACGGGTTGTGGCCCCCACCAGCGTAAATGGTGGAAGGTCCAGCCGAACCGAACGGGCACTGGGTCCTTTTCCGATTACAATGTCCAGAGCAAAATCCTCCATCGCTGGATAAAGCACTTCTTCCACGCTGCGATTCAGACGATGGATTTCATCAATGAACAGCAAATCCCCGCTTTCCAGATTTGTCAAAATCGCCGCCAAGTCACCTGGCCGTTCAATCGCCGGACCTGAAGTCGTCCGCAGCTGTACTCCCATTTCATTGGCAATAATCTGGGACAAGGTCGTTTTTCCCAATCCAGGCGGACCGTAAAGCAGCACATGATCCAGCGGATCTTTGCGAATCCGTGCCGCTTCTATGTACACTTTCAGATTTTCCTTTACCCGTGTCTGTCCGATATAATCGTTCAGATACCGAGGACGCAGGCTGAATTCCACCGGCTCGTCTTCCATCGACATATGGGAAGAGATGATTCGTTCATCCATCCCTCATTCCTCCTCCCTGCCGCTTCATGGATAATTGAAGTGCACGTCGAATCCATTCATCGAGGTTGGGAGAGGTTTCACCAAACCCTTCCCTAGCCTCTTGAACAGCCTGAGACGCCTCTCCTTCATTATATCCCAGGCTCTTCATCGCTTCAATTGCCTCCTGGGTCCGCTCACTCTCCTGTAGACCGTTGGGTGTGGACTCCTGAACCGCATCTGCAAACCGGCGGGTCCATCCTGCCTTTTCAAGCTTATCTTTTAGATCCAGCACGATCCGCTGGGCGGTCTTTTTCCCAATCCCCGGCAATTTGGTAAGAAATTTCAGATTTTCCTCTTCCACAGCCTTTACCAAATGTTTCGGCTGACCAGCTCCTGTGATCGATAGAGCCACCTTGGGACCAATGCCTGATACATCCAATAGAAGTCGGAACAGATCTCTTATATCCCGTTCCTTGAAACCGTATAACAGATGGGCATCCTCTCGGATGACTTGATGGGTAAAGACTTGAACTGTCGCTCCTTCTTCCCACTCAAAAGGATTGGAACAAAAAATCCGGTACCCCACCCCATGCGTTTCAATCAGGACAGTATCTGTTGTGCGATAAGCTACGATCCCTTTTATGTAATCAATCAACTGCCTCCCCTCCCCTTTCCAGTCTGAAGGGAAGTAAAGGTCGTGGAATGGGCTTGACAGATGGCCACTCCCAAAGCATCAGCCACATCATCCGGTTTGGGGATATCGGGAAGCTTGAGAAGTGTTTTTACCATCTCCTGAATTTGGCGCTTCTGTGCCTGTCCATATCCCACGACTGCCATCTTTACCTGAAGGGGGGTATATTCGGTAATCGCCGCTCCAGCCTCTTCCGCTGCCAGCATAATCACCCCACGTGCCTGCCCCACAGTAAAAGCAGTTGTTACATTGCGATTAAAGAACAATTTTTCAATCGCTACAACTTCAGGCTTAAAATGCGAAAACAACGTTGTCGCAGCGTCATAGATCTGTTTCAGTCGCGTTGCGGTCGGAAGACCCGCTTCCGTCTGAATACTTCCGTAATTGACCGGTTTTAACCGATTCCCTACTTGATCGATCACGCCGTAACCCACAATGGCAATGCCGGGATCGATTCCCATAATTTTCACACGTCTTCCTCCCCATCCATTCGGGAACATTTATTCTCTGATACCGAATGAATTATATCACAAGTTAACTCATTGTCGGGAGATCGTCGCATAGAAACCACCTTTTCTGTAAAAGATAAAGAGACAAAACATACACTCATAGGAGTGTTGCCAAGATGTATGGTAAGAAGATGTTCAATCTTTTTCTCGGCATTCTTCTTCTTTGTGTCGGTTGCGGAAGCAATCAATTGACTGGTCCGGAAAAGGTTGCTGTCGATTTTTATAAGAAAGTTTGGGTAGAGGGGGATTTCGATCATTCAGGTGAAATGCTAAAACACCAATCTGACGTAAAAGATCTTCGATGGCGGGTTGAACAGACCGCTACATCTAAAAAGAAAAATCCACCGATTCTGGTCACCGTCTCTCCTACGGATTCACAAATGTTCTCCAAAACCATCCTGATTCACCGACCCTCCGACAAACGGGATTATAAAGTTCGGGTCCAACGGACCAGCGGCCGATGGAAAGTGGTTAAATTTGAACAGAACTACGACTCCCGCCAAGGTGGCTATATCAATAATGATGCCTTTCAACGTTATGTACGGGAATATCCCGCTCTTACCTGGAAACGGGTAAAAAATCCTTAAAAACAGAGGGGAAGAATGGACTTCGAGCCACCTGCTCGACACCCAGAAACATCTCAAGCCGGATCATAACGCCCGGCTTCTTTTTTGTTTGTTACACATTTTTATTGTTACAAAGGCCTTTTAAGCATGTTTTTTTGTACATAAGCATGAACCACCCATTCAACCACAGCAATAAAGATTGCGGCACTCGCAAAAAAAGAAAGATTGATCAAGGTAAGATCCATCCCGTACAGACGGTTTCCCACAAATGTGATCACCATCAGGGAAAGCACGAAATCCAATAATGTAAGAATCGTATTATTGACATAGGGAAGAAGTATGATCTCTCCAACTATATAACTGACCAGAGAATATAAGAACCCAATCACCAAAAGATGAATCCAGTTCAGGTTCTGAACCCATCCCAAAGCTACAACCAGGCTTAGAAAGATTGAAGCAAACTTTATCAACAAAATTTGGAAATACCGCATCGACTCACTCCTTCCGTAAAATTTCTGATCCATTTCAGGATTCCACCAATACACAGGAATATACCTTACGACATGAATAAATCCTTGACACTTTTCACTCCATAGGCATATTATATTAATAGGGCATTTTTGCACTAAGGCAAAAATGCTTTCCTCAAGAAAAAATAATAGCTCAATAAAACATTGATGCCTAAGCGCACATTTCATAAACCATTTGCCTAATGGATTGGGAGGCACCAAGATGAATACCGAAATTCCACTGTCAGAGGCAAAACCCGGTCAAACCCTGCGCATCAACCGACTGGAACTGGATGGAACCATGCGCCGTCGTCTGCTTGACCTAGGGTTTATACCCGGTGCGGATGTTCACATTTTACGAAAAAGTCCTTTAGGTGACCCTGTTGCCCTGCGGGTAAGCAATACAACTATCGCGTTGCGAGTCGAAGAAAGCTCCAGAATATTTGGTGAAGTCTTGGGAGAGTGATCTTATGAAATATCCTTCAAAAGAGATGCCATATCGTATTGCTTTGGCTGGAAATCCAAATACAGGGAAAAGCACCCTTTTCAACACACTGACCGGGTTACGTCAACACACCGGTAACTGGCCAGGGAAAACCGTCCTGTGTGCAGAAGGGGAATATCGGTTTCAGGAAAAGAACTACACCGTCGTCGATCTTCCCGGCACCTACTCTCTTTACTCCAACTCGGCAGATGAAGAGGTGGCAAGAGACTACATTCTTTTTGAACAGCCGGATGTCACCATCGTGGTACTGGATGCCACCTCTTTGGAACGAAATCTGAACCTGGCCTTGCAAGTACTGGAAATGTCGGACCGGGTGGTGATTTGCCTGAATATGATCGATGAAGCCATTCGAAAAGGCATTCGCATCCATGACCAAAAACTATCTTCCAAGCTGGGAGTTCCCGTCGTCAAAACTTCGGCACGGGATGGCAAGGGAATCAACGAATTGAAAAAGATTGTCACAAGAGTTGCTGAAGGAAGAATCCAAACCCGTCCTTACCGAATTCGATACAGTGAAAAAATAGAAGAAAAAATTCAATCCATTCAATCCCAGATTGAAAACATCTTTGGAGATCAACTCCCATCCCGCTGGATCGCTCTCCGATTGCTGGATGGGGAGCGTTCCATGCTCAATGCCCTGAAAAAACGCATTCCCAAGGAGGGAGCACCGGATGGAGCAAACCTTAAATCCCCTTACCCAGTCGAAGCATAAGCAACTGGACTCCCTTTTTTCCGAAGCCGAATCCATGACGGAACCGTCCAGTCGGGATGAAATCGTGGGGCAGATTTTCCGGGCCTCCAAATCCATTTGCGACGAAGTGGTCCACTATCAGGATCGTCAAAAACTTCACCGCTCCGAAAAACTGGATCACATTCTAACCTCCCGGACCTGGGGATTTCCCATTATGTTGGCAATGCTGGGCGTGATCATTTGGCTCACCATCGCAGGTGCCAACGTCCCATCCTCCATGCTGGCGGAAACCTTTGGATGGTTGGAAGGTTACATTACCCTTGGTTTTCAAGCCATACACGCTCCCGATTGGCTTCATGGCCTTTTAGTATTGGGTCTCTACCGTGGGATTTCCTGGGTTGTCAGTGTCATGTTGCCACCCATGGCCATCTTTTTTCCCGCCTTCGCTCTGTTGGAGAATTTCGGATACCTGCCCCGTGTTGCCTTCAATATGGATCGTCTTTTCAAACGCTCCGGGGGACATGGGAAACAATCCCTGACAATGGCCATGGGATTCGGCTGCAATGCCGCAGCGATTATGTCTACCCGAATTATTGAATCTCCCAGAGAACGAATGCTGGCCATTTTAACCAACAATTTCGTTCCCTGTAACGGTCGATGGCCGACACTCATTTTACTTTCTTCTCTCTTTATGGCAGCCGGTGTTGCAAGCGGCTTGCAAACCTTTGCCACCGCAGCCATTGTCATGGGGATGGTATTATTTGGTGTTGTAATCACATTGTTGGTATCATGGATTTTGTCCAAGACTGCTTTAAAAGGGGTCCCTACCCATTACACCTTGGAATTGCCCCCCTATCGGCGACCCAAGTTCTGGAACACAGTCATTCGAGCCACTTTGGATAAATCTCTGTTCACCTTGAAGCGGGCAGTCATTGTGGCTGCTCCAGCGGGTGTGATCACTTGGATTTTAGCCAATATATTCATCGGCGAATTAAGCATTTTGGAACATATTGTCGCCTTCCTGGACCCCTTTGCTCGTGCTCTTGGTCTAGATGGCTTCATCCTGATGGCATTCATTCTTGGAATGCCGGCTAACGAAATTGTACTCCCCATTCTGATGATGGGATATCTGTCCACCGGAGCCATGACCGAGGTGGAAGATATGGCGGCTCTGAAACAAATCTTTCTTGATCACGGATGGACCTGGCTTACAGCTCTGAACATGATGTTGTTCTCCTTGCTTCACTATCCATGTGGAACTACTCTGATCAATATCTACAAAGAAACCAAAAGTCCCAAATGGACCTTCCTGTCTTTTGCCATTCCCACAGCAATGGCCATCGGTGTCACATTTACGGTGGCTCAGGTTGCACGGGGAATGGGTTGGGTTTGATCATCAACAGAGAGACGCTGTGGAATGCTCCATGGCGTTTCTTTTTTGTTAAATCTCTGTTTCAGGATGTTTCAACTCTGACGTTTCCACCTGAATTGTCGTATGACGGATATGAAATCGTTCCTCAACGGTTTGGATCGCTTCTTGCAGAATCGTCTGTTCATCCTGTTCATCATCGATCACCAGATGACAGCTTAATGCATCTAACCCAGAGGTAATGGTCCAAATATGAAGATCGTGAATGTTGCGTACACCACGAATCGCCTGTAACACTCTCCTGACTTCGTTCAGATCAACCGCAACCGGCGTTCCCTCCATCAGTATATGAATGCTGCGACGGATCACTCCCCACGCCCCTTTCAATATCAGGACTGCTACCAACACACTGATCACCGGATCTGCGATATACCAAGCAAACAGACTCATCAATCCACCGGCCAGTATCGCCCCCAAAGATCCCAGTGCATCCCCCAGTACATGCAGGTATGCACTTTTGAGATTCACATTCTGTGAAATATCTCCTTTTTTCATTAAAAACCACGCACTTATCAGATTGGCAACCAATCCAATTACCGCAATTGCAATTATCGGCTCACCAACCACCTCTGGTGGTGAGCGAAACCGTTGTATTGCCTCCCAAAAGATCCATCCGGTGATAAGCAATAATGTAACCCCGTTAAACAAAGCAGCCAGGATTTCCAATCGAAAGAAACCGTAACTTTTTGTCGGAGACGGAGGCCGTGTTGCAAAGCGCATAGCAACCATACTTAGAGCGAGAGAAGCGGTATCACTTAACATATGACCTGAATCAGACAGAAGAGCCAGGCTGTTGGTCAGAAGACCTCCGATGAATTCAAGCACCATCACACCGGCTGTGATGAAAAGGGCAATGGTCAATCCCTTTTTGTTTTGCTCCCGCTGATCATGATGCAATCTTTCTCCTCCTTTCTGATGCTATTGTTCCACTTGGAAAATCAAACAAACCCTGATAACAAAACAAAAAAACTGCCCACAGGGGACAGATTTGAAACGTTGATGTTCATTCACTGAGGTTTTCTTTTTCTTGTACGACATCGTCGATCTCAAAGTTGGCATATACATTTTGTACGTCATCATGATCTTCCAGTGCCTCCATCAACTGAAGGATTTTAGACACATGGTCTCCCGTTAATTTTACCGTGTTTTGAGGAACCATCGTCACCTCAGATGCGGTGAAAGAGAACTTTTCCTTCTCCAATGCATGTTTTACGTCTTCAAATTGATCCGGTGAGGTAATCACTTCAAACGTATCGGCCCCTGTTTCCAAATCTTCGGCCCCTGCCTCCAGTGCCTGAAGAAGCATATCCTCTTCATCCAGATCCACAGTTTTTCGGTCGACAACCAGAAGTCCTTTCCGATCAAACATCCAAGCAACACAACCGCTTTCACCCAAATTCCCACCACTTTTAGAAAACAGATGACGCAAATCTGCGGCAGTCCGGTTGCGGTTATCCGTCAACGCCTCTACCATCACCGCCACTCCTCCTGGGCCGTACCCTTCATAAGTGACGGATTCATAGTTGCCGCCTGCCTCTTCTCCTGTTCCACGTTTAATCGCCCGCTCAATGTTGTCATTAGGCATATTTTGAGAACGGGCCTTGGAGATGGCCAGACGCAGGCGTTGGTTTTGATCGGGATCCCCTCCTCCTTCCCTTGCCGCCACCATGATCTCACGGGACAGTTTAGCAAACAGCTTACCACGAAGTGCATCCTGACGGCCTTTACGATGTTGGATATTTTTCCATTTTGAATGGCCTGCCATCACTATCACCTCAACAAAAAAATCCATCAGTACGATAACACCAAAAGATCCACCTGCTCAAAGCGGCATGGCGGATCATCCTGATATCTTTCTAATGCAATCCATCGTTGGGTGTATATTTACACCCTCTCCGAATACTCCCATTTCGCTTCATAGCCGAAGCCAAGGTTTTCTCGCTCTCACAAAAATATCATATCATAACCACCGAATTCTACCAACCAATCCACCGATTGAGGAAGTCCCGGTAGCCGGACAGCGATTCGGCAATCTTGTTTAAATACGGAAGAGTCTTTTCTTTCATGTATCCCTCTTTGTTCAACGAAATCCCCACAGCTTCACGAAAAAATTCGTTGGGGAAACCGAGCAATGAGGCAAGAATCAACCGCTCAATCGGTGCCAGAACACGGTGAGATTCATAATTGGAAAGAATCCGCTTAAACACAACCACATCCCAACGATGTTGTGACAACGTCCTGGATAACAGTTGCCAGAGATCACCCACCTGGGCATCATAATCTGCTGTTTCAAAATCAATCAGCCATCCATTCCCTGATGAATCAATCAATACATTATGACTTGCCAGGTCACGATGGGTGAGACAACGCCGGCTTCTTTCCCAGTCCGTCCATTCTTGCAAAGGGATTTGCATCAACTTCCGTCTACTATCGTTTCCCAACCGAAGAAATTCCTTACCATACCTTCTCAGTAACTGCCCAAGCTCCCCTTCCATTTGCTCCGCTTGATCCAACAATAAAGAAAAGGAACGGTATCTTGATTCAATCCGCTCCCTTAAAGAATAAAAACGGCAATAGGGCGGTGGTGTGAGCAATCCCCGACCAGCTTGATGAAAGCGGGAGAGAAGATCAGCTGCTTTTCCAGCTTCATCCATGCGATGATAGGAAGCAGGTCGGGCATCGATCCAGGCGGTTAACAACCATGTACGACCATCCGTCCGGCACAAAGGCATTCGATCAAATCCCCGCTGACGAAGTTCACAATCCACCCAAAACCACCAACGAAGATGAGCATGCGAACGGCATGGCTTCGCCACCCACTTTCCCGAAGCAGTTTCCAACAACCATTGCTTTCGGTATTTTTGGATGTGTATCACTTGTTCTCCCAACATTCTTTCCCAGTCCAAAATATTGATACCGCTCATCCCACCCCACCCCCTTTTCAGTCGTCCCTATTTCTCTGACGAACTTTCCTTCCAATCATCTGCTTCCTCGTAAAGAAGAGAAGAAAAATCCAGGGTATCCTCTTCCTTGCCTTCCTCCTCCTCTGTTTGGAATGTTTGCTCTTCAAAAGACTGTTTCTCTGGCTGCTGCTTTGTTGCTGATTCGGGATAGGGGATCTGCGACAGTTCAAAAAAAGGGTTCATCGGTGGTGCTCCATAGCCTGTAAAAGGCTGTTGAGGCGGTTGTCCGTAACCCGGAACCATTTCAAAAGGCATCGATTGTCCCGGTTCTCCCTGCCAGGGTTGTTGTGTAAACCAGGGCGGAGGAACAGACATTGGAGGATATGGCATCTGTACAGGTGAGTGAAACGGTTCAAAGTGCCTGGATGGAGGTGGATAAGGCATTGGATACCCGTAGGAACCATCCCCCCCTGGGTAACCAGGCATGGGATAAGGTGACATCACTCCTCCATACTCCGGCGCTTTCGGCATCGGAGGAATGTTCATCGGTTCCTTCGGACGACGTTCAGGCAAGGGTTTTTCCATGGAAGATTCAGGTGATTCGGGTGATTCGAATGCTGATCTTGGTTTTTCCACCGATATGGAAGCGTTCTGCCCCATGCGTCGGTTCAATGGAACCTTTTTGCCAGGTATTCGCACCTTGCTTCCCACTTTCAATTCAGCGACATCCAGGTTTGGATTGACCTCGACTAAGCGTTTCAGAGGGATGTCAAAGCGCCGGGCTATTTTTTCAAGTGAGTCTCCCGGCTGAACAATGTGCAATTTCAAATGAAGTTCCCTCCCTTTTTAGAACATACATCTCTATATATATGCGCCTATAGGCTATTTGCACCCCCAAAGATAGAAAAATGAATATCCGATAAGCAAGGAATCTTCATTAGAGCAATGAACCAGAAAATAATTTCTCTCAAGACATGATATATTAGGGTAAAGATGGCAGATGCACATCGAAATCATCAATGTCAAACTTCAGGACTGGACAAACCCCGGAAAAACTGAAACAATGACTAAATGAGCCTGTCCGACCCTCGATCTTTTTTATACATCCAGTAGAAAGGACGATGCAGATGTCCAAGCAAAAAATCGGTGTGATCGGTTTGGCGGTGATGGGTAAAAATCTCGCACTAAATATTGAGAGCAAGGGCTATCCCGTCTCTGTCTATAACCGCTCCCCGGAAAAAACAGAGAAGTTTCTAAAGGAAGCAAGCGGGAAAGAGATTCAAGGGTTTTACAATCTGGAAGAATTTGTGGAGTCTTTGGAAAAACCGCGAAAAATCATCCTGATGGTAAAGGCCGGTGGACCTACGGATGCCACCATTCAACAATTAAAACCGCTTCTTTCCAAAGGGGATATTCTGATTGATGGCGGAAATGCATGGTTTAAAGATACATTAAACCGTTCTCAGGAATTGGAAAGGGAAGGAATCCGTTTTATGGGGGCCGGGATCTCCGGCGGAGAAGAAGGCGCCTTAAAAGGGCCCTCTATTATGCCGGGCGGACCTCGCGATGCGTTTGAAGAGATGAAGCCCATTTTAACGTCCATCGCGGCCCATGTGGATGGAGATCCCTGCACCACCTATATCGGCCCTGATGGAGCAGGCCATTATGTCAAAATGGTTCATAACGGGATTGAATACGGAGATATGCAGCTCATCTCCGAAGCCTACCACCTGATGAAAGAAGTCCTTGGCCTAAATACGGATGAACTGCATCAGGTATTCCAGGAATGGAACCAAGGTGAACTGGACAGTTATCTGATTGAAATCACAGCGGATATCTTCACCAAAAAAGATGAGGAAACAGGCAAACCACTGGTGGATGTGATTCTGGATACCGCCGGCCAAAAGGGAACTGGCAAATGGACCAGCCAGAGTGCTCTTGATTTGGGGGAGCCACTTACACTCATCACCCAGTCCGTATTTTCCCGCTTTCTGTCCGCCATGAAAGAAGAACGCAGCAAGGCATCACGCATATTGACCGGTCCTGACGCGGGAAAAATGGCCACTGAAAACAAAACAGAATGGATTGAATCCATTCGTCAAGCACTTTACGCCAGTAAAATCTGTTCTTACGCTCAAGGATTTTCCCAAATGCGCGCAGCTTCCAACGAATATGGCTGGAACCTGGATTATGGCTCTATTGCCATGATCTTTCGCGGAGGATGCATTATTCGGGCTCGTTTCCTGCAAAACATTAAAGACGCCTATGACCAAGAGCCAGCCCTCTCCAATCTACTTCTCGCTCCCTACTTTCGGGACGCCGTGGACCAATATCAGAACGCCTGGCGGAAGGTATTGGCTTTGGCCATTCACAGCGGAATTCCCGTACCGGCTATGTCCAGTGCACTCGCTTATTACGACAGCTACCGCTCCGAACGTCTGCCCGCCAACCTCCTGCAAGCGCAACGGGATTACTTTGGTGCCCACACCTATCAACGGATTGACAAAGAAGGCACCTTCCATACAGACTGGATTGGAAACGCATGATAAAAAGAGCCGGCTCCATTTTGGAGATCGGCTCTTTTTATTTACTTAGTCACATGCTAATGGACATACACCCTCCTGGGAAACGGAAGGGGTAGGCTGTTTAATGATAGCGCCGGGCAAAATCGACAAAACGAAACTTATCCGGTCGGTGGCGGGATTCTGTATATTGAAAGAGGGTTGCATCTTCCAGATAGACGTAATTTTTCACAACGACAATCATGGGATAGCCATCAAAATCCAATAATTCCCAATCCTCTTCTGAAGGTTCCTCCACGGTGATCACTTTTTTGGCAAAACTGATCGGTTTGTCCAATCTGCGTTCCAAATATTCATAGATGGAGTCCTCACAGATCTCCGTAGTCAGTTCCGGAACAATGTCTTGGCGAAAGTGATCTTTATCCAGAATAATTGCTTCATCCTGAAAGGAACGGGTTCGAATCACTTGCCAAACCGGCTGGGAAGGTGAAATGTTTAAGTGAGCGGCAACAGATTCATCCGGAGCCATCGCTTTCAACGATATCACCTTTGTGCGAGACTCTTTTCCCAGGCGCTGGGTCAATTCCTTAAAGCTGACCAACCCTGACACAGGAAACTCCATTTGGTTGACATTTAATACAAAGGAACCTTTCCCTTTCACTTTCTGTATATAACCATTCTGAGCCAGAAGGTTTAACGCTTTCCGCACCGTTTCACGGGAGGTATCGTACATCTTTGTCAGCTCATACTCGGACGGAAGCTTGGATTGGGGACGAAGCCGACCGGATTCAATCTGCTGAACCAATTGGTTATAGATTGTTAAATAGATATTATCCATCGCATCCAGTCCTTTCTGCACCACCTTTGGCTTCTGATCTTGGTGTCAACCGATAAACCACAGATTCATAAGGACGAAGTGTCAGCATTCGAAAATCGGTCGGCGAATCTGCATAATTGGAAAGCAAACATTCTCCTGTCCAATCAGACAGGTGAGAAACCTCTCGTGGTAGTGTGAAAACCGTGTCATGCCCTCGGAAGTTGTTTACCACCAACAGTTTTTCATGATCGCCATTTCTGAGATAAGCAAACAGATCCGGGTGTTCTTCCAGTAAGAGCTGAAAACCCCCTGTGGTTACAATGTCATATGTCTTGCGAAGCCGAATTAATTCTTTGTAGTGGTAAAAGATTGAATTGGAATCGGAAAGGGCTCTTTCCGCATTGATGGTTGCATAGTTATGGGCCACTCCGATCCAGGGCGTACCATCCGTAAAGCCGGCATTTTTGGAGTTATCCCATTGCATAGGGGTACGGGCATTGTCGCGGGATTTTTCTCGGATGACCTTCATCACTTCTTCTTCATCTTTTCCCTGTTGCAAAAGAATCCGATACATGTTGTGGGTTTCCACATCCCGATATTCATCGATGGAGACGAATTGCGGGTTCGTCATTCCAAACTCCTCCCCTTGATAAATATAAGGGGTTCCTTGCATGAGATGGATCACCGTGGCCAACATTTTGGCCGACTCCGTGTGCCATAAGCCATCATCTCCATACCGGGAAACAATGCGCGGCTGATCATGGTTGCACCAGAAAAGTGCATTCCAGCCCCCACCCGCATGCATTTCTGTCTGCCACTCTGCCAAGATCCGTTTTAAGCGAAGAAAGTCCATATCCCCTTGGGCCCACTTCTCTCCATTCGGATAATCCACCTTTAAGTGATGAAACTGAAACGTCATATCGAGCTCCCTGCGATTGGGCCGGGTGTATTGTATGCATTCGGAAATGCTGGTGGAAGACATCTCACCCACTGTCACCATATCGTATTTGGAAAAAACCTCACGATTCATCTCTTGCAAATATTCATGAATACGGGGGCCATCTGTATAAAACGGACGGCCGTCTCCCTCTGGATCATCAGGGAATCGTTGATCTTTGGAGATCAGATTAATCACATCAAGACGAAAACCATCCACCCCTTTATCCAGCCACCAACGCATCATATCATATACTTCTTCCCGGACAGGAGGGTATTCCCAATTCAAATCCGCTTGGGTGACATCAAAGAGATGAAGGTAATATTCCCCGGTTCGTTCATCTTTTTTCCACGCAGACCCTCCAAACTTGGACAGCCAATTGGTTGGAGGACCATCATTCCTTCCTTTTTTCCAGATATAAAAGTTTCGTCGGGGGTTGTCTTTGGAGCGACGTGCTTGCTGGAACCAAGGGTGATCCGTTGAAGTATGGTTTACCACCATATCCATCATTACTTTCAGACCGCGAGCATGAGCTTCTCTGAGCAATTCCTCAAAGTCCTCCATGGTTCCATATGCTTCGTGGATCCGGCGGTAATCGCTGATATCATATCCATTGTCCCTTTGCGGAGAGGCATAAACCGGTGTCAGCCAGAGAACATCCACACCCAGTTCCGCCAAGTAATCCAACTTTTCGATTACTCCTCGCAGGTCACCGATTCCGTCGCCTGTGGTGTCATTAAAGCTTTTTGGGTAGATTTGGTAGACAACCGCTTTTCTCCACCATTCGTTCACTTTATCTCTCCTTTTCCATAACTTCACGAATCTCTTCTTTGATAACTGAGGAACGCGTTCCATAAACGGCTTGCACTCCATCCGCCACTTTCAGAACCCCGGAAGCTCCAAGTTTCTTCAGCATTTCTTCATCTACTTGGTCAGCATTTTTCACCCCGACACGAAGACGGGAGATACAGGCATCCAATTTTGTGATATTTTCCTTTCCCCCTAGAGCCTCAAGAATTTGATGTGCACGACTGTTGCAATCTTTCGTTTCCACCTGTCCATGTTGTTGCGTAATCCCCATTTTTTCACGGGCTTCATCTTTGGTATAAAGGCGTGTTTCTTCCTCTGTGTCCTCCCGCCCTGGGGTCTTTAAGTTTCTGGTAATAATCAAGGTGCGGAATGTAAAGTAATAGATCACGCCAAATACAAGGCCGAGACCGATGGTCAAAAGCCAGGCATTGGAATGGTTAGGCAATACATTAAACAATACAAAATCGATCAGTCCCGATCCACCGGCAAAACCGGCCTTCATCTCCAAAAAGTTGGCCAAACCGAACGCCACAGCCGTTAGCAAAGCATGAACTCCGTACAAAACCGGCGCCACAAACAGGAAGGTAAACTCCAGCGGCTCTGTAATTCCCGTAAGAAAGGCGGTAACTGCAGCAGCAATCAAAAGGGAGCGAGCTTTCGCTTTCCGGCGATCGTGAGCCACCCGGATCATGGCTAACGCAGCTGCCGGCAATCCAAACATCACAGGGATAAACTTTCCGGCAATGTAGGTTCCGCCTGTGAGAGTGACCGATGGATCTCTCAGTTTATCAATCACTTGAGCGATATAGACATTTTGATCTCCCACAATACGGGCGCCTTCCAAGGCTTCATAACTGCCACCAATTTCTGTAAAGAGTAACGGGGTATTATAAATATGGTGCAGACCAAATGGAATCAACAGCTTCTCAATTCCGCCATACAGGCCAACAACAACGGGGTTGGTATGAGTTGCCACATACTCACCCAAAGCTAGAATACCCATTCCCACCAAAGGCCAGATAAAATAAAAGAGCACAGCCACCCCAATAGCAGCAAAAGAAGCCACAATAGGCACCAAACGCTCTCCGCTGAAGAGAGAAATCGCATCAGGAAGCTTGGTACGATGAAATTTATTATACAAATAGGCCGTTAGAAAACCAATCAAGATGCCGCCAAAAACACCTGTCTGCATCGTCTCAATCCCCAATTCGGTCCCCAACATTTTTTCATTGATTTTCAAATCTGTAATATCAATCAGGGAACCGAGCACGGTATGCAGAATAAAGAAAGCAATCAGGGAGCTGAAACCAGCCATGCCTGCTCCAGTCCATGTAATCGCAATCGCAACAGCAAACAGAACCGGAAGGTTATTAAAGACAACTTGTCCAGCTCGTTGCATCAATTCTCCGGTAACCTGAAATCCATTGTTAGAGAGAAAAGGCAGGATCTCATGAACGTTGGGATTCAGCAGAACACCTCCCAACCCCATCAGGATCGAGACAAGAGGGAGAATCAACACAACCGCCATCATGGAACGGCCAACACGCTGAAAGAAATCAAACGAGATCGACTGGAGCTTCATCATATTCCATCACTCCCCATTTTAAAATAAATACTCAACCTACACCTTGTATATACAGGATAAAGAACAAAT
Organism: Melghirimyces algeriensis; assembly: GCF_900182565.1. Taxonomy (GTDB): domain Bacteria; phylum Bacillota; class Bacilli; order Thermoactinomycetales; family DSM-45169; genus Melghirimyces; species Melghirimyces algeriensis. The sequence goes on along the minus strand of NZ_FXTI01000001.1, from coordinate 354,075 downwards.
AAAAAACAATGATTTCACCCTATATACACAATCCTGACTAGAAAGCCCTTACATAAAACGCTTTCATCACAAGCATAAACATGTATATACAGGATGTCAATCCGGTTAAATTTAACAATTGAACGAAATAAAAAAAGAGACTTGCTCCAATGGCAAGCCTCCCAGTTATTCTGATTTAACCTACTTGAATGGTCGTTTCTTCACTCTTTGAGTCTACACCAACCTCTGAATAGACTTTGGAACCATCCACCGTCACCAACTTACGAAACTCCTGCAAAAGATGACGTGTAATGGGTCCCGGTTGACCATCACCGATTTTGCGACCATCCACATCAACTACCGCAATCACTTCAGCAGCCGTTCCGGTAAGGAAGCACTCATCAGCCACAAATACATCATGCCGGGTGAAAGGCTCTTCAATAACTTGATACCCCAGACGTTTACAGAGATCCATAATCGCCTGTCGGGTAATTCCATCCAGGGCTCCAACATAGCACGGAGGTGTATATAGCCTTCCCCGTTTAATGATGAAGATATTGTCTCCTGATCCCTCAGCAACATAGCCGTCACTGTTCAGCATCAAGGCCTCTCCGACCCCGGCTTGGTTCGCTTCAATTTTTACCAGCACATTATTCAAATAGTTCAGAGACTTGATTTTAGGATTTAAAGCATCGGGGATATTGCGTCGGGTGGGAACCGTTACAACTTTCAGACCTTTATCATACATTTCTTTTGGAAACATTTTCACCTGATCGGCAATAATAATCACCTGCGGATCGGAACACTTGGAAGGGTCCAAACAAAGCTCTCCCACTCCACGGGAAACCACAAGGCGAATATAAGCGTTGGTCAGACGATTCCTTTGTACCGTTTCCAGTACATATTTCTCCAGCTCGCCAATTGGATACGGAATCTCCAAAAGGATGGATCGGGCGGACTCATAAAGTCGTTCCAAGTGCTCCTTTAAACGAAATACATTTCCCTCATAGACACGAATGCCTTCAAATACACCATCTCCGTAAAGAAACCCGTGGTCAAAGATGGAGACAGAGGCCTCCGTCTGTTTCACATATTTACCATTCATAAACACCCAACGATCTTCCATCATGACACCCCCGATAGCTTGATTTTAGATACAACAAACCCCTTGCACAGGTTGAACTAAAATCAGAACCTGCCGCAAGGGGTTTTTTTCCCCACGGTGTACACCGGGCATCCGGTGTTGATACCGCTTGGACCAGACCTTCGCCAAAAAGCGAAGCGGAACCCTAGGTATCCTTCTGATTAATCAATCAAATGATTTCAAAAACTTGGTTTAACGAAGATTATAGGGTTATCGTTCTCTGTTGTCAACCCGGTTTGTGCCCCCAATTTTTTCGAAAAAATAGCAGGGATAAGATCCCAGATGGCGCACTTGACATCCCCATGCTTTTATTTCATCCACTGCAGCAATGATATCCAATTCATTGGATTCCTGTTCTGCATCGATAAAAAAATGATAGGTGCCCAATTTTCGTTTTGTCGGCCGGGATTCAATCCGGGACAGGTTCACTCCACGTTTCGCAAAAGAGGATAGTACACGATATAATGCCCCCGGAAAATCAGTAGGCAGCGTCACCAGAAGACTGCTCTTCTTTCCGGAAGGAGTCGCTGAAGGATGAGACCAAGGCTTTCCCACAGCAATAAACCGGGTAAAGTTATTGGGATAATCCTGGATATCGGTACTCAGGATAGACAAATGATAAATCTTTCCTGCACTCTGTGGACCGATTGCCACCCAATTTTCTTCTGGATTTTCCGCTACCTGACGGGCTGCCTCAGCCGTACTATCCACATACGTCACATCAATATTGGGAAGGTGTTTTCTCAAGTACGATTGACATTGAGCAATTGCCTGAGGGTGAGACAACACCTGGGTAAATCGGGAAGGAGAAAGCATACGATTTTGAGTATGGATCATCAGGTTCTGCTTGATCGGATAAATCAACTCTCCAGTCACTTGAACATGAACATGGTGCACCAACCAATCGTGGGTCAAGTTAACTGAACCTTCAATGGCATTTTCTACAGGCACCACTCCGTAGGCAACCTCCCCTTGATCCACCGCAGTCAATACATCCGGAATCGAGTTGCAGGGTGTATGCTGGAAATCGGTTTTTGGAAACAGGGCTTGTGTTGCCTCATAGGTAAATGTTCCTCGTGGACCGAGATAGGCTACCTCATTCATCGGCCAGCTCCTTTAATTTTTTCAAACACTCTACTACGATCTTCTTTCCCTGTCAACCGAACGGTCGCCCCCCTTTCACAGGGACGCAGTCTCAGGATATCCATTAACATTCCCTCTTTTTGAAACGTTTCCTCCATAAAGTGATGCACTGGCTCCGGGTCCAAAGCAAAGGCTACAACCGTCGGACCTGCCCCACTCAATGCTGCGCCCAGAGCACCATGTTTCACGGCCCCTTGCAATACCTGATCCAACCCCGGAATCAGTAAGCTTCGATAGGGTTGATGAAAGCAATCCATCAATCCCACTCGAAACGCTTCCCAATCACCGGTAAATAACGAAGCCGTCAACAGATTGGCTCGACTGCTACCCAAAACCGCCTCTTGATGACTTAGCTGACTGGGTAAAACCTCTCTGGCTTTTGACGTGGCCAGTGGCTTTCCGGGAATGGCTGCCACCACGGAAAATGGCGGAATCGGTGCCTGTATGGCATGTGCTTTGTTTCCATCCCACGCAGCCACCACCAATCCACCGAACAGCGCCGGACCCACATTGTCAGGATGCCCTTCCCAATGAACCGCCTCTTGAAACAATGCCTCCCTGTCGAAAGGGTTTCCCAAAAGATGGTTGGCAGCGATCAAGCCAGCAACGATGGCGGCGGCACTGCTTCCCAACCCACGCATCAAAGGGATTTCTGTTTCCACTTCCATTTGGAACGAAGGCATGGGACGATCCATTTTTTGAAAAACATCCCGCATCACATCGATGATCAGGTTTTTCTTTTCCCGAAGCAAGCGTTGCAGTTCATCCCCTTTAACTATCACTTTTGTCTCCTCAGCCGGAGAAAAACGTATCCGGAGATACCGATTGATTGCCAATCCGATGGAATCAAATCCTGAACCCATATTTGCGCTGCTTCCAGGCACTGTTACCTCAAAGGACTGAAACGGCTTCATCGTCTCCCACCCCTCGTCATCGCTTCCATTACGGCCTCCCGCTCACAAGGCAAAACACGAGGTTTGACTGGAACGGCATCCATGGCTGTTGATGGATCTTTCAGGCCATTCCCGGTCAGAACACAGACAACTTGTACACCTTCAGGAAGCTTCCCCATTCTCCTTAATTTTTTAACCCCTGCCAAGGATGCTGCGGATGCCGGCTCAGCAAACACCCCTTCTTTTTGGGCCAGGTCACGGTAAGCATCCAAAATTTCTTCATCTGTCACACTGTCAATCAGGCCGTTAGACTCCTTGGCCGCCTTCTCGGCGGTCTCCCAACTGGCCGGATTTCCAATCCGAATCGCCGTAGCCACCGTCTCCGGTTGTTCCACCCGTTCTCCCTGAACAATTGCCGCTGCACCTTCTGCCTCAAAACCGCACATGCGAGGAAGGGTTTCAATATGACCCGCAGTTCGATAATCCTTGAACCCCTTCCAATACGCTGTGATGTTTCCCGCATTTCCCACAGGAATCGCCAAGAAATCTGGAGCTTTCCCCAGTTGGTCACATACCTCAAAGGCCGCCGTTTTCTGTCCCTCAATCCGATAAGGATTTACTGAATTCACCAAGGTAACGGAAGAGGTGTCCGCAATCTCCCGAACAATATCCAATGCTTGGTCAAAGTTTCCCTGGACGGACAGCACTTCCGCTCCATATACCACTGCTTGAGAGAGTTTTCCCAAGGCAACATAGCCATCAGGAATGACCACAATGCATCGAAGTCCCATTCGAGCCGCATAAGCAGCAGCAGAAGCGGAAGTATTTCCGGTAGATGCACATATTACCGCCTGACTGCCGGCTTCCGCCGCTTTCACGATGGCCATCACCATACCGCGATCCTTAAACGAACCTGTGGGATTGAACCCTTCTGCTTTTAAATAAAGATCAAGCTTTAACTCCTGGGAAAGCTGTTTCGCTTTAATCAAGGGGGTATTTCCTTCGTAAAGCGTCAAAAAAGGGGTTTTTTCAGATACAGGCAAAAATGATTGATAACGTTTGATCAGTCCAAGATCCATCAATCCTCTCCCCCTTCGACCCGGTAATGACTCATCAATCGATGCACCACCGGAAGCTCTTCCATTCGGTGACACACTTCTTCCAACTGATATTGGCTGGTCCGGTGAGTTACCAACACAATCTCAGCCTCTTGATCCTGCCCTCCAGGAACCTGCAACACTTTTTCCAGACTGACTCCCACCTCGGCAAATATTCCGGTTAACCGAGCCATTACACCGGCATGATCTGCCACGCGAAGGCGAAGAAAATGTTTGGAGAATACTTCCTTCGAGCTTTTTAGCACAGTTTCCTGATAAGGTCTGACAACCTTTTGCCCGCTGACACCCATGCCTATATTGTGAATCGCAGTCACCAGATCAGCAACCACAGCTGTGGCGGTAGGCATTCCACCCGCTCCCGGTCCGTAAAACATCGTCTCACCCACCGCTTCCCCATAAATATAGACCGCATTAAACACTCCATTTACTGACGCAAGAGGATGCGCTTCAGGCAACAACACCGGCTGTACGCTCGCTTCCACCTTGTCTTCATCCCGCTGTGCAATGCCGACCAACTTCAAAATATATCCCAATTGCATCGCAAAGCGAACGTCTTCCAATGTCACACTTCCAATTCCCCGTATAAACACCTCATTCAGAGACACACGGGTACGAAAGCCCAAAGTCGCCAGAATCGCCACTTTACGCGCAGCATCCAACCCTTCCACATCAGCTGTGGGGTCAGCTTCAGCATACCCCAGCTCTTGAGCCTGCGCTAATGCCTTCTCAAAAGGTGCCTCTTTATTGAGCATCTCCGAAAGGATATAGTTGGTCGTTCCATTTACAATCCCTACGATCTTCGTGACGCGGTCCGAAGAAAGTCCTTCTGTCAATGCACGAAGAACAGGAATCCCCCCGGCAACACTTGCTTCATAAAAAACATCACAGCCTTTTTCTGTAGCAACGGACAGGATTTCCTCCCCATGAAGAGCCATTAGATCTTTATTGGCGGTGATCACATGCTTCCCATGTTTCAATGCCTCCAAGATATAGGAACGGGCTGGTTCAATCCCTCCCATCACTTCTATCACCAGATCAATACGCTCATTTTTAAGAATCTCATCGGATTGATCGGTTAAACATTCTGAAGGAACCTGGATCGATCGGTCTTTCTCCGGATGTTTCACCAAAACTTTTTCAACGACAATCTGCTTCCCCGACCGATGAAAAAGATCCTCCTGATTGGCTTCCAACAACTGAACTACGCTTGAACCTACCGTCCCCAATCCCATCAGTCCTACACGAATGGGTTGCTCCATTCTCTCCACTCCTTTCAGCATCTCTTTATTCTCCCCGTCCCACAAGGGCAGCCCGAAACACCCCATCCATATCTTTCAATCCCTGGATCAGTTCCGTCAGACTCTCTGTTACCTGAGCTGTATCAATCGATAAGGTCACATTGGCAACTCCCTGGAGTGGAATCGTTTGATGAATGGTTAATACATTCCCCCTGTATTTCGCCATGTAGGCCAAGATCCCGGACAACACTCCTGCTCGATGCTCCAAGGTCAAGGCTACTGTTACAATCTTTTCTTTCATCATGGCATTAAAGGGATAAACTCCATCTTTATATTTGTAAAATGAACTGCGACTGATCCCTGCCCGCTCCACAGCCTCCTGAACCGTCTGAGCCTCCCCAGAAGCCAACATGGATTTGGCTTTTACCGTCTTTTGAATGGCTTCTGGCAACATGTCAGAACGAATGAGATAGAAGGTTTCATCGTTGGAATTCACCGATCCGTCCTCCTGATAAAGACATATGTTTTTGTATAACGGACATTATAATCCCCTCCCTGCTGTATTGCAAGCTTTCTTTTATTAATTTTTTTAAACCGCTTTCATTTTCCAGGTGGATATTTTTCCGCTCAAAAGAGAGAGGAATGTTTTATAATGAGTAAAAAGGGGACTTATATCATCGGAAAAGGAGTTTTTATAATGGTATCTGTTCTGTTTGTATGTCTTGGTAATATTTGCCGATCTCCCATGGCTGAAGCCGTATTTCGGCATCAACTCCAAGAACATGGGCTGTTAGACCGTGTTCGGGTTGACTCTGCAGGAACAGGAGACTGGCACATCGGCGAATTCCCTCATCAGGGAACCCGTACCATTCTGTCGAAGTATGCAATTTCCGATGAGGGAATTCAGGCCAGACAAATCAAGGCTGATGATCTAAAACATTTTGATTATGTGATTGTTATGGATCAACAGAATTACCGGGACGTCAAACAGTTAGCCGGTAACAGCGACTCAAACATTTACCAGTTTGTCCGTTTCATCCCTGAAACCGATTATCACGAGGTTCCTGACCCCTACTTTACAGGAGACTTTGAAGAAACCTACCGTTTGGTGAAAGCCGGATGCCAGGGGATTATCCAAACCCTCAGAGAGAAAGAAAACCTCTAGAGTTTCCTCTCCCATCATCATCCTTAAAAGCAAACGATCCCTCTTCCTTTTTGGAAGAGGGATCGTTGTCACAAGTTGTATTTTCGGATCTTATTATATAACGTAGATCTGGAAATGTTCAGCAACTTGGCTGCAGCACTTTTATTCCCGTATGTGGTCATTAGCGCCTCTCGAATGCGTGACTCTTCGCTGTCAACAACCGGAACATGATTCAACCGATCATCAGAGGAATTCCTCCCTTCATTTTTGACAAAGCTTGCCGGGAGGTGGCGAGGCTGAATCACGCCTTCATCCGCCAAAATTACAATTTGCTCCATTATATTCCTTAATTCCCTTATATTCCCATGCCAATGATAATGAACAAAACGATACATGACTTCCGAATCAATTCCCGGAACAGGTTTTGAATATTTGATTGCAAACTCATTCAAACACAGTTGTACCAGCTCTGGAATATCCTCCTTTCGTTCACGTAAAGGAGGTACCTCTATGGATACAATATTTAAGCGATAATACAGATCCTGTCGGAACAACCCCTCTTGGATCATCTCGTCCAGGTTCCGATTCGTGGCAGAGATAATGCGCACATCGAGAGGAATGGGCTCATTTCCCCCGATTCGGTAGTACTGCTTTTCCTGTAACACTCGTAAAAGCTTTACTTGGAGATCCAAAGGCATTTCACCGATTTCATCCAAAAAGAGGGTCCCACCTTTGGCCATATCAAACTTTCCTTTTTTTCCTTCTTTATTGGCACCAGTGAAAGCCCCTTTTTCATAGCCGAACAGTTCACTTTCAAATAATGGAGCCGGGATGGCTCCACAGTTAATATCCACAAAGGGGCCATTTGACCGGGAACTGGATTTATGTATCGCATTGGCAAACAACTCTTTTCCCACACCACTCTCTCCTGTGATCAATACAGAAGCATCCGTAGTGGCAACTTTTTGGGCCATCTCAACGGCCTTACGAATCGATTTGCTTCTTCCTTTGATCTTATGAAATGGATCATCTGATTGCTTTTTATCAATTCTATCTTCCAGATCCCGTATATAGGCAAACGTTGTAGACAACTCGTCATTCAGTCTCACCACATCGGTAATGTCCTGTTCAACAGAAATTCCACCGATCACCTTCTTATTCAGTACAACAGGCAACGCATTAATTAGCACTGATACTCCAGGGTAGGGCTGATGATATTTTCTGATCACTCCCTTTCCATTTTTCAAGACAGAGACCACTTCCAGGGAATCCTGTTCAAAAAAATCGGTGATTGGCTTTCCCATGATTTCATCGTGGGAACATTGAAAGATTTCTTCCGATTTGTGATTCCAGGAAACAATGTTTCCTTCCCGGTCCACCGCAGTAATGGCATGATCCACTGCACAAATCAAGGTTTCATAATAGGTCCGACAAATTTTCCATTGTTGAAAGATCACCTGTACAATTTTTTTAAAAGGAATCCACCCCGAAAACACTCCATCGTCCCCTTGTAAGGCCAAATCCTTTCCTTCATCCAAATCAGGCAAATCAAAGAGCAATCCCTTTTCCGAAACCACTTTCATTTTCTTGACATCCATCGATGGGTCCCAAGGTAAAGCCAACGATAAAAGAGAGATTTTTGATTCCAGCATAGCAGACCACCTGAACAAAATTGTATATAGATATACACAAATGTTTTATTATGTACAAAAGTGTATAATATAATTATATACACCTTTTGCATTATGGACAATCATATAATATGATTGATTGGTATGCTTTTTGCTTAATATAAGATATCAAGATTGCAACATGATCTGGGGGTGGGAAGAACCATGCTTGAAAGCGTTACAAAGAATATCTTTCAATATGCCGCACAAAACAGAGTCTTAAATAAAGCTGCCCGAAGATGGGGACTGAAGTTCGGCGCAGCTCAGGTGGTGGCTGGGGAAACCATCGACAGTGCCATGAAAGTAGCAAAAGAGCTAAATGATCAAGGACTGGTATGTACAGTTGATCATTTGGGTGAGTTTGTATCCAGCCGGGAAGAAGCAAGTGAAGCTACACAATACTGTATCGATACACTGGACAAAATCGCTGAGACAGGTGTAAATTGCAATCTATCCCTGAAATTGACCCAACTGGGCTTGGACATCGATTATGGATTCTGCCTTGATAACATGAAGAAAATTCTGGAAACTGCTAAAAAACATCATAATTTTGTCCGCATCGATATGGAAGATTATTCTCATTGTCAGCTTACCTTGGATATGTTGGCAGAGCTTCGCCAAGAATATGATAATGTTGGCACAGTGATTCAGTCATATCTGCACCGCTCCTTGCAAGATGTTAAAAATTTAAAAGGGATCCCGCTTCGCCTGGTGAAAGGCGCTTATAAAGAATCGCCGGAAGTCGCCTATCAGGATAAGGAAAAAGTGGATGAAAACTTTATGGCAATCATCAAGGAACATATGCTCAGCGGCAGCTATACTGCAGTTGCAACACATGACCATCATATTATCGCCAAAGTGAAAGCGTTTGCGGAAGAAAACCAAATTTCCCGCGATCAATTTGAATTTCAAATGCTGTACGGATTCCGTACCAATATGCAAGTCGAACTGGTCAAAGAAGGGTATACAATGCGTGTCTATATTCCGTTCGGAAATGATTGGTTTGGCTATTTTATGCGTCGATTGGCTGAACGACCTCAAAACGTCGCTTTTGCTCTCAAAGGATTTTTCTCAAAATAACAAAAGGGGATCAGGCGTTCGGTGTGCGGGGCTCCACTGAATGATCAAATAGGATGCTCCACCGAAATCGCCCCCCCTTTTTTAAAAAAGTGCTTTTGAATGGCCCTGTCTACTGTGATGAAAAAGGAACGCAGTCCAAAATCATAACTTCTTGGCATATTTATTGCTTTAATAAAGGAAAACCTGTATGATGGGCATACTTAGAAAGAAAGAGATCCCTACTAAAAAGAAGGGGGTGTCAGGGAAAATCGCTTGGTTGAAATTACAACTTGAACAGATTTGTAAGCGCTTTTAACATTGTAGTGTACTAAATTTTATTAAGGGGGAAGCACATGGAATCCGGAGTTATTATATCGATTGTTATCTATTTGCTTGGAATGCTGGCAATTGGGTATTACGCCTATCGTAGAACTTCTGATTTATCTGATTATATGCTTGGCGGAAGAAACCTGGGACCGATGGTTACTGCATTAAGTGCTGGTGCTTCGGACATGAGCGGCTGGCTCTTGATGGGACTCCCCGGTGCCATGTATGCTCAAGGATTAAGCAGTGGATGGATCGTCGTCGGTTTAACGACAGGTGCCTATTTAAACTGGTTATATGTAGCTCCCCGGTTGAGAACCTATACTGAAACGGCCAATAACTCCATTACAATCCCTGATTATTTTGAAAACAGATTCAAGGATCAGTCAAGAATATTGCGCATTGTATCTGCTTTGGTTATTTTTATCTTCTTTACCTTTTATACATCTTCAGGGATGGTTGCCGGCGGTGAGCTGTTCAAAAGCTCCTTTGGATTAGATTATTTCACAGGAATTATAATTACGGCTGGCGTTGTAATCCTCTATACCCTGTTCGGTGGTTTTCTCGCTGTCAGCTGGACAGACTTTGTACAGGGAACCATTATGTTTATTGCTTTGATTCTTGTTCCCACCGTAGTGCTTATGCAAATGGGAGGATTTGGGCCCACCTTCGACGAAATCAGAGGGATTGATCCGACATTACTGGATGCATTGCAAGGAACCAGTCTCATCGGGATGATTTCGTTGATGGCCTGGGGACTGGGATATTTCGGACAACCTCACGTCATTGTGCGCTTTATGGCAATCAGCTCTGTAAAAGAAGTGAAAAATGCCCGTCGAATCGGAATGGGATGGATGATTTTTTCCATCGTTGGTGCGATGTTCACCGGTCTGGTTGGAATTGCATATTTTAATCAATCCAAAAGGACATTGGAAAATCCGGAAACCGTTTTTATCGTATTATCCAAAGTGTTGTTCCATCCTTTAATCACTGGGTTTCTTCTGGCTGCCATATTGGCCGCAATTATGAGTACCATCTCTTCACAACTACTCGTTACAGCCAGCGCTCTGACAGAAGACTTCTATAAAGCGTTTCTCCGCAGATCCGCTTCGGATAAAGAGTTGGTTCTGGTAGGTCGACTCTCTTTGTTAGGCGTTGCCGTAATCGCTCTCTTATTGGCTTTAAATCCCAATGATACCATTCTGGATCTAGTAGGATACGCCTGGGCCGGATTTGGTTCCGCTTTTGGACCGGTTGTCATCCTCAGTTTGTATTGGAAGCGCATGAATAAATGGGGCGCATTGGCCGGGATGTTTACTGGTGCAGCAACAGTAATCATCTGGAAACAAATCGAGTCTCTCAGCGAAATTTATGAAATGATTCCAGGATTTATTGCCTGTACAATCGCGATAATCCTGGTCAGCCTTTTAACAAAGAAACCGGATGCTGAAATTGAAAAAGAATATGATCAAGCGATCAAAAATGCTTCGATATAATATTGTAAAAAAGATGGTTCCCTCAAAAGTGGGAACCATCTTTTTGATTTGAAACCACAATCAGTCTTCAAAATCAAATTCCATATTCAAAATTTGAACGGTATCTCCCCGTCTGGCTCCTTCTGCACGGAGAGCATCATCCACTCCCATTTCTTTCAATATATGTGCAAAACGCCTGACAGACTCTTCATACTGGAAATTGGTCATCTTAACCAATTTCTCTACACGTTTTCCTTCTACCACAAATATCTCGTTTTCCTTTCGAATCGTAAACGGCTCTTCTGCCTCTCGGCTCTTATATATTTTTCGATCTGGCTTCTCTTCCTCTTCAACCTCCACCTGGGCTGGAAGAGAATCCAACAGATCGGCGACAGCATACAACAACTCTTTTATCCCCTGTCGTGTTGCAGCCGAAACAGGGTAAACCGGCACTTGCTCGCCAACCAAGTCACGGAATGCTTCCAAGTTCTCTTCGGCTCCGGGAAGATCCATTTTATTGGCTGCTACAAGTTGCGGGCGGTCGGCCAATGACTTTCGGTACATCGTCAGTTCTTCACAAATGTTTTTCCAATCCTGGTAAGGATCTCTCCCTTCGGAACCTGCCATATCCACCACATGAACCAGAACTCTTGTGCGCTCCACATGGCGCAAAAATTGATGACCCAATCCAGTCCCTTCATGAGCCCCTTCAATCAGTCCCGGCAGATCTGCCATTACAAAACTGCGTCCATCGTTTACTTCCACCACACCCAGGTTGGGGTGAATCGTTGTAAAATGATAGGCTCCTATTTTGGGACGTGCGGCACTAACCGTGGACAAGAGGGTGGATTTCCCCACACTGGGGTAACCAATCAGCCCCACATCAGCCAAGAGTTTCAGTTCCAATTCCACCCAAAATTCCTCTCCCGGTTCCCCGTTTTCCGCTACATGGGGTGCTGGATTTTGAGGTGAAGCAAAGCGCAGATTCCCTCGACCACCTCGGCCACCACGGGCGATCACCATTTCCTGGTTCTGTTGCGTCAAATCAGTGATCACCTCTCCAGTGTCCGCATTTCTCACCACCGTACCCGGTGGAACGTTGACGACCAGTGGATCTGCTCCTCTTCCGTGCTGACTTTTAGACCGCCCATGTTCCCCTCTTTTCGCTTTAAAATGCTTTTGATAACGAAAGTCCATCAAGGTTCGCAGTCCCTCATTGACACGAAATACCACATCGCCGCCACGACCACCATCACCGCCGGCTGGTCCTCCCTTGGGTTCATATTTCTCCCGGCGAAAGGCAACCATGCCGTTGCCGCCATCACCGCCCTTGACAAAAATTTTTACATGATCGACAAACATATCCACACCGCCTGTTCTATGTACTCCCTTATGAAGAAAGCCGGATAACAATCGCTTCAACAGAATCAGATTCGTCTAATAATTCCCCATATGGGCTTATTGTTTCCCGAAGCAACCGCAAATCATATCCCGGATTTTGGACTGATTTCCATGTTGGCTGAAGCTCAACAATGATGTTTTCATCTTTTTTGGACAATCCCAAGTACAACTGTTCCAAATTCCCGTATATCTCCAGCCGATCAATAACACCCTTAACAATCTTAAAGATCCGTTCCGAGGATTTAAAAGGTAATGGAAAAGCTTCCTCATCCAAATCCATATTCCAATGCCATTCCGCATGATCCCGAATGAATGTAACCAAGTAACAAGCCAAAACCGGATCGTTGATTTGACTAACTTTCCGTTCCAACTCCCATTGATTCACTATCTTTTCTAGATAAGAGGAAATCCGTTCCGGTTTATTAAGTGACAGATATCCCATTAAAACCTGAATATGGTTTAAGGAATCATGCCGCTGCCGACTCATCAGTTGGAGACGGGAGCGGGCATTTTCTTTTTGGTTCATCTGTTCCCAGCCTCTGCATAAACGTCGCAGCCACCAAGACCATCCAAGCAAAAAACCGAACCCCATCAGGACCCCGATCACCCCGCCCCAAGGTTGTACAGCTACAAGAAAAAAAGCTACAGCCAAAGGCGGCACAGTCCGCTTGAACCAAAAGGACCACCCATAGGACACAATAACCTCTCCTGTCATTTTTTATCTGGGCGCTCCTTCATTTTAATGGATCAGCAACCACAAAAAAACCCCGGCATCGAGCCGGGATTTCATTAAGCCTGTACTTGGACCGGTTCTTCCGAGTAAACGCTCACCCGTTTACGGTCACGACCCATCCGTTCAAATTTCACAACTCCGTCCACTTTGGCAAAAAGGGTATCATCCCCGCCACGACCTACACCGATTCCGGGGTAGATCTTGGTTCCACGCTGACGCACCAAAATGCTGCCGGCATTTACCGCCTGACCGTCACCGCGCTTCACGCCAAGGCGCTTAGCAATGCTGTCACGACCGTTCTTGGTGGAACCAACTCCTTTTTTCTGAGCGAAAAATTGAAGGTTCATTTTCAACATCATGTCCACCTCCTTTATAAAAGATTTATTTCAGGTGATTCATCGATACAAAAGAAGGGTATTCATCCGCCACAGATTGGAGGGCAACTGCCATCGCTTCCAACAGGAATTGGACACGTTCCCGCCGGTCAGCCGGAAGTCCTTCTGGTATGTTGCAATCGAGAAGCCCACCTTCATCCGGATTCATGTCTTCCTGATACAGACGAACTCCCAACAAGGCTTCCGCAGCATTGACCAAACCGATGGATATACCGGAAACAGCGGCACAGACGATATCTTCCCCTGGTTCAGCATAACCGGCATGTCCTTTGATCACCACCCGCTCCAACTGCCCTTCACCATCATGGTACAATGAAATCTGAATCATAATTTCTCAATCAGGCTTCGATCTTTTCGATAACCACTTTGGTAAAAGGTTGGCGATGACCCTGCTTCCGTTTATAATTTTTTTTAGGTTTAAACTTAAATACGGTCAACTTTTTCCCTTTTCCATGCTTATCCACTTTTCCGGTCACTTTGGCGCCATCCACTACAGGTGTGCCAATCACTGTGCCGTTTTCCTTTTCGACAAGCAACACTTTGTCAAAAGTTACCGTTTCGCCCTCTTCAGCGGCCAGCTTTTCCACGAAGATCGCTTGCCCTTCTTCGACACGGTACTGTTTACCGCCAGTCTCGATCAGTGCATACATCCCGGACCCTCCTCTTTTGTCAAGACTCGCCAGACATAGGTGGAATGATTCCTTGCTACCCATGCTGAGCGGTTTGCCTACTCCGGGAGAGCAAGCAAATTACGCGAATATCATCTTACCACACTGCTAAACACTTGTCAATGATCGGTCAGGCGATTAAATCCCCGATTCGACTGTCCGGTTTTTTATCATCAAAAAAGCGTCGAAATAGCGCTTCTTCCGGAAGTGGTTGCCATCGACCGGATCGATCTTTCACAATCAATACATGGTACGCTTCCTTACGAAGTTTCTGTAAGACAGTAACCAACCTCTCTTCTCTGTCTACAGGCACGTGTACAATCCGTGCTTCCACAGGGACGGGCGCATTCCGACGCCACATTAAGAACCGCATATATTGTACATTTCTCTGTTTAAAGGCCAGTACATTTGAGTATATCAAAAAAACGGAGATCATGGATAGATTTAGATCCCATCCCTTCCCCGAAAGGCTGTAGAGAAAAAAGCACGCCCCTCCCAACATTCCTACTGCCAAACTCCATTCCAGCGATCTCCGATAGGGAAGATGATAACTGAGCAGGGCTTGCAAAATTCTTCCACCATCCAGGGGATAAAGTGGAAGAAGATTAAATCCCGCCATCAACGCATTCCCTTGGATAAAATATTCCATCCAAGCTTGAGACCACCATCCCCATGCACAAAAAAGATAACCGAACAATACCATCATGACATTGTGAAACGGACCTGCCAAAGCGACTGCAATTTCCTCCCTCGCCGGAACGGTCCCCCATTCATCTGTTCGTGCCACTCCTCCGAAAGGCAGCAATTCAATCTCCGTCATTCGCCATCCAAAAGAGCGTGCAACGGTGATATGCCCCAATTCATGAATGAATACCAATACAAAAAGAGTTGTAACTTCTATAAAATGCCCGGTTACAACGGATGAAAAAATAACGAACCAAAATAAACCATGGATGCGAAATCGTAAGCCCTTCCAGGGGAAAAGATCATTCAACCGGTACCACCCCCGACGGGTCGACAAAATCGCCTCCTTTTTTGACAGCAAAGAAAAGGAGGGTTTCCCCTTCTCTTTCTCCCACTTCACCCAAGAGCTGACGCGGTTTCACCCAATCTTTTTCCTGCACCTGAATTTCTCCCAGCCATCCGTACCATGTCTCATCTCCGTCTCTATGACGAACAACCACTGTTTTCCCCAGTCCCTCTTTCGGTCCTGCCTCTACAACCCAACCTTCCGCTGCAGAAACGACAGGCGAACCTTTGGCGGCACGAATAGTAATTCCTTTCCTGCCTTTTTGATAGGGTTGAACCACTTCTCCCTTTAATGGTGAAACCCAGGAAATCGATTTTTTGCGCGAATTTTCCCTATTTTCTTTGAATGCTGGAAGAATGGCTGGCATCCCGCCAATGTTTTGTTCATACCACTTAGCGACTCCCTCAAAATTGTAATCTCGCTCCATTACTTCAACGATAAACGATTGTGCCTGCCGCGCCGTCGTTCCTTCTGATTGGAAAATTAAATAGCAGACGGTTAAAAGAAGGAAAGCAAAAAACGCTTGAATCAACATTCGACTCTCCTTCTTCTTTGGATCGTCCTTTCTCCAGACGTTTTGGTTCCAGGGAAGCTCGTCCCATTGGCTGGATAATGGAGGCTGTCTTTTTGATGATGAAACCGTAAACCCTGAACGGGTACCATTCTTATTTGAAAGTCCCTTTCTTTTTTTGATGGCCCGAATCCGCTCTTCTCTTCTTTTACTTATTCCTTGGGACCATTCCCGCATGAGACCGTTCACCGCCTTTTCCCATTCTCTGGTACATCCTATGACTTGTCTCAGCGGGTTATGCGTATACAAGAACCATACCCATCGATCCTTTTATGTAAAACCTAGCCATCGTTTCATTCGTCTCAAAAACGTTCGTTCCTTTTCCAAAATGAGAAGTGGAACTGCTTCCCCTTGAATCCTTCGGGCAATATTTTGATAAGCTTTTGATGCCAAAGCTTTTTTATGTAAAACAATTGGCTCTCCCAAGTTTCCAGAACGAATAACCTCTTCATCATCCGGAATGACTCCTAGCAGGTCAATCGATAATACGGCAACCACTTCATCAATTTCCATCATCCCTCCTTCCTTGATCATTTGCGGACGCACTCGGTTGACAACCAGTTTCGGTTGGGGAATCTCCTCTTTTTCCAACAAACCGATGACCCGGTCGGCATCCCGAACGGATGCGTTTTCCGGTGTGGTGACAACAATCGCCCGATCTGACCCGGAGACAGCATTTTTAAAACCCATTTCAATGCCGGCCGGACAATCAACAATCACATAGTCAAACGTTTCCTTTAGCTCAGCAATCAACCAACAAAGCTGTTTCATATCCACCGCTGATTTGTCCTTTGTCTGGGCAGCAGGCAACAGATAAAGGGTTTTGCATCGTTTATCTTTAATAAGCGCCTGTTGTAAGGTGCAGCTCTTTTCTATCACATCGACAAGATCATAGATGATGCGATTTTCCAGTCCCATCAGTACGTCCAAATTTCGAAGGCCAATATCTGTGTCTAAAAGGCATACTTTTTTTCCGGTCATCGCCAACGCCGTTCCGACATTGGCCGATGTCGTCGATTTGCCGACACCACCCTTCCCTGAAGTTACAACGATGGCTTCACCCATCTTTCTCCGCCTCCTGACACTCCAGGTTGAATTATCCTCTGAAACGGTTCTCCTTCCATTCAATCTCCGGACGAATCCGATTTAAATGATGAATCTTGTCCACAACAATCCGCCCATCCACCAGATATGCAAAATTCATCCCGGACATCTCCGACTTGGTCCATTCATCCGGGGGGCGTGAAACCACATCAGCAATCCGGAGTTGCGTGGGGCGTAAATTGGATGCAGCGATAATCGCCGACTCATCCCCCTCTCCTCCAGCATGTCCCAACCCCCTTAAGGCTCCCAGAACAAATATACTTCCTGTGGAACGAACTGTTCCTCCAGGATTTACATCCCCCAAAAGAAGAAGGTCACCCCGGTGATCCAGGACTTGGCCGGAACGGACTGTCCCTGCCTGAACGTTAATACCCTGATTCCTCAGCAAATAGGGCTTTCCATTTGACGCTTCAATGGACTGAATAATTAAATTTTCCCGTAAGGAAAACAGATTCCGCAACGCTGTCTCTTCTTCCCTTGTAATCTGCCGATTTCCCAATTTGATCCGTACATGGGTCTCTGGTCCATCCCATATATTGGGGGAACCTTCCAATTTATGTTTCAATTCATTTAAAATTGTGGAAAAAGGACGTGTTTCATCGAGGAGGAAATGAAGCCCGTTCTTGGTCCCTTTTATTGTCACACCCGATTTCAATGCTTTTCCCATGAAAGTCACCCCGCCTCACTCTATGATTTCTGCGCACGTCTAGAAAATCCTTCCTTCATACGCAATCAGGCCGGAGACTGGACTACGCTCCCCAATCTATTCAAACAGTTGGATCGACCGTGATCCCGTACGCTTGATCATCCACAAAACAAGCCGATAGATTGGATAGGCAAGCACCATATTGATCAGGACCGACGGAACGATATGGTAAACGGCCGCTTCCTTCCATGGTACCTCAGTAATATTAAACAAACGAAACCAACCATAACTCATAAACAAATGAACGGCTTGACAGATGGCCGTTGTCAACAGTGCCACTGTCGAACCGGAAAACAGTTGACGGGAAATCAAACCTGAGAAATACCCGACGAGAGCAGTGCTAAATGCGTAAACACCGATTGCCTGTCCATGGACAACATCATAAATCAAGCCAAAGCAAAATCCATAGATTAATCCCGGTTTCCGCCCTTGGTACAAAGAATAGATAATGATTCCACTGGTCACCAATTGAGGAATCCAAACAATCGAACTTCCCCACGCCTGTGGGGCCACAAATTGTAAAACGGTTCCTTCCAACAAAAAAAAGAAGGAGAGGAAACCGATAAACATCCAGGATACTGGCATTTAATCCCCTCCGTTTCCTTTTTCCTTCCCATTTAACTTCTGTCTGTGTTTCTGCAATTTGATTTTTGTAGGATCACGAACAACCATCACATAATGGAGACGTTCAAACTGGGCAGCAGGTTTCACATAAACCATACGGTCCACACCAAAGTCTCCCCGAACCACTTCATCCACTGAACCAATCAGAAGATCACCCGGAAATCGGTCGGACAAATCAGAGGTGACGACCAACTGTCCTTTCTTCGGTTGAATCCCGGAAGGAATCTTTTTCATCAACAAGCGTTTCCTACTGGCATCATATCCCTCAATCAAACCAAAGATCTCTTGGTCTCCAGACTGTATTTGCGCTGCAATTCCAGGGCCACTGCCGGAATCGGTCAGAAGCTGAACATCCGCCATATAATTTGTCACCGCAGAAACCCTACCGATCAACCCTTCGCTTGTGATCACTGGCATATCCTTTTGGATTTGATCCTTCTTGCCCTTGTCAATGACCACACGGTCGTTCCAGCGATCCGGACTGCGGGATACTGTTTTTGCTGTAATATAGTTCTGTTTGTTCTCATTCATGTATTGGGCAACTTCTTTTAGCCTGCGATTCTCCCGCTCCAACCGGGCAATGTCTGCCTTCAGCTGTGAGACATTTTCCTTTTCCTCCGCCGTCGGTTCATCATCAAACCATGCCAGTGCAGTGTAAGAAAAGCCGGAAAACCAACCGTTAAGCCATGCCCCCGTATTCTTGATCCCGGCTTCCATCCAGGTCAATTCATCTCGCCCACTCCGGGTCATTCCCACGGTTACGGTTAACAGGATCACTGACACCAACAACACAAACAACCGTCGGTTAGCAAACAATCGCAAGAACACAAAACCACCCCTTATTTCCGACGATTGAAGCGGGTAGAGGTAATGCCTACTCCCGATGTGAAAAGGTGGATGTTTTCCAGCGCTTGCCCGGTACCGATTGCAACACAATCCAATGCATTTTCCGCAACAACCACAGGCATCATCGTTTCTTCAGATACACGTTGGTCCAGCTTCTTCAAAAGGGCTCCGCCCCCGGTCAGAACGATTCCCCGATCCATAATATCAGCAGCCAATTCCGGCGGCGTTTGCTCAAGTGTGAGCTTCACCGCATCAATAATGGAACTGACTGTGTCATCAAGAGCATCCGCAATCTCTTTGGAGGTAATCTGAATGGTTTTGGGAAGACCTGAGATCAAATCTCTTCCGCGAATGTCCCGTGTTTTCTCTTCCTCGGACTTTGCGGACCCAATTTCCAGCTTCAACGTTTCCGCAGTCCGTTCACCAACCATTAAATTGTAAGTCTTTTTAATATACTGAATGATAGCTTCATCCATCTCATCTCCCGCAACACGCAGGGACTTCGCCGTTACAATCCCTCCGAGTGAAATGACAGCCACCTCAGTTGTCCCACCACCAATATCCACCACCATACTGCCGGTGGGCTCCCAGACGGGTAGTCCCGCACCAATGGCAGCAGCAAAAGGTTCTTCAATCGTATAAGCTTCTTTGGCCCCTGCCGCACGGGTTGCCTCCTCTACCGCCCTTTTTTCCACCGGGGTGACTCCGGTCGGAACACAAACCATCACATTGGGGCGGCGCGGCAGGTAGACCCTTTGTGTCTGTGCTTTTTTTATAAAGTATTCCAGCATGGTAGCCGTTGTATTATAGTCAGCAATCACTCCATCTTTCATGGGACGGATGGCAACAATGTTTCCGGGTGTCCGGCCGATCATGCGCTTTGCCTCGTTCCCGACCGCTTTAATCTCCTCCGTTCCCGTTTCCAAGGCAACCACAGAAGGTTCTCGCACCACAATACCCTGTCCTTTCAGGTATACCAAGGTATTGGCCGTTCCCAAATCGATACCCATGTCCCGGATAAACCCACCAAATTTCTGAAAGATCGTTTCCGTTCCCCCATCTTTACTCCCAAACCAATATTGCATGAACCATCTCAGCCCTTCGCTTAAGGATCTGTTTTGTATAAAGCGTGTCTCACACTGGAATAATCCCTTTTTCTTTCATACTGTAAAACCGGGTGTCACCGATAATAATGTGGTCCAATAGCTCAATTCCGATAATTCGCCCCACTTTATACAACCGTTCCGTTACTTGAATGTCCTCTGCGCTCGGCGCCGGATCTCCGCTTGGGTGATTATGTATACAGATCACACCGGCCGAGCTGCGACGAATCGCTTCCCGAAATACTTCCCTGGGATGAACAACGGATGAATTGAGACTTCCAACAAAGATACACTGTTTATCAATTACCCGGTTTTTTGTGTTTAAAAACAGGCACAAAAAATGCTCCTGGGTCAGATATCTCATTTCATCCATCACATAATCAGCAACATCCTCAGGTGAACGAATCAATGCCCGTTCTGCCGGAAGGGCTCTAGAAACACGACGGCCGATTTCAATTCCCGCCAATAGCTGAATTGCCTTCGCTGGTCCAATGCCCCTCATCTGAATCAACTCATTTAACGTAAAATCCGCCAGTCCTTTCAGGCCCTTGGCCTGAGCCAAAACCTGATGGGCCAGTTGAATCACAGACTCAGATGAGGTGCCCGTCCGAAGCAAAATAGCGATAAGTTCCGCATTGGAAAGGGCTGTCGGACCCTCTTTGGACATTCGCTCTCTCGGCCGTTCTTCCTCCGGCACATCGCGAATCATCAGCTGTTCCGGTTGACGCAACATTTACAACCTCCCGTCAAACCGGCAAATAAGGAAGCTTCAGATGCTGCCTCTAGCTGTCATGCCTTATTTTCCGGAGCAAATGATGGTTTCAGAACAGGGTAACCCATACCATTCATCATATCGTAGAGGAGGGGAAGGGACATCCCCACTACATTGGTATAACACCCGTCAATCCAATCTACCCACATAGATCCGATTCCTTGCAATCCATAAGCTCCAGCCTTGTCCATCGGCTCTTCCGTCGAGATGTACCATTCAATCTCTTCCTGATTCATATTCCGAATCATCACCTCCGTCACCCGGTGATTGATCAGACGGCGGGTCACCTTGTTATTGATCACCTCTACCAGGGCAATCCCTGTATAGACTTGATGAGACTGCCCCTGGAGATATTCCAAAATCTGGGCGGCATTTTGTTTATCCTTCGGCTTTCCAAGGATTTTATCACCCAGAGCCACTACAGTATCCGATCCGATCACCAGTGCCCGCTCTTTTGTATGTGCCACCGCCAACGCTTTCTTAGCGGCCAAAATCTCCACCAATTCTCCCGGAGATGGATCTCCTGGGACTTCTTCCGCCACCGAGCTGGGATGAACGGAAAAGGGCAACCCCAAGGCTTGAAGCAGTTGTTTTCGCCGTGGGGAGCCGGATGCGAGTACAAGTTCCGGCTGCATCGTGCCCCGACCTCCTTCATTCTCTATTGCTAAGTCTGTATATTTTTCCCTTCCCTATATCAGTCGGGTATAACGTTTAAAGCCTTGCAAAACGAAAGAAAGCGACCCTGCTTCACAGCCCGGTTGAATCCCGGACGGCCGTCCCGAACCCGGACGGACAGGATCGGTAAAAGACATATCAGATACAAACTAAGTTTAGCAAATTCAATAAGGTGGAACAAGAAACTTTCACTCTCAATGAAAGACTTGCACAAACTTTTTATAGGCCAAAGCATACCGAATTAAACCTTCCTGTATTTGCCATAGATTGGCGGTTTGAGACTGTTTCAAACTTGTTTGACCGTTCTGAACCACTTGATCCAACGCCCGGATCATCTGGACAAGATAGGGTCTGGCTTCACCAGGAATTTCCTTTTCCAGCTTCTGTGCTGATTGGGCTGCATCACTGTAATGCTCAATCACTTCACTCCATACGGATTGAAAAGAGACAGGCGAAGCATTTTTCCGGAGACCATCGGATGTTTTTTCCCCCATGATCTGAAAGACATGGTGACCTTTTTGGATCAGGGCGGTTAGCTCTTTTCTTTTTTTTCCTTTTGGTAAACGGGATACAGGAACAGGTTGGTCTGCAATACGGAGTTCCTTTAAATAGGACTTCTTTTCCTTTAACCCAGCAGACAAATGACTCGCTTCCTCCTGATTCAGGCCGATCCCCCGATAAATCCGATAAGGTGAATTCTCCGTAATTACAGCCCCACTTCCTTCGGAGCGATATTCCCTTACCGTTTTTAATGCTCCGGATTTCTTTTTAAAAGTCCCAGTTTGTACAAGGACTGCTTTTAGTTCAGGAAGCCGGTACCCATTTGATTTACTGTTTGATACTTTTTTTTTATGATTCACTTCGGATTCCTTTTCCTTCTCATCAACCGGAACAGATTGCAAGTGGGAGTCAATGCTTCGGGCGGAAATATCCGTTCCATCCCCTGAAAAGAATAGAGCCATAATGGACAGGCCCAATAGAGTGCCCAGTAAAACTGCACCAATCACAGCCACCAACACAGATTGGAGACTTCCCTGTCCCCTGCCATTCCGTTTTTTGCGGGAATAGGGACTGCTCCATCCAATCCATCCTTCACTCATTTCAGCTTCACGATTCAACCATTTCAAGGGAGATTTCCATTTGAGCGGATTGCCATGAACCGGATGATGCTTCCTTTTCTCTCCAGCGGCGCCTGGGAGTTTCAAGGTACTACTTTTCCGATCCCGGCTATGATCAAATGAATGTTGCTTCGGTGATGTAAGGGGAATTCGTTTCGTTGAACCCTTGCTTTGAACATTGATCCGGAGTTTCGTCATCGGTTCATCGTCTCCTTCTTCCAACTTGTACTACCATAAATATGTTTAGTAGATTGAGATAGAACCGATGATGATCAAGACTTTCCAACCCATTCCACACGGTTAGACCAACAAAGAAATATATCGTTTGATCAATTCTTCCCCCCACAAAAACCCGATCATAAAACCAGTTGCCAAGTGTGGAGCAAAAGGAATGGGAGTTCTTCTCCCTGCTTTCCCTTTAAGCAGGAGAAAACAAGAATACATACCTCCCAACAGAATGGCAATTACCAATCCTGCTGTCATGCCATATCCATCCAAGGATAACCCAGTCGCTACGGTCATCTTGATATCTCCTCCACCCATCCCACCGCGAAAAAGATTGGAGATCCCCAAAAGAGCCCCACCCCCTACCAACGCAGAAATGATTGGATCAAGCCATTCCATTCCCATGATCCAACGGATGCAAAGGATAAGGACAACAGCAGTCGCATTCAAGCTGTTGGGGATCAACCGATGGGACAAGTCAAGAACAACACAGGCGATGAGATATAAAACAAGTACATATCCCAGCATCTGCTTCGATTCGGACACAGGTACGAGGTAAACCAGGACAAAGCCGGTTCCTCCAACCCATGACGCAAACCAACTGCTGGCATATTGATTCGCCCTCTTTCGCTCCATAGGCAAAAACAGGGAACCGGCCAGGACTGGCATTCTCCCACCCAACCACCAGCCCAACAGAAACACCAATCCTGTCATAATCGCTCCTTTTTTGTAATAAATTGGGTGAACAACTGTATCATATCCTATTTTTAATCCGAAAAAAAGAGCGAAAATATCAATTTTCCACTTTTCCAAACTTTTTTTGATAATGAGACAATGCAACCAAGGGCCAAATATAGGGATAACTGTGATAATAGATATAAAACTGTCCCGCCAATCCTCCTCCTGTTGGATACTTTTCTAATGAATCCATGTTTTTCACCATTTCCAGAAGACGAAAAACTCCGGCTTCAAGAGCTGGAACAGGCCTGTCGTACACTGCCACCAAAGCATCCACTGCCCAGGCGGTCTGAACGAGTATACTGCGATTTAATGGTATATATTTTCGCTGCACATCACTTTCGCAGGATTCTCCCCATCCTCCATCCTTATTCTGAATGGACAGCAGCCAATCAACGCCTCGACGGATGGAATCGTCCCTATGTTTTAGTTCCACAGCTGTCAAACCCGTCAACGCTGCCCATGTTCCGTAGATATATGCGATTCCCCAACGGCCGAACCAGGACCCATCCGATTCCTGGTTTCTCAACAAAAAACGGACAGCTCTGTCCACAACAGGATGTCCCTGTTTCCATCCAAGGTGGTTTCCGATCCATTCCAGCATCCGTCCAGTCAGATCATTTGTGGAGGGATCTGTCCAGACCGTCCGTGCATCAGTCGCCGGCAACAACACTTTGGGCCACTTTTTGTCCGTATTTTTTTCAAAAGCGGACCAACCACCGTCACGGTTTTGCATGGACAAGGCCCAGCGTCCTCCACGATTCCAAGACTCAAATATCTGATAGTCCATTCGGGTAGAAGGTCCTAATGCCCGCAAACTGTAAGAAGTATCGTCCAAATCCGGATTCATTGTATTGATATCGGAAAACCCCCATCCTCCAGGAGATTCACCGGGATTCCGAAGAGCCCAATCCCCATATCGAACATGTTGACGACTTAAAAGATAGCGGACCCCTTTTTGAATCGCAGGGTGTTGTGCAGAAACTCCGGCTTCCTGAAGGGCATAACTGATCAAAGCGGTATCCCAGACAGTTGAAGTGGTTTCCTGAAGATGAAGCCCTCCCTTTACCGGCATAAGAAAATGTTCCAATCCGTTGATGGCTTGAACGATCACAGGGTGGTTTCGGGGATAGCCCAAAGCCATTAGTCCAAACACCATGAGAAATGTGCTGCTGAAATAGCTGTACAATGTTCCATCAGATTCTCTCCGGGTAAGAATAAAGCGAAGCCCTCGTTTTTCAGCCAATCGACTCAAATCATTTCCGTTGACAGTTGCATGAGGGAGGAGTTGATGAATCTTTTGCTCTAGGTCTCTCAAGGGCTCTTTCCTTTTCACTTCTTCTGGACGCGTTCCTGTCCATGCTGTCGCATCCACAGGTCCCCTCGGCAACTTCAAGGTAAATTCCCGATGGGAAGCAAGCAGAATAGGAGCCACATGAACACGGGTAAAGCCCACAAAATCAAAAAAACTGATTGGAAACCACCAGGGTAGCAAAAAAATCTTTACTGGAACTTGGGCATGATGCGGCCATCCATTGTAACCGGTAAGGGTGAGCATCACTTTGGTTAAAGAACCCATCGCATCGATTCCACCCTGCTCTCTTACAAAGTTTTGGCTCTTTTTGATCACAGGATCGGATGGATCTTTAAATCCTGTCGCCACCAGAGCGAGGGAAGATTCCATTGTAGCGGAAACATTTCCGTCTTTTTCATCAGAGTATAGTTTCCATACTCCTTGATCGGAAAGAGATAAAATTCTTTCTGCCAGCCCCTCACGAATTTCCGACTTTCCCAATCCCAGAATTTCATATAGCAACAGCATATAAGAATCCGTCATGGGACCACTTTCAAAACAGAATGTCCAACGTCCATCCTTCTGTTGTTTCTCGATCAACTCTTGTACCAGATGATCGATTGCCTGTGAGACTCCTCTTATCTGTTCCGGTTTATGCAAACTCTCACCCCTCCTTTCTTTTTACACTTTATTGCAACGGGAATATTCATATTCTTATGATGAAAGATAGATGGCTCGTCTGGAGAACCTGGACACTCCATAAAATCTGGGATAATATTTCAATAGCGTGTCCCAATATTTTATGGGAAAGGTGTGATTCGTTTTTGTTGGAAATTAAAAATCTAACAGGTGGTTATTCTTCTCACCAACCTGTCATTCATCAGATATCGTTCACCGTCTCCCCCGGTGAAATCGTAGGTCTCATCGGTCTGAATGGAGCGGGAAAAAGCACTACCATCAAACAAATACTGGGGTTTCTTCATGCAAAGGAAGGAGAAATCCGCTTTAACGGACAGACATTGCAAGAAGATCCGGTTGCATTTAAAAGACAACTGGCTTACATACCTGAAACCCCTTATTTATATCCCGAACTGACTCTGCGTGAACATCTGGAGCTAACGGCGATGGCTTACGGGATTTCCCGTGATGACTATCAAGATCAAATGCAACAGATGCTGAATCTCTTTCGGATGAAAAAAAAGCTGGATTGGTATCCAGACACCTTTTCCAAAGGAATGCGACAAAAGGTGATGGTGATGTCTGCCTTTCTTGTCAATCCCTCACTCCTTATCGTAGATGAACCCTTTATCGGCTTGGACCCGCTTGCGATCCATAACTTATTGGAATTGATGGTCAAACTGAAAAAGCAAGAAACAGGAATCCTCCTATCCACTCATGTACTGGCGACCGCTGAAAAATATTGTGATCGATTTGTTCTTCTCAACGAAGGTCGAATTGCCTTAGCTGGAAGTTTGGATGAAATGAGAGAGCAGGCAGGATTTCCTGATGCTTCCCTCGATGAACTCTTTGTTCACACTGTCGGGGAGGAGCGATTATGAAGCCACTCACATCTCTATTTATGGAACGGAGAAAGGCTGCCTGGCAAAAAGGGGCCCGCTACGCCGCTTTGATTGCACGAGGGCTTCATTTTCTGCCCATTTTCCTTTTGGTTTTCATTTACTATGGGTATCGAGCATTCCTGGAATGGCTTCCGAGCGATTTTCCTGTATATCTTATATTGACCGTTCTCTTTACTTGGTTTTTGTCCCAAACACAGATCCGCACCTATGTAAAGGCGGCAGATCCTGTTTTTTTACTTCCAGCGGATCAAAGCCTTCAAATGTACTTCAAAAAAAGTCTGTTATACAATATGGGAATGCAGTCCCTTAAAATATTGTTTTGGCTGGGATTTGTATTTCCTCTGTTTTACACGCATATTGGAGATGGAAAGGCATTTTTGCTTGCTTTGGCAGTTCTGCTTCCGCTCAAAGCCTGGAATGTATGGATTCATTGGCTGGAGTTGCGGAATAAGGATGGGTATACCCTTCATCAGATTCTTCGGTGGGGGAGCAACGGTTTGGTCTGTTTGTGGTTGTTTAGCGGTTCACTGTTCAGTTGGCCACTGATTGTTGCTCTAGGTTGGCTTGGATGGCTGACAAGTTATCACCACCGTTTCACAGCACCCGCTTCGATCATTCCATGGGATCGTCTTCTTCTCTTGGAAGAACAGATTATCTCCAGATACTATCGGTTGGCCAGCCACTTTGTTGATGTACCCCACATCAAAAACGAAAGAAAAAAGCGCCCCATTTTTGCACCCATCCTTCACTCCGTGCGATACGGCCGGGAAAATACATATCTATACCTGTATCTCCGCACGTTTTTTCGATATCGGGAACCCTTTGGTGTCTATATACGGCTAACGTTGGTGACAACGCTGTTGCTGGCGACTTTTCAGCCGGAGTGGTGGCTCTTCATGGTGATCCTTTCCATCGCGATGTATATCACGGGAATCCAACTTCCCTGGATTCGTCGCATCCATCGTTTTCAACCCTGGTTCCGCCTTTATCCCCTTCCTGATGAAAAAAAGCGAACGGGATGGGCTCGGCTTGCTTTTATTCTTTTGGGAGTTCAAGCCAGTCTGGTTGTACTTCTCCAGTGGTGGCTATGGAAAGATCCTTTCCCGTTTCTGCCTATGCTTCTTCTTTTCGGTTGGCTGGTCGCCTGGTTTCTTGGACAGATCCACCTTCCAAAGAAATTGCATCAAAAAAGCTCGATCATTCATTAAGGTATACCCGTCAGCTACATGGCGGGGGGCGTTCCTCGCTCTCTCCGATCCGCCTTCTCCGGCAAGAGTATTAAAAAGAGGCCTCACAAAGACCTGGGGTTCATGACATAGAGAGGAAGGGAGATTTCCGTTTCCGCATCGCTTTCCTCCAGCAAGAAAGTGGAATCAGTGGAGGTCCCAACCAGCGGACAAAATATCCGCTAAGCGGTTGAGACCTCCTGGGGTGGCGCTGGGTCGTCGGAAAGGATGCTCCACCGGAAATCTCCCTCTTATTATCGTTATCAACACTCAGGCCTTACACAGAAGTATCTTTTTAGGTATTACTCAAAGATACCATGTTCCAGGTTCCAACCTCCCGAAATCCGAGACGTCTGTAAATGGACCCAGCCTCAGGATTATCGTAGAAAAGAGCCAAATGTTTTCCTTCCTTCAATACCTCCCGGCACAGTCGGATCATCAGTTGAGTGGCCAATCCTTTCTTCCGCCAGGATGGATGTGTCCCTACCCCCACAATCATCGCAGAGGCAGGATTTTCTGCTGCCGTTCGAGCCATTGCCACTGCCTGTCCATTCTTTTCAGCCCACAAACCACGTGAATCATGGGAAGAAAACATTCGCTGGTATTCCTCTTCCCAGTCCCGGCTGGTGAACTCCTCAATTTTTTCGGACAAACCCGCCAACACCTCAATGTCCGTGTGCTTCATTCGCCGAATGGAAACATCCACATCTTTTTCCATCTTTTCCAAAGAGGATAACTCCGTCAATTGAGCAAAATATGTGCGGCGTGATTTTTCCCATTGAAAAGGAAGGTTCGGGATGTTTCGAAAAGGTTCAACCGCCCGATCGATTCCGGAAATCATCTTCAACGCCTGTCCATTTTGCATGATGTGAGCGAATCCTTCAACATCAAAATCACTTCTTGCATACGGTATCCAATATTCATAGTAACGAAGCAATACCGCCCTGAGATGACCGCTGGGGTCAAAATCTCCCCACAGCTGTTGAAAATCACTTCCAAAACCATGGTTATAGATATCACCGATCAAAAACACATTCACAGCGCTCTCTTGCTCCAAAAAAGAAAGCGTTTGTTCACGATCTCTCTCCGTCAACGGTCGTACTCCCATCCCTTTTCCTCCTACCATTCAAAAAAGTAATAATTTTTTACATTATAATTTCAATCTTTGGATTGTCAAGACTGCTTCTAAAAAAGCCGCCCTTGAGGGCGACTTTTTTAATGTAACTATTCACTTTCAGATGCAACCGTTTGGGGTTTTATTTTCGGCTGTTCCTCTTTTAAGGATTTAAAGAGTGAGAAAGCCATGCCGATCAATACAAACGTGAACGGAAAAGCCGCAATAATCGACGCCATCTGCAACCCCTTGAGACCGCCTGTCCACAGCAACACGGCTGCAGAAGCTGCCTGAATCACTCCCCATGTCAACTTGACAGACTGGGAAGGGTTTAGACTGCCGTTGGTTGTCTGCATTCCCAATACAAACGTAGCGGAGTCCGCCGACGTAATAAAAAAGGTACTGATTAGCAAAATAGCAATCATAGACAAAACCGTTCCCATGGGAACAGATTCCAACAGCTTAAAGAGAGCAATCTCCGCTCCTTGGCTGTTCATCGTCTCCACAATCCCAGCCGAACCGAACATTTCATTATGTAAGCCCGACCCACCGAGAACAGAGAACCATAAAGCGCTGAACAATGTGGGAACAGCCAACACACCCAGAACAAATTCACGGATGGTGCGCCCTCTGGAAACACGGGCAATAAAGGTTCCGACAAAGGGTGCCCAGGAAATCCACCAAGCCCAGTAGAAAATCGTCCAGGTCTGTGTCCACTCCGCTTGGTTGGAACTCTCAAACGGATTGAGATTCAGACTCATGCGTGGAAGTTCCTGCACATAGTTCCCCAGTGTGGTTGTGAAAAAATCCATAATAAATTTGGTCGGCCCCGAAAACATTAAAAACAGCATAAGTGCAACCGCCAAAAGTACATTAATATTACTCAGGTATTTAATTCCCTTGTTCAGTCCAGACCATGCCGAAGCCATGAACAAAACGGTAACGATTGCAATGATGATCAACTGCGTTTGAAAGTTGTTTTCAATCCCTTCAACCAAGAAAGAAAAGCCTCCGGCTATTTGAGCCGCACCCAGACCGAGGGAGGTAGCCACACCAAAAATGGTGGCAAACACGGCCAAGATATCGATTGTTTTGCCGATTGGCCCTTTCACATGATCACCAAGAATGGGATAGAACGTAGCACTGATCACACCTGGAGCCTGTTTTCGGAACTTAAAATAGGCAAGGGCCAATGCAATCACTGTATAAATCGCCCAGGGATGAAGTCCCCAGTGGAACAAGGAGTATTGCATCGCATCTTTGGCTGCTTCCCGTGTTGCTGGATCGCCGATCGGAGGATTGTTAAAGTGGCTCAAAGGCTCAGCCACTCCCCAGAATACCAGACCGATTCCCATTCCTGCACTAAACAGCATGGCAAACCACGTTATGTAGCTGTACTCAGGTTCTTCATCATCTTGACCCAGTTTAATATTTCCCAGCTTCGTGAAGATCAGGGAAATGACAAAAACTAACAGACCCGTTGCTGACAAAAGATAAAACCAGCCAAACTTATTCTGGATCAACGTCTGAATGTTGCCTGTGACTTCCGCCGCATTTTCCGGCGCCAATGTTCCCCACAGGATAAACAATAAAGCGATAATGAGTGAAACACTAAAAACTGTTTTGGAAACCTTTTTCACAATAACCCACCTTTAAACTGATCTCACACTTTTTTATTCCCAATTTACATATAGAGAAAACGTTCTAATTTTAGTTACACCCAAATTTCTGCCTGTCATACCACCAGAAAGAACTGCCCTGCCTTCACAGGGCTGTTCTTTCTGGAGCTCCCAACGTCATTTTGCTTTTTCCTTTTTTCTGGCTTTTAAAGCCGGAACCAGATTGTGAGCCACACGCCAAATATCTCCGGCACCCATCGTGATCACCAGGTCACCCGAACGTACATGCTTCAGAAGATAGGTTTCCACATCTTCTTTGGTAGCACAATAAGCCGTGTTGGGATTGCTGTTCTCCCGTACCATCTCCGTCAGGCGCTTGGAATGCACTCCTTCAATAGGAGGTTCACCTGGTGGAGAATAGATGTCGGTTAATACCAGTTGGTCTACATCACCGAATGCCCGACTAAATTCGTCCATCAACAGATGGGTTCTGGAATATCTTTGCGGCTGGAAAACAGCAAAAATCCGGCGATTCAATGCCTTCAGACCATGAACGGTCGATCGAATCTCCGTGGGGTGGTGTGCATAATCATCGACAACCAAAATGTTATCCACTTCACCGATTACCTGAAAACGACGCTTGGCTCCTCTGAAACGAGACAAACCTACAGCCGCCTGTTTAAACGTAAGACCTGCTTCCATACAGACAATGATTGCAGCCAATGCATTCGCTACATTATGATGCCCAGGAACATGAATAGTCACTTCTCCCAGTACATTTCCCTTATGTTTCACTGTAAACCGGGTTCGATTCAGTACCTGTTCAATGTCTGTGGCCACATAATCGGCATCTGATTCCAATCCATACGTAATGATTTGAGCCTTGCTTTCCTCTGTGATCTCACGTAAATAAGGATCATCCCATCCCAAAATGGCCACTCCGTCACTCTTGATTTGGCTCAAAAACTGACGATAGGCATCTTTCAAATTCTCAAAGCTTCCTCCATAATTTTCCAAATGATCGGGTTCAATATTGGTAACCACGGCGATCTGGGGATAGTATTCCAAAAATGTACCATCACTTTCGTCTGCCTCCGCCACAACATATGAACTGTTTCCGGCTTTGGCATTGCTGCCGAGACTGACGACTTCTCCACCAATCACATAGGTAGGGTCCGCTCCGCTTTCTTCCATGGTCTGGGCGATCATGGAGGAGGTGGTTGTCTTTCCGTGAGCTCCAGCAACAGCAATTCCTTTTTTATCATTCAGCAAATGAGCCAGCATCTGGGACCGGTGCAATACGGGAATTCCTTTTTCCCGCGCAGCCTTCAGTTCCACATTATGTTCAGGAATACTGGAGGAAAAGACCACCCGATCAGCCCCTTCCACCAAAACAGCCTGATGGCCAATGTGTATTTCGGCTCCAATGGCCTCCAACCGCTGCGTCAATTTGTTCTCTGATACATCTGACCCCGTCACCAAGTAGCCCATCTCCAGGAGAACCCTGGCGATGGCACTCATTCCGTAGCCACCAATTCCAATAAAATGTACATGTTCCTTCCGGTTCAACCCATTCACCCACCCTTAATCGCTTATTGCGAGCACCATTTTTTTCTTATGTCTGAGATCAAATACAGCGTTCCGGTTACCAAGATGCAATCATTTTCTCCGGCTTCATTTATTAGCTTCTTCAGTCCTTGTTCCGGTTGAAGGGTTTGTTGGATCACAAGGTCTGGTTGTAATTTACCGGCTACTTTACAAAGCTGTTCCGGATGCATCCCTCTAGGATCATCAATGCCAGTCACCATGATCGAATCCGCCAATGGAAGAAGAGGATTGAGAATAGCTTTGGCATCTTTATCATTTAAAACGTTCACCAACAGATGAAGACGATCATACTGAAAATGCTGAAGAGCACGGGCCAAGGCTTCTGCACTTTCCTGATTGTGAGCCCCGTCCAGCAATACCTTGGGTCGATCGGCTATCTTCTCCAGACGGCCAGGCCACGTGACCTCCTCCATTCCCGCAATCAGATCTGTCTCTTCAAACACTGCGGCATAATATTGCCGAAGCACATCCAACGTCATTAAGGCTGTAGCTCCGTTTTTTACCTGATGAAATCCTCTGAGGGGAACCGACACCTTTTCCAAAACCCGAAACCGGTTTTGAAAAGAAAAGACAACTCCGTCCTCTCCCTCAGAAAGGCATGTTGCATCAAAATCGTGACCAAACCGATACAGTCGACTCTTTTTCCTCTCTGCTGTAGAACAAATCACGTTCAACGCTTCATCATCTTCACAAGCCGTAACCACCGGAACTCCCGGTTTGATAATTCCTGCTTTTTCCCTGGCGATTTGAGAAATTTCTCCCCCCAATATATGGGTATGGTCGTGTCCGATATTGGTGATAACCGAAACCAGTGGATAAACCACGTTCGTGGAATCCAGACGACCACCCAGACCAGTTTCCCAGACCACAAACCAGGGAAATGCTTCTTTTGCAAAATAGAGGATGGCCACCAGGGTCCAAAACTCAAAAGGGGTAACACGTCCCCTTCCTTCCTGATCCATTTCCTCCACTAACGGGATCAGTTCATTGGCCCAGCGGACAAATGACTCTTCCGGAATGGGTTGACCATCCATCGTGATTCGTTCATTCCAATTCATAATGAATGGAGAAGTAAACATCCCCGTCGGATAGCCAGCCTTTTGAAGAACAGAAGCAATCATGGCTCCTGTAGATCCTTTTCCATTTGTCCCTGCAATATGAATCATTTTCAGCCGACGCTCCGGATGGTTTAATCGTTTACACAGCCACTTTGTTCGGTCCAATCCTGGATGAATTCCCTGTGAACATCCATGCTCCATCCATTCAAAAATCTCTTTTGCAGAGGAAAAAACCGCACCTTCCGCCATATCGTATATCCCCTTCTATATTTCATTCATCTACCGGGGAGAAAGACAGAATCGCTATCATTCTCCCTTCAGTTCTTTGAGACGGTTACGTACTTTTTCCCGCTTATCCCGGTATTCCTGTCCCTTCTTTCTTTCTTCATCCACGATATGAGCGGGAGCTTTTTGGATAAATCCTTGATTGGCCAGCTTTTTCTCCACCCGCTCCACTTCTTTGTCCAGCTTCTTCAACTCCCCTTCTAGCCTGGAAATGGTTTGATCGATATCAATCAATCCTTCCAGAGGGAGAAAGATCTCAGCCCCAGTGACCACTGCTGTCATGGAACGGTCAGGCCGATCGATGGATGGACCGACTTGCAACCGATTTACACCGCACAGACGGCAGATGGCAGCTTCATTATCCTGAAAAGCGGATAATGTCTCATTGTCGGAACGGATGAGCAGATCAATCTGCTTTTTCGGTGGCACATCCATTTCTGCACGTATATTGCGCACAGAACGAATGGTTTCAATTAAAACTTCCATATCGTGAACCGCTTTGGAATCCGCAAAAGCGGCTCGGCTGGAAGGCCATTTGGCAATGGTAATGCTATCCCCTTCCACAGGAAGGTGTTGCCAGATTTCCTCTGTAATAAAAGGCATAAATGGATGCAACAGCCGAAGAGATTGATCCAATACGTAGGCCAATACGGAGCGAGTGGATTGTTTTGCTGCTTCATCCTCACCATAAAGAGGCAACTTGGCAAATTCAATATACCAATCACACAACTCGTTCCAGATAAAATGATACAGGACCTGCCCCGCATCCCCCAAATCATACCGACTTAAGCGGCTTGTTACATGTTCAACTGTTTCGTTTAAACGATGCAAAATCCAGCGATCCGCTGTCGATAACGGACCTTCCAGAGAGATGTCCTGCGCTTTCACTCCCTCCAGATGCATCAATGCAAACCGGGAGGCATTCCAGATTTTGTTAGCAAAATTGCGAGCGGCCTCCACCCGTTCCCAATGAAAGCGAACATCGTTCCCCGGTGTACTTCCGGTGGACAGCATAAAACGCATGGCATCCGCCCCGTACTGATCAATCACTTCCATCGGGTCGACACCATTACCGAGAGATTTGGACATTTTTCGCCCTTCGGAGTCCCGAACCAAACCATGGATCAAAACATCCTGAAAAGGCTTGGTATCTGTAAACTCCAAGGCAGTAAAAATCATCCGGGCAACCCAGAAGTAGATAATGTCATACCCAGTCACCAGAACATCGGTCGGATAATATCGCTTGAAACTCTCTGTCT
Organism: Melghirimyces algeriensis; assembly: GCF_900182565.1. Taxonomy (GTDB): domain Bacteria; phylum Bacillota; class Bacilli; order Thermoactinomycetales; family DSM-45169; genus Melghirimyces; species Melghirimyces algeriensis. The sequence goes on along the minus strand of NZ_FXTI01000001.1, from coordinate 319,136 downwards.
CTTCCGGCCAACCCAGAGTGGAAAAAGGCCACAGTCCCGAACTGAACCACGTATCAAGGACATCCTCATCCTGCTTGAGATCACAGCATCCGCATTTGGGACATTCCGTCGGATTCTCTGTCGCAACAATCACTTCCCCGCATTTTTCACAATACCAGGCAGGAATCCGATGCCCCCACCATAATTGCCGGGATATGCACCAGTCCCGAATGTTTTCAATCCAATGCAAGTAAATTTTTTCAAAACGCTCCGGTACAAACTTCACTCCCTGATCGGATTGGGCATTGCGAATCGCCTGTTCTGCCAGCGGTTTCATGCGTACAAACCATTGGGTGGACAAATAGGGCTCTACCACGGCTCCGGATCGTTCACTGTGTCCGACAGAATGAGTATGGTTTTCAATCTCTATCAATACACCAGCTTCCTGAAGATCCTTTACGATTTGCTTTCTGCACTTAAACCGATCCAGTCCTTTATAGGGACCTGCTTTTGTATTCATCCTCCCTGTTTCATCCATCACAAGGATCTGCGGCAGATTATGTCGCAGGCCCATCTCAAAATCGTTGGGATCGTGGGCTGGGGTAATTTTCACTGCACCGCTCCCAAATTCGGGATCAACATAGTGATCGGCTATAATGGGAATTTCTCGGTTTACCACAGGCAAAATGACCGTTTTTCCGATCAAATCCCGATATCGTTCATCATCCGGATGGACCGCAACAGCCGTATCTCCAAGCATCGTTTCCGGACGGGTCGTGGCTACGCGAATATGACCGCTTCCGTCTTTCAGGGGATAAAGCATGTGATACAGCTTACCCTCAACTTCTTTATGAATCACTTCAATGTCCGACAGGGCGGTTTGAGCTGCCGGGTCCCAGTTAATGATATATTTTCCCCTGTAAATCAACCCTTTTTGATAAAGGCGTACAAAAACTTGCCGAACCGCCTCTGATAAACCCTCATCCATGGTGAAACGCTCTCTGGAATAGTCAAGGGACAGACCCAACTTCCTCCATTGGTTCCGAATGATCTGTGCATAATGCTCCTTCCACTCCCAAACCTTTTCGAGAAATTTTTCACGCCCCAACTCGTGACGGGTCGTTCCCTCTTCTCGAAGACGGGCTTCCACTCGTGCCTGGGTGGCGATTCCCGCATGATCCATTCCAGGAAGCCAGAGAGCATCAAACCCTTCCATCCGTTTCCATCGAATCAGGATATCCTGAATGGTATTGTCCAAAGCATGCCCGATATGCAGATTTCCCGTAACGTTAGGTGGAGGGATGACAATGGTGAAGGGTTCTCTCTCCGGATGTTTTCCGGCCTGGAAATACCCCCCTTCCAGCCAATAGTCATACCATTTTTCTTCTGCCTCTTTTGGATGATAAGCTGTGGGCAGGGTTGGTTTCTTTTCAGCCATATTGGTCCCCCTTACATTTCGTTATGTAAAATAAAAACCCCTTCAGTCCAAAGGACGGAAGGAGTTCCGCGGTACCACCTTTTTTCACCGGCATCCCGTCGGGACTGTACCGATGCGCTCAAGGCCTAGTATCGCAGGCCAAACGGTCCACCCTACTACATTTTCAGGCGGACGGCTCAAGGGTGACATTCGACGGGCTCCCTTGAAAGTCTTTCAGCCGGGGACCTTCTCTCTGGAAAAGGGCTTTACCGTCTACTCTCCCCATCATCACCATTGCGCTCAGTTTTTTTTATTCTAACCTTTCATTTCGGTAACGTCAAATCTACCGGATTCTTTCAACAAACGAGAAAGTATCCAAAAACTCTTCTGAATACCCATATCCTTTCCCGGAAAACAAAAATATAAAACCTTGCTTGACCATTCTCAAAACGTCATTTATTTTACCATACCAAAAGCCTGTTGCACGCTCTCCCACATCAGCTGTGGATTGGCGAGAAAAGCCAGCAACAAAACCGTGCTGAGAAGCATAAAGCTGAGAGCAATTAAAATCAAAAGTCCGCGGTACACACTGCGTACGGTTGATTTCACCACGGTCAAGACAAAACCCCCTTTGTCCACCTTTTCTCTATCGTTTATTTTGCGCTTTTCCTATCCGATTGTCCACCCTTTTTGCGTTTTTTTCATAGGAAACATCGTTTTATTCTTAATATAGATTGGAATATCCATTTTTAAAATCCTCCAAAATGCATACCGGATCATCATTATTTCCTATTCTCACAAACAAAAAAACGCCGGAAGCAAACCGACGCTGTCTGAGTCAATGTTTTTTATACGAAGTATGAACTTGGGCCATCTCGTGAGATGGACGTTTTTTTCCTTCAGCGTTTTTCCCGGATTTCCATACCGTTCGTACCCACTCTTGAAATAAGTGCAACCGTTCAATCTCTTCTTCCAACTTTTGAACCGACACCGATTCTGTTCTTGCCTCCTGTTGTTGATCGTAAGAGTGAATGGTCCGAATCAATCCTTCCGGATATGCCAAATGGAGAGCCAGAAGCCTTTTCTCTTCTCCCATCAAGGGATTTTCCGACTGATATTCGTCCAGTAAATAAAACGGGTCCAGAACTTCATCTCCATCAAAAGGAATAAATCGTCGAAGAAACATAGCAATATCAGTTACGGGACTGCCTGCTGTAGCATGATCAAAGTCAATCCAGCGCCATCCCTGGTCACCAACCAAAACGTTATGGGGATGCAATCGATTGTGAACCAGTGTATACCTGGGCGGTCTTCCTCTGTTTTTTTGACCGTACTTTTCCAGCCCGCGAATGGTAAAGGAAATCGCTTTGTCAATATAATCAAAATGGGATAAAAAAGCCTTCTCAAAAGGGGAGGCAAACTCCCGGTTCATTGCAGCTTCACGCCACTGCATCAACTGTTGCGCATACTCTTTTTTCCTATCCAGTCCTACCGTGACAGAAGGTAAGTCCGCTTCAGCTTCATCAGCAATTACCGGTTCACACAATTTATGAAAACGAGCTAACCCTCTGATCAGTTCATCTGGTGACACCTCATCCCCTTTTTCCATCGCCTTGCCATACCAAGGCTGAGCATACCAACAGCTCTCATCTTCCTCCACAAATACCTCGTTCGAATCCGTCTTTACCCATGGAAGCAGATAATGATATCCCGCCTCGTTTAGCTGTGAAAAAATTTTGTCCAAAAAACAAAGGTGGTCCGGTTTCGCAGATGTTTTTTTCAAAGCATATATTTCATCTCCTGTATCCACACGTAGAACTCCTCGAATATAACGAATCTGCCGGGGATTCCATCCATAAGCCTTGAAAACAGCAGGCAATATACTGTCATCACGATCAGGAACCAATTTCATTCTCCGTCCTCCTTCTTTTTTTATGGGCCACTGTCCCAAAAGACCCGGCAGTAATGTTTGGTTCCAATCAATCATTGTGAATCAGGTATATAGATAATCTGCCCTTCTTCCAGGAGATTGGATTCCAATTGGTTCATATTAAGGATTTTGCTCGCGGGAACTTGATAACGATCCGCCAAAGAGTCAAGGGAATCTTCTTTTTGCACAATGACCATGCGTAATTTAACAAATTCCTCTTTTGGATCTTTGATGATCCATTTCGCCCAGTCCAGTCCGGTTCCTGCCGATTTCTCCTCTGATTCTTCCGACTGATCATTATCTTCCATAGTACTTTTTGAATCTTCCGACGTGTGATCCTCTTCTTCCAACTGGTTCGCTTCCATGTTGTTATCTTCGAACTCATCTTTTGCTTCCCTTTGATCCTGAAAAGAAAATTCTTTTTGATCTGGATTGCGCAAGAAATGATCCGTAAAATGGATTGTTTCTTCATCCTTCCCAGGATTCAAGACAACCTTTTTTTCCTGTTCCTCGAAATCGGCCGATCGCCCGTCATTCTCATTTTCTTCTATATCTTCCTGTTTCTCATCAGCCACCATCACTTCATCCATTGGAGAATCTTCAGTTTCCACGTTCTCTTTCTGGTTTGGCTCATCCTCTGTCGGATGATGATCAGAGCATGTCTGCACCTTCTCTTCATCCTGGTCACTTCTGGCAACATGAACAAACTGGTACTCATTTGGATAAGGTTCAGCGTTTTCCTCTTCAGCATCCTCCTGGTTGATCTCTGCCGAATCTTCAAACTCCATTCTGCCGGAATCGGAAACAGAAAATGTGGCGAGCCGATCCACTACTTCATAATCGGATACCTCTTGCTTGGGCTGTTCTTCCCTTAATCCGTCAATGGTGAGAACCGCTTCAATCTGTAGTTCAAAGGGCGAAAGAACTTGATAGTCAAAAGACTGAATTTCTGAAGAAATCCGATCTAAATCCACCCGGTCTGCGGGAAGTGTAATCTCCACCGGAATCACATAGGCAATTTCCTCCGGTTTCCCTTCCTCCCCTCTGGAATTCAATGATTCCTGTTCTCCTTCATATTCTCCTGTCAAACGCAGATATCCATGAATCTTCAAATGGGTATCTTGGTCCTCAATTTCAACATCTGGATAAAGGTCCAAGTCCAACATATTTTGAATTCCTGGTTGTTGGGGATGTAAGCGAACCTTTTCCAGTATGTCAAACCGAAGTTGGTTCTCACTATTCTCCGTCACAAAAATCCCCCCTCTTCAACCTCTTGGCCTGACAGAATTCTTCACTCCCCCTGATTCCTCTGGCAGTAAGTCACAAAATTACAACTGTACTGTAACTATATGCGGGTTTTGTACAGATATACTTTAGCTCTGTCCGAAAGCACTGATAACCTTTATTTCCAAAAAAGAAGAGCTGCCAATGTCGGTTTGGCAGCTCCTTTAATTGATTTACAACTGTTTCAGCGCCTGGCGATTTGCCTCAATCGTCTTTTCGATATCCTCCACAGTGTGAGCGGTAGAAACGAACATTCCTTCAAATTGAGATGGGGGAATGGAAATTCCTTGCTTCATCATTGCTTTGAAATAACGAGCAAATAACGCTTTATCTGCTTTTTTTGCCTGATCATAGCTGGTCACTTTTTCTCCCGTGAAAAAGAGACAAACCATGGAGCCCACACGGTTAATATGGTAGGGAATGCCTGCTTCTTTGGCATTCTTCGTCAAACCTTCTTCCAAGAGTGCCGATCTTTCTTCCAACTGCTGATAGGTCCCTGGTTTCCCCATTTCACTCAGGGTAGCATGACCAGCTGCCATAGCAAGCGGATTTCCGGACAGTGTACCCGCTTGGTAAACAGGACCTGTAGGAGCAATCCATTCCATAATCTCCCGCTTTCCTCCATAGGCCCCAACCGGCAATCCTCCACCGATGACTTTCCCCATGGTCGTCAGGTCTGGTTCCACCCCATAAAGCCCTTGAGCACAATGATAATCGACACGGAAACCGGTCATTACCTCATCAAAAATGAGAAGTGCACCATAATCTTTTGTCAGTCGACGCAAACCCTCTAAAAACCCAGGTTCAGGAGGGACCACTCCCATATTGCCAGCAACAGGTTCTACAATCAAACCAGCAATATCATGGCCAAATTTTTGAAAGGCCAACTGCACACTATCCAGATCGTTATATGGAACGGTTAACGTATGTTGTCCTGTATTTTCCGGAACACCAGGGCTGTCGGGAAGACCAAGTGTTGCTACCCCTGATCCGGCCTTAATCAACAGACTGTCAGAATGTCCATGATAACACCCTTCAAATTTTAGGATCTTGTTTCGTTTGGTATATGCCCTTGCCAACCGAAGAGCACTCATTGTCGCCTCCGTTCCGGAATTCACCATCCGAACCACTTCCACGGAAGGAACAATTTCCGTTACCAAACGGGCCAGTTTGGTCTCAATCGTTGTCGGTGCTCCAAAACTGGTTCCTTTGGCGGCTGTCTGCTGAACCAATTCCACCACAGCCGGATGAGAATGTCCCAAGATCAACGGCCCCCAAGAGCAAACATAGTCGATATATTCATTCCCATCCTCATCATAAATTCTGGAGCCCTTGCCCCGCTCAACAAACACCGGATTCATATCCACACTTTTAAATGCTCGAACCGGACTGTTGACGCCACCCGGAATATATTGTTTGGCTTCCTCAAAATAAGCTTTCGACCGTTCAAGATTGTCATTCAATCCAATCAACTCCTCTATCGCTTTTACAACCGTTCAAAGCCTTCCAAAAGGCCGGAACCTGAAAAGCTTACCCTGGATCGGGGACCAACGGTCACCGAGCGAATAATCACTTCTCCACGAAGCCTTTTTTCCATCAACGTTTCCATTGAAAGGACGAGTCTTCGATTTCCGTAATAATAGCAATCATCCAGAATGGCCATACCTGATGCATCAATCCCGGCGACATGAACGGACCAACTCTTCAAATTCAACGGACTGGGCATATCCAGCCGTATTTCCGCCTCTTTAAAGGGAATGTTAAAAGAACGTTCTTTCATATTCCCCCTCAGCCAACGCAGGGGATAAGTATCGGACACCGTTTTTCCTCCTTGCCAGGTGTATTTTTACTTCGCTTCATTCACCCTCTTTCAGCCATCGAGCCGCTTCTTTTGCATGATAAGTCAGAATCAGATCCGCACCAGCTCGTTTCAATCCTGTCAGCATTTCTAAAACCACCGCCTGCTCATCAATCCATCCTTTTGCTGCAGCTGCCTTCACCATAGCATACTCTCCGCTGACATTGTAAGCTGCGATAGGCAAATGAAACGATTCCCGCAGACGATGGATGATATCCATATAAGCCATCCCCGGTTTCACCATCAGCATATCCGCACCCTCATCCACATCGGTTTCCGCCTCTTTCAGCGCTTCCCTGGCATTGGCCGGGTCCATCTGGTATGTACGCCGATCCCCAAATTGAGGGGTAGAATGAGCAGCATCCCGAAATGGGCCGTAAAAAGCAGAGGCATACTTTACGGCATAAGAAAGAATTGGGATCTGAGTATAGCCGGCTCTATCCAAAGCCTCGCGAATGGCCAGGACAAATCCATCCATCATATTGGAAGGAGCAATCATATCTGCTCCGGCCTGGGCTTGGGATACAGCGGTCTGAGCCAGGATATGAAGCGATTCATCATTGACAACCTGCCCATCTTTAACCACACCGCAATGACCGTGGTCCGTATACTGACACAGACATGTATCCGCCATGACATAGAGGTCCGGATAACGCTCTTTCACTTGAGCAATCGCCCGTTGCACAATTCCATCTTCAGCCTGGGCAGCACTTCCACACGCATCCTTGTCTTCCGGCACGCCAAATAAAATTACAGAGGAAATCCCGGCTTCCACCGCTTCATCCACTTCTTCATTCAACCGATCGAGAGAAAAGTGAAACACGCCCGGCATCGAAGGGACTTCTGTCTTCAATCCCTTTCCTTCCACAGCAAAGATGGGATAAATAAAATCATCCGGAGAAACGTGATGCTCCCGTACCATCCGGCGAATCCCACGATTTTGTCTCAGACGACGATGGCGACGAAATGATTTCATTTTAAACCTCCTGGCATTCCAATTTTTTAGGGTAGTTTTTTCACCGCTTCAATCAAACCCTCAATCGTGTATGTCCGGGCAACTGTATTCACACAAATTCCATGCTCTTTTGCGGTATTTGCCGTAATCGGTCCGATGCATGCCACCTGGACGCCTTCCAAAAGGGGTTTCCAATCCTTTTCTATGGATTGGAGAGCTTTCACAAAATATCGAACGGTGGAAGAGCTGGTAAATGTTAAGATATGCAACCTCTTTTGTTGCAACATCTCTACAGTCTCTTGCAACCCTTCCGTTCCGGGAACGGTATCATAGGCATCCACATCCGTCACAACACAACCCATTCGTTCTAACTCCACAGCGAGTAACTCCCGTGCAATATTCGCCCTGGGAAGCAATACCCTCTCTCCAGACGACACCATGGGCTTCAACGCATCGATTAATGATTCGGCCCGGTACTCCTCCGGTTGAATATCCACCCGAAGCCCCCGCTCTTCCAAAGCATCCGCCGTTTTTGGCCCGATCGTGACCAACCGTGCTCGATACATCTGACGAACATCGATTCCTAATCGGTTTAAATGACTGAAAAAGTATTCCACTCCATTGACACTGGTAAAAATCACCCATTGATATCGGTCCAATTGTTTCAACGCTTGATCCAACTGATCCTGTTGCCGGGGCGGGCGAAGGTCAATGACGGGAAACTCCACGGTTTCACCACCCAGCTCCCGGACTTGTTGCACCATACTCTCACTTTGTCCCTTCGCACGGGTGATTAGGATTCTTCGTCCAAACAGAGGTTTTTTTTCAAACCACTGAAGGTGTTCCTGAGATCGAACCACCTCCCCCAGGATAAGGACACCCTCTCCCGGATCTGGAGCCCCATTCGAAAGTTGGCCCAATGAACCAGTCCACACACTTTGTTCCATCCGGCTCCCATGCTTCACCCATGCCACCGACAGATCCAGAGAAGCATTTGCGGACAAAAGTCGCCGAGTGGCATCCGGCAAAAAGTGACCATCCAGGCAGAGAATCCTGGTTCCTGAAGCAGCAACCAAGTCATCCCAATCTTTCTCATTCATTTCCCCATATTGCCGTACCATCCAATTGGAACCGACAGGAATCCCGGAATACAGAGGGATCGCCAGTTGCCAAGGAACCCCCGGAACTGGTTCACAAACCACCCCATGTCGGGCCAATCGTTCGGCATCACGAACCACTGAGGAATGCAGAAAAGGATCACCGGGAACACACCACACCACACGTTTCTCCTCCGCAACCGCCTTCAGCATTTCCTGCAAACCATTGGGTGACCCCGTCTCTACTGGGACATAATCCGCTTTGTCAGAGCCTTCTTTTAGAAGGGCGCGATTCACTTTCGGGTCGTAAAACAGAACATCTGCCCGTCGAATCGCATCTCTGCCCTTTAGTGACAGAAGGGAGGGATCTCCCGGACCGGCTCCGACCAGATAAAGCGTCGGAGAATATCCATTCATTGCTCTTCCCCTTCTCTCACTTCATCCAACAGTTTCCTCGCTCCTTTTTCCATCAAATCCTTCGCAAGGAGGCGTCCCACTTCCTCAGGGTTCTTTCCTTTTCGTTCTCCCTTTAAAACCGTTCTTCCACTGGGATGTGCCACTCTTCCACGAAGACGAATCTCATCTTCCACCAAAACAGCATAACCGGCGATGGGAAGATGACATCCTCCTTCAAATGCATGAAGAAATGTACGTTCGGCGGAAACCGTCTGTTCTGTTTCCAAATCATTGATCCGTTGCAATGCCTCCATGATTTCGTGGTCATTAAAGCGACATTGAACCGCCAGTGCCCCCTGGCCAACAGCGGGAAGCATGACTTCTTCCGAGAGGATCTGTGTTACTTTGTCTTCCCAGCCCATTCGCTGAATCCCTGCATAAGCAAGAACAATGGCGTCAAACTGGCCATCCATCAATTTTTTGTAACGTGTATTCAGATTCCCCCGAACCGGTTCCACTTTGAGATCCGGTCGAAATGCAAGAATCTGGGCCTGCCGACGCAAACTGCTGGTTCCCACGATAGCGTTTTCCGGCAAATCCTCCAGCTTTAGACCGCTTCGGGACAGGAGACAATCCCTTGGATCTTCCCGCAATGTAACCGCTCCAAATGTCAACCCCTCCGGTTGTTCTCCGGGCATATCCTTCATACTGTGGACAGCCAGATCAATTCTTTCATCGAGAAGGGCCTGTTCAATCTCTTTTACAAACAGTCCCTTTCCTCCCACCTTGGATAAAGTAACATGTAAGATCTGATCTCCCCTGGTGATCATTTTTTCCAATTCCAGTTTCCAGTCTTCCGGAATATTCTTCTGTAACCGTTGGATCACCCACTCGGTTTGGATGACAGCCAATTGGCTTCGTCTGGTACCGACAGTAACTGTTCGCATGAGACATTCTCCTTCTCTGCCATTTACGTTTCACAAACTGCAGGTTAAAGCCACTGATGAAAAGACATACCTGCGTTGGAAATCAGATAGTTTAATACAATCGTAAAAAAAGAAATGACACTCCACCATGCAAGACGTTGTCCGTTCCAGCCCCGGACAAACCGTTGGTAAAGATAAATGCAATAAAATATCAATACAATAAAGGAACCAAGAATTTTGGGATCATACCAAAAGCCTCCTGCCATCTTCTCTGAAGCCCAGACCAGCCCCAAGATGATGGCTGATATCAATAAAGGAACCCCCAGTATGTTCAAATGATAAGAAAAAAGCTGCAATCTTCCCAGGCTGGGCAAGCGCCTTAACATCCGGTTCCATTTTTTCTGTTTTAACATGTAATTTCCAATCAAATAAAACCCTGCACAAACAGCGGAAAGAGAAAATAATGCATAAGCCAAAAATGCCAAAGTCGCATGAATGAAAACCAGTTCAGACAGAAGTGGTTCCGTCAGAGACAAACCGGCTTTCGGTGTAATATACAGATTGGTAGCTAAAAAGCCAAAACTGAGCAGGTTGACTGCAAAAACAATAAAGTCCATCCGGTACAGGTAATGAATGACCAGTGAAGCGGTCACCAATGCCCAAGAATAAAAAAGCAGGGAATCCACTCCAACAAGCTTTGGGAAAAATTGACTAACCCTCCATGTGAAAAAAACCGTTTGAAAAAACCAAACGGTCACCAAAAAGAAACGTGCCAACCGACGTGCACGCCGACTGGATTGCATGATGTCGGAAAAAGCAAATAATAAGCTCAATGCGTATATATACATGATTAGATCATAAAACCACCGTTCGGCAAACACATCGGTCTCCCCCTTCTTTCACGAACGGACGGAAACTTCACCGACCAAGGAAATTGGTTGAGACGCTCGGTTGTATGAAACTCCTGAACGATCCTCTTTTTTCTGCTCCATCGCTTGCAATTGCTCTTCCAAAGCAAAAATGTGAACAAACATCTCCAACGCTTGTTCCCGGTCTTTGGTTGCAGCAAGTTCTTTAATCCGTGCCAAAGGATCACGAAGCATTTGATTGACGATACTCTTGGTGTGTTTTCGCAACACTCGCTTTTCCCGCTCCGTCAGATCCGGCAATTTTCGCTCAATGCTCTCCATTGTCTCCTGCTGAATCATCAGCGCCTTTTCCCGAAGAGCCGTAATCAACGGAACCACACCCAAAGTGGTAATCCATTCCTGAAAACGATTCACTTCTTCGGTGATCATTTCTTCCACTTTGGCGGCTTCCTTCTGACGCAGATCCAAGTTCGTTTTTATCATTCCGTTTAAGTCATCAATGTCATACAAAAACACGTTATCCAAATGGTGAATATCAGGGTCGATGTCCCTTGGAACAGCGATGTCAATCAAAAAGAGTGGAGTCAGACGCTTGTCCAATACTTGCTCAACCACATCCTTTTCAATGACAGCACCCTGTGCTCCCGTAGAGCTGACAACAATATCCACTTCCCGCAGAGATTCTGCCAGTCGGGAAATCGGACGGGCTTCCCCGTAAAATCGCTTTGCCACTTCTTCCGCTTTTTCCAATGTCCGATTTACCACAATCACTCGCTCTGCTCCGGCTTCGTACAGATGTTTGGCTGTTAATTCACCAGTTTCACCGGCTCCCAAAAGCAGAACCGTCTTATCGGTAAACGTGCTGAACATCTTTTTGCCCAATTCAACAGCCGCATAACTGACCGAAACCGCATGTTGTCCAATCTCCGTTTCCGAGTGAACCCGTTTTCCCAACGTGATAGCCTGTTTAAATAACTCATTAAAGATCGTCCCGGTCACCTTTTGGCGCTGAGCAACCAGAAAGGCTTCCTTGACTTGACCCAGAATTTGGGTCTCTCCCAATACCATGGAATCCAATCCGGCAACCACCTGGAACAGGTGTCGGATTGCTTCATGATCTTCTTTCACATAGAGACTATCGATAAAATCTTCCTTTGCAATTCCAAATTCGCTTTCTAAAAACATTTTGGAATAATAGCGGCCTGTATGTGGTTGGTCACTGACCACATACAATTCCATCCGGTTACATGTGCTAATGATGACGCACTCCAAAATACTTTTCATATGAGAAAGCCGCTGAAGAGAGCGTCCCAAAATTTCGGGCGAGAAAGTCATCCGTTCCCTTAGTTCCACAGGCGCTGTATTATGATTGAATCCTGTAACGATGATGTGCATAGGTTTCACCCCGTTCTATCCAGCCGTTCTTGTCCGGTCCACAATCGCCGGAGATCCAATCCAACGGCTCCGCTACACTCCGTAAATCTCAAATATTCATCCCCTATTATAACACAGGCTATTCTTCAGGATAAAAAGGAGGTTGTGAACACATTTTGAAGCAAGGCATATAATACATCAGCCCATTATGATTGCCGGGGGGAGACCTGTATGCGTTCCGCTTCCATAAGGATCCGTTTTCTTTTGATGGTCAGCATCACACTTCTCGTTACGGCCTGCGGCTTTGATAACACATCGGATAAGAACACCGACACGGTTCGCCTGGTTGAAGTCACCCATTCCATTTTCTACGCTCCACAATATGTCGCGATCAACAAAGGCTTTTTCAAAGATGAAGGAATCGATCTACAACTTTCCAGCGCCTTTGGTGGCGACAAAGCAATGACTGCCTTGTTGTCCGGCCATGCGGACATCGCCCTCTCTGGTGCAGAAACAGCTGTATATGTTTCGGCTCAAGGCGCTCAACATCCCGTGATCGGTTTTGCCCAACTGACTCAAAAGGATGGAAGTTTTCTCGTATCAAGAAAGCCTGTCAAACAGTTTGATTGGAATGATCTGAAAGGAAAGGAGCTTCTCGGACAACGCAAAGGCGGTATGCCTGAAATGGTGAGTGAATACGTTCAGCGAAAAAATGGTCTAAAACCTCATAAGGACCTCAAAATTATACAAAATGTGGATTTCAAAAATCTCGGAGGTGCCTTTGCCTCTGGTACAGGAGACTATGTTCAGTTGTTTGAACCCATTGCTTCCAAAATGGAGCAGGAAGGAACCGGACATGTTGTGGCTTCCTTTGGCAAAGACAGCGGTAACCTTCCCTATACCGTCTATATGAGCAAAAAAAACTATATCGAGAAACATCCGGATTTGGTCAAGCGGTTCACACGTGCAATCCATCGAGGACAACGCTGGGTTCAATCGCATTCCGCTGAGGAGATTGCGGATGTCATTCAGCCCGATTTCAAAGGTACCTCTAGAGACATCCTGATCAAAGTGATTCATCGGTACAAGTCTCAGAATACCTGGGCTTCAGACCCCTTAATAGATCGAAAAGAATATCAACGCATGCTTCAGATTATGGAGCAGGCTGGTGAGTTACCCAGCTCCGTTCCTTACGAAACGGTCATTCAAACAAATATCGCCGAAAAAGTCATACAGAAGGAGCCATAATCGATATGTCAGAAGGAGGGGGGACCGTGAGCGAACCGATTGCCATCGAAGCAAAACGCATTACCAAAACCTACTTAAGCATACAGGACGAAATTCATGCTGTGAATCCCATCACTTTTCAGATTCGACATGGAGAGTTTGTCAGTCTGGTAGGTTCCAGCGGATGTGGGAAAAGCACCATCCTGTCATTGGTGGCCGGTCTGATACCACCTACTTCAGGCACATTGCGAATTTTCGGGGAGAAAGTGCTTGCCCCTTCCAACCGACTGGGATATATGCTCCAACAAGATTGCTTGCTGGACTGGCGAACCGTCGAGGACAATATTACACTCGGTCTGGAATTTCGCAGACAGAAGAGTGAACGAACCAAAAGCCGTGCCCGCGCCTTATTGCAAGAACTCGGATTGGGACACACGCTGAAGTTACTCCCTTCACAACTTTCCGGAGGAATGAGACAACGTGTGGCTCTTGTGCGAACATTGGCCGTACAACCTGATATATTGCTGTTAGATGAGCCCTTTTCCGCTGTCGATTATCAAAATAAGATTTACCTTGAAGAATTGTTGATGAATGTTTTGAGCAAACGGAAAATGACTGTGCTGTTGGTCACGCATGATTTGGAAGAAGCTTTGGCTTTGTCGGATACCATTCTGGTTATGGGGGGTCAACCGGGAACCATCCGTCATACATTGAAGGTGCCAAAAGAATTGCAAAGCGCCGCTCCGCTTGAATCTCGAAGCAAATCCTCTTTCCGCCCTCTACTTAATGATTTGTGGAAGGAGATGGAACGGTGATGAAGTGGTTAAACACCCGACTCACGCGGGGGGCAAAATCAAATCTTCACGCCAGGTATCTGCGTAAACACCGATTAAGACAACTTGGGGTCCATATCACCCGGTTAACCCTCTTCATCCTTCTGATCACCGGGTGGGAGATCAGCTCTCGCCAAGGATGGATCGATCCTTTCATCTTCAGCAGCCCTGTTCGGATTTGGACACTTTTCCTCCAAATGAGTACAGACCCTGCATTTTATCAAGATATCGGTATAACTGTTTTGGAAACAATGGCCGGATTTATATTGGGCACGGCAGCTGGAACAGGTTTAGCCACACTGATCTGGGCATCCCCGTTTCTTTCCAGGGTACTGGAACCTTATCTGGTTGTTCTTAACAGCATGCCAAAAGTAGCCTTGGGACCGCTTTTTATTGTGACTGTCGGCGCGGGATTCGCTTCCATTCTGGCCATGGGAATCGCCATCACCGTCATTATTACCGCCATGGTGATTTACAACAGTTTTCAAAGCGTCAACCATGATTATCTTAAACTGGCCCGTGCTTTCGGCGCCAATCGACGGCAATTGTTTTGCAGAATCATATTCCCCGCTTGTATTCCTGACCTGATCTCCGCTTTAAAGGTAAACGTCGGGCTGGCTTGGGTGGGAGTAATCGTCGGCGAATTTTTGGTCTCCAAGAATGGGCTGGGGCACTTGATTATTTACGGTTTTCAAGTGTTCAACCTGACTCTGGTACTACTGAGTCTGTTAATTGTTGCCTTTCTGGCCACCATCATGTATCTTCTCGTTTCCCGTCTGGAAAGATATCTCCTTCGTCATCGATAAAATAAAACCAAAAACCGACCCGGACTTACATCCCGGTCGGTTTTTGGTTATCATCAATCCAACAGAACCAATTCATGCTGGATCGCATAGATAATCGCCTGAGAACGGCTTTTCACCCGAAGCTTCTTCAATATATTGCTGACATGAATCTTCACTGTCTTGTCACTGATAAACAATTGTTCTGCAATTTCCTTATTGGAAAGACCCTTCACCATTAAATTCAGAACATCCAGTTCCCGCGGTGTCAGGGAATCCTCATTGGTACCGCTCTCTGTCTTTTTTCCCCCACTGATATTATCTAAAAGCTTTCGTGCCATCACCGGATGTAAGGTGGATTCTCCGCGATATGCGGAACGGATGGCATCAATAACGTCGGATGAAGGGGCATCCTTCAACAAATAACCTGTCGCCCCTGCTCGGATGGACTCATAAAGATATTCATCCCGATCAAACATGGTTAACACCAACACAGCCACTTTCAAGTTTTTGGCCCGAATCCGACGAATCGCTTCCACACCGCTCATCCCTGGCATGTTAATATCCATTAACACCACATCAGGATTAAGTTTTTCTATCAGCTCGATCGATTCTGCTCCGCTATCGGCCTGACCGACGACTTCCATGTCCTCTTCCAGGCTGATAATACTGGACAACCCGTCCCTTAAAATTGCATGGTCGTCCACCAATAATACGTTAATGGGCATGGACGGCCGCCTCCTCCTCTTCTCCAATCGGTATGGTCAGAATTACACGGGTTCCTTTTCCTTCCTCACTCTCAAACTGTAACGCTGCCCCCAGCTTCTGTGCCCGTTCATTCATACCCACAATGCCATAACGCTTCTGGGCTTCCGCTTTAAAAACAGCCTTGGCCAGGGAAAAGCCAACCCCGTCATCGGTCACGGTCAAACATAGTTCTTCAGAACGATATTCCAGACAAACCCGAACAACACTTGCTTTCGCGTGCTTTGCCGCATTGGAAAGAGCCTCATGGCAGACCATATACACCGTTTCCTGTACATCTTCAGAGAGAGGTTGTTCTTCCCCGATCTTTTCAAAAATACCTTCGGCTCCTGTTTCGTTTTCAAAAGCTTCAACCCGTCGGCGCAGCGATGGAATCAACCCGATCTTAGCCGCTGGAGAAGGACGCAACGCAGTGATGGAATAACGAATCTCTTTCAGCCCATCCCGGAGCTTGATCCGGCTTTCCTCCAACCATTCACGCACCTTTTCCGGCTGGGAATCCAAGACCTTTAAAGATGAATCCACTTTCATTAGTACACCGGCAAAGGACTGAGCGATTCCATCGTGAATATCTCTGGCAAGGCGGTTTCTTTCCTCAGCCACTACCCGCCGTTCCCTTTCCTCTACCAGCCGGGAATTTTTTATCGCGACAACGGATTGACTGGCCAATACTTGGAGGAATGTAAGATCCACCTCTTCAAATGCACGCTCCTCTGTTTTTCCCAACGTAATCACTCCCAGAACTTCACCATCCATTTTCAAGGGAACTGAGAGTATGGAACGTACTTCTTCCCACTCTTTCAGATCATCGTTACACCGCGGGTCCAACTTGGTATTGTGAACCAGAGCAGCCACTCCGTGAGCTGCCACCCAACCACTGATCCCTTGATTTAAAGGGAGCTTATGCTTCCGCATATGTTTAGGGACGTCCCCGGCAGTTACGGCCGGAGAGAGACGGTCATTTTTTAAAAGATAAAACATTCCATAACTGTATGGGATCATCTTGGATAATGGGAGAAGCGTTTTTTCCATGACCTTTCTTAAGTCAAGGTTTTTATTGATATCAGTGGTTAAAAGAAACAACAGCTCCAGCTTGCGTTCTTTCCGGGTCAATTTCACAATGACATTGGATAGAACGGCAAACGCTGCAAGGGGGGCATAGAAGAACAAAATGCTCATGGGGTCTGTCTCTCTGCCTTCATGGAGCATTCCATAGTAAGCAAGGATATAGACGAGAGACAATAAAGCCGCACTGGTCTCCAGACGCCAGTTAGCCAACCACAGTCTGGATTGCCGCGGACGATAGCGAAGAAATTCCACTCCATCCCGAATCCCTTTGCTAACACCCTCAAATACAACAACACATCCGGTCAAAGCAAGGACAGGAAAAACGATTCCACCTTGATTGATCCATGAAATACCCACTGTTGTAAGAAACAGTTGAACCCCGTAAAGTCCCAGGATGGTATATCCGCTTCGAAAAGCCCCCCGATACAGGGAATGCTTTTTAACCCAGGTTACGGTCAATATAATGACTGCATAAACAGTTCCAGCCAGACCGGGTGAAAACATGGAAGTGAGCGTAAATAAAAATGGAAAGTGAACCGTCACCCGTCCCTCATGACCTGGGAAAGGGAAAAATTCAGTAAACATCAACAGAGCCGATAAAGTGATCAAATGGAGCAGGCTCCAGCTTGTATCAGGCTTTTCCAGAATATCAATGAAAGCCAGACACCAAGCAAAAAAGACGACAGACCATCGGCTTGTACGTTCCAACCAATTCTGCCATTTCATTTGAATTAATACCGCCATTCTTTTTATACTCTTTAAAAATATGCCGGGATTATGTAACCATCCACCCATTAAAGCTTACCGGTTCAACCCTGATGAATACGGACACTTTGACATCATCACCTCCTTCCTATAAAAACGCAAAATAAATGCGAACAAAAAAACATTCCCTATCTTTGAATAAAATCTTCTATTGTCCTATACAATCCTAACATAATTTTAGCATGGTTTTTAAGATAATGACCACCACTCCGGCTTTTTTCCCTTTATATATATACATTAATTAATTTCATATAATTCAGATAACAATATGAACAGCTTATAAGAAAACCCCTGGCTCACCAATGTAGGTGCAAAGGCGCTTCTTCGGTCTTCCAATAAGGCGATCACAAGATTGTATTTTACTGTAAATATTTATAAAAAAGAACATAAGACTGCCGACAAAGATACTAAGAGGGGGTTGAAGCGGACACCTTCCACTTCCATGCTGGAGGAAAGAGATGCGGAAACGGAAATTGTCCCTTCACCACTTTGTCATAAATCTCAACATGAGCTTCTGTTTTCTTCCTGATTCACCGTCCACCAGCTCGCTACTAAAATCCCGATCCCTGACTGCAACAGATTTTTCAGAGAGATATCAAGCTACAGAAGAAAAATCTGAATGCCAATACGTCAATCGATCACATATATTTAAAATACATCCTTGAATCAGGAGAGGAGCAGACAATGAGCGATATCAAAACGCCAGAACAGATCAAAGCCATGCACCGGGCAGGAAAGATTTTGGCTGCATGCCATCAGCAGATTTCCAAGCGAATTCGTCCAGGTGTCTCCACTCTGGAAATTGATCGTTTTGTGGAGAAGTACTTGAAGCAATATGGTGCAACGGCTGAACAGAAAGGATATATGGGTTATCCCAATGCCATTTGTGCGTCTGTCAACGATGTCATTTGTCATGGGATTCCAAACGATATTCCACTGAAAGAGGGAGACATTGTCACCATCGATTTTGTCGTAAACAAAGATGGTTGGCTGGCCGATTCCGCTTGGTCCTATGCTGTGGGAAAAATATCCAAAACAGCGGACCATCTGATGAAGACAACGCTCGCGGCACTGAAAGCCGGAATTTCCCAAGCAAAACCCGGCAACCGAATCGGTCATATTTCCCACGCCATTCAAGAGATCGCAAAAAAAGCAGGCTTTTCCGTGGTTCAAGAATTTGTCGGTCATGGAATTGGACAGAAAATCCATGAACCCCCCGCCGTCCCCCACTTCGGCCCGATTCACAGCGGGGAGTTGATCCGCGAAGGTATGGTGTTTACCATTGAGCCCATGTTAAATGTCGGTTCCCGAAAAGTGACATTGGACGATGACGGATGGACTGCCAGAACCGTGGACGGAAGTCTCTCAGCACAGTATGAACATACCCTCGCCATCCAGAACGGAAAACCTCTTATTTTGACAGAACAAGTATAACCGAAAAATTTCTAGGTTTTGTAACGAATAGCTGGGAAAGTGTACAATAACAACAGTCCGCAAGGATAAACCTTGCGGACTTGCTTAGCCTGGTTCGCTGCTTTCTGTTTTACTCCAATACAGTTGATTTTCTTCAAATAACACTCCAGCTAATTTCATTTCTTTTCCACCTTTCATTGATTTTTCTCTGTACTCTATACATATTCCTGGTACAAGTTTCAAATTCTTTCTGATTAATATTCTCATATGCTTGCGCCAGCTTATACCATGCTTTATACTCCTTATCGGCATAACCATAATACTCAGCCAGGTCGATCGCTTCTCTCAACTGATCCACCGCTTCGACCTTTCGACCCCTACTTAAATGAAGTTCTCCCATGGATAACAATGCGTCCGCGAGATAAAAACTACAGTTATACTTTTCAGCTTTATAAATCGCTTTGATTAAATTTTCTTCCGATTTTCCCCACTCCCCTTTCTTTTTATATAATTCGGCTAATTGTATACATGATCTGATATATCTATTATCTTTCTCCTCGGACAAATCCATTGCAATCTCAAAACATATCTCTGCCTTTTCCCAATCTTTCAAGGCGGAGTAGCTTCCGGCAAGAGTTACCCATAAATCGACGCTGGAGTCTTGAATGTTGTTTAAACTGGCTATACGCAGACCCTCTTGAGCCGTTTGTATGGCATCCTGGAACGCACTTGATTTCCTCATCAGCTCAGCCTTTAACCAGTAAAACGAAAGCACGGTTTCAGAATGTTGAATCTGATCGATCTCATCCCATACATCTTGAACGATTTTTAATGCTTCAATCGTTCTGCCAAGCCTCTCAAGGTAAATCGCTTTGTTTCTGAGTAGGATATATTTTACATACCTCCTTTCCCCTTCTGGATTGTAGGCACCCAGTCCGCTATCTGTATAGACAATAGCTTGTTGTAATTCATTTTGATAGTAACTGCATCGTCCAAGATCTTTGAAGGAATGCGCTCCAATGTTTGTTTTTTCAGAAAATTCCCCTTTTGTTGAGATCCTGATCGCGTTATGAAAACACTGCTCCGCTTTTTTAAATTTACTTTTTGATAGATAATAGCTACCCAAAAGCCAATGAAAGGTTGGAACACAGGGATGATCGTCCGTTAGGTTGATGCCTTTAAGAATCCTAAACGATTTATCCGCTTGTCCCATTTTTGATAGAGACTCCGCTATATCTAGCACAAATTGAACATGATTTTGCGCCTTTTGCTGACGTAAAATATGTTTTGGGAGCTCTTCCGCAGATATGCCCAGCTTCTCAAGTATGTAATGTGTCTTTTCAAGTCTTACCTGAGACATCCCTCTTTCTACGTTGCTGATGGTGGCGGTAGAGATATGCTCATCCGCTAGATCCTCCAACCTTAACCCCTTCTCCTTTCTGACTTTTCTTATGATTTCACCTACACTGATCGGATCAAACGACTCCATATACGATCCTCCTCATCTTGCAAAAAATCCCAATCGATTATATTTTAGTTTATATCCCGGTTTTTGGGAATATTTTTTCGGCAAAAATATGTTTACCATGCAAAACAAAGTTGAGGAATATCTGTATGGTCTGTGGTGAGGGTACGGTCGGACTCATGTTTGGAATAAGTGGACTTGTTTCATCCCCCTTTCTTTTGATCGCTTTTCTAACTTCCGATACTCTTTCATTATCGGAAGTTAGAAAGATCTTTATAGCCAAAACCCCCGTCAAAAACGGGGGTTTTGGCTATATCTCAAACGTTGTTGTTGACTTTTGTTTTTCTTTGTATCGTTCCAACGCTAGATCAATCAACTTGGAAATGAGTTGGGAATAAGAAATACCAGAGTGCTTCCAGAGATTCGCATACATGCTGAAAGGAGTAAACCCAGGCATGGTATTGATTTCATTAATCCATACCCGACCATCGGAATGATGAACGAAGAAATCCACTCGTGCGAGACCACTGCAATCAATGGCACGATAGGCTTGAATCGCCATGCGCCGAATTTCTTCCTGGGTCCCTTTCGGCAATTCGGCAGGAATGCGCATTTCTGATTTTGCATCGATATATTTCGCTTTATAATCATAAAAGTCATTGGAAGAGACGATTTCACCAGGAACCGAAGCCTCAGGTTCATCGTTTCCCAGAACCGCCACTTCGATTTCCCGTGCATCCGCAAACTCTTCCACAACCACTTTTCGATCATAGCGAGCGGCTAACTGAAGAGCACCAACCAGTTCTTCCCGGTTTCTCGCCTTGGAAATCCCCACACTGGAACCCAGATTTGCCGGCTTGACAAAACAAGGATACGCAAAGTCGGCTTCAACCTCCGCCACAACGGAATCTATATCCCTCTCAATCTGTTTTCTCAGATAAAAGGAAAAGTTCCCTTGAGACAGTCCTTCCTGCGCAAAAACCTTTTTCATCATCACCTTATCCATGCCCACACTGGAAGCGAGAACCCCTGCTCCCACATAAGGAATATCCGCAATTTCCAACATTCCCTGAATCGTACCATCTTCACCAAAGGTTCCATGAAGAACAGGGAAAACCACATCGATCTCGTCCCACTTCAAGACCGGGAGATTTGTTGTAGCAGGTAGCGAGTCATCGTTGGAGGCGGATAATTCCTTCAGCTTTTCCGATTCTACCTTCCCCTCCAGCGCAGATAAAGCAGGTGTTCCCGGTTCCCAACCACCTGCCTGATTGATCAACACAGGGAATAGATCGTATTTTTCTAAATCCATTGCCTGGATAATGGAGCTAGCAGAAGAGAGAGAAACCTCATGCTCTCCTGATTTTCCTCCAAACAATACGGCTACACGTATTTTTTTATTCATCCTCTCCCAACCTTTCGCCCGTATCTTCTGTGATATGTAACCTATTCCCCAACCCTGATTTTGGTGCACTTATCGCGGAATCAAGTGTCCAATTTCTTTCCAGAGATCCGCCTTCCCTTGACCGGTTTGGGCAGAAAAAAGGATGAGCGGATCTGCGGCGGACAAGTCGAGCCCATTGCGTATCTGTTTTAGATGTTTTGACCAATTTCCTCGCGAGATTTTATCCGCTTTTGTCGCAACAACAATGGCCGGAATGTCATAATGTTTCAGCCAGCTGTACATGGATCGGTCGTCCCCAGTCGGCGGATGCCGAAGATCCACCACTTGGATAACACCATACAGCGCTTCCCGATTGGACAGATAGGATTCAATCATTCGGCCCCAAGCTGCTTTTACAGTCTTCGGAACACGGGCAAATCCGTAACCGGGCATATCGGCAAAATACAGAGCTTCGTTAATCCGATAAAAATTGATGGTTTGCGTTTTCCCTGGCTTTGAACTGGTTCGTGCCAAATTTTTTCGATTGATTAAACAGTTGATCAGTGATGATTTCCCAACATTGGAACGCCCGGCCAGAGCGATCTCCGGCAGGGCGTCCGCGGGATATTGAGCCGGTTTGACGGCACTTATCACAAATTCAGCTTGGGTCACTTTCATGATGAATCCCTCACCAAGGCCAACTTCAATACTTCATCCATATGTTCAACCAACGTTATTTTCAGATCATTACGCACGCTTTCAGGGACATCTTCCAGGTCTTTTTCGTTATCCTTCGGAATAAGAATATGTGTTAGACCTGCCCGATGGGCGGCAAGCGATTTTTCCTTTAAACCTCCAATCGGAAGCACTTTCCCTCTCAAAGTGATCTCTCCAGTCATCCCCACATAGCGAGAAACCGGACTTTCTGTCAACGCTGAAACAAGTGCCGTTGCCATGGTAATACCAGCCGAAGGTCCATCCTTCGGAATCGCTCCCTCAGGCACATGGATGTGTATATCATTTTTTTCATTAAACTCAGGATCAATGTTTAGCTCATCCGCCCTAGAACGGATATAACTGAAAGCAGCTTGCGCCGATTCTTTCATCACATCACCCAATTTTCCGGTAAGCGTAAGCTTCCCTTTCCCCGGTAATACCGTTACTTCTATGGTGAGTGTATCTCCACCGGCCGCCGTCCAGGCCAATCCGGTCGCAGCTCCTAATGAATCGGCTTCTTCCACTTTTCCATACCGGAATTTCTCCGGCCCAAGAAACTGGGGAATATTCTTTACGGTAACCACGACGCGCTTCCGCTCTTCAGTCACCAGCTGTTTTGCCGCTTTCCGGGCCAGCTGACCAAAAACACGCTCCAAATTCCGCACCCCGGCTTCACGGGTATATTGCCGAATCACTTTTAGAATTGCATCACCATGAATTACAAGCTTTTCCTTTGTTAAACCATGTTCCTCAATTTGCTTGGGAATCAGATACTTCTTGGCGATCCGTTCCTTTTCAATTTCGGTGTAGCCCGAAATATACAGCGTCTCCATCCGATCCAACAACGGTTGCGGAATGGTGTGAAGCGTATTGGCCGTTGTAATAAACATCACTTTGGACAAATCGTAAGGCACTTCAATGTAATGATCGCTGAAATTCTGGTTTTGTTCCGGGTCCAGAACTTCCAAAAGTGCCGAGGCCGGATCACCGCGGAAGTCCATCGTCATTTTATCAATCTCGTCCAACAAAAAGACTGGATTGGAGGTACCCGCATTTTTCATTCCCTGAATAATCCGACCTGGCATCGCTCCTACATAGGTACGCCGATGTCCTCGAATCTCTGCTTCATCGCGCACACCGCCCAAGGAGATCCGGACAAACTTCCGACCTAGAGAACGGGCAATCGACCGTGCCAATGAAGTTTTACCCACACCGGGAGGACCAACCAGACACAGGATAGGACCCTTTAAGCGTTTGACCATCTGTTGGACAGCCAGGTATTCCAGCACCCGTTCTTTGGCTTTTTCCAATCCGTAATGGTCTTCATCCAGTATCTTTTCTGCTTTTTTGAGATCGAGATCGTCCTCTGTTTGCTTATTCCAAGGGAGTTCAAGCAACCATTCAATATAAGTGCGAATCACTCCCCCTTCTGCGGAGGTAGTAGGAATCTTCTCCAGCCGTTGCAGTTCCTTTTCAATCTTCTCTTTTACTTCATCTGATGCATCCAGCTCTTCCAACTGCTCCCTCAATTCTTCCACTTCACCCATACGGCCTTCTTTTTCGCCCAACTCCCGCTGAATCGCCTTCATTTGCTCCCTGAGGTAATACTCCTTTTGGGTTTTTTCCATCTGTTTTTTGACACGCTGGGAGATCTTTCGTTCCAGTTCCAAGACCTCACGTTCATCATTCAGAATGGACAGAAGGGATTCCAAACGCTCACGGATATCCACCGCTTCCAGTATCTTTTGCTTATCCTCGATTTTCAGCGGAAGATGGGAAGCGATGACGTCAGCCAAACGTCCCGCTTCATCGATATCTGCAACAGCAGACAACGTTTCCGGTGAAACTTTTTTGGAAAGGCGCAGATATTGTTCAAAGTGGTCCAACACTGAACGCATCAATGCTTCAATGTTCACATCAGAGTTTTCTTCCTGTATAATTTCGCTGACTCGCACCTGATAATACGGTTTTGTCTCTGTAAATTCCAGAAGCCGAGCCCGATTCAGCCCTTCCACCAAAACCCGAATGGTTCCGTTAGGAAGTTTAAGCATTTGCCTTACACGGGCAATTGTGCCCATTTTGTAGATATCCTCCGGAGTCGGCTCCTCAAGCTGTACTTCATGCTGTGTTGCCAAGAGAATCAAATCATCATCCACCATTGCCTGTTCCAACGCTTTCACAGAACGTTCACGACCAACGTCCAGGTGCAAAACCATGTTGGGATAGACCAACAAACCGCGAAGAGGCAATAACGGCAGCACACGTTCTTCTTCTTTTACAGCCATGTATGCACCTCCCATGCCGTCACCAGCCAAGTCAAATAGATACTTCAAGCTTTGTACGATTTTATCTTATTCCTCTTCTTTTGTCTATGACAGCCACTCCCGATCAAATAAACATACAGCGGCTCGATCTGTCAACAGCAGAAATTTAAGTCATCGGTGTAGGTGTAGCCGTCAGAACCGAAGTGGCAGGCATGATCTGTTCCTGATCCTCTTCGGAAGCATCCAGTGGTATCAAACGAAGGACCGCATCCAGATCACGGACCGGAATCACCTCAATTCCTTCCATTTCCGAGAAAATCGTCTGCATATTTTCTTCCGGAATCAAGACACGGTTGGCCCCTGCCCGTTTTGCAGCTTCCACTTTGGAAACGACCCCTCCTACAGGCTTTACTTTCCCATGAATACTCAACTCTCCGGTCATCGCCAGACGGTTATCCACTTTGATTCCCTTGATTGCTGAGTATATGGCTGAAGCGACCGCGATTCCTGCCGATGGTCCGTCTAACGGAACCCCGCCTGGAAAGTTAATATGCAAATGATAGGCATAAGGATTGACATCTGTACGTTGAAGAACTGTAAGGACATTTTCCACCGAGCTGCGTGCCATGCTCTTTCGCCGGAGAGTCCGTTGCCGGCTACCCAACTCTTCCTCATCCACCATTCCGGTAATTCGAATCGAACCTTCTTCCGCTGTTTTCACGGGAACAGCCGTCACCTCGATATCCAGGAGGGTACCCATGTTGGGACCATATACCGCCAAACCATTGACCAATCCAGGAACAGGATGTTCCGGCACTTTTTTATCCGGTCGAGGAGTCATTTGGCTATTGTGCACAACCCACTCCACATCGGAGGATTGAATATTCTTGCGTCCCTCGGTCAGAGCCAATCCACCGGCCGTTTGGACAATATTGACGGCTTCACGACCATTGGTGGCATATTTTTTGATCACTTCAATCGCTTTTTCTTCATAGGAAAATTGAATCCGTTCAATCGCCTGCTGGGCAATCTGTTCAATCTCCATTCCCAAAAGAGGCCGAAAGAAGACCTCCAAACAGCGGGAACGAATGGCTGCCGGAATCTCCTCCGGCATTCGGGTCGTGGCTCCAACCAGACGAAAGTCTGCTGGAAGACCATTTTCAAAGATATCATGAATGTGTGAAGGGGTATTTGTATCTTCTGAACTGTAATAAGCACTTTCAAAGTAGACTTTTCGGTCTTCCAACACCTTTAACAGCTTATTCATCTGAATGGGATGCAACTCTCCAATTTCATCAATAAACAGCATCCCGCCATGCGCCTTTGAAACAGCCCCCGGCTTCGGTTGAGGAATTCCGGCAACCCCCATCGCTCCTGCTCCTTGATAAATCGGGTCATGGACGGAACCGATCAGTGGATCTGCAATTCCACGCTCATCAAAACGGGCCGTGGTGGCATCAATCTCCACAAATTTGGATTGACCGTCAAATGGGGATTCCGGATTCTTTTTGGCTTCTTCCAACACCACCCGTGCTGCAGCCGTTTTTCCCACCCCCGGAGGTCCGTAGATCAATACATGCTGGGGATTGGGTCCACACAGAGCCGCTTTCAAGGCACGCAATCCCTCTTTTTGACCCACGATTTCTTTAAAGGATGATGGTCTGGTTTTTTCTGAAAGAGGTTCTGTCAATGCAACACTCCGCATTTTCCGCAATTTGTCCATCTCTTTGCGAGACTCCCGGTCCACCGCAGAACGACTGGAATGCTGGTTGCGAAGTAAGTTCCAGAAATACAAGCCGATCACGATTGAAAAGAAAACCTGAAGCAACATGATTAAAACTGTCCAATTCATTGTTATTCCTCCCCGTCGCTAGGTCACGGAAAGCATTCCACCTATTGGTTTAAGCTTAGTATGACCGCTAAACAGGAGGATAATCAAAACAGAAATACCCGCCTTGACCTGGTTAAAAACGGACAACAGCGGGTTTTTCAGGTTTTAGGAAATAACATGTTGGACTTTGCCTTTTTCTTCTTGTTGTTCAGACTCCCGTTCGTACGGAATCATCTCTTTTCCCATTTCCACTTTCCGATCAAATGTGGCAGTCGTCATACGAAGCTGAACAAGCAATTCTTCCCCCACTTCTGGCAAAGTAGCTTTGGAAGGGAAAAATAAAACGGTGGTCTGCATATGTGGCGGCTCAGCATACCAAAAGCGTTTTCCTTTATAAGTGAAGGGACTGAGTTGCAGTTTAAACAGACTTAAACCCCAAAATACGGTCAGCTTCAGTCGTTCTTTCCAACTCCGTGGAAACACGGGAGCCTCCAAACCCACTCCGTTGGCCGTACCACCCGAAACATATACCAGATAACCACTTTTCAGGGAACGAAATTGCTTATAACCAAACCGTTCCCCTCTTTTAATCTTTTTGATGTCCAAAACCGTGCTCTTTGTCTCAATAAATGATTTATCGTAAAGCCAAAGATCCGTTCCCAGGCGTATGGAAAAGTGAACCGACGGCCATTTTTTACATATATCGCGATACTGTTGACTGGAAAGGTGACTTACATACATACGACAGCAGGAAAACCCTGATTTTCTGAGCGTTTCAATCCATTCGCCAATTGCCTGTTTCTTCTGCGAGAAACTTAATCCCTCTTTTGGAAAATGGATGGATAGCCCCTTTATTTCAATATGGACACGATCTGTCTCTGCATCGTGAATCCACTGTTGAATATTGGTTGCATCTTCCAATGAAAAGCCATATCGCTTCATGGAAGACTGACATTTCAAAAGGATATTCAATTTAAACGGTGCACCCGTTTTGGCCCAGCTTCTTCTATCGTCTGACAAAATACGGTCAAATGAGGTAACCAAATATTGCAGCTGTTCCCGACTTCCAACCGTGTAGATCCGTCCAGAAACAAGATCAGATACATCCAGCTCTGTCATGACAGGCGTTAAAACAATCATTTGACGGAATGTGTATTCCTTCCCTAACTGACGCGCTTCTTCCAACGTACCCACTGCAATCTCTTCTTTTCCTTCTCTGTAAATGGTATCGGCCAAATAACGGTTACCGAATCCATAACCGTTTCCTTTAATCACGGGTACATAATCAGGATATTTGTTTTCCATGTTTCGGATATGACGTAGCCATTCCCGCCAGTTGATATATAGACTAAGACTCACATGTAAGCACCCCGATCACTTCTTCATATAACATATCAGATCCTTAACGCTTTTTCATATACATATCAAAAGCCCAGTGAAGTAACGGTTGAAGCGGATAATCCCATTCACCGATCAATTCGCAGGCTTCCCCTCCAAAGCCCAGTTTAAACCGCAACAATCCATAAAGGGGATTGGATTCATCCAGTGTATGACTAATTCCCCGGAAATCATACGTATGGGCCCCCATTGCGTGGGCATCCTGGATCATTTTCCACTGAATCGCATGGTTGGGCATTTTTTCTCTCATTTCGTTCCCGCTGGCTCCATACAGATACCATGTATGCCCGTTGGAGTATGTCGCAATGGTTGATGCCAGAAGTTTCCCTTCATACCTGGCCATATACAGCCGAATCCGATTTGGATCTTCTTTCTTCAGTTCTTTGTACATCCGTTCAAAGTACGAAAAACCGCGAACAGCAAATTGATCCCGTTCAGCTGTCACTTTTAACAGGTCATAAAACTCTTTGAGATCCTTCTCTTCCCCTTCAGATACTTCCACACCCTGTTTTTCTGATTTTCGCACATTTCGTCGCCAATTGGTATGAAATCCGGCAAAAATATCATCGAGTGAGCGGTCTTTCAGCGGAAGCCGGAATACATACTGGGGCTGAATGGCAGAAAAACCACCTTCACTCTCTTTTCTTCTCCACCCCATCGCATTCAGTTCCTGCTGAATATATTCTGCATGACCATCCAATTCATCGGGACCCACATCCCGAAGTGTTTTTCCTTTAAGATTATGTTGACGTATTTCCTTCAGGAATTTTTTAATTGTCGGTGTTTTCCACTTGGCCCGTGTGACCGGCGGTTCCATCTTGACACTGAACACATTTTTTTGACGCAAATAGTCAAATAAAGGCTCAAACATTTCTTTTAATTCCTTTGTAGTCCAGTCAATTACTGGTCCACGAGGTATGTAGGCCAAATATTTGTTCATACCAGGCAGTTTCCGGTACAAAACCAGTGCGCAACCAACCATACGTCCCTCTGCATCAAACCATCCCAACAGATCATTTTTCCATTCTGTTTTCAGATCTCCCCACGAGGGATATTGCATAAAATTCCCCAAAGACTGCGTTTTGATAAAGGACAGATAATCTTCCCTCGATACAACTTCCACTTGCACCATGAAAACCACAGCTCCTCTAAAGATTTCCCATCCATAAATTACGGTATTTCACCGGGAAAAAGATCCGAAAAGGAGAATCAAAGATAGCACAAATTTTGTTCAACTTCTTCCCGTCGACATTAGTATTCTACCATAGTTTAAGGTTTTGTAACGAAAAACGAAGACCAAAATAATAAACGCACCCTTTTCAGGATGCGTTTCAACCCATTTACGCACTTTCTTCTTTTTTATTAACCGTCTGCCCTTCCTGGGTATTCAACTCCGGAGCCACTTTATTGACTACGGTGGCTTCGGTCACCACACATTCCCTCACATCGTCCCTGGAAGGTAAGTCGAACATCACATCCAACATGATCGACTCAATGATCGCCCGAAGACCCCGTGCACCCGTATTTCGTTTAATTGCCTCATCCGCGATGGCTTTTAATGCACCTTTTTCAAATCTGAGCTGTACATCGTCCATCTCCAACAGCTTTTCATACTGTTTGACAAGAGCATTCTTGGGTTCCGTCAGAATCCGTACCAAGGCCTCCTGATCAAGTGGTTCCAAAGCAGAAATTACAGGGAGCCTTCCGACGAATTCTGGGATTAAGCCGAAACGCAACAGATCCTCAGGAAGCACCATTTTCAGATATTCACCCGGTTTTAGATCCGCTGTGTTGCTTTCCGATCCAAAACCAATCACTTTTTTGCCAATCCGGCGTTTGATGATGGATTCCAGCCCATCAAACGCTCCCCCGCAAATAAAGAGGATATTGCTTGTGTCAATCTGAATAAACTCTTGGTGCGGATGTTTACGTCCACCCTGGGGAGGAACACTGGCCACTGTTCCTTCCAATATTTTCAAAAGCGCTTGCTGAACCCCTTCCCCCGATACATCCCTGGTAATCGAAGGGTTTTCCGATTTACGGGCCACTTTATCAATCTCATCGATATAAATAATCCCTCGCTCCGCTTTTTCCACATCGTAATCGGCAGCTTGAACCAATTTCAAGAGGATATTTTCCACATCCTCTCCCACATAACCCGCTTCCGTCAGCGATGTGGCATCAGCGATGGCAAAGGGAACGTTCAAAATTCGCGCCATGGTTTGAGCCAGCAACGTTTTACCACTGCCTGTCGGTCCAATCATGACAATATTGCTCTTCTGCAGCTCTACATCGTCCTCTTTTTGGGAGGAATTAATCCGTTTGTAATGGTTGTAAACAGCAACAGCAAGAGACTTTTTAGCCGATTCCTGCCCAATAACATACTGATCGAGAATCTCATTAATCTCTTGAGGCTTGGGCAGATTCTGAAGATCGATATCTTCTTCGCCACCCAACTCTTCCTCTACAATCTCACTGCAGAGTTCAATGCATTCGTCACAAATGTATACTCCGGGACCAGCCACCAACTTCCGAACCTGATCCTGGGATTTACCACAAAAGGAGCACTTGAGTTGCCCTTTTTCTTCATTAAATTTAAACATTCGTATCACCCCTCTCAAAAATCCTCAGCGGGTGATCACTTGATCCACCAAACCGTTAAGAGCTTCTCTGAGCTCCCAAAGAAATCACGATCAGAACCCCGCTCTATTTTTGACAGCGGATTCCCCACTCCGATCGGCGTGGATCTGTATGTCAGCGGCTTGGCCGCGCACACCTCCAAGCGGTTGGTGAATCATCACCTCGCTGTCGGGCAAAGCAAAACGTTTCCCTTTGGTACCAGCCGCCAACAGGAATGCCCCCATGCTCGCAGCCATGCCCCACAAAAAATGGTGAAACGTTGGGTTTTATGTACGGAATCGCATCGTGGATTGCCATCCCCGCCGCAATGGACATCAGGTATGTACAGAGAAATATCTTTATCCGAATCCTCCGCTGTCAAGAACAATATTGGAGACTTGGTCGTTTTAAAGCCACCAATTCAAATCATTCGATCTTTCAAAAGGCATAATGAGCGACTTCTTCTCCCCTGAAATCCTTCCCTCCTTTCCGGATGGTTTAAAAACAAGGCACGCTTTCAACGTGCCTCGCTTTTTCCGTCCTATTTTCATTATGCCGTATTTTTACTATTGGATACAAGTAGGTCAACCGTTTTTCGGATCTGTACCTCATCACGGATTTGATCCATTCCGCCCTGAGCTTGCAGGAGTTTACGGACTTCTTCTTGCTCCCGTCCCATCTGTTCTGCCAATTTTTTCAGTTCCTCGTCTACTTCCTCATCACTGACTTCCACTTCCTCCGCTTCAGCGATGGCTTCCAAAACCAAACTGGCACGAACTTTTTTCTCCGCGTCATCTTTAAACTGTTCACGCAGATCAGATTTTTCCTGCCCAGTAAATTGTGCATACTGATCCAAGGTAACGCCTTGCATTTGGAGTTGTTGCTCGAATTGACGCATCATCTGATCAATCTCACGTTCCACCATCACTTCGGGCAGATCGATCTCTGCATTTTCAGCCGCCTTTTCAACCAAGGTGTTACGTTTGTAATTCTCTTCCTCTTTAGACTTTTGCTCTTTCAGTTTATTCTCTGTATCCACTTTCAATTCTTCCAATGTATCAAACTCACTGACATCCTGAGCAAATTCATCATCCAATTCAGGAAGATTCATCCGTTTGATTTCATGCATGACGACCTTGAAAACCGCATCCTTGCCAGCGAGATCCTCTGCATGATAATCCTCCGGGAACTGAACAGAGATATCCTTTTCCTCTCCTGATTTCATCCCGATCAACTGCTCTTCAAAACCAGGGATAAATTGGCCGGACCCCACTTCCAACGTATATTTTTCCGCTTTACCACCTTCGAAGGGTTCTCCGTCAACAAATCCTTCAAAATCAAAGGTTGCACGATCTTTCTCTTGTACCTGGCCGTCTTCCACAACTTCCAGGGTACCTTGTCGCTCCTGCATTTTTTTCAACTCGGATTCCACATCTTCTTCTTTGACGGAAAAGTCTTTTTCCGGCACTTCCAACCCTTTGTACTCACCGAGTTTCACTTCCGGTTTCACTGTCACCGTTGCCTTAAAAATAAAGGGCTTTCCTTTTTCCACTTGTTCAATATCGATTTCCGGTTGATCCACTGGTTCAATACCCGTTTCTTCAACAGCCGAAGGATAAACTTCCGGAACGGTAATTTCCACAGCATCCTGGTAGAGCGTTTCCACTCCAAAGCGTTTTTCGAAAATCGGACGGGGAACTTTTCCTTTTCGAAAACCCGGAACGTTTACATTCTTCACCACTTTCCGAAACGCTTGATCCAGCGCCTTGGAAAATTGTTTTTCATCCACCTCAACCGTGAGAACCCCACGGTTATTTTCAGTTTTTTCCCAACTTGCCTTCATCAGACTGTTTCCCTCCTGACGAACTCTATTTGAAACCATACGGGACAAATCAGCCGCTTCCCGTTGAGGGTTCCGTACCAATACAACTGTTTCATTATACCATATGCGCACTCCTTTGCAAGAGAAGCCACGCAGGCACAATAAAAGCCCCTTTCAGGGGGCAGATCAGATATAACTGTATTCTTCCCGGATGAAACCGGGAAAGCAATTGGTATCTGGCGTCCCAGGAGAGATTCGAACTCCCGACCGACGGCTTAGAAGGCCGTTGCTCTATCCAGCTGAGCTACTGGGACAGATCGATAAAGTCGCACGATATATATTATACCACAAACAGCTTTCTGTCAAGAAAAACTTTATTCAAATCCAAGATAACTGAAACGATCGCCATGGCTTCAAGATCATCAGGAACAGCCCTCCCCCGCAAGCCTCTGGCTTTACTTTCCACATGTCAAGGACGAAACACCCCACCCCTTTCAGGGATTGTTTCCCCCTCCGGCGTATAAAACGTGACAGAGAGTTTCCTCTCAGCACCCATTTCCACCACAGCATACGAAGGTCGGGGAAACCCGCGCGGGTCCACCAAACTGCCCGGATTGATCAGCAGAACGTTTCCCACCTGTTCGCAAACCGGAAAGTGGGTATGACCAAAGCAGGCAATCGTTGCTTCAATCTCTTCCGATCGATACTGCACCGGCAACAGGGAGCTTCTTACTTGATAACGATGTCCATGTGTAACAAAGAAGCGGTGTTCATTCACATCCCACCAATCTTCCTCAGGAACATCCTCCCAATCGCAATTCCCTCTCACCACAGTCAGTGAGCATTTAGGAAGCTGGTCTCGACGGGTACAGAAGTCGCCACAATGAATCACATGATCCGCCTGGGCCTGATCGACGACAGAATGAAGGGATTTCCCGTCACCGTGTGAATCGCTGACAACAAGAACACGCATCAGGAAATCACTCCTTGGAAAGACTCTTCTGATCAAAATCAAATTTTTCATTCAGCAAATGGATTAACCGCTCCGTTGCATGCGCCCGGTGACTGATCTGATTCTTCACATGCGGTGGTAACTCTGCCATGGTGCAACCCCGATCCGGAAGGAAAAATACAGGATCATAGCCAAATCCATACTCCCCCTGGGGATGAAAGGCGATTCGTCCCGGACACTCTCCACGAACGATAAACGTTTTTTCTCCAGGAACGGACAAAGCGAGAACACAAACAAAAGAAGCCCCCCGCTTATCCTGTGAAACCCCTTTTAGCTCATACAGCAACTTTTCTACATTTTGCTCATCCGTTGCTCCCAATCCGGCATAGCGAGCCGAGTAAACACCAGGAGCTCCGTTCAGGAAATCGACCGATAACCCGGAATCATCCGCAAAAACAGGTCGTCCCAAAACCTGTGAAATGGTTTCGGCCTTCTTCCTGGCATTGCCCTCAAACGTATCCTGATCCTCGATAATTTCCGGAAGCCCCTTAAACGAATGGAGCCCTACGACTTTGATTCCAAGCTGTTCACGAAAAATAGAGTTCAATTCACTGACTTTATGTTTGTTTTGCGTGGCAAACACCCATTCATTCCGATTCCATTCTGCTTTGGTTGTCGTCATTCGCCTTTCCTCCGATCAACGTTCCTGCTTCCTTCAATAATTCTTTTTGATATTGGATCAAGGTTTCCGTTCCTTGCTTGGATAACTCCAACAGCTGATTCAATTCTTCAGGAGAAAAAGGGGATTCTTCCCCGGTCCCTTGAACCTCTACATATTTGCCCGAACCGGTCATGACGACATTCATATCCACTTGAGCTTTGGAATCCTCTTGATAGCAAAGGTCAAGGACCGGATCACCATCCACAATTCCCACACTTGTCGCAGCCAAGTAGTCTGTAAGCGGCATAGAATCAAGGGTCCCACTGCGAACCAAACCATACAAAGCTTGACCTAATGCCACAAATGCACCGGTAATGGAAGCCGTCCGGGTACCTCCATCCGCCTGAATGACATCGCAATCCACCCAGATCGTCCGTTCACCCAACTGATCCAACCGAACCACAGAACGCAGGCTCCGGCCGATCAACCGTTGAATCTCCATGGTCCGTCCGCCCACTTTTCCCTTGCTGGACTCCCGGACGGTCCGGGTCTGGGTGGCGCGGGGCAACATCGAATA
Source organism: Melghirimyces algeriensis (assembly GCF_900182565.1). Taxonomy (GTDB): domain Bacteria; phylum Bacillota; class Bacilli; order Thermoactinomycetales; family DSM-45169; genus Melghirimyces; species Melghirimyces algeriensis. Next base: position 284,508 of record NZ_FXTI01000001.1, on the reverse strand, counting down.
CTCCGCTGTGACCCAGCCCTTTCCGGTACCCCGAAGGAAAAACGGTACGCGTTCCTCCACAGAAGCTGTACAGATTACTTTTGTATCCCCGACACAAATATAGACGGACCCTTCCGCATGTTTAATATAGTCGGGAACCATTTGCACTTTTCGAAGTTCATTATATTGCCGTCCGTCTATTCTCAAAATCATACCCCTCCAATATATAGTTTTTTTATTATAACACAGCACCTCAACCGGTGCGAGGCACCAAATTCAAAAGAAAAAGAGGCGTTCAACCACCTCTTTCGCCTTACCATGCCCACATCTTGCAAAAGCCACTCACATTTCTGCAGGGTTAATCCGTTCAGGTCGGGTAACCGGTTTTTCAAAATTGTCTCCACCCTGATCTTCCAGATCCGACTTTCCTTCAACAGTAATTTTCACTTTTTTTGCTGCAGTATTTTCTGTCAGTGACAGTACAATCGCATGAAGGGCATTTCGGGAAGCCTTTTTATCATCACTGTATTGCAACAATTCCTTACTGAAATCAGCTGTAGCTGTATCTCCTTTGATCTTTACGCTGTTTACCTTGATCGCCTCTGTCAACGCACTAACCAGTGGAGATCCATGTTCAGGACCTTTTGCAAGCTCATTGATCACCGCTTTAGCCACATTCTTCTGCGAATTGATCATCCGGGTGACGGGAACATAATAAACCGTGTTATCCTGGGTTTGCCCAAGAAAATACAGCGTTACCGGCATACTGTGACTCGCTTGGGTCCCTTTGGCCAATTCCAGATTGATTCCCCCATTTCGCGTCATTCCCTGGGCGGGGGTTTTCCCTTTTGGCATCGCTTCCAGTGCCTGTCCATCCACCCGGATGTCCACTTCTTTCACGGAATCAAAACCGGTCAATGTCCACGTTACTGCACTCAGTATCTTTTCTTCCATCTCCTTTTTATAATCCAAAAACTGTTTCGAAAAATCAACAGTCGCCGTACCATCTTTAATATCCAACCCGTTGATTTGGGTTCCCTCAGGTAAAATACCGCTGAACCCTTCTGGCAAATCCGATTCCGCCGGGCCTCCTTTCACCATATATTCCATGGCTTCTTTGGCAATCCCCTCCACCTTAGGAACATTCATTGTATAAGGAACGACGTAACCTGCATCGGTCATAAAGTAAAGCTCCAATTCATCCTTATGCTTTGCAGCGGAATCATCTTTGGAAGAATCGGATGAATCTTCTTCTTCCTTTTCCATATTCTTAGGGGGAGGATCGATTGGAGCGGACTCCTTTTTTTCTGGTCCAAAGAGACATCCTGTCAGAATGATTGGAAATAGCAGCAGAGGAACGATCCCTTTCCATAATCTGTAGCACATAATTTTTCCCTCCTGGGACAAAGTTCTAGTATATGTATACGAGCCCTGGAAGGAAATATCACACTTTGTTTGTTTCCCCAGAATGTTTGAGGGAAATGAAAAATACTCCCCTAAAGGGAGTGAGGTTCATGACAAAGTGGTGAAGGGGAGATATCCGTCTCCGCATCTCTTTCCTCCAGCAAAGAAGTGGAAGGAGTCCGCTTCACCCCCTCCGGTTCCAACCAGCGGCCAAAAGGGGAAGCAGGTTGTCCGCTAAACGGTTGGGACCTCCAGGGGTTCCGCTGGGTCGTCGGAAAAGGATGTTCCACCGGATCTCCCCCTCTTATTTATCTTTGTCAGCAGTCTCACTCCCTAAAGGGAGTATTTTTTGCTTAGACAGGAACTATGGAGCTAACCCGCAGGAATCTCTTTCAGCTCAGGTAACGCCACCTGCTTTACTGTTACCGGCTGTTCCAACCATCGTTCAGCGATGAACTGAAAAATCTCTGGTCTTCCACTGGTAAAGAAAAGGTGTTCACCCTGCTTGGATATACCATCGTATTGAATGCCCTTTTGATGTAGAACCGTACTCAGTTCACGGGCCGTCTCTTCAGCAGAACTGATCAAGGCGACTTCACTTCCCATTTCCTTTCCAATAAGCGAAGAAATCAAGGGATAATGAGTACACCCCAATATCAACGATTCCAAGCGGTGTTCTTTTAACGGAGCTAATGCCTGTTTCACAATTTGGCGAGCCGACCCATCATCACTTTCACCACTTTCCACCAAAGGAACCAAAGCGGGACAGGGATGACTGACGACATATAAATCTGGATCGATCTGCTTCAACGCTTTCTCATAGGCTGAGCTGCGAATGGTTCCCTGTGTACCGATTACACCGATTCTTCCCTGGTGGGATTCTTTAACGGCAGCGCGAGCACCTGGTTCAATCACTCCCAGTACAGGGATGGAAACCTCCCGGCGAACATCCTCCAGGGCGACCGCAGTAGCTGTATTACAGGCAATGACCAAAGCTTTCAAAGGATAAAGAGATAAATAACGAACAATTTCTTTGGTAAACGCATTCACTTCTTCCGGAGTCCGGGGACCGTATGGACAACGCAATGTATCTCCGAAGTAAATTACTTTTTCCTTGGGCAATTGCCGAAACACTTCCTTTACCACTGTCAAGCCACCAACACCGGAATCCAAAATACCAACGGCTCCCCGCATTATATATTGATCCGTCAAATTGTTCATCCTCCAGTAATGTAAATAACTTGGCTCCTTATCCTTCAACCTATGTCAAATCAATTGGATTGGTTTGTGTTAGAACCCTGCCAAAACCTTAAGTGATTTGTAAGTCGTTTGAAGGAACAGGAATTATCGATTCATTTCTTTGTGCAGAAGAGACAAATGTTCGGATATGTTCCTTACTTCTGATTCGGAAAACCGGGAAAGAATACCAGCCAAATAGGCTTGACGGGCCTCCAATACTTCAGAGATGATGGATTCCCCTTTTTCCAAAAGGTGAATTTGAACCACTCTGCGATCCCTCTTATCCCGCACTCGTTCCACCAGCTGGTTTTTTTCCATCCTGTCTACCAGGTCAGTCATTGTACTGCACGCTAGATACATCTTCTGACTCAATTCCCCGATTGTCATATCCCCTTCCTGATTCAACCATAATAATGCAGCAAACTGAGGAGGAGTAATGGGGAATTCCTCCAAAATATCCCTTCCTTTTCGTTTTACGATCTCGCTAATCTCCCTTACCAGCCGTTCAATCTCCGACACCAATTCATTTGTAGTCATAGCGCGGTACTTGCCACCGAATATTCACACAAACAAGCCTGTCTTTCCAATACGTATCATTTCTTGTTACCCAAACGGGCAGTTGCTTACACCTATCAGTCATTGTGAGAAAACGGTGACAACACCCTCCCCCCCTCCTTATATCCCACTTTTCCGATTATTTACAGATACACCTTGGTTCCTGGAAAAATGCATCGTTCGTTTTCGTGAATAGGAACCAAAACCACTCGCTTACATAGTAACGGATCAACAAGCCGGAAACAAGCATCTTCCATTGTTGCTCTTAAAAGATAAATGATGACATCCTACAGAAGGCTTTCTCCCGCAGGATGCATGCTGAGGTTGATGGCAAAGTGGAGAGAAGAGTCCACTTCATCCCCTCCGGCACCAACCAGCGGACACAATATCCGCTAAAGGGTTGGAACCTCCAGGGATTCCGCTGGGTTGTCGGAAAAGTATGCTCCATCGGAAATCCCCCTTTTATTACTTTTGTCAGCAGTCTCATGATCCTTTTTTCACCATCTCCGGAACGGTGACAAAACGAATGCCATCCGCTTTCAAACGAGGAATGATTTCATCCAAGGCTTCCACCATGGTAGATAAATCCTGTGTCCAATGCCCACCGCTGTGAAATAAAATGATGGAACCCGGATGGGTATTGCTCAGTACATTATGCTTGATCTCCTCTGTAGGGAGTTGCCGCCAGTCCAGAGAATCGACAGACCAACCGGTGATGTAATACCCCATATCCCTGAGTCTGCGTAAACGCTTTTCATCCATTTCCCCATAGGGTGCACGAAAAAACCGAGGACGATCACCCGTCGCTTGCTGAATCGATTTTTCCGTTTCCCGTACCTCCCAGTCCATCCGTTCCACACTTTCTTTTGGCAAGTTAGGATGCCAATACGTATGATTGCCAATTACATGGCCTTCATCCCGAATGCGACGGGTCACCTCCGGCAACGCCTTCACCCGTGAACCCATCAAGAAAAAGGTCGCCTTGACACGGTGCTTTTTTAACACATCCAACACTTGTGGAGTAAATCGTTGATCCGGTCCATCATCAAAAGTGAGCGCCACTTCGTTCCGATTTCTAGGTGCTCGCAAAACAAAAACATCAGGGTATTTCCTTTGCAATAAATCATTGGATACAGGATGCGGTTTACGGATGGAGTATTCAGGCCCTCCTTCAAGCGTTGGCAAATTCGCCACTTCCCGTTCCTTTGGCGAAAAATAGGTAGATGGTTGGGGATGTTCCGGTGATGATGGCTGTTTTGGCTGACTTTTCTGGGTACCGGGCATGCATCCGGTCAGAGTACTTAGGAATAAAAGGGTGCATAAAAGGAAGATAGACCTCCAATGAAAAACCATTGTTTATTCTCCTTTTCAGTGTTTTTTTCAGTGTACTTCCAAATGCCAAAAACCATACAAAAAAACCCTACACAGAGGGTAGGGCCAAAACACAGACTAAATTTCCAATTCTCCGAGCCGGACTAATTCCACCACTGCCTGAGACCGTCCTTTTACATTCAGTTTCTGCATCACATTTCTTATATGCACCCATTGCAAACCATTACTGGACTGGCATCTCAAATGAATAATCCACCTCAGTCGCCCCGTCCGGGTAAACCCGAATTTCATCAATCAATGTCCTCATGAATTCATACAAGTCCTGATTCTGCTCTTGCAGACATTCAAAAGCCTCTCGAAGGGACTCCATATGTTGTTCTCTATATTCTTTTTTCTTTAAAATGGATATCTGATCGTAAATGGCGCGGATTTGCCGGTCCACCTCTGTTCTTTTTTGCTCAAATTCCTCTTTATCAATCAATCGGTCCAGATACAATTCCAGTAAACGTTTTCGTCGCCTTTTCCATCGCTTTAGGCTTCGCCTGTATTGAAACAACTCATCCTGTTTTCTCTTCTCCAGTTGATTGGTAAGCAGCAAAGGAAAGGATTCCCCTTTCTTTTGCATATGATTGAGGATCATGGAACGGAATGCTTCATATGTAATCGGCTGATGATTGACACATCCCCCTCCACGACGCCATTTACTGCATTTCAAATACTTCCAGTGAACTGTACTGCCATCCACCCGTTTGCGATAAGACTGTACGATCACCATATGGCATCCACACTCACTGCACTTGGCTATTCCACGAAATTCATTCCATGGGGTAACTTTTCTCCTTGAAACGTTGTCATCCTTGCGGTTGGCAATCTGCCACTCGGTTCGAGAGATGATTGCCGGATGATGATCTTTAAAATATAACCATTTTTCCGGGGGATTCCGGATCTGTTTGCGCCGTCCATCTCTCTTAACCGTCGTATATTGATTCAGGATAAAATCGCCACAATAAACAGGGTTTCGGATAAGCCGCTGAACGGATGTGACCTGCCACTTATCGATCAACTTCGGCTTGATTCCACGGTTGTTTAGTTCATTCATAATCCGTTTATAACCCCAACCTTGGTTGTACCAACGATATATCATCCGCACGGTTGTCGCTTCTTTTTCATTGATCCTGAGGAATCCGTCTGTTTTGTCATAACCGAATGGAGTCTTACCAATATGCTCTCCTCTGCGCACCTTTGCGGCGAGCGCAGCAGAAATCCCAGCAGATAGTGTCCGGCTGTATTGAGCAGAGAACAATGACCACAATTCAAAAGCCATATCATTTTTCCCCTCTTTTTGGGAATCATATCCTTCCTCCACGGAAATGATCCGAACGTTATGAGCCATAAACACTTCACGGATCTCCAATGAGTCTTTTAAGTCCCTGGCCAAACGGCTGATGGATTTAAACACAACCATTTGAATCTCTTTTCGCTTGGCCTTCTCCAAAATCAGTTGGATGGAAGGTCTCTCTAAAAACAGCGTTCCACTGATTCCTTCATCTTTGAACACCTGATTTTCATCCCATCGATAACCATTGCGCTCCAGCCAGTTTCGACAAATATCCATCTGATTCTCCACCGAAGCGATTTGCTCATCCTTATCGGTTGAAACTCGGACATAGACTGCGTAGGTTGTACTCATATGTCCCTCCATTCGCAAAAATCGATGTACGGTCAAAGACGAAAAAAGCCACCTCTAATCGGTGGTTCCTTCAAAATCCCTTCTGTTTTTGTTCATGGTTTTTTCTGTTTCCTGTATCTCAAAATAGGGTTCCAGTGCCTTCCGAAACGTCTCTTTCATCGGTTGCGTACCATAAGTCTCTTTCACTACTCTTAACAACGCTCTTTTCCTGGTTGTCTTTTTCATGCTGACCACCTCTATCCTGAAACTATGCAGGGTGGACAGTTGTACGTCCCTGTTTTTTCATTAAAAAAACAGAAGGAGCCAAACGGATCATACAGTTACGAATGTTGAACAGATCAAGTTCTTTTTTCAACAGAAAAAAGCAAAAAAGACAGATTCCCAGATTCCCTTAAGAATCAGGCATCTGTCTTATCAACTGAACACGGATTTATTGTTTTAACACTTCATTCTTCACTCTATTATTTGCTGAGGTGGATAAAAGAAGCATGGAAAGAAGCAGCACAATCACTCCAACCCACCCATAAGCATGTAATTGTTCATCCAGCAAGGTGACGGCCAACACAGTGGCGGTTAAGGGCTCCAACAATCCTGCTACGGAAGCCTGTGTCGCTGTTGTCCGTTTCAGCCCCCAAATATAGAGGATATAGGCAAGTCCGGTCGGAACCCAGCCCAGAAGAAACAGCGCCCCCCAAATCTGCAGGTCCAAAGGTGGAAAAGTAACAAAAGGAAGCATCAACAAGGCGCCGATCGAGAAAGCCCAGGCGATAATGCGAAAGGGCTCCATCCCGGAAAGAAGCCTTTTCCCTACCAGAGTGTAACCACCGTAACAGAAGGCGGCAACAAGCGCCAATCCATTGCCCAATAGGAAATGCGTATCGGATAGACCACTCAAACTGTCCACTCCGATCAGCAAAGCAGTCCCTGTAATCCCCAGAAGCAAAGCCCAACCGGTTTTCCGGCTCCAGGGTTCACGGAGAAACCAGCGGGCACAGACTGCCACCAATACAGGAGCCAAACAGATGGTGATGAGCGTCGCCGTGGATACCATGGTTCGATCCACCGCAGAAAAATAGCTGATCTGATAGCCGGCAATCCCTGTACCAAACAAGAAAAGAAGGTGCTTGTGCGAGGTGTGTAACGGTTGAGCACTTCCACGTCTCTTTCTCTCCATCCAGGCTGCCAGAAGCATCATTGGAACACCAAACAGAAGGCGCCACGCCCCTATCGTAAGCGGTGCCAAGTGATGTTCCACACTTAACCATTTCCCGATTAACCCAGCTGTTCCCCACATCATCGCCGCCATACAAACCAACAACATTGCAAAACGCAATCTGATCCCCTCCCAAATATCTAATGGAGCGGGATCAAGCTGTTTCCCCACCTCTCAATCCCGCTGTCAATCCTTTGCGGGAATGAAGGGAGGGGGGAGGACACCCCGTAAAGCCATGGACCTTCCCTCCTTCAATCAGATATATATATTATAATAATTCGCTACAATTAAAACACATTATATTTCCAAGAGAATGATTGGTAAAATGTAAAAATGAAACGTTACTTGATATCGATCTGTTTTTTTCCATCCCCCTTGTAACATTGATTGAAACTGTATGGCAATGGTTTGGTTTCCATTGGCATGGGTTTCTAACTTGGTCTTTATATTTTGGACTCCTCTTACTAGGTGCCTACTTTACCAAATATCTGATAACAAAGGAAGACTAACCCTTTGAATTGAATGAACATGATTGGAGCCAAATCTCTCGAAAACGTTCGTTGGAATCCCAATCGTTTAGTAAAATGGAATAGAGGTGATACAATGAATCGCTATTTTATGTTCGTCTGCTGTGTGGCCATCCCTCTGGCGGTGCTGATTCAAATGGTATCGGAATGGTTTGGTTTCCGTTCACATGGGATTCTAAACTGGTCTTTAAATGTGGGACTCCTCTTACTCGCTGCCTACTTTACAAAAGATGCGAAAACAAATAAACATTAACATTTGCAATTCTCGATCCTTAGGTGGGATCGGGTATTTTTATTACTGATCAAATATTGTTTTCCTGACAGATCAAGCAATATCTTCTCTTTATGTTGTCAGATCGATTAATTGGTCATATAATCAATAAATGAACATTTGCTCATATAATCATCCATCAAACCAAAAAGACTGCTATCAGTAAGAATCTAAGGCGGTTGCACCTGAGAAGTACACGTTGCTGTTTTGGGTAAATATACCGATCATGAATTATAAGGAGAATGTAACAGATGATGAACAGATTTGATGTCATTGTTGTGGGCGCTGGGCAAGCTGGGTTGGCAATGGGATACGATCTGAAAAGGAATCATCGCTCATTTTGTATATTGGAATCCAATCAACGGGTAGGGGATTCTTGGCGTAAACGGTACGACTCCCTTGTTTTGTTTACTCCCAGAGTTTACAGTCAACTCCCCGGTATGAACGCTTCCAGAGACCCCCATACATATCCGACCAAAGATGATATAGCAGCCGATCTTGAAGCCTATGCTCATCGATACGCGTTACCCATCCACTTTCAAACAACCGTTCATTCATTGGAGAAACGAGATGGCCGATTCATTCTGAAAACCAACCGTGGAACCTATCAGGCAAATAAAGTAGTGATCTCCACCGGCCCTTTCCAGCAACCCTGGATTCCATCCTTTGCTGAGCAGTTATCTCCTGACATTGTACAAATGCATTCCTCTTCTTATCGAAATCCAAACCAATTGCAGGATGGAAACCTGTTAATTGTCGGGGGAGGAAATTCAGGTGCTCAAATTGCCGTGGAATGTGCGAAATATAGACAAACCTTTCTTTCCGTCAGTCGTCCCTTGAAATTTATGCCTTTACAAATCTTTGGAAAAAGCATCTTTTGGTACTATGAAAAGCTTGGGCTAATGGATGCTCCCACTACAAGCAAAAAAGGAGTATGGCTGAAAAAGCAGCCAGAAATCATATATGATTTGCATTTAAAAAGCGTGTTGAAAAGCGGAGACATCACCCTGAAATCCAAAGCGATTTTCACCACCTCTGGCCATGATGTAACCTTTGAGGATGGTACCCGGTTGGAAGTTCAAAATATTATTTGGGCCACCGGTTTCCAATCCGACTATCACTGGATTCAAATCCCGGATGTACTGGATGCCACTGGTCAACCCAAGCATAAAAGAGGGGTAAGTCCGGTAGACCAACTTTATTTTTTAGGCCTACCCTGGCTTTCCTGCCGAGGTTCCGCATTATTGGGATGGGTCGGAAAGGATGCTCAAGCTCTGATGCAATATCTATGAGATCGTGAAAATCGCTCGCCGGATGTTTCCGGCGAGCGAACGGTTTGTTTACCCTGTGTTAATCGATCCATGATCCAATGATCGGATACTCAAAGGGACGATCTTGCAGGGCTCTTACGATCCCTATAATCGGCACAATGAAACCAATCAAACTGAACAGAATCAAAAACGGCAAACCGATCAGGACAAAGGAGAAGAAATAGGAGATCCCAACCAGCAACCAGATGACAAAATGAAACACCAGCGCCTGCAAGGCCAAACGTTTTAACTCCTTCTCCGTGGCCAGCAACCAGACAATCAGTGGGACCAACGCTGGAGCAAACCATGTACTGGCATGGAGTACAACTTTAATGATCCGCATGTCGCTTCTCCTCCGTGTGTATTCGCTACTGTTATTCTACGTACAGTAAATACTTTCTGATTCCGCTTTTATCACATCTTATGAAATAAATCAACCAAATCCGTCACTTCTTGATCCACCCGATGTAACAGATCCCCTGCCGATTGCAACTGACCGAGTGAGGCCGCTTGTCCGCCCCACAAAGACATAACCTCCGTATTGCCCTGCTGGGAGGCGGCTTTGCGTAAAGGCTTGGTCAGAGCATTTTGTATCGGATAAGGCGGGATGGTTCCTGAATAGGATTTCATTTCCTGAATGAATGCATTTTGCATCCCGCGAGCGGGTCTGCCGGAGAAGGCTTTGGTGATTACGGTAGATTCATCTGTACTCTGAAGCAGGGCTGTTTTATGCCGTTCGTGTGCTCCGCTTTCTACGGTGGTTAAAAACGCAGAACCCATTTGCACCCCGGAGGCACCCAGAATCAAACTGGCCAACACACTCCTGCCGTCCATGATTCCCCCCGAAGCGATCACAGGGATGGACAGTTGATCTGCCACTTGTGGAATCAACGCCATCGACCCAATGTACGGCATGTTCTCCGCATGTTGAAAAGTTCCCCGATGCCCACCTGCTTCGCTTCCTTGCACCACAACCGCATCCACACCCTGCTCTTCCAACGCCAGGGCTTCCTTTACTGTCGTTGCCGTCCCCATCACCCAGGTTCCGTTCGCCTGAAGTTGTTGGATGATGGATGGCTCCAGAGTACCAAACGTAAAACTGAACACGGGAACCTTCTCTTCCAGGACGACGTTCAATTGATCCTCAAAAGCGAACCCCGAACGAGATGTCTGCCCCTGCGTGGTAATCCCCCGTTTCTTTTCTACAGCATGCAGATAGTCCTGCATCTGTTGAACTGCTTCTGCATCTTCCTCATAAGGGGTGGGAATCATTAAATTCACTGCAAAGGCACGCGTTGTTTTCTGACGAATCTCCATAATCGCCTCGCGCATCGCTTCCGGTGACATATACCCGGCCCCCAACGTTCCCAGCCCCCCGCCATTGGAGACAGCCGCCACCAGATCCGGTGTAGTCACTCCCCCCGCCATTCCCGCTTGCACAATGGGGAGGGAAAGGTTCACGCGTTCTGTAAGCTTCGTTTGCTTCCACGTCATAAAAGAAGCCTCCGTTTACTGTAGGGTATCGATTTGGGTAATCAATGGAAAATTTGCGCAAAAGCATACGTATGGGTCGTTAAAGAAACTTGGCTTCTAGCAAATTGATACCACCGATAGCTTTTGATTTCTTTCATCATATCTTCATTTTTTATTTCACCCGAACAATAAATCACTATTGGAATGGTATCTTTATGTTTCTTCAGTTCATCCAAGACGTCAGCAATACAGGAATCTTCTTGGCTATTGGATTCCGTATCATATTCATATAAAACAATATCTACTTTTTCTTGAGAAAGATGATGAGCCAAATTGTTGTCGGGTAAAGCTCGATATTCAATTTTTTTCCTGCTTAGAGGAGAGGTCGACACAATATCTTTTAATTCATCTCGATACAAAACAAGTATGTTTGAATTTTGAAACCAAGATTCCTTGGCAATCATCGTTTCCAATTCATTTACCTTATGTCGCAACTCGGTTACTTTACTCTCCATCAATTCATAAAACTTCTGGTTTGCTTCCTTCTCTAATTTCTCCTTCATTTCTTCTACTTGCTCTGTGTATTCTTTTTGGATATTTTTAATAGCCTTTTTTGAATGAAAACCAAAAAAGAGCAAAACTCCACCAACGACTGAAACGGTTACGGCAGAAATACCTATTACCATGTTTGAAAACATCTCCCATTCCTTCTCAACAAATTGCCGATAGGACTTGGTCTCCTCCTTCAAATAATCATAACTGTCATCCTTGGCGCTTAATTTGTCCACTTTTTGTTCCAATTTCTCCACTTTATCGGAGAGATCCTTTTCGTTCTCGGCAAAGGCAGTGGGGGAAATGAACACCAGCAGGGCAAGGAAGAAGGTGACAGCGATTCCCCAGATGGATAATTTTTTCGTCACGTTCACTACACCTCTTTGCACAAAATCGCATGAATCCGGGCGATTTTCTTTTTGTTCTTCGGGTTGGGCTTTTTCCATTGATCCGACCTATATTCCTGATACCAATCGATCAAATATTGAGCGATTTGTTGCTGTTCCTCTTTCGGGGTCGTCTCCGCCTCCATTCGGGGAAGCCACTTTTCATTCATCGATTGCATAAAACGCCCCGCATCATCTTCATAGCCATCCTGGACCATCTCCCTCATAATCGGAGGCAGTCGATTCCGTCTCCGTTCTGCTTCCGCTTGCTCCCGCTTCTTTTTCCACTCGTCCAGTTTTTGTGAGTCCATTTTAAACCGTCCATACCCCACAGCGGTCTTGGCTCCGGCACCAAACCATTTCAATGCTTCTTTTAACCACTTCAACAATATTTTTCTATGGTAGATCTCTTTTTGTCCCCCCGGTCGGCGTGGGGCAATCGCAAAGACAAACGGTTGACCTTTGGCCACTGTAAGAAACGGAATGGGCACCGGGTCATGGCGGTCGTGGGGAGGATTTTGTTCAGGGTTCGCGTAATACGGACCATAGTGAGGGGTCATGATATCCATTTCCAATTGAACCGTTCCTTGGGGAAGGGCATCGAAGAAAATCCATTCCCCAACCCTTTTTTCCGATCCCTCTGCTTTGGGTTCCGGCCCTAACAGACGGTGGGCCAATGAAGCATTTCCCGTTTCGTTCGCCCAGGCGCGGACCATCCCCTTGACGGAAGAGCCCGGCAGATAGGGGGTTCCCAAGGTAGGGTGCCAGGCAAAGCCGTTTTCCACGGGATGGGAGCGCCCCAATCCCGTCACAAACCGGCTCTCTGTTTTCATAGGGATGAAACAGCCAGAGCGGGCCTCCACCAGCCGTTGCATGCGCTGGACCGCTTCCTGAATCCGGGATGGATTCCCCACCTCCTTTTGCATCTGACCGTTCTCATCCTTTGGTTCAACCGTTACGGTTTCCATCCAACTCTGCTTCTTACCCTCTTCTAAAACCCAGAGTCCTTCATCATCCTCCTCCATCGTCCATCTATCGCAAAACTTGTCATACCAGAGACCCAGATGGACATCTTTCTTTTGCCCCGGCCATCTATATCCGAGATCAATATGTTTTTTCCGATATAAGGGTCGATGAAAGCCCACGTTACTTTGCCCCTCCTTCCGGCTGTTTCAGATACGCTACAGCCAACTTCTTGTGCCACTCCAGCCAGGCCAATGCTTCCGCCTGTGCGTGCATATAGGAACTCCGGCCACCGTTTATGATCGCTTGCAAAATATCTTCTTCCCCGGAATACGGCGCTTTAGATTCCTTCTGACAAAGCCAATCACTTACATGTTTGTAAAGCAAATAGTGCGGATCTTCCGTCTTTTCCCCCCGCTGGGCCGCTGCCAACAGTTGAGCCAATGCCTGACCCAAACCATTGGTCAAGATCGTAGCCGGAAGCCGTTCCACATAATCGGCATAACTGTCCTGCCACGCTTTATCCGGATACATTTTCAGAACGTCATCCACTTTGTTCATCGCGTCCTTCGCCCGGCGCTGATCCAGCGTGGGTTGATCCTGTCCAAGATGTTGGTTCATCATGCACCCTCCCATCCATCCGCGGAAATCAGGCACCATCCCTGACCAATCGTCTCATTGCCACCCATTTGGATATACCGGTGTCTTTTCAGATGGTTCATCACATTGGATAAATCGCAATCTTTCCCTCCCGGTCGAAGCATCAATAAGGTATAGAGCACGGTATCCACAGGCAAGGTTTCCTCCGACCACAAGTTTTGACTGGTTTTTTCCGCGGATAACTGGTTGCGAATCTGTACCGGCAAGCTGTAGCGGGCAAGATGTGCAAAATCGTGATTGCTGACAATCGCCAATTGCTCCTTCAGACGATGACAGACCTCCTGATGACCGATCAAGGGAGCAATCTGCCTTGTTAAATCCTCCATGAGTTCTGCATCCGTCCTGGTTTGAAAGCTTAATTCCTCCAAAAACAGCCCTTCGGTTTGATCCGCCACGACGGCCTGTTCAGGATGGACCTGGGGCTTCTGAAACGTCATGGAATGTCCAATCATCGAGGCATCCCGCTCCAACCGCTCCAAAATATAGGGACAGGTGACCCAACGGTACACCCCCTGCAACGAACGAACCGGCAACAATAAGAGGCGCGCATCCGTCACCGCGATCAACCCGGCATGTTCCTGTTCACCAAACCAACGGGATGCCTCTTTTTTCTTATCTTCCTGGATCATCTTATCGCGTAACGCACCCTTCATACTGGAGCCGACTACAACGGGATAACCCGTCGTCGATTCACGGGCTACCGGCAGATCGATGGCTCCATTGTGCTGCCCACTCCCTGGATGCATCATCGTTTCTGTCAATAATCCAATCATTTTGGCTTTCATGGTTGGATAACCTCCCCATTCCATTGTCCAATCACCAGTTGTCCCATTCCGTACTTCATTTTCTGTCCAACGATGCGACCATGCAGTTGAATCACCTGATCCCATGCTTCTTCATTGGCTTCCATCCACCATGTACTGCCGGCAGGAAGCAATGCTTGCAAAGGACGTGGTTTATTTTCCTTCAAATCCCATCCGCCGATCAATTCCGGCTTCCCAATACTGGCGGACCAGCATTTACCCGGCAACTCCGGTGGTTTCTCACACACCACATCGTTTACGTTCTTGTATTGTGCCGGTGTGATTAAGGTTGCGGTATAAAAGAGGCGTCCGTTCTTCGTATAAAGCTCTGGCCGTTTTGGCAACCAAGCCTGCAAACCGTCGTTCTCATCGCTGACGTCCACCATCGCCATACGCCCTTCACCGCCCAGGGGAATGGTCGTCCGTTTGGGATGCCAATCAGAAGGAACTCCATCTACACCCACAACGACGGACAACCCCTCTTCAGGACGGGTATGAATCGACGTATATAAGTGATGATCCTTGGCCGTGCGGGTCTTTTCATCCCGCATGATCCCCACCCGTCGCTCCGCTTTCCATAAATCCTCCGGTGTGATTATCGCTTCGGATGGCGGAATCTCCCCCGCCAAAATCTCATTTATTCCTTGCAAGGTGAGCCATGCTTCCAAATGTTTTCCTTTGATGCTGTCATCCTCCGGTACAGGCAACCGAACCATGCCCAGATCCGTCTCCACCTCTGAACCCGGTTTCAGACGCGTCAACTGCCATGCCCCCGTTTGATCCTTTTTCCCAACCAACGAGTATGGCACCGGGTACAACAGCGTTTCCTGCCATTTTAAAAACGGTCCGAGCAATCGCAAATCCCCTAAATCATCCCAACACCCCAATGGATGCGGTAATGGTTTTTTGGGAACCCATCCCTGTCTTCGTGCCAACGTCGTTCGAATCGCCCCCTGAAGGGTTTGCATCGGGGGCGGAAACCCGCTTTCCGGTTGAACGGCACTGGATTCACCTTGATGAAAGGGCATTCCTTTGCGAAAAAACCAGGTATCCAATGGGTGAAATGTCCACCACTTCAATCCTGCCCCCTCCCTTCTGTCGCCAGGAAATGGGCGATCAGCGCCCCTTCTGTGCGAAAGCGACCCGTTTGGATGTTTTTGTGAGGGTCCCGCCATTTCTCAAGGCAGACGGACATTAATGCCTCCATGCGTTCCTCTGCCTGTTCCCGTGTAGCTGTCCCATTGCTGCGTCGGTATTCCGCCACCAACAATTGCTGAATTCTCTCCTGATACGTTTTTTGATCCTTCTCATCCGGATCATGCCATGGCTCCAACCGCGAGCGCAGATGATGGAAAAAGGAAGGGGTGTACGCCTGTTCACCTTGAATCTGCCGGGCGACCGTTTCCAGCACCGATTGATCCGTTTGACCCTTCAGCGCTTCCTGCCACGGGCATGACCAGGTCCACACCGGTCCGCCCCCCTTCCAGACCCGGATCGCCAGACTGTCCCGTCCGCAAGCCCTTTTGGCCACATCATCCAGCAATTCATGGGCATTCTTTAGCACGCTCTGCAATGGAGCCTTGTAGTGAGCGTAGACTAACGCCGCAGAAATGGATGCCTCACTGGAAATATCGGCAAATGCGCGCTGATAGGCTTGGCGCAACCTTACCGCCGCCGGTAATCCGTTTTTCAAAGGAAACAGCGCCAATACATCATCCCCACCGGCATAGACTGTAAACCCTCTTTCTTCTTGAACAATTTCCGGCAAATCCGCAGTAAACTGGGCTAAACCCTGACTCACCTTTTCTCCTTGGTCATCCAACAACTGCCCCAATTGGTCCCCGTCCATTAACAACAAGGCATAGAATGGGGAGGGGGTATCCTTTCCTTCATCTGTCAACCGATATAGCGATTGATATAGCGCTTTCTGCAATGCTGCCTTTTCTTCGCTGGTTTGCTCCCAACCATGTTCCCGCCAGTAATTCTCCCGCTGGATGTTGGACAGAAAAAAGGCGTTTCCTTCCAACTTATAAAATTTGGAATCCACCTCATGTCCAGGATCTTCGGAACACATAATCTTGG
The DNA here is from genome assembly GCF_900182565.1 of Melghirimyces algeriensis. GTDB lineage: Bacteria > Bacillota > Bacilli > Thermoactinomycetales > DSM-45169 > Melghirimyces > Melghirimyces algeriensis. The sequence goes on along the minus strand of NZ_FXTI01000001.1, from coordinate 268,069 downwards.
CCTGTTGGGCCAGTTGAGTAAAGTTCCTCATCTCCTCCTGTTGCTCTTTCCTTCGGGAAAAGATCCATGGCATGGCAGCCAGATACCCTGTCGAAGGAAAATTGAGAGCTCCTTTGGGAAGCTTCCATTCCAATGCTTCCTCTGCCACCAATGGATAAAAGCGTTTAATCAGGCCGATTGCGCTTAAGCGTTCATTTTCCTGCAGATCAAAGGCAGAGATCCACTTTTTCTCGCGGATCGATTCCCAAAATTCTTGTTGCTGTTTCGGTTCACGAGACCGGACAAACCCGGACAACTCCTGCAAATTTCCGGTCAAGGTACATTTATCCCCCGGTTCTGATGGTGGAAAATGGGAGTGCCAGTATTTGCGGCGGCTTAGCAGGGAGGAATCATTACCCATGACCCAGGAGATCTCCCAGAATTCATCGACTTGACGATCCCAAATCGTTTTGGTCGCTTCTGGACAACCATTGGGAAACACTTTTTTCCACACGGCGTTTGCTACCTTTTTCCAGGCGCAGTCAACTGCTTCCGCGATCTCTTTTGGATGTGTGTTTTTGCAAATCTGTGCCTGAAACCGGTTGGGCAGTGAACCGATTCCTGCGGAAAGAGATGTTTTCGGGGTTTCCCCATCGTAGATCGCCTGGAGTAAAGGATCCAAAATCTTCTTGTTCTCATCATGGACCAGGGGATAACGAATTTCCCCACCTCTTCTTAACACTTCAGCCATCGCTTGTCCGCTCAAAAAAGACAATAAAAACGAACCCGCCAGCAGATCCCGGGTCCTGCGCGCCTGCGATACAAAGGATTGAACCGGTCCAATCGTCAGCTGTAAGGTTTTCAATCGCCTCCTGCCTCCCATCTGTACCCTTGATTCTGAAGATGATGGCGAAATGCATCCAATGTTTCCGCAATTTCAACCGAAAGGGTTTGATCTGGTTGCTCTTCCCCTTTTTCATTTCGGCAGACCACTTGATCGATTGAAGTATCAGTGGATAACACTGTCACAAACGGGTAATATTTTTTTCCAATTTTCACTATTCGCATCCAAATTGGAGAAGCGTTTCGGTCGCCTTTTTTCGGACTAAATGTCTTTTGTTCCTCTTCCTGTTTAATTATCAATGGTAACCCAACCGCTGCCCCCTTGGACCACTTTTTCCTTCCTGATATCTCTCGATCTCCCTCTTTTTCTCGGAAGTCCTTCAACGTCTTTCCGAGCTCGTCCATCGCTAGTTTCCAGTCGTGATAACCGTGCATATGTAAATGAAACGTACTTTTTCCATCCAACACCGTATGCTTTGGTTCGGTTGAACGTTTTCCCAGCCACCCCTGAATTTGATCCATCCCGGATTGAAAGGCATGCATCCATTCATGCGGTTTTTTTTGCCGATGGATAAGCGGCAGGCTGAACGGTTCTGATACGGAAGATTTGGGATCGATGCTTTTCAGTGTCAGACTGCCAAAGCCCCGGCGGGACCGGGAACCCAATCCACCCATATGCCCCAACAACCACACGGACGCCATCAACCGCTTCCAATCCTCCTCGTTTCCATGATCATCCAAATGACCCCGACGATAAAAGGAAATCTCAAATGAGGTGCCCACAGAGATCGGCTCTCTATTTTTTTTGATGGAAAACGACAAATAGGAATACCCTACTCCCTTCCTCCATTTTTTTTCATATTTTTCAGGTTGTGATATTGTTTTCAACCGCATTAAAAACCGGCTCTGTCCTCCTTTTTCTCCACCGCTTCCAAAGAGTTGCGGCTCATGTTTCCAGTAATGGGGATCAACCGCCCGATACCAGAAACGCAACGCGCCTTTGATCGATGGAATCCGGATTTCCGCTCGGCTTTGATCCGCTCCAAACATCAACATGGGTGTAACGGTTTGAAACCCTGCGGTCACAGTTTCTTTCATATAACCCCCTCCATCCGTTCATAGTGACATAATTGATTTCGATAAAAAATGTTATTTTTCCTTTCCATCCATATCATTTTAATCAATTATAATATTCTAAACATTATAGGGGTTGTCTCGTTTAACCGTATAGAAACTGTTTTCAAATCCTACACATTACATTCGAAATATGATTGCGGACGGTTTTTTCGCTGATAAAGAGTTGGTGCGCAATCTCTTTGGTCGTCTTATCCTGTACCAACAGTTCAAATACTTCCCTTTCCCTGTTGGTCAGCAACGGTTTCCTACTTTGATTGCTCGTCAAATGTGTCACCCCTCCTTGCTCGGGCTCTTAGAACACGAGGGTAAGGGACTCAGTCAAGTTATCCTATGAACAGGCTTATACCGTGGTGCGACGGGCAGGAAAAAATAGGCTGAATTTCCTGTGATCATGCCGGCTCGAAAATCCAAGGGACTGTGCTATCTTATGTCATTGGGATTCATGTAGTGACGTTTTCTCTCTCTGAAATCGAGGAAATCTCCTCCACTCTCTGGGAATCCACAACATCAAGGGAATACCAGGCAATCGGCGATGAAGCCATTCAGCGGCCATGGGTCTCGTGGTCAGCACCCAAGCGACACGGGAAATTTCCAGGAAAGGTACCCCCCATTCATGGCGGCTGAGCTGTACTCTGGGATAGGGAACCCCCGGAAAAGCGAGGATCGTATCCCCATAGCGCAAACATTGCTGAATACAAAGAGGAAGCGGGTAATCTTTGGAGCTTCGGAGCAAATGAATCGGTTCAAATCCCAAACGATTTACCAGCCGATCCGCATCTGCCTTTTGTGTCGGGGTTTTCCTTCTCTTTTTTCCAGCACTGGATAATACAGAACCATGTTTTACAAGATGGATAAATGGAACACCGTGAACAAACATCCGCCATTCCCCCTCTTTTGTATCCTTTCCCAACTGTCATCCGCTCATAAATCCCCAAAGATTTACTGTGATAGGTCAAGCCGTTGACAACATAGCATGGGAAAAACCGAACTTCGGAAGGAGGGGGAAGATGAGGCAAACCAATCTCCGTCATCCAAAAATGACAAGGCTTCAATCATCCCAGATCCGCCTGAGGTCCATTCCCATGGATAAAATCTGGCCAAATCCTCCTTCCATCATCCTTGCTTTTACGGAATTGGAACAGGATGAAATGTATGGAATGATCCCCGATTCCTTTATTCCTCGTTATTTGGAGACTGCCATCACGTTTGGAAAGAATGCCGCTTTCCATGAGCGCTACAATGAAAACCTGCCCCACTTGATGAACCGCTTGATGAAGTCCGGAATTCGGGTTCGTTTTATCAAAAGAAACAACACAGAATCAACCGAATGGGTTCGGGCCCAATATCGGCGAAAACCACCCACCATTGAAATTCATCAATCTTCCATGGATCAGCTGAGAAATTTTTTTGACCGTTCCGGTTATTCCGTAATCGAAGACGATCTCATCGCTCTCCATTTGTATCACGAGTGGTTTCATCATTTGGAAGAATCGACCTTGGGTCATACGGACCAACGTGTACCCAAAGTGCAAACAAAGCGTTGGGGCCCATTTTCCCTCCGCCAACGGATTCATCGACTCAGAGAGATTGCTGCTCACGCGTTTACGCAAGAAGCAATGGGACTCACCTGGTCGCCACTATTGCTGGATCATATCATCCTCTTCACCGAGAGAGGCTGGTCCAAGTCTCGAATTCGTGAACATTTTCAACAACTGAAAGAAAAATATACCGCTCTAATGGAACACATTGAAGATCCTTCACCATAAAATCCCTGCCTTTCGGCAGGGATAATTTTTATGCCTTTCCTTCCGGCACCACATACCGTATATAATCATCCGGATTCAGCTTCAGGATCTGGTCCCAGGTACTGGACATCCCTGTGTCAAAAATCTGCTCCTTAAGAAAATGTCCCGCGTCCGGATTTTCCACTAAGGGATGGGGTACATCAGGAAACCTCTTTTTCATGGACTCCAGAATTTGTGACGCCATCATCTCACCCAACAGCGCATTTGGGCAATAAAGCGGTTGGGTGACAAAATGGATCTGTGCAGCCCAATCCGGAGCGTTTCGATATTCTGGACGGGGGACAAACTGAATGGGTTCCATATCATCCCACCAAATGGAGTCCAGATCCCTGTCAGGGTCTTTGTAAAGATCACGCTCAAAATAACTCCTCGCCAAACACCAACGCACATAAACGAGGCGGTCCAGAACGGCCTGTTTTTTCAAGGATTCCGCTTCAGCCATCCACTCATCCGAAGAACCGCCTTTGATTCGCTTTAACCAAGCCGACTCCGTCAGCAGGCGATCCATGATAAGAGCAACCGCTTCTTTGGCAACTTCATGGGTCGCTTTCCTTAACAGCCAAGGAAGATTTCCATTTTGGAACTTGGCATAAACCGCATATCCCAGTGTATGAAGCAAGGTTCTCATACTATATGCATCCGAACGAAGATTGCATAAAATCCGGATGTCTCCCGCACCATCCAAATCCATACAAAAAGCATGCTGAGACTTGCCTTCCCGTTCGTACAGATCACTTCGCTGAAGAATTTCCGCTATATCGAGACCCATGCCTTGAAATGTTTGAATCGCTTGATCCTCCAGGTTGATATTCTCCCACCAAGCATCCGTATGGGGTTCACAGATGGCAGGCGCTGTCCGAAAGGTTAAATCAGCATAATGCCAAGGCCGAATTCCTTCCGGACGCAAAAAGCGATACGGCTTGGCCACAACTTTATCCAACTCCTGTTTTGCATCGGAGAACGGTTGATCCGTTGCTTCCTTTAACTGATCCAGAAGATGAAAAAGTCCTTTTTCCTCCCAACCATTCAGCTCAAGTAACATTTGATAAAAATCTGCATACCCTTTTTTTCTGGCTGTTTGATTACGAAGATGGATCAGCTCCAAAACCTGTTCCGCTACTAGACTTCCTACCTCTTGACCCGCTTTCCAGAGCCTTTTCCGTTTGTATGTATCCGTCTCTGTCCGAAGCATCGCATGAATGTCATTTTCTGATAGGCTCCGTTCTTGATCAACCGCTCGGAAATGGATAAACGCCAACTCTATTTCCGATATTAATTCCACCATCCGGTCCATCTCTTCCGGTTCCAACAAACCAAACATAAACTCCTGATACAAAAGGTCCAGTTGCTGTTGTTCCAGCGAAGGATTTTCTGTTTGCTTCCGCATCGCCTCCAACTTCTCAAAGCGTTGGGGATCGGAGAAAAAACGGATCCGTTCCTTTAACAGACGCGCATACGCTTCTTTCTCTTCTCTCTTCCCTGTTGTAGCGAACTTCCAGTAAGCTTTGGCCATCCGTTTGTCTATGGATTGTACAGTAGACACCACTTCATCAAGAAATGATTGTACGGAAGAATTCATAACCATCCTCCTTTAATGATGATGGATGCTTCCATCTTCGATTTCGAAGCAGACGTCTCCTTTCTCGTATCGTTGAATGGAGAAGGCGATTTGCAAAAATAATACATCCAGGAGGTGTTTATCCGTGGAAAATCCGTATCTATGTCCGGGCTGTGGAACCAACCGTTCCCGGTTCAATCTTATTCAACAAAACGTTCGTCCAGTAAAAAAAGACCCACAGACAGGAGAAATTATGGAAGAAGTGGATGCAAATGATCCCCTTCAAGCTACATATCGCGGAGAAGCAATCCGCGTCCAATGTGGAGTTTGCGCCTTAGTGGACACAGAAGAACGATTTATCAAGATGGCCCTATCTGGAGTGGGAAAAACGAACAGCTGAACTCTTTATATGTTTGCCCGAAAACCAATGGTTTCGGGCATTCTTTGTTTTTCACTCGGAAGAAGCTTGATTGTTATAATATAATTGTAAGAGAGATGAAGAAAACCGAATGGATAAAAGGAGTTTGTCTGCTGATGCAATCATTAAAAGAATCCTTGCTAGAGCTGATTACGGAAACCTCAACCAACCTTCCGCCCGACGTTCGGGCAGCGATTCAACAGGCGAAGGAAAAGGAGAATTCAGGAACGCGTGCCGCTTTAGCCTTATCCACCATTTCCGATAACATTCAAATGGCAGAAGAAAACACCTCCCCGATCTGCCAGGATACAGGAATGCCGACGTTTTATGTTTATGTTCCGGTTGGAGCCAACCAAATCAAAATCAGTCAAGCCATCCGGGAAGCCATTGTAGAAGCCACCCAAAACGGAAAACTCCGTCCAAACTCTGTCGATTCCTTGACAGGTGAAAACAGTGGCAATAATCTGGGGGAAGGCGTTCCGGTCATTCATTATGAACAATGGGAAAAGGATGAAATCGAGGTCAAGCTGATTTTAAAAGGGGGCGGCTGTGAAAACAAAAACATTCAATACAGCCTTCCCTGTGAACTGGAAGGCCTCGGCCGTGCCGGGCGTGATTTGGATGGCATTCGCAAATGTATTCTGCACAGTGTCTATCAGGCTCAAGGACAAGGATGCAGTGCGGGTTTTATCGGTGTGGGCATCGGCGGGGACCGAACCACCGGATATGAATTGGCGAAAAAACAGCTGTTCCGAAAAGCACACGATTCCAATCCCAACCCTGACCTCGCCCGATTGGAAGAATACATTATGGAAAATGCCAATAAACTGAGTATCGGAACCATGGGATTTGGCGGAACCACTACCCTTCTCGGATGCAAAATCGGAGCGATGCACCGAATTCCGGCCAGCTTCTATGTTTCCGTCGCCTATAACTGCTGGGCATTCCGTCGGCAAGGGATCACTGTGGACCCGGAAACCGGAAAGATCAAACGTTGGCTATATAAGGAGCAACCAACAGTGAAACCGGTCACTGTTTCTGAATCGGCCACAAAAACGGAAACGTCCGCTCCCCGTGAGGTTCGACTCACCCCTCCGATCTCCGAAGAAGCCATCCGGTCTCTTCGGGTAGGGGATATCGTCATTTTGGACGGTCTGATTCATACCGGACGGGATGCATTGCACAAATATCTGATCGATCATGAGGCTCCGGTTGACTTAAATGGGGGAGTCATCTACCATTGCGGTCCTGTAATGCTGAAAGACGCAAACGGCAACTGGGAGGTCAAAGCGGCCGGACCCACCACCAGTATCCGTGAAGAACCTTACCAAGCCGATATCATAAAGAAATTCGGTATTCGGGCTGTCATCGGAAAGGGCGGCATGGGAAGCCGGACATTGGAAGGATTAAAGGAACATGGAGCGGTTTATCTCAATGCCATCGGCGGTGCCGCTCAATACTATGCCGATTGTATTACCGGAGTGGACGGTGTTCACTTTATGGAGTTCGGCGTGCCGGAAGCGATGTGGCACCTTCATGTAAAAAACTTTGCAGCGATAGTCACCATGGATTCACATGGAAACAGTCTGCACAAAGATGTGGAAATGGACTCGTTAAAACGGCTCTCTCAATTTAAAGAAAAGGTTTTCTCCTGACAGCATCGATAAACTGTATAAAAGAGGCGGATTTCCGCCTCTTTTTTCATTCTCTATATTCCAAGAGTTTTATTCACACCCAACTCGATTCAGGTTAAAATGTTTTTTGTAATCATAGATGACACCCTTTACCAGCGAGGTGAACCCATATTCATGAAACAAAAATGGAAAGAAATACGAATAAACAAACGAATCGCTATTAGTTCTGTTCTTGTTGTTGGCTTCATGGTTGGTGCCTTCTTTTTCTTTATGAATTCTCCCGACTCCACACCGGATCAAGCGATGCAACAATATTTGGAGCATTGGGAAGAAGGCGACTATCAGGCGATGTATGAGCTTCTCAGCGCAGAGGCCAAAAAAAGGATCAGCCAGAAAGAGTTTATGAAGCAACATGAATCCATCGCCAAAAAGATGAAACAAAAGCAAATAAAGCTGGATATGAAAACCGCACAGGAGAAAGACCGAAACACAATCCCTTTCTCCGCAAAAATCGTTTCATCATTGGTTGGTAACCTCTCATTTCAAAACAAAGCTGAGCTAGTCGAAGAAGATAATGGATGGAGAGTAAACTGGACGCCTTCAGTTATTTTCCCGGAAATGAAAGAGGGAGATCAGATTCGCACTCTTCGCATCCCACCGGGACAGCGCGGAGAAATTACCGCACGCAATGGTGAGCCATTGGCCGTCAATAAAAAACGGACTGCCGTCGGGATGGTTCCCAATGAAGTAACAGACCTCAAAAAAACCAGTAAAAAACTGGCCAAAGCCTTGGATCTTGAACCGAAAGACGTCTATAAAAAAGTGAAGTCCGGAGCAAAGAAAAACCCGGATCGTTTTGTGGAAATCAAGACATGGAAAGGGGATGGGAAGAAACAGATCAAGCCGTTAAAGAAGATTGATGATATTTCGATCCGGGATCGCTCCCTCCGGGTGTATCCCCGGAAAGATTTGACCGCCCATGTAACGGGGTATATCCGCCCCATCACGGAAAAGCAACTGAAGAAGCGAAAGAAAGAGGGCTACCAAAAGGGAGACTGGATTGGACAACGCGGATTGGAACAAACCATGGAAGAACATCTTCGAGGAGCTCCGGGTTGGAAAGTGGTAATAGCAAACAAAAACGGGAAACAAAAAAAGGTGCTAGGCACCAAGCCTCCCACAGACGGGAAAGATCTTCAAGTGACGATCGATCTTGAGACGCAGGCCCAACTTTATCAGGGAATGAAAAAAGACAAGGGGGGCGGGGTTGCGATTGACCCTCGCACCGGAGAAGTTTTAGCAATGGTCAGCGCCCCTTCCTACGATCCCAATCAGTTCATCCAGGGCATGTCTCAGTCTGAATGGAAGCGCATCAGCGGGCCCACACAACCTTTAGCCAACCGGGCCAAACTCACCTACGCTCCAGGATCTACAATGAAAGCCATCACAGCAGCGATTGGTCTGGATACCAAAAAAATCACACCGAAAACCACCTATAATACGGATTCCGGCAAATGGCAAAAGAATTCATCCTGGGGTGGTTACTATGTAACGCGGGTGGATAACCCTGGCGGAGGTGTCGACTTGGGAAAAGCCTTGGCCTGGTCGGATAACATTTATTTTGCCAGAGTCGGTTTAAAGATCGGAGCTCCCACCATGATCAAGTATTACAAGAAGTTTGGCTTTGATGAAACGATCGATCTTCCGTTACAAGTCACTCCGTCTCAATATGCAAACAGCAACAATAAAACGTTGAAAAATGAGATCCTTTTGGCTGATACTGCCTATGGTCAAGGACAGCTTTTGGTAAGTCCGCTCCATTTGGCAACCATGTACACCACATTTGCCAATCAAGGAGATATGATCAAACCGAAAATTTTGATGGACTCTGACAAAAAAGTCAAGCGGGAAATATGGAAGGAAAAGGTGATCTCTCCCCAGACCGCGAACAAAGTGAAGGAGCTTTTGCAAGGCGTCGTCGAGCGCCCCAAAGGCTCTGCCCGTGACTTAAAAGTCAAAGGTGTGGAATTGGGAGCAAAAACCGGAACAGCGGAACTCAAGCAAAGTAAGGAGGATGAGAACGGACGGGAACTGGGCTGGCTCGCTTGGATGGCTGGAAAAGAAGGAGAAAAGCCTGACATTGTGGTGGCGACGATGGTGGATGAAGTACAGGACCGCGGAGGAAGTCATTACATCTTTCCTACGATTAAGAAAATGTTGAAACAACGCTATCACTAAGGTTCCATGAAACTTTTTGAGTACTTTTCACGTCTATATTAGAGAGAAAGGGGTTTTCAACCATGTACAGAAGAAACGTTCTCCACAAATGGACGTTATTTACGCTGATTGGAGTTTTTCTGTTCGCCTTGGCTCTCCCAGCCACCGTTTCGGCCGATGCTGTGGTGGGAGAAACCGTGGTCACCCTGGGTCAGGACCTGACCCCACAACAGAAAGAAGACATTCTGCAAGAAATGGATGTTTCCGATGACGTGAAGCAAATCACCGTAACCAACGAAGAAGAGCACAAATATCTTGGAGGCTACTTAAGCAAAGCAACCATTGGAACCCGTGCCCTCTCTTCCGCCAAAATCACTTTGGCGAAAAAAGGAACCGGGATCAAAGTTCAAACACATAACATCACGACCATCAATGAACAGATGTATGCCAATGCCCTGATTACTGCCGGAGTCAAAGACGCAGAAGTATATGTCACGGCTCCGACCCAGGTATCCGGAACTGCTGGTTTAACCGGAATGTTAAAAGCTTTTGAAGAAGCGACCGGAAAAAATATCAGTGAGGATCAAAAACAGGTTGCCAACGAAGAAATGGTTCGCACCTCGGAACTGGGAGAAAAGGTGGGCGATGAAAAGGCGGCCGAATTTATGACCAGAGTCAAGGAAGAAGTCGCCAAACAAAAACCGGACTCACCGGAAGAAGTGAAACAGATTGTGATCAATATTGCAGGAGATCTCAATATTGATCTGAGCAATCAAGAGACAAAGCAAATTACCAACCTTATGTATAAATTCTCAGAACTGAACCTGGACTGGGACAGTTTTACAGATCAATTAAACCAACTAAAAGACAAATTTAATATCAATACGGAAGAAGCACAGGGTTTCTTTGATAAAGTATGGAAATGGTTTTCCGATCTGTTCGATTGGATCAGAGGACTTTTCTCGTAAGTCTTTGATTGGTCTATAAAAAAGCACTCTCCGATTGGAGAGTGCTTTTATCTTTACCGGGAAAGCCATTTACGGAACATATGCTTGGTTCCTTCCCGGTTCATCCTGGCAATGGTTGTGGTCAATGGAATACCTTTGGGACAGGCCTGAACACAGTTTTGGGAGTTCCCGCATTCCTGGAGCCCTCCCTCTTCCAACAGGGCGTCTGTCCGCTCATGTTTGTTCATCGACCCAGTGGGGTGAGAGTTAAACAGATCCACCTGTCCAACAATAAAAGGCCCCATAAAATTGGAACGATCATTCACATTGGGACAGGCTTGCAAGCAAACCCCACAGGTCATACACTTGGACAGTTCATATCGCCATTGCCGGTCCACTTCCGGCATACGGGGACCGGCACCCAGATCATGGGTTCCATCAATGGGAACCCAAGCCTTCACCCGTTTCAAAGCATCAAACATCCGGCTGCGGTCAACCACCATATCCCGCATCACCGGAAATGTGTTCATGGGCTGAATCCGAATGGGTTGCTCCAGACCATCAATCAATGTGGAGCAAGCTTGGCGAGGTGTACCGTTGATCACCATGGAACAGGCACCGCATACCTCTTCCAGACAATTGGCTTCCCAACAAACCGGAGACACCTTTTCACCTTTGGTATTGACCGGATTCCGTTGAATCTCCATCAAAGAAGAGTTCACCGTCATATTGGGGCGATACTCCAGTTCAAACTCTTCCTCGTAAGGTTCACTTTCAGGAGAATCCTGACGCATGATAATGAAACGGACTGTTCGCTTTTCCGTTGCAGTCACCGTCTGATCACTCATTTACTCTCCGCCCCCTTACCTTCCGCTTGCTTGGCTACATCATACCGACGCGGGCGAGGCTTGATCAAAGAGGTATCCACTTCCTCATATTCAAAAGCCGGCCCGTTTTCCGTATATTTAGCCTTGGTCGTTTTCAACCATTCTTCATCGTTCCGATCAGGATAATCGGGCTTATAATGGGCTCCACGACTTTCATTCCGGTTATAGGCGCCCAGTGTGATCACCCGTGCCAACTCCAGCATATTCCACAAGTGGCGGACAAATGGAGCCGTCTGATTGCTCCAAGTGCCGGTATCGGATACGTTGATCCGTTTGTAACGTTCCATCAGCTCCTGGATTTTTTCGTCCGTTTTCTTCAGACGGTCATTGTAACGAACCACGGTCACATTGTCGGTCATCCATTGACCCAGCTCTTTATGCAATTTATACGGGTTTTCATCCCCATCCATCTTCAAAATGCTATCGAACTTTTCCTGTTCCTTTTTCTGATGCGATTCAAAAATACTGGAGGGTAGATCCTCCGCCGATTGATCCAGCCCGCGGATGTATTCCAGGGCATTGGGTCCGGCCACCATGCCGCCATAAATGCAGGAAAGCAGTGAGTTGGCACCCAGACGGTTTGCGCCGTGGTATTGATATTCACACTCCCCAGCAGCAAACAAGCCCGGAATATTTGTCATCTGATTAAAGTCAACCCACATTCCCCCCATGGAATAGTGAACCGCGGGGAAAATCTTCATTGGGACCTTGCGGGGATCTTCACCCATAAATTTCTCATAGATCTCAATGATACCGCCCAGTTTGATATCCAATTCTTTTGGGTCCTTATGGGAGAGGTCGAGATACACCATGTTTTCGCCATTGATCCCCAATTTCATATCCACACAAACTTTAAAGATCGCGCGTGTGGCGATATCCCGCGGAACCAGGTTTCCGTATGCCGGGTACATTTCTTCAAGGAAATACCAAGGTTTCCCATCCTTATATGTCCAGACACGTCCGCCCTCTCCACGGGCGGATTCCGACATCAGACGCAGCTTGTCATCTCCTGGAATGGCTGTGGGATGCACTTGAATAAATTCACCATTGGCATAATAAACACCCTGTTGATACAGAGCGCTCGCCGCCGTACCGGTGTTAATCATAGAGTTGGTCGATTTACCAAAGATAATTCCCGGACCCCCGGAAGCCATAATGACAGCATCTGCACGGAAAGAGCGAATCTCCATACTACGCCGGTCCTGGGCAACAATCCCACAGCAACGACCTTTATCATCCAGAACCGCGGAGAGAAACTCCCAGTGCTCATACTTGGTTACGTTGCCAGCCACTTCCCAACGGCGCACCTGTTCATCCAAGGCATACAGGAGTTGTTGTCCGGTGGTCGCACCGGCAAAGGCCGTCCGATGGTGCTTGGTTCCCCCAAAACGGCGGAAATCCAACAGTCCTTCCGGTGTCCGGTTAAACGGAACCCCCATCCGGTCCATGAGATAGATAATCCCCGGAGCGGCTTCTGTCATCGCTTTTACCGGTGGCTGGTTGGCGAGGAAGTCGCCACCGTAAACCGTATCATCAAAGTGTTCCCACGGGGAATCTCCTTCCCCTTTGGTGTTTACCGCACCGTTAATGCCCCCCTGAGCACAAACAGAGTGAGAACGACGGACTGGTACAATTGAAAACAGGTCGACATCGGCTCCCGCTTCGGCCACTTTAACAGCGGCCATCAGTCCGGCGAGGCCGCCACCGACGATGATGACTTTTTCCTTCTTCATTTTGGCAGTGCCCCTTTCTACCGCTGAGCCAATTGATTAGCAATTTCCCCGAATGCAAAGATAGCACGAATCCCTATGTAGCTGACCAACACAAAGACAACAGCCCAAACATAGGAAGAAATCCGTTGCGCGCGGGGTCCAACCGTAATTCCCCATGAAACCAAGAACGACCACATTCCGTTCGCAAAATGGAAGGTTGCTGCCAGAACACCGATGATATACCAGACTTGCGTGACCGGATCAGACAACAGATTCGCAGTCAATCCTGTCAGCGCATGGGCGTCGTAATCATACAAAGCCACTTTCAGGCGCGTTTGCCATACGTGCACCGAAACAAAAATCAAGGTGATTACCCCGGTTGCACGCTGGAGCATAAACATGATGTTCCGAAACGTACTGAAGTTTGAGAGGTTGTTCTTCGCCGTAAAGGCAATATACAACCCATAGACGCCATGGTACAGGAGAGGAAGAAAAATAAAAAAGATCTCCAAAACCGGCAGGAACGGTAAGCCCCAGATCCACTCCACCTGTTCAACGTAAGCGTTCACACCTTTGGTTGCTTCATAATTTGTAATTAGATGTTCAACCACAAAAAAGCCGACTGGGATTACACCCAGCAGGGAGTGCAACCGTCTGTTAAAAAAACTACGGTGCTTCATTCATCTGCCCCCCAATTACCCCTAATGGTATCTTGCTTGAACTTCAGAAACCTTCTCCCTCTCAAAAATGTGACCGGCAAAAACGCCGGTACCCATAAAAAATATGGAGTTGACAGGGAAGAAATGTTTCATCTCAGTGACATTGTACTCCCAAATCTGACAAAGCGTCAAGTTGGGCTTTCCTACTTACGTGGTAAAATACCCCAAAAGTCATAAATAAACCCCAAAAATCTTTACAAAAAAAAATGAACCGGTCTGGAAAATCCAACCGGTCGCATTTATCCGTCTATTTCCTGCAAAAAACTTCTGATTTTGGGACCCATTTGCGCATAATCCACCAAAAAAGCATCATGTCCATAGTCTGAATCCATCTCCAGAAGATCACACGTTTTCCCTAACGCCTTCAGATGGTTATACAATTCCAACTGCTGACTGAAGGGAAAGAGTTGATCCTGGCGGATGCCGATGATCAATATATCAGCTGTTATTTTTGATAAAGCGGACAGAATTCCTCCCCGACCCCGCCCCAAATCATGGGTATCCATTGCCCTTAGCAGATAGAGATAACTGTTGGCATCAAACCGATCCGACAACTTCTTCCCCTGGTAACGGAGATAACTCTCAACCTGAAAGAGAGCATCCAGCCCCAGGCCTGTCTTCTGCAAATTTCGGCTAAACCGCTGTTCAAACAGCTGCGGTGTTCGGTAACTCACCATCGCTACCATACGAGCCACTTTCATTCCATTCACGGGACCCGGTCCCGGATAATAATCCCCGCCCTGGTAATCAGGGTCTGACAGAATGGCCTGACGTCCGATATCATTGTATGCAATCGCTGTCGGAGTCAGGGAGTCAGCTGTCGCAATCGGGATCAGCTTTCGTGCAAAGCCGGGATACATAATCCCCCATTCCAGGACGAGCATCCCGCCCATCGAACCTCCAACAATCATTTCCACCCGTTCAATCCCCAGCTTCTCCAGACAACGCTTTTGGACAGAGACCATATCCCGAATGCTGACAAATGGAAAGGAAGATCCATACGGTTGTTTCGCACCGGATGGAACAGAGGATGGACCGGTCGTACCTTTGCATCCACCCAACACATTCATGGTGATCACATGAAAACGATCCGTATCAATCGCTTGACCGGAACCGATCAGACCATCCCACCAGCCGGGTTCAGCGGAGTCTCCAACCGCATGAGCATCTCCGGTCAAAGCATGACAGACCAACACTACATTTTCCCCACTCGCCTCCGGTGCCTGCCCAGCTGTCTCCAGTGCCACTTCCACATTTGGAAGCGTCTCGTCATTTTCCAGTTGGATCGATCCAAGGGGGATTGTCTGTTTTTGAAAAATACGGGCAGTTACCGGCATCTGTCATCCTCCTTTATCAATCTCATCCCATTGAATACAAAAACACCCTCTCCTGACGGAAGAGGGTGGTCGATGCATATAAACAATGATCCCCAATCCCTCTTCTCATCTTCCAAGGCATATGCCCCGCAGGAATTGGCACCTTTCCCTCAATCAATCAGGGTGGTTGCCGCGGTTTCATCAGGCCAGTCCCTCCACCGCTCTGGATAAGAAGAAGTAAATCAACGATATGGAATTGGATTTATCATAAAATGATATCACTCGATTGTCAAGGTTCACACATTTTTTATTTTGAAAGAATATTGACCTTCAAATCATTGACTTTAGGTGCAGCTGGGTGCTCTAACCAACAAAACACTTGATGTGAATCCGACACCTTCGTTTGCTCTGGCATCTCTTCATGGCAAATCTGCATGGCATAAGGACAGCGATCTGCAAATGGACACCCCTGGGGTGGACTGAGCAAATCCGGTGGAGAGCCGGGGATGGACTCCAGCTCATCTTCCTGTTTTTGATCCATTCGGGGAAGCGACTTCATTAGTCCCCAAGTGTAAGGATGCCGGGAACGGTGAAAAATATCCTCCACACCTCCGGTCTCCACAATCGTTCCCCCATACATCACTGCCACCCGCTGGGCCATCTCCGCCACGACTCCCAAGTCATGGGTGATTAGAATAATGGAAGTCTCCGTTTTCTCCTGAAGATCTTTCATTAAATCCAGAATTTGTGCCTGAATGGTGACATCCAGAGCGGTTGTCGGTTCATCCGCAATCAGGATTCTGGGATTGCAGGCAAGAGCAATGGCGATCATGGCCCGCTGACGCATCCCGCCACTGTATTGATGCGGATACTGGTACACCCGTTTCTCCGGATTGGGAATGCCAACGATCCGAAGCATCTCCACCGCCCGCTGCAACGCTTGCACTTTTCCATAAGACTGATGCCAGATCAACCCTTCCATGATTTGTTTCCCCACGGTCATGGTCGGGTTGAGCGAAGTCATCGGGTCCTGAAAGATCATCCCGATTTCCGATCCGCGAATATGATACATCTCTTTCTTGTCCACTTGGGTCAAATCTTTTCCATCAAACAGAATCTCTCCCGCTTTGATTCTTCCCGGCGGTGAGGGAATCAAACGGACAATCGATTGAGCGGTTACGCTTTTTCCGCTTCCGGACTCCCCCACAATGGCAAGGGTTTCCCCTTTATCCAGGGAAAAGTTGACACCCCGAACCGCTTTCACCTCACCATTGTATGTGTCAAAGGAAACATGCAGTCCATGAACCTCCAATACAGCCATGACTACTCACCCACCCTACTTTCGCATTTTCGGATCCAAGACATCGCGAAGTCCGTCCCCCAAAGCATTGAAACCCAGCAATGTTAAGCCCAGGAAAAAGGACGGGAAGAAAAGACGCCACCATTCATCCGACAAAATGACCACCAGAGCATCATCAACCATTGTTCCCCAGCTGGCAATCGGGGCTTGAACCCCCAATCCGAGAAAGCTGAGAAAGGCTTCCGCAAAGATCGCTTGGGGAATGGAAAAGGTAAGCAACACCAATATTGGCCCCATCGTATTGGGAATCAGATGTTTAAACATGATCCACTTGGTATTCGCCCCCAACGTGCGGGCGGCCAGAACATACTCCTGGTTTTTCAGCTGTAGAACTTGCCCGCGGACCAGACGTGCCATATTTAGCCATCCTGTCACGGTTAACGCGATAATAATGGTGGTAATGCCAGGTTCCAGGACCACCAGGAGCAAAATGACCACCAAGAGATAAGGCAGTCCCCACAACACATCCACAATGCGCATCATCACCTCATCCGTTCGTCCGCCCTTGTAACCGGCAATTCCCCCATACAACACACCGATGAACAGATCGATCATCGCTGCGGCGATCCCAATGATCAACGAAATCCTGGCCCCATACCAGGTACGGGTAAAGACATCCCTTCCCAAATCATCGGTACCAAACCAATGTTCACTGGATGGCTCCAAGTTTTTCTCTTCCAACAGATTCTGTTCATAATAAGTGTAATCGGAGATCCATGGACCGATAACCGCCATCAAAACCAATAACGAAATGATGATCAATCCGGTCATTCCCAGCCAGTTGCTGCGAAGACGTCTCCAGACATCCTGCCAGTATGAAACACTGGGACGCCGAATCGCCTCATATTGTTCCGCTTTCCGTTCAACACGCTGAAATTTATGTGCGGGAATCCCCATCCTATCCGGCCTCCTTTTCACCCAGTTTGATCCGTGGATCGATCAGTCCGTAAACCAGATCAACGAAAAAGTTCATCAAAATAAGCAAGCCGGAGTAAAAGATGGTGACTCCCATAATGACAGAGAAATCCCTTGTGGAAATACTTTCAACAAAGTATTTGCCAATACCGGGGATGGAAAAAATCTTCTCAATTACAAAACTTCCCGTTAAAATGCCCACCACGAGGGGACCCATAATTGTGACCACGGGAATAATGGCATTTCGCAAAGTGTGCCGGGTCAACACCCGGAGTGGTGGCAATCCTTTGGCCTGAGCGGTTCGAATGTAATCATTCCCCAACACATCCAGCATACTGGAACGCATTAAACGGGTCACCAAAGCCAATGGAGTAAATGCCAGAGCAATCGAAGGAAGCACAGTAAATTTAAATTCACCCCAAAACCCGTCTCCCCACTGTGCTAGGGGAAACAGTTCCCATTTCAAGCCGAAGTATTTTTGCAACAAGGGACCCAATACAAAACTGGGGATCGAGATGCCCAATACGGCAATAAACATCAAAATCATATCAGCCGGACGATTTTGTCGCACAGCGGCAATCATTCCCATAACAATTCCCGCCAGGCTGGCGATTACAATCGCCTGAAGCCCCAAACGGGCCGATACCGGAAAACCGTCTTCCAACATCTCGTTTACGGTTCGGTTGGGGGTTTTGATGGAGATTCCCAAATCCCCGGTCGCCAGATTTTTAATATAGAGAAGATACTGTTGTGGCAGCGGCTTGTCCAGGTTGTACTTGGCTTTCAGAGCTTTCAGCGTCTGCTCCGGCAATTTCTTCTCTGAAGTAAACGGGTCCCCCGGTATGGAGTGCATCAAAACAAACGTCATCGTGGAGATCAACCATAGCGTAATCAGCAGGAGCAGCAATCGTCCCCCCACATATCGAAGCATGTTTCACACCCCTTTCTTAAATGGAAAACAGAGCAGAACGGCAAAGCCACCCCGAACGAGGGGTGACCCGGCCGAATCTCTCTTTCGGACTTCGGCTTTATTTCTCCGTCACATACGCATGGATATAGCTCACACTGGAATCCGGGAGACGCTTTACGCCTTTTACATAATCTTGTTGCATATGGATTTTGGTGTAGAAATAGATGGGGGCAATCGGCATCTCATCCATTAAGAGATCCTCTGCCCGATGCATTGCTTCCATCCGCTTCTTTTGGTCCCCGGTGGATTTGGCTTCCTTAATCAGTTGATCATACTTTTTGTTGCTAAAGTTAATGTCGTTGTTTCCACCACCAGTTACATACATATCCATAAACGTCATCGGGTCGAGGTAGTCAGGCAACCAACCGTAACGAGCCACCTGAAAATCACCGGACCTGGTTTTATCCAAATAAACCTTCCACTCGGAGTTTCTCAGTTTTACATCCACACCCAGATGTTTTTTCCACATTTGCTGAATCGCTTCAGCGATCTTCTTATGGCCTTCATCCGTATTGTAATCAATGGTGACTTCAGGGAGTTGATCCCAACCTTCCTCTTTCATCCCTTCTTCCAGAAGCTTCTTGGCTTTCTCCGGCTCCGCTGTAGGTTGAAGATAATCTTCGCGGGTCTTCACCCATTCCTTGTTTTGCGCAAGGTCCGGCATTTGCCAAGGTACAAACCCAGTGGCTGGCTGCTGTCCACCCTGAACCACTTGTTCAACGATAAGTTTACGATCGATCGCCAAGGCAAAGGCTTTACGGATCTTTTTGTTGTTAAATGGCTTTTTATCCACATTGAACTTATAGTAGTAGTGAGCCGCTTCCGGGGTCGTCTCTGCCTCCCCTTTATCCAGCGATGTCTTGGTCAAATCCGTAGGGATCATGTTGGTCTCGTCAATCTTTCCGGCCTTGAACTGCTGATAACCGGTTTTGTCATCAGCGATAAATGGTAAGTTGATCTGATCCAGTTTCACGGATTTGGCATCCCAGTAATGTTTACTCTTTGCCAACTCAATCTTCTGATCGTGTTTCCAGGTTTTCAGTGTAAAGGGACCATTGCTGACATAGGTCTTTGCTTCAGCCGCCCACTTTTTATTTTTCTCCACGGTACTCTTGTTGACCGGCATCAAGGTATAAAAGGACGTCAAGCTTACGAAGTACGGGGTGGGTTTTTCCAGTTCCACCTCCAACGTTTGATCATCTACCGCCTTGACGCCCACCTCTTCCACTTTTGCCTTGCCTGCATGGTACTTCTCCCCATTCTTCAGATAAAAGAGTTGGTAAGCATAATCAGCAGCATTATCCGGATTGAGTACCCGCTTCCAGGCATATTCAAAATCCTCCGCTTTTACGGGATCTCCATTGCTCCATTTGGCATCTTTCCGAAGATGAAAGGTGATTTTCGTGGCGTCTTCATTGATATCCCATTTCTCAGCTACTGCGGGTTTCGGTTTCCCATCTTCCCCCATCCGCGTTAAGCCTTCCATCACATGACGGAGAATCAAACCAGACACATTATCCGTTGCTTTCAATGGGTCCAGACTGGGTGGTTCACTTGGGACCCGTCCCACATTTAACACCTGTTCCTCGGCCAATTTGCCATTTCCCTTATCCGCATCACTTGCTCCACCACACCCAGCCAACACCAGCATACTGAGAATCGCCAGCATCGATACCCATTTGGTCAAACCCTTCCTTTTCAACCATACAACCCCCTTGAATGCTTGACTAATCGGAAAAATCCGATTTCTAAAAAGATTTGAACAACCGGACAAATGGATGAGATCTGCGACACAAAAGTTTTTGCGTCCATATTCTCTATTCTTTGTTTACGAGCGAAATCCTCCTTTTATGATTAAATTTTTTAAATATTTAGTTTTAAAATAATATTATTTAAATAAAAAATAAACCCCGAAAGGATTACCCTTCCGGGGAAGAAATGGTTCGTCAGCGGACAGTTGCCAATTCATCCGTTTTTACATCCAGTCCAAAGGCTGTATGCAACTCCTGAACGGCCTGGGTCGCTTTTTCTTGAGGAATGACACAGGAGATCTTGATTTCAGAGGTAGAAATCATTTTAATGTGTATTCCGGATTGGGACAAGGTTGTAAACATTCTGGCTGCCACGCCCGGATGACTCACCATTCCGGCACCCACAGCAGATACCTTGGCCAACCCTGTCTCCGAGATCACATTGAGATAACCCAGTTCATCTCGGTTGGACTGAATCTCTTCACAAGCCTGCTCGCATTCGTCCTGATGCACACTAAACGCCACATTGATCCGCTCATCCTCGTGTTCACTGGTAACGATCATATCCACATTAATCTGAGCGTTTGCCAATTTATTAAATAACAGGGTGAGATGCTCGGAGCGGTTGGGAAGCCCCATGACTTTGATCCGGGCCACTTCCAGATCATGAGCCACTCCTCGTACCTGTCGTTCCTCTTCCATTTGTTCGGCCTCCTTTACCCAGGTTCCTTCTTCATTCTCAAAGCTGGATCGAACCACCAGTGGGACACGATGCGTCATGGCACATTCAACGGAACGGGGATGCAATACACCGGCTCCCAGATTGGCCAGCTCCAACATTTCCTCAAAACTGATCTCCTGAAGCTTTTGCGCTTTGGGTGCCATGCGGGGATCAGCGGTAAACACGCCTGTCACATCGGTATATATTTCGCAACAGTCGGCATTTAACGCTGCCGCAAGAGCAACGGCCGTTGTGTCAGAACCTCCCCGACCCAGCGTGGTGATCGCCCCTTCCGGAGAAACTCCTTGAAATCCGGCTACCACGACAACCTCTCCCCGGTTCAGAGCCTTCTGGATATGCGCTGTATCAATATGTTCAATCTTTGCTTTCCCGTGAATCGAATCCGTCTGGATTCCTGCTTGCCACCCTGTCATCGGACAAGCTTTTACCCCTAATTCCATCAATGCCATGGACAGAAGGGCAATGCTCACCTGTTCTCCGGTAGTCAGCAATACGTCCATCTCTCTTTTTGGAGGAGCATCACTGATATCCGTCGCCAAAGCAACCAGTTCATCGGTGGCTTTTCCCATGGCGGATACCGTCACCACCACCTGATGCCCTTCTGCCTGGGTACGAGCAATCCGTTCTGCCACTTTTTTTATCCGTTCCACCGATCCTACAGATGTTCCGCCAAACTTCTGCACCACAAGTCCCATGTTGGTTTGAGATCTCCTCTCCTCAGTTTAATCGTCTTCCTCTGATCGAAACACAAAGGCGACAGCAGGAAAGATCCAGCTGTCGCCAACAAACAAACAGCCTCGATCGTTCCCTGTGACATAGTGCTCCACGATCCGCTTCAGCTTCACGTGACAGTCCCGACCCTGTTCGAATCGGTCCCAGCTTTCGCCCGTTGCGGTATGGACGAAAACTTCGGCAGATATCCCTTTCCCAGCCGATCGTAGGTACCGCACCTCACGACAGGTACTGATGATGATCTGCTCCTCTAGTTCACACGAACGTGAGGAATGCATAATTCAGTTTGGAAAGACTCTCGCAACTTCCAAAGTTGTTCTGATCTTAACACAGACACTTTTCGTTCACAAGCAAAGAATATTGAATCATCCATTGGATTGTAAAAGGATGTAGCCGTCTCCAGTGGCTCCTTTGAGCTGAGCGCATTTGAAGTCCCAAATCGTCCGATCAGCGATATCGATCCAATAGATTTTGCAGTTTGATCGCTAGAGAAAGATCTCCCTTTACTTTCAGTTTCCCTGTCATAAACGCGGTCGTCGGGTTGAGATTCCCTTCGAGCAACTTTACAAAATTCTCTTCAGACATCTGAATGATGCAATTCGCCTCAGACGCTTCTTCTTCCAGATATTCCGCAGAATCATTCTTTAAATGAAGCTGATGATTTCCAACCCCGTAAATATCAAACTGATAAACCGTATTCATCCCTTGAATGCCCTCAGGGTCTTTGTTCATCTTGTCAACAACGGTCATAATCGTTTCCTTTACAGTCACATCAGACCCTCCTGCGAATGATGATTCATTCATTATTCCAAATAATTTTAATCATTTTCCGGTATCCTGTCAATCTTCTCCGGCAAACGGAATGATTTTCAGCAATACTTAAAGGAAACAGCATCGCTTTACATAAAAAGGTACATAAAACGTTAACTTGGAATTCATCCGATGGGGAAGTATAATAACCAGTAGAATAACGGATCGATATTCAATCGCGGACCTTTAGGTCAGCCAGATCGGAGTCCAAGGAGTTGATTTTCTGTGAGTACAGTTGGAATACCCGGATTGATCCTGATCATTCTGGCCGCTCTTCTGCTGTTTGGTCCCAGCAAACTGCCTGAGTTGGGACGGGCTGCCGGACGGACTCTCAAAGAGTTTAAAGACAGTGTCTCCGGCCTGAGCGACGATAAAAAAGACTCAGATAAAATAAAAGAAGCCGACCAGAAGTAATCAACAAACCCTCCGCCATCCATCAGCGGAGGGTTTTCCTTTGGAATTACGATTGGCCTTTCTCCCACTCGTTCACTTGCAGGTAATCTTCCGGTCGATTCATATTAAAAAAAGCCCGCGTTGGAAATGGCCCTGTCGTATACCGGGTTTGAATCTCTTGCAAAAAATCCTGAACCCTTCCCTTCCCCGCTTTCAGAAACCTTTCCAATGGGTCTAAACACCGGCGATGATAAACCGCAAACAAAGGGTGTATCCGACCATCAGAAACAGGTACCACCGCATCAAAGTCACCCTTAATTGCCACCTTCCGCAAATGCTGTGCCACACACCTTGATGCATACGGCAGATCACAGGCTGTTACCAGATTGAGCAGATAGGGAGATTGGGTTAGACCCGCATGAATTCCTGACAACGGACCTTTTCCAGGGTATTGATCAACCGCTATGGAAATCGCTGAATCATGAAATTGTGCAGGGTGTTTCACACTGATGATCGGAACCCATTCCGGATCGTTACACAGGCGTCGCAGCAAACGCTGAATCATCGGTTCCCCTGCAATGGATAGGGTTGCTTTGTTCCTGCCCATCCGTCGGGACTGGCCTCCGGTGAGAATAATCACTCCTGTATACGGGTTCATAGGCTCTCCCTGCTAATCGCTTTTTTCTGAAGCATCCTTTTCAGTTTTCTCATCACGTAAATATTTCCGGATTTCCCGTGCCAACCGGTCTCCGATTCCGGCCTTTCGGTACTCCTCCACACTTGCCTTTTTCATTCGCTCCAACGAACCAAAATGTTGGTATAAAAGCTGTTTACGCTTCTTTCCCACTCCAGGAATCTCATCCAACACTGATCGCACCATGGCTTTTCCCCGCGTTTGCCGATGAAATGCAACAGCAAACCGATGCACTTCTTCCTGAATCCGCTGAAGCAGATAAAACTCTTTGCTTCCCTGGGCCATATCCACCTTTTCCGGTGGTTGCCCAAAAAGAAGACGTGCCGTTTTATGCCGCTCGTCTTTCACCAAACCGGCCACGGGAATAAACAGGCCCAGTTCATTTTCCAATACATCCACCGCCGCTGACATCTGACCTCCCCCGCCGTCCACCACCACCAGTTCAGGAAGGGGTAAGTCTTCCTTCAAAATCCGGGTGTAGCGTCTTCGAATCACTTCCCGCATGGTCTCATAATCATCTGGACCCTGAACCGTACGTATTTTATACTTTCGATATTCTTTTTTATCCGGCTTTCCGTCGATAAACACCACCATCGCAGATACCGGATCAGTCCCTTGAATATTGGAATTATCAAAGGCTTCGATCCGTTTTGGATAACCGATTCCCAGTGATTCTCCCAATCGGCGGGCGGCTTCTACCGTGCGTCCCTGATCTCTTTCCAGGAGCTGAAATCGTTCAGCCAGGGCGATACGGGCATTTTCCTGCGCCATTTCCACCAGGCGCTTTTTCATTCCTCTTTTGGGAATATGGACATGTACCTTGGTCAGCCAATCATCCAGAAGCTCCGCTTCTGTCTCTTCCGGAAGATTGATTTCTTTCGGCAATGCCGGTTGTTCATGATAAAACTGTGTCACATAGGAAAGAAAATCTTCCTGTGCCTCTCCGTAATAGGGAAAAATGGCCACATCCCGTTCAATCAATTTTCCCTGACGAACAAAAAAGACCTGAACACACATCATTCCCTTGTCCGCAGCATAACCGAACACATCACGGTCAGCATGATCATTGAGAATGATATTCTGTCGGACCATTACAGATTCGATGTGCCGAATCAAATCCCGCAGTTCTTTTGCCCGTTCAAAGTTCAACGCTTCGGACGCCTGTCCCATCTTTTGTTCCAATTCCCGCTGTACGTCCTTATATCCCCCACCTAAAAACCGGACGATATTTCGCGTCATCTCCTCATACTGGGTGGGGTCCACATCAAACTCACAGGGTGCCAAACACTGCCCCAGATGATAGTAAAGGCATACACGCTTGGGGAGGGTCCGGCACTTTCGTAAAGGGTATAGCTTATCCAACAGTTTTTTCGTCTGTTGTGCCGCTTGGGCATTGGGATAGGGACCAAAGTAACGGGAGCCGTCTTTTTTCACTTTTCTTGTGACTTCCAATCGGGGGTGCGTTTCCTTTGTCAGTCGAATATACGGATAGGATTTGTCATCCTTCATCAATACATTGTAATGGGGCCGATGCCGCTTAATGAGATTGGCTTCTAGGATCAAAGCTTCCGTTGCACTTTGGGTGACTATATATTCAACATCTTCAATTTGTGAGATCATCAACTGTGTCTTTCCATCATGACTTCCAGTAAAATAAGAGCGAACGCGATTTTTAAGACTTTTCGCTTTTCCAACATAAATAATTTCTGCACTGGCATTCTTCATCAGATAACAACCGGGGAGATCCGGAAGCAGAGAGAGTTTATCATGCAATTTCTTTTTCATGGTTCTTCCCCCCTAGCTATTTATTATAAGGCTGGATTCATATTTAAACAAAGGTGATGATCCATTCTTTCATAAAAGTACTGCTTGTCCTTTAAACATTGAAAAGATACGATAGTTGTGACCATAACGTTGGGGGAGGAATTGGTTTGGGGGAAACATTCCGCCTGCTAAACCGGCATGGAACCAAGCTCTGGTTTGGTTCTGTCGTCACCGGATGCTGTATCTTTGTCTTTTTGTTACTTCCTTTATTGTTTTTTGCCATGATCATGGAACCTAAATCCGCAGATCTATTGGACCTTCTGAAGCGTTTGGCCGCTTCTCCCAGAACTGTTGAATCCATTGCAACGGAATCCATTCAGATCGTAATGGAACATAGTCGGCTGGTCGCCGGATATATCGGATTTTTTATGTTGTTAACACTCTTGAGTATTACATTTTTCAGAGCTGGACTGATCGGAGCGATTAGGCAAGCGGTACTGGAAAACCAAACTGGCATCGGACATTTCTTCTCCTATGGATTTCGCTATCTGTTTCGGGTGATCGGTTTGAACATTCTCAGCGTCCTTGCCTTTGGCATCCTATTGACAGGCTGGGGCTGTCTCTCCATCCTCACGATGGGAGAATCGTTTTGGATGATCCTGTTGGCCATCATTGGAGGAATTCTCAGCCTGCTTCTATTAAACGCTCTCACCCATTCCTCTGTGGTCATGTTTGCAGAAGAGATGGGGGTCTTTCGTTCCTTTGCCAATGGATTTAAACTGCTGTTCTCTCAATTTGGCCGAACGGTGGTTTCCTGTTTGCTTGCCATGATCACAGCTGTATTGACATCGATTTTGGTCATGTTCATTGCCGTTTTCCCGTGGTTGATTCTTCGCTTTTTTGATGACGGAGCCATTGCTGACATGGTGGGATTTACTTTCGGTGCTGTTCTGTTGGTACTCTTGGGAACCTTGCCAACCATCACAGCATATGTGATCCTTTTCCGCCGATATATTCTCCGGAATGCAGGGGACTTGTTTCCGGAAGATGATCAAACCCCGGTTCAATTATTATCATCCATTGATGGAAGCGAAACAGACGGTTTCAGCAACAACAAAGAAAAACAAACGTCAGATGGTTAATACAATCGGGCACAGGGATCTCTCCTGTGCTTCTTTTTTTCTAGATCCAAATATCTAAAAATGGCTCCAGCGTAATTTTCTGAAACCGAAACGATTGTCAATCGTATATGATGATTGTAAGATTATCTTTAGCTGGGAGGTTGTTGTTATATGGATACATACTTTGGCCTGCTTAAAAAGCACGGCTTAAAGATGTGGGGAGGTTACTTCCTAGGAAACCTCATCACCACTGTTGTTTTAAGCATGTTTATACTCATCTTCTACTTGGTTGGTTTAATCACCATATTTGCTGCAGTAGGAATCTCCGTTACAGATCTGCAAACAGGAAATATACCGGAAGGCAATTTAGAAGCGCTAGGCGCAGGAATGGTCTTCGGTATCATTCTCTTACTCATTCTCTACTGTCTGACGATATTGTTCACCTCATCTTTTCAAACCGCTGGCAGTTTGGGAATGGCCACTGAAGCAGTGCTGGATGGCAGTACTTCTCTGCTCTCTTTCTTCCGTTTGGGTTTTCGCTATTTCTGGCGAATCTTCCTGCAATCCATACTGATCATTCTGATTACCATTCCGATCAGTGTCCCATTGATTGCAGCCGACCTGGGGATTATGTTTGCCTATGAAGCCGACAGCATGATCTTCATGGTTTTCTGTGGAATCCTGTGGTTTCTTTTTCTATTGGCTCTGATCGGTTTTTTATGTCTGTTGATCTTTGCACCGGTCATCTTGATTGCTGAAAACAAAGGACCTTGGGAATCCATTAAACTCTCTTTCCAAGCTTCCCGGAAATCATTGGGGAAAACAGTTGGAACCATCCTGCTTCTGATTCTGTTGATGGTGTTCTTTTTCATTTTCTACGGAATCATCGGTGTGATTTTCACACTGGTTGGAGCTTCGGATTCTGGGGCCATTGGCATTCTTGTCAATTTTATGATGTTTGTACTGGTTCTTCTCACCATTCCGATGATAGGGGTTGCATCCACACTGTTTATCGCTTACCGCTACAAGCGATACATGCGCCGATGGGTCGCTCCAGATAAGGAAAAAACCGAGGAATGGAACCATCCCTACGGGGGAGGAAATGAAACCACTGTACCGGATGAAGGGTCTCACCATTCCCATCGAAACGATTCCTTCAGATCGAGTGAGGAATCCTATTCTTCCCCGTCCTCAACGGATCCGTTTTCTCCGGCAGAGAGACCACCATCGCCAACGTCCAATGATTCGTATACACCGGCTGAGAAACCCTCTTCCTCTCAGGGGAATGATCCGTTTACCCCTCCGGAGGAAAAAAGATATGACCCGTTCCTGCCACCCAGTGAAGGAACCGATTTTGCTCCATCGCAAATGGATGACAAAACATCTAAATCTGACAATGATAACAACGATTGACCACAAGAAAAACAGCCTGCACCAGATAAAGTGCAGGCTGTTTTCTATCCGATATTAAAAGTGGGGATTCAACCACTCCAACAGTTGTTCTTTGGGCTGGAAGCCGTGTAGCTTATCCACCATTTCCCCATCCTTGAAAACCATCAGGGTGGGAATGCTCATTACACCGAAACGCCCGGCAGTATCCGGGTTTTCATCCACGTTTACTTTGGCGATCTGGAGCTTGTCGCCCACTTCCTGATCAAGCTCCTCAAGCACCGGCGCAATCATTTTGCAGGGGCCACACCAAGGAGCCCAAAAATCCACCAATACCGTACCGGATGCCACTTCATTGCTAAATGTTTGATCGGTAATATCTTTAATCGCCATACAACTTCCTCCTCAAATAATCCTGCTTAAGACCCCGCACGGCTGAAATCCCATGATACTGGGCTTTGTAAGCTTTCAGCCACAGTATTTGTCAACCGTATCCACAGTATACCACTCCGAATTGAAAGTTCACAAGCATCATATACTCCCATATGTATATTGAGAAGCGAAAAACGGGCAGAAAATGAACATTTTCGCCCGTTTCCTTCCTTATAAATGATCAGTTCTCCACAAGCACTTTCTTGAATTCTTCTGTCAGCATCGGAACCACCTCAAAGAGGTCCCCGACAATTCCATAATCGGCTACACTGAAGATATTGGCTTCCGGGTCTTTATTGATTGCCACGATTACTTTGGAATTGGACATCCCCGCCAGGTGCTGGATCGCTCCAGAAATCCCGCAGGCAATGTACAGATCCGGCGTAACCACTTTTCCGGTTTGACCAATCTGAAGGGCATAATCACAGTATTCTGCATCACAGGCACCCCGCGAAGCACCGACAGCACCACCGAGAACGCTTGCCAACTCTTCAAGCGGTTTAAAGCCATCCGCACTCTTTACTCCGCGACCCCCGGCGATCACGACTCGAGCTTCTGACAGGTCAACACCGTCTGAGGTTTTTCGAACCACATCCTTGATCAGCGTCCGAAGGGAGTCTTTCTCCAACTGAACGTCCAACTCTTCCGTCACGGCAGAGCGGGAGGTATCAGCTTCCAGTGCCGGAATGTTGTTGGGTCGGATAGTAGCAAAGACAATGCCTTCTCGAACCGCTTTCTTCACAAAGGCCTTTCCTGCGTAGATCGGTCTTGTAAACACCATTTTTCCGTCCACAAGCTCCAGCCCGGTACAGTCCGAAATCAAACCTAAACCGAGACGGGCAGCGATCCGGGGGCTGACATCCCGACCGACGGCGGTATGGCCAGTGAAGATGACATCCGGCTCCACTTTTTCAATCACTTGTTTAAAAGCCTGAAAATAGGCGTCTGTTGTGTATTGATCCAACGCTGGATCGGTCACCAAAACCACCTGATCCGCACCATGATGCGAAAGCTTCTCCACCAAATCCTTTGCGTTACTGCCAAAGACTGTGGCGGTCACTACCCCGCCTTCGGCCACTTTGGTTGCCGCTGCCAGACTTTCCAACGTAACATTTCTCAGCTCTCCGTCACGAACATCAGCCAGTACCAGTACTTTTTTGCTCATCTCCCATTCCCCCTTCTACGCTCAAATAACTTTTGCTTCATTTTTTAGCAATTGAACGAGCTCCTTGGTCTGTTCCTCCAATTCCCCTTCCAGGATTTTGCCTGCCTCTTTTTCCGGGGGCAGTGAAATTTCTAGGGTTTCCGTTTTTCCTTCCAACTCATCCTCATCCAAATCCAGATCATCGAGATCCAGGCGTTCCATCGGTTTTTTCTTTGCCTTCATGATGCCGGGAAGGGAAGGGTAACGAGGATCGTTCAGCCCCTGTTGAGCAGTGAGCAAGATCGGCAGCTTGGACTGGATGTATTCCACATCCCCCTCCACATCTTTTTCCACTTCCACTCGGTCACCGTCCACTGTCACTTTTGTAATCGTGGAAATATGGGGAATTTCCAACAGTTCCGCCAATCGTGGACCTACCTGGGCAGAACCGTCATCAATCGCCATATACCCACCCAAAATGAGATCGTAATCCAAATCATTGATCACGGCTGCCAACACTTTGGCAATCGAGTATTCATCCGCATTTTCCAAGTCTTCATCATCAACAATAATGCCTTTATCTGCACCCATGGCCATTGCGGTGCGCAGAGCCTGTTCCGCACGTTCCGGTCCAACCGTGATCACGGTCACTTCCCCACCGTGTTCATCCCGAAGCCGAATCGCTTCCTCCACAGCGTATTCATCATAAGGATTAATGACAAACTCAACACCATCTTCACTGATCTGACCGTCTTCAATCACAATTTTCTCTTCCGTATCAAACGTTTGCTTCAAGCACACCAAAATATCCATTTACCCATTCCTCCTTCACCTGTCCAATCGGGTAGAAAACACCATCAATCCACAATCCCAAACCAGAAGAGGACAACCCATTGTTCTTTACTTACTCAGCCCGTTTAAAAACAAATCCAGCATCGGCTCCACCTGGTCCGTCAAACTGTATTTGCAATCTTTCATAATCCAGGATGTTACGGTCTCGTCCATCGTTCCAAAAATCATCCGTCGGGCCGTCCGGACATCGATATCCTCCCGAAATAGTCCGTCCTTGATCCCATCCTGAATCACCCGGTCAATGACACCCAAATACCGTTTCAGGATCAAACCGATCTCTTTCCTTACCGCTGGCTTGGACTGACGAAGTTCAATCTGGGTTACAATCGCCAGTTGCGCATCTGCCTGGAGGTACTCAAAATGCAGGCGGATCAGTTCCCGCAGTTGATTGACCGGAGATGGAACATTGGACAACGCCTTTTCCACATCCGAAATAAAAGCCCCCATTTTTTCATTAAACAGCGAAACAAGAACATCATCTTTATTCTCAAAATACAGGTAAATGGTCCCATCAGCCACATTGGCCTCACGGGCAATCTTGGAGACTTGGGCTTGATGGTATCCATATTGAGCGATTACTCGAACCGCTGCATTAATAATCGCATCATACTTTTCTCCGGTACGTTTTGCCATAACCTGCTTCCTTCCCTATTTCAGATACAAAAATGAATGACCATTCATTCAATACCTAGTTTATTCGATCGTTCCCTAGTCTGTCAACTCCAGAGAAGGAGCATGTAAGCGAATCCAAAAATATTATAGCAAAAGTTTCGTTGTGTAAACAAAGTAAAGCTTGTCAAATTTCAAGAAAAACCAAAATATCATAAAACAATATCGCCATCAACGCTTTATCCCGTCGTTTCCATCCCTTCTGATTTTCTGTTTTCCTCTTCAATAAGTACCCGTTTTAGGACTTTGCCCACTGTGGTTTTTGGCAACTCTTCCCGAAATTCATACTTGCGCGGAACCTTGTAATTGGCTAACTTTTCCCGGCAATAACGATCCAATTCTTCCTCTGTGGTTGTTTTACCCGGTTTTAAGACAATAAAAGCTTTCACTGTTTCTCCGCGATATGGGTCGGGTACTCCAATCACTGCCGCCTCCTGCACCTTGGGATGATCATAAAGCACCTCTTCCACTTCGCGTGGATAGATATTGAAGCCACCGGCAATAATCATATCCTTTTGTCGATCCATGATATAAAAGTATCCCTCATCATCCATCATGGCTATATCCCCTGTGTTCAACCAGCCATCCGACAATGCTCTGGCGGTTTCCTTTTCCTGGTTCCAGTATCCTTTCATCACTTGGGGCCCACGGACCTGAAGCTTTCCAGGAACCCCTGGGGGAACTTCTTCCCCTGTGTTTGGATCAAGAATCCGACAGTCCGTATCCGGCCAGGGAAGACCAATACTGCCGTTTTTCCGCTTTTCCCAAATCGGGTTGGCATGAGTAACCGGTGAACTTTCCGTCAGTCCATATCCTTCAACCAACCGACCTCCCGTCAGCTTTTCAAACTTCTCCTGAACCACAAGAGGAAGAGGAGCAGACCCGCTGATACAGGCTTGAATCGATGAAAGGTCATACTTCGGCGTATCCGGATGGTTGAGCAGAGCCACATACATCGTAGGTGCTCCGGGAAAGAGAGTGGGCCGTTCTTTATCAATCACTTTCAAGGTTTCCTTGGTATTGAATTTTGGTAAGAGAATGATGGTCGCTGCTTTGTATATGGCATAATTCATCGCCACCGTCATCCCGTATACATGGAAAAAGGGAACCAAGGCGAGCATTTTTTCCTCCCCATATTTCGCTTTGTGAACCCAGGCATTGCACTGAATGATATTGACGACGGTATTCCGGTGCGTCAGCATCGCCCCTTTGGCAAATCCTGTCGTCCCCCCAGTATATTGAATCAAGGCAATGTCATCCATCGAAGAAATCTCGGATTTCACCGGTTGAGGAAGCGCTTTCTTCATTAGCTGAGAAAAAGCATAAACACCGTCACCATATGGAATCTCCACATGAATTCCGTCCTTTTTCAACTTCAGCGGATAAAGAAGATTTTTGGGAAAAGGAAGGTAATCTTTGATACCGGTTACAATGATTCGCTTCAGGGGCGTTCGGGCACGTATCTTTTCCACTTGCTGATAAACCAGATCCAGACAGATAATCGTTTCCGTCCCGGAGTCATTCAACTGATGTTCCAACTCCCGTTCCTTATACATCGGGTTGGTCTGAACCACGATCCCCCCGATCAGCAAAACGGCGTAATAGGAGATCACCGACTGGGGGGAATTGGGCAACATGATCGAAACCCGATCACCCTGTTTGATACCCAACTCCTTCAGCACCTGAGCCATCCGATAAACATCATCCAAAAGCTCCTGGTAGGTTAAGCGCTTACCGAGAAAGTAAAGCGCTTCCCGCTCAGGAAAGTCCTTGGCTGCCTGTTCCAAAAAATAAGGTAACGGATGATCCGGATAGGTTAAGCTTTTCGGGATTGCTTCCGGATAGCATGAATACCAGGCCTTTTCTTTTACTGCCATGATGATATGACTCCCTCCTTCTTATGAATGAATGGTCATTCATAAGGGCTAATTCAGGAATGAAGATTTTTTTTTCATTTTATCGAACTTTCTACGGTTTTTGAACCTTATCGGAAAAAAAATCACGCCGATTCTCAGGGAAATCGACGCTGAATCATGGATTCCTACCGTTTCATCTAGGTTTTATCCTTGCCTGCGATCCGGATCACCTGGAGACAAAACGTTTGGCCGTTTGGTCTTAAGGGGCATCGGGGATCGGATCAGAACATCCTGAAACGCCTTGGGATTGAAGGGAATCAACGGCCAGAGATAAGGAACATTTAATGAGCGAGTGGTGGCCAACAGAATAAACCAGACAACCACTCCAAACAGGAGTCCCCAAACCTGAAACAATGCTGTCAGTATTAAAAAGATCACACGAAATATCCGGTTGGCCAAACCCAGTTCATAACTGGGCGTGGCAAACGTTCCAATCACAGCCGCAGCCAGGTAAAGAATAACTTCTGCGCTGAAAAGTCCCACATTGACAGCAGTCTCTCCCAACAGAATGGCCGCAATCAGCCCCATCGCTGTAGCCAGAGGGGATGGAGTGTGAATCGAGGCCATTCGCAATGTTTCCACTCCAATTTCTGCAAAGATCAATTGTAAAAACAGGGGGATTTCCCCCGGTTTATCCGGTCCGATAAACTCCAGTGCCTTTGGAAATATTTCCGGCTGAATCACTGCCAAATACCATAACGGAAGCAGAAAGAGCGACGAAAACATGGCAAAAAACCGAACCCAACGCAGTACTGCCCCCACTGCCGGCTTTTGCCGATACTCTTCCGCATGTTGAACATGATGAAAAAACGTTGTCGGTGTAATCATGACACTGGGAGAGGTATCCACATAAATCAGAACATGCCCTTCCAACAAATGGACCGATGCTACATCGGGGCGCTCCGTATACCGAACCATGGGATAGGGATTCCAGTTCCTTCGGAATACATGCTCTTCCAAGCTTTTTTCCGCCATGGGAAGACCATCGATCTCCACTTTGGAGAGGGAGTCCTTCAGCGTTTCCACTAAATCCGGATCGGCGACATCCTCCAGATAAGCGATGGCAATATCCGTTTTGGACCGCTTACCAATCTGCTGGTACTCAAACCGAAGCGAGGGGTCACGCAACCGCCGCCGTGTCAGTGCCGTGTTAAAAATGATCGTTTCCACAAATCCGTCGCGGGAACCCCGAACCACCCGCTCCACATCCGGCTCTTCCGGAAAACGGGCGGGATAGGTCCGCGCGTCGATCATGATCACCTGATCTTCCCCATCCATCAAAAGGGCGATCGGACCGGACAACACCCCCGTCACTACCGCTTCCAACCGATCTGCCTTCTCCACTTCCAAGTATCCGATATGGGTCTCCAACAGCTTTTTGATCGGGTCGGGTGCCAACTCTCCGCGTTCCAGGCGACCCAGATACATCATCACCCGGTTCAGGATCTCATCTTTCACAAATCCATCCACAAAATAAAGAGCAAATTTTTTGCCCGCATAGGTTAAGTCCCTCTTGTTCATGTCAAAGCTTTTCTCGACACCAAGTACCTCATCCAAAATCTTGGTGTTCTTCTCCAGGGACTTTTCCACTTTTCGCTGTTTCCAGTCCGCATCTCGCTTTTGATCCGCCATTGGCTCACCACCTTCCATCCATCTCAGTATTTCCCAATGAACGAAAAAGCATGAAGGGATTCTCCATTTGCGTTATGATAAGAAAGGTTTGAATCGATGGATCAACAAGGAGCGTTTTCTTTATGAAATATGATGTCATAGTCATCGGTGGAGGCCCCGCAGGATTGATGGCCAGTGTATCGGCCGGAATGCATCACGCCAAGGTCCTTTTACTGGACAAGGGCGACAAACTGGGTCGCAAACTGGCCATTTCCGGCGGTGGACGATGCAATGTAACCAATATCAAACCGATCGATGAATTGATTCAACACATTCCGGGGAATGGCCGATTTCTATACAGCGTCTTTTCCGTTTTTAACAATCGGGATTTGGCTCAGTTCTTTGAAAATCTGGGGGTTCAACTGAAAGAGGAAGACAACGGGCGGATGTTTCCCGTTTCCGATCGGGCCAAGTCCGTCGTGCAAGCCCTGATCCGCAAGGTAAAAGAAGTGGGTACCGATATCCGGGTCAACACACCTGTCAAACGGGTGCTGTATAAAGATGGACGCGTCATCGGTGTAGAATGTCATACGGGAAAGAAATATTACGCTCCAGCGGTCATCATTGCCGTTGGAGGGAGCTCCGCAACACATACAGGGAGTACGGGTGACGGATATCCATGGGCTGAGGAAGCCGGGCACACCATCACCGAACTGTTTCCCACGGAAGTCCCTTTAACCTCATCCGCACCCTTGATCAAGGAAAAGGTATTACAAGGCCTGTCCCTGCGCGATGTTACCCTGAGTGTATTTAATCCCAAAGGCAAAAAAATGATTGAACATCGGGGGGACATGCTCTTCACCCACTTTGGACTTTCCGGTCCCATCGCCCTTCGATGCAGTCAGTTTGTGGTCAAAGCCCTGAAAAAGACCGATGCCCAAACGGTTCCCGTCGCCATTGATCTCTTTCCCGATGATAAAGCTGGACAACTGGAAGAAACCTGGTGGAAAAAAGGCAAAGCCGCTCCCCGAAAAACCTTGCGCAATGTCCTGAAATCCACCCTGCCGGAACGCATGATTCCCGTTCTGTTTGAGCGGGCGCACATGGCGGAAGACCTCACCGGCTCCCATGTCTCACGGGAGCAAATCCGCCAACTCGTGCAACAAGCCAAACAATTTCGGATCGAGGTCAACGGTACCCTCCCCCTGGAAAAAGCCTTTGTCACCGGCGGTGGCGTTCATATGAAAGAGATCCACCCGCAAACCATGCAATCCAAACGGATGCACGGACTCTACTTTTGCGGAGAAATCCTCGACATCCATGGCTACACCGGCGGCTACAACATCACCGCCGCCTCCTGCACCGGCTACGTCGCCGGAAAAAGCGCCGCTGAACAAACCCGTTCGGAATAGATCATAATAAAACCCCTTCTCAAGAGAACTCTTGGGAAGGGGTTGGTTTTTATACAAAATTTCATAGCACGATGCATTCAACGAAACAGAACGGAGGAGGTGAAATTTTGAAATACATATCAGCTGATTTCAATAGCAATATGCATTCAACGAAACGTGCCTTTGTTAAGTCCCCTTCAAAGGTAGAATTCATTTCAATAGCACTATGCATTCAACGAAACCCGTATGTGAACTCCAGTGCTACCAAGCATTTTCATTATAGCAAACATATCAAAAGTCTGTGAACCGGAGATGATGTAAAATCCCTGGGAGGTTCACATACTTTTTATCGCGCTAAAGTGCTTAACGCTTTTTAGATATTTGATCAACCAACCCGAAGGTAAAGTAAACTTCATGCTTGCAACGAGACGAGGAATGCATAACGGCGCATTCCCCAATATGAGTAAATTTCAATAGCACTATACTTTCAACGAAACTCTACCCAGTCCTCAAACTCTTTGGCCTTCAAACTATTTCAATAGCACCATGCCTGCAACGAAACGATGCATATAACCGACGAACAAAGGCAACAGGATTAAATTTCAATAGCATCATGCATTCAACAAAACCGTGTGTGAACTCCAGTGTTACCAAGCATTTTCATTATAGCAAACCTACCAAAAGTCTGTGAACCGGAGATGATGCAAAATCCCTGGGAGGTTCACAGACTTTTTATCAAACTAAAGTGCATGACGTTTTTCAATTCCGAAGATAAAGTGAACATCATGCTTTCAACTAAATGAACGTGGCACGTGAGATCATGAATACAGTTGAAATTCAATAGCACCATGCCGGCAACAAAGCGATGGGGTCAAAGGTGTGGTCTATTCCTTTCCTTCTTTCCATGTTTGAACCATGCCAAATCCCTGTGATCCATAGGAGCCCAGGCCACTTTCATAAATGACCTGCTGCATTTTTTTCGAGGTCTCTACGATGACGGGCACTTGATAGCCTTTAATGTTTTTGTTTTTGTAACGGATCAAAACGGCCGCTTTTCTCAATTGGAATTTTTCCGGTCGATACAGTTGGATGTGAAGTACTTCATCCTCCGGAAATTCTTCATTCCAGCGAAGGACGTACCAGTTTTTCAGCGAAAAGCGCAAGCTGTCATAAAAGCGGCTGTCCAACGGATGGCAATACACCACGTGCCCATCCGATTGAATCGGAACCACGATCGGGCTTACGGTTTGATAAATCATCTTTTGTTGAAAGGTAACAGGGGGCAACAGTTGAATTTCCTGCAAGGGAAAACATTTGTCATACAGGGGTAAATGCCCGATCATCCAAGCCCCTTCCATCATTCGGTGGATCACCTTCGGCAGAATGGAATCCACCTGAAAGGCGAGTCTCCCCTTCACTTTCATCGCGTCCTTCTGATTCACTTTGGACGAAAAGGTACACCGTGAAAATACAAAAGGTTTATAGTTTTTTCCGCGAAAATGGACTCCCGTATTATGTAACCAATCGGCCAAATCCGGATCCGCTTCCCGGAGACAGCGATAAAGATAACTGCTGATCGAATAGTTTAGATCATAAGGTAACAATGTCTCCTCTTCCAAGCGAAATTTCATTTCAACTCTCATTAAACCGTAGACCACCTTTTAATACTGTATACCCATTTTTCAATATTGTTTCAATATTCCAATAGCACTATGCCTACAACGAAACCCTGTGGGTAAACTTCAGTTTTACCAAGCTTTTTCATTATATCAAAAATACTAAAAATCTGTGAACCGGAGATGATGCAAAAATCCTGGGAGGTTCACAGATTTTTTACTGAGGGAATAACATTATGCTTTCAACAAAACGAGCCAGAAACTAGCGAACCAGTAACCAGCGAACCATTTCAATAGCACTATGCTTTCAACAAAAACCGGCATGTCAAGTACTTCCTCTAGGCTCCACCCGGTTTCATTTCAATAGCATCATGCATTCAACGAAACTCTCCGCTCAAGCTGGGAAAAACCGGGGGAATCGCCCGGTTTTCACTTCGGTTCGCCCACTTCCGCTTTCATCCGTTTGGGTACTTCGCCCTCTTCGGCATGGCGACCCGTTTCTTTTTTGGAATAGATCGTTTTCCCATTGACGGCCACTTCAAAAACGCCGCCACTGGAGGGAATCAAAGTCATTTCGGTGATCTGATGGCGAAATGCATCAAACAGTTCTTCTGCCACACGGGCAGCATAGGGTGCATAGTTTCAGGCCATGCAGAATTCAATGCTGACTTTGTAGTTCTTTTCCAATCCCATCACCTCTAAAAACGGTTGTCTTTATATTATACGTTTTTTGATTCCACAATTCATCCCTCCATTGCCTTTTTCTTTGTCACCGGGATTTGCTACAATAATGAGATGGTCAAAGGAACGGATTGAAGGAGGCAACTGATGAATCAACTTCCTGAAGCGTATCACCAACAGATGAAAGAGCTGTTAGGAAAGGAATATCCCGCTTTTATTGAAACGTATGAGGATCTCCCTCATCGGGCACTGCGCATCAACACGCTGAAGCTGTCCGTTGCAGAAGGGGTCCACCGTTTGCCTTTTGAGCTGGAACCGGTGCCATGGTGCCCAACCGGTTTTTACTATGACCATGATCGGGATCGCCCCGGAAAACATGTTTACCATGCCGCAGGCCTCTATTATATTCAGGAGCCCAGTGCCATGGCTCCGGTGGAAGCCCTCGACCCCCAGCCGGGGGAAAGAGTGCTGGATCTTTGCGCCGCACCGGGTGGAAAAACGACTCAGATTGCCGCGAAGATGGACGGACGCGGTGTTCTGGTCGCCAATGAAATCAGCAAGGAGCGGAGAAAAGCCCTGGTGGAAAATCTGGAACGGTGCGGGGTGAGCCATGCCGTCATTCTGGGGGAACATCCACAACACCTCTCCACCCGGTTTGCCGGTTGGTTTGACCGCATCCTGATTGACGCCCCCTGCTCTGGAGAAGGAATGTTTCGCAAAGATCCTGAAACCCAGGAGCGATGGAGTGTTCGCTCTACGGAAGCAGCCGCAGATTTGCAGTTATCCATTCTGGAAGCGGCTGCCCCCATGTTACGTCCCGGCGGACGGATCGTCTATTCCACATGCACATTTAATCCACGGGAAAATGAAGGGGTCCTGGATCAGTTTCTGAAACGGTTTCCCCATTTCACGCCCGTTGACGTTCCCCAAGCCTCCCATTACCGTCTGGCTTGTCCACAATGGGCAGACGCAGATCCCTCCGTCGGTCGAGCCACCCGCCTGTGGCCCCACCATCTGTGTGGAGAAGGACATTTTGTATCCGTGTTGGAAAAAACGGACGGAGCCGAAGGAAGTCGACAGAAGCCGGGGCAACTTCCTCCAGTCCATGGGGACGCCAAAAAGGTGTTTCGCCAGTTCATCGAGACATCGCTGACCCATGACCCGTTCCAAGGTCCATTCACCTTGTTTGGCGACCATCTCTACCAGGTACCGGAACATCTTCCTTCGCTGAAAGGGCTGGTGGTGGAACGGCCCGGTCTTCATCTGGGACAGGCCAAACGAAAACATTTCGCACCCTCCCATGCTTTTGCTTTGGCTCTTACCCCCAACCAGGTACAGCGAAGCATTTCGTTCGCCCCTGATGAGATCGAACTGCAACAGTATCTCCAGGGACAAGCCCTTCCCCATGATGGAGAAAAAGGCTGGATGTTGGTGACTGTGGATAATTTCCCACTCGGTTGGGGCAAGGTTTCCGGGGGGCTGATCAAAAACCATTATCCCAAATGGCTGCGCTGGAAATAAAAAAGATCGATCGAATAAGTGATCCATATTCCCTAACTGGCCCGCTCCCCGGAGTGGGCTTTTTCCATTTCCTGTGACTTCTTCCTCGCCTATATACGTAGGTGTCCGTTACAGAAGGAAGACTGCAACGAATGAAGAATAGAGAGTTAAATTCCAGTCATAGTTTGGATGAGATATTCCTGATTTAATGAGGAGGTACTTATTTTGAACACCTTTTTCAGCAAAAAAGATTTCTCTTTTGCCTTGTTGACTTGGGGACCACTCTTGATCATTCCCGCTTACTTACTCTTTTCCATCATGTCCTTACAAGAAGCTCTCATTCCCATTGCCCTGTTTTTGATATTTTACAGCTTTACGCTGTGGATCTGGTTAGGGACCTATTACAAATTTGCGGAGGAGGAACTGATTATAAAAGCTGGACCCTTCCGCTGGAACATTCCTTATCATCAGATTCAAAGGGTGATAAAGACAAAAAGCCTCCTCTCCAGTCCTGCTCTTTCCCGCCATCGATTGGAAATCACTCATCAAAAAGGTCACATTCTGATTTCCCCGCAACGGGAAAAGGAGTTTTTGTCCAAGTTAAAGGGCAAGAATGAACAAATCGAAATGGATCTCTAACCTCAAAGAGAAGAGTTTTTTGTTGCCAAACCACACTGTTACAACAGGTACTTCTCTTCCCCATGATGGAGAAAAAGGCTGGATGCTGGTGGCAGTGGATGGTTTTTCTCTCGGTTGGGGCAAGGTTTCCGGGGGACTGATCAAAAACCATTATCCCAAATGGCTACGCTGGAAATAAAAAAGATGAATCGAATAAATGATCCATTGAGGTTCATGACAAAGTGGTGAAGGGGAAATTTCCGTTTCCGCATCTCTTTCCTCCAGCGAAGAAGTGGAAGGAGTCCGCTTCACCCCCTCCGGTCCCAACCAGCGGACAAAAAGGAAAAGAGGTTGTCCGCTAAACGGTTGGAACCTCCAGGGGTTCCGCTGGGTCGTCGGAAAAGGATGCTTCACCGGAAATCCCCCTCTTATTCCCTTTGTCAGCAGTCTCGATGGACCCGGTATGATCCATCTTCCCTAACTGGCCCGCTCCCCGGAGTGGGCTTTTTCCATTTCCCGTGACTTCTTCCTCGCCCATGCATACTGAATGGCAGACCAAACAACAAACAACAGAGAAAAGAAAAACATCCCCCGATAACCCAACCATTGGGCGACAAAGCCGAGTAAGAAGGAGCCAACCCCAATTCCCAGGTCCAAGGCCATAAAGAAGGTAGCCGTCGCTGCTCCCCGGCGCTTTTCCGGAGCCTGTTGGATAATGATTGCCTGGATGGACGGTTGGATACTGCCATAACCCAGACCGATCAAGACGGCGGCACTGTAAAAGAGAAACATTCCCTCTGCCAGCCCCAGAAGGACAAGACCTGCGGCATAAAAAAGCAAGCCGGGATACACCACATAGTCAGAGCCTTTGGTGTCATTCATACGCCCTGCAAAAATCCGGGACAGGACCAGAGCAAGAGCGTAAACAAAAAAATACCCTCCAGCGAGTTCCGGATGTCCAAGCTCCACCGCATAAAGCGAAATAAACGCGCTGATTCCTCCAAAAATAACGGCGGCACCGACGACGGACATGGCAAAGGGAATCGATCCCTTATCAATGAGATGTGTCCATTGATTCAAGGAGAAACGAATGTAGGGTTTTCCGGATCTTGCCTTTCCGGGATAACGAATCAATGAGGCTAAAACCAAACACAACAGAGCCGCTGAAAGACTGCCCGCAAACAGAGCGGAATAGCCGAAATCGGCCAATTTCAGCCCGATGGTGGGTCCCACCACCATGGCCAGGGTAATAAAGGTTCCATTGTAACCCAAACCTTCTCCCCGACGGGAAGCCGGCACCAGATCAGCCGCCACGGTCCCGGAAGCTGTGGAGGCCATCCCGAAGACCGCTCCATGAATCAGGCGCAACACTAACAACAGTATAAACGTAACCGTCACATAGTAACCGGCAGTCACCAAAGCAAACAGCCCCAGGGAAACCAACATAAATGTCCGTCGCCCCAGCTGGTCAAGCAGCATTCCTGACCACGGACGAACGACAATTGCAGCGATGGCAAACGAACCGGCAATCAACCCCACCTGGTTTTCATTTCCACCCAGCTCTTCTGTCACATAAAGAGGCAAGGTTGGCAGCAAAAAGAAAAAGCTGCCAAACATCAACAGATTGACGATTCCAAGCAATATAAAATCCCGTGTCCACAGTCGTTCCTTCATGTATTCGGCATCCTTTCTTTCAAGATCCTTTTATTCGTATATACGCAAATTTAGTATAACGAAATATATGCATCGATGCATGTTCAACATTTCCTCATACTTGCCCTTTGGCAGAATAGACCAAGCCAGGACTCCCATATATTATGAATAAAATAAAATGGAAGCGGGTGAGATGATCTTGCATTGGAAATCATTTGTCAGACCTTACACATTCTTTGCCCCTTCCTTTCCCATCACCATTCTCCAACCAAACTGGCTTTATTTATACCACCACTACTGGGAAGAATGGGAAGAGAAACCGGAAGGGGATCACACACAGAAAAAACGACCGTCCGTCACGGTTCAACAACCACAGAATATACAGGTTAACATTCGCGCAAGGATATAGACAACCCTCGATACCATATATTGCTAAACCTCCAGCGATTGCTGGAGGTTTAAATGGTGTTTTTGCACTATTCTCCTTGCGTTGGAGATTTATCTGCCATGGACAACGGTTGAACCAAAATCCGGGTTCCATCTACAGAAACCACTTGAACCGAAGTCCCCTTCTCCATCCAAACTCCCTGACTGATCCCACTATAACGCACACCATCAATTTCCAGCGTTCCGGAAGGACGAAAATCCGTGAGGGCTGTCCCCTTTTTGCCAATCAATTCACGGTATCTGGCATTCACTGAACTGTATCCGGTCTCACGGGTCAAAGCATTTTTAAGAATAATGTTATTCCATAGGTCTCTGTGTGGCAAGACTTTTAAGGAAAAAAATCCAATCAAGAGTCCCAGAATCCACATGACAGCCACCAAACTGCCGGTCAAAAAATCTCCCGTGGGAAGAACCAAACCGACCAACTTGGCCAATAGCCCAATTGCAGCCAATGTTCCATCCTGTATCAGTTTTCCGTCCATAATAAACAGAATCAAACCGATCACAAGCAATCCAACAGACCAGGGATCAACATCCAAGCTTCGGGAATAGATATAAAGGACCAACAAAAGGGTTCCCGACAATCCAGCAAGTCCTTTTGCTTTCACCAGCAATTCTGTCATCAAAAGCATTCCCGCCAAAAAAACAATCAAACCTGCACCCCATGGTTCCAAAATCCAATCCATTCCATCCCCTCCCCGTCAAATTTATGTGGCATACAGGGCAAACCAGACGGCGCCGATCATAAAGAAGAGAAGTGCGATGGAGGCCAAAATCAGTGCCAGTCGCGCCAACATTCTTGATTCCCCCTTTATGAGATCCTTATTTTAGTTCCACCACCGTTACACCGAGTCCCCCTTCCCCTTGACCGCCTGAGCGGTAGGAACGGACACGGGAATGATTGTCCAGGTACTTTCGTACTCCCTTTCGCAGTGCTCCGGTTCCTTTTCCATGAATCAAGAAGACATTGTCAAACCCGGCCAGCAATGCATCATCCAGATACTTGTCAATTTCCGGAATGGCCTCTTCTACCAGTTTTCCTCTGAGATCCAACTCTGGCCGTACATTGCTGGAAAAACGTCGATAAGAGGTGGTGCCGGATTCCGAATGGACCTGGGGAGATGCTTTCCACTGCAAACTGTTGCGGGGCACTTTCATTTTCATCAAGCCAACCGCCACCTGGAACTCATCATTCCCCAAATCTGCGATGACCTGGCCTTTTTGATTCAATGTTTTCACCCATACTTCATCCCCGACAGCAATCGCTTTCTGGGGACGGTCTTCACTTTCCACGTCTTTAACCCACTTGGTTTCCGGTTCGACATCGGTAAGCCGTTTTTTTGCTTCAATCAGCTTATGTTCCTTTAATGATCCCGGTCGCTCCTTGGCCCATTGACGCAGCTGATGGATCACTTCCTCGGCTTCGCGCTTGGCCCTGGAAACAATGCTTTTTGCCTCTCTGCGTGCCGACTCCTGTATCCGCTCTTTTTCCTTTTCCCACCGTTTTAACTGCTGTTTCAATTCCTGATGCAAGGCTTCCGCTTCCATTCGAAGCGCTTCTGCCTTTTGACGCTCTTCCTCTGCCTGGCGTTGATCCTCACTCAG
Organism: Melghirimyces algeriensis; assembly: GCF_900182565.1. Classification (GTDB taxonomy): domain Bacteria; phylum Bacillota; class Bacilli; order Thermoactinomycetales; family DSM-45169; genus Melghirimyces; species Melghirimyces algeriensis. Next base: position 224,121 of record NZ_FXTI01000001.1, on the reverse strand, counting down.
CGCACCAATCATATCCTCCAACCGATTTTCCTCACTGGAAATTTGGGAACGGGCCGTCTGGATGATCTCTTTTGGAAGTCCCAGGCGCTCTGCAATTTCAAACGCATTACTTCTGCCAGGGATGCCAATCAATAAGCGGTACGTGGGACTTAATGTTTCCACATTAAATTCCACACTGGCATTGATCACTTCATCCCGGCTATTGGCAAACAACTTCAGTTCGTTATAATGGGTGGTGGCCACCAAGCGACACCCGCGTTCCAGTACTTTCTCCAGGATCGCAATGGCAAGAGCGGCACCTTCCGTAGGGTCGGTTCCTGCCCCCAGTTCATCCATCAGAACGAGACTCCGTGCATCGATCTGTTGCAGAATATGAATAATATTGGTCAAATGAGAAGAAAAGGTACTCAGGTTTTGCTCAATACTCTGTTCATCCCCAATATCCGCAAACACCCCGCTAAATACGGACACAGTGCTTTCTTCCTCTGCCGGAATGGGAAGTCCCGCCTGCGCCATCAGCGTAAGCAGCCCCACCGTTTTTAAGGAAACCGTTTTTCCACCTGTGTTGGGCCCCGTAATCACGATGGCACGATACGCTCCACCCAGCTCCACATCGATGGGAACCACTTCTTCCATATCAATCAGCGGATGGCGAGCTCCTTTGAGGCGAATCAACCCATCTGTATTTAAACGGGGCACAATTCCTTTCAGTTTCCGTCCCAAGCGGGCCTTTGCAAAGATGACATCCAGTTCGGTGCAAACGGATAGATTATTCTCTACATCCTCCGCAGATTCGCCCACCTGTACGGTTAACTCGCCGAGAATCCTTTCGACTTCCCTTGCTTCTTCCAATTCAAGCTCCCGAAGGCGGTTATTCAAATCCACGACGGACTGCGGTTCAATAAACAGGGTTTGTCCCGAAGCCGACTGGTCGTGGACAATCCCTCCAAAGGCCCCTCGATACTCCTGCTTGACCGGAATCACATAACGATCATTTCGCTGTGTAACAATGGACTCTTGAAGCATCTTCACATATTTGGAATGGTGCAAAATTTCTTCCAAAGAACTTCGGATTCGTCCCTGAAGCTGAATGATACTTCCCCGAATCCGCTTCAACGCTGGACTGGCTTCATCCTTGACCTGCCCATCCTCATCAATGGAAGATAAAATGGATTCCGCCAATCCGCGTGTTTCCGCCAAACGCCCCACCAACTCCCGAAGAATGGGTAGGGGCGCATCTTCCGGTTCCAATCTTTTGAAAGCGGAAGAGACTCTTTTTTCGGCTGCAGCAGTTCCAGCGACATCCAGTAGTTCCACTGCCGACAATACACTGCCGATCCGGGCCCGCTGTAGAGAAGGACGTATCTCTTTGACCGACTCAAAGGAGAGGTTCCCCGCCAGTCGGAGAAAATCCATTGCTTCCGCCGTGGATTGAAGCATGTGACTAACATCCTCTGTACAGGTAGAAGGTTGCAATTCAGTGGTAACCGTTTTTCCTGTTTCGGAGGAAGCCAGCTCAATCAAACTTTCAATCATTCGATGATATTCCAAGGTTTGTTGCATACGTGGGTCCAAACCTGTAACCTCCTCTTTCCGACACAATCCTTATCCATTATATCATGCAGAAAAAACATTACACAGGAGCAAAAAACAGCCGACTTCTGACAGTCGGCTGCTTTGTTTACTTTGTGAAGATATGCTTTCCAATCCGTTTAATCTGGGGCCGTCCCCAAATCCAGTCAGATGTGGCGGTATCCGGATTGAAATAATATAAGGCTCCGCCACTAGGGTCCCAACCATTGATCGCATCATAGACCGCTTTCTTTGACCGTTGATTCGGCTGCAGCCAGATCTGTCCATCTGCGACCGCTTCAAACGCCAACGGTTGGAATATGATGGCGGAAGGGGAATTTGGAAACTTCTCGCTTTCCAGGCGGTTCAAAATGACAGCAGCGACAGCAACCTGTCCCACATACCGCTCACCACGGGCCTCAGCGTAAACCGCTTGGGCGATCATACGAATGTCTTCCTTGGATAACCCCTTTGTATGTTCGGGAACTTTTCTCATCGGTTTGACTTCCGTAAGCGCCGGTTTTCTCCTTTTTGCGGGAGCTTTTGCACCCAATTTCATACCGCGCGTTGCTTTCCACAATTTCAGTTTGGTCTTGGGACCTACTCGTCCATCCACCTTGAGGGCAAACCGATATTGAAAATCACGGGTTGCCCGATCTGTCTGCGAACCGAACTGACCATCAATTTTTCCGGCATAATATCCGATGAATTGAAGCCTACGTTGCAACTCCCAGACATATCCTCCCCGGTCTCCCTTGCGATAGATCCGATTGGAAACACCCGGAGCCCACTCTTTGGATGCTTCCACCAGTTTCCTTTTTGTTTTTGGTCCCGCAATTCCATCCACCTTGAGTCCAAAGGAGTACTGGAAAAGCCGGACCGCACGGTAGGTTCGTTTCCCAAGCTTTCCATTCACCTTACCGGTGTAGAAACCGAGATACTTCAGCCGTCCCTGCAACTCATAGACATCGCCTCCCGTGGCACCTTTTTTCAACTCTTCCTTGCCAAACGCGAGTTCCGCCTGGGTGACGGTGGCGACCGAACCAGATACAAAGAGGAGACAGGCACAGAATAACAGCATTATTCGTTTGATCATGATTCGTCAACCTTTCTATCGGTTGGTTCTTTATGCTGTTAGTATTCCGTCATTTCCCCTGCCTATGCAAAAAGCCCTGTCATCCCAAAGCGGGCAGCTCGCACTTTGTATCAAGCATTGCGGATCGCTTTTAAGCGTTTCCTGAGCGCCTCAAGCGAATAAGTATTCACGACATCCTCAGGCTCCAGCCAACCGCGACGGGCGGTGGAGATTCCCAATCGAATAAAAGAAAACATTTCGGGTGCGTGCGCATCTGTATTGATGGAAAAATGAATCCCATATGCTTCCTTTGCTTTTTTCAGGTTTACATCACTCAGATCCAGGCGATTGGGATTGGCATTTAACTCCAGAATGGTTTTGGTTTCAGCTGCCGCTTCAAATATACGATCCAGGTCCACTTCATATGGGTCCCTGCGATTGATCAAACGACCGGTTGGGTGCGCAATGATATGAACGAACGGATTTTCAATGGCATTTAGGATTCGACGAGTCATCCTGTCCCGGCTTTGGCGAAATGAACTGTGGACAGAAGCAATCACCAGATCCAGCTCCGACAGGACCTGATCAGAAAAATCCAATCTTCCATCCGGCAGAATATCCATTTCTATCCCTGCCAGAACCGTGATTCCGTCCAACTCCTCATTTACCGCATCAATTTCCTCCCGTTGTCGCTTCAGATCATCTTCTTTCAAACCACCAGCGACTTTGAGGGATTTGGAATGATCGGTAATCGCAATATATTCATACCCCCGTTTTTGAGCCGCCAGAGCCATCTCTTTCACAGAAGCAGAGCCGTCACTCCACCGGGTGTGCATATGAAGGTCTCCCCGAATGTCCCCTTCCTGCAACACCTGGGGAAGTCTTTCCCCTGGAACATCCATCTCGCCACGATCTTCCCTCAACTCCGGAATCACAAAGGGGCATTGAAGCTGTTGATACACTTCTTTCTCTTCTGTAAAGGTCAGCTCTCGTTCATTCTCCGAATCAACAATTCCATATTCGTTCACTTTCCATCCAAATTCCTTTGCACGCTGCCGTATTCTGACATTATGCTCTGTGGACCCGGTAAAGTGTAGCAGTGCCGTAATGAAATGACGGGGCTCAACCAAACGAAAATCAACTTGAATATCAATCCCCATCCCCACGACAACACTTACCTTGGTCTCTCCGTGGTTGATGACTTCCTTTACTTCCGGCATGGATACAATCCATTCACCAACCGCTGTCGGTCTCTCTGTAGCCACCACCAAGTCAATATCTTTAACCGTTTCTTTCATCCTGCGGAGACTGCCTGCCGGCTTCACTCTCTGTACATCAGGATGCTCCATCAACCGTTTTTCCAGCGTTTCCGCCACAGGAAGAGCATGAATGAGCAAGAACCGGGCAGGACGTTCCTTCATCCGAAGAATCCCTTCCAGGATTTTCTTCTCTTTTTTCTCACCAAATCCCGGCAGCTTTCGAACCTCTCCTTCTGTTAAAACGTTCTCCAGCTCTTCCATATTTTTAACGCCCAAATCCCGATATAACACATGAATCGATTTTGGTCCCAGTCCTGGAATCTTCATCAATTCTGGCAATCCTGTCGGTAACTCTTCCAGCAAGTTTTGCAGTGCTTCCAGTGTTCCCGTGTTCATGATTTCCTGAATCGCCGCGGCCGTCCCTTTTCCCACACCCGGCAGTTCTTCAGGTCCTTTTTCCAGCTCGTCCAGTGCTTGACGGCTGTTTTCCACTGCCCGTGCCGCTTTTCGATATGCATTCACCTTGAAGGGATTTTCCCCTTTCAATTCCATCAGATCAGCCAACTGATTTAACTGGGAGGATACCTGTTTGTTGTTCATCCTCCAGCCTCCTTCCTCCATTGCAAATGCCCCTTTGACAAAGGAAAACCCCCGCAAATAGGGGGGCGAAATTACTTGAAAAAATCCGGAGTCAGCTCCAAAAATCCCTGACTGATGAGGGAACCGTCTACTGCCTCCTGTCCATTCTCCCAGGGAAGAATCTGAAGGAGGTGAACGGCGATCACTACCAGCAACAAAACCTTTAAAAACCCAATCAGGGCGCCACCTACCCCATTGATTTGCCGCAGGACCGGAAACTGGGTCATCCGCGTCAACAGTGCAGCCACAATGGAAAGCATCAACTTTGTTCCCAAAAACAGAAGAAGAAAGGCCAGCGCATAATAAATAGTTCGTTCAATCGGTAAAAGCTTTACCAAACCGTTATCGCTCACTTCCTGCGGAAGTGGAATCACTCCCTTGAGGGCCGGGGCCAGATCCGAACTGAACTGATAAGCGACAAACAAAGCAAGGAGCACTCCCACCAAGGAGATCATCTCTTTGATCAAACCCTTACGATATCCCAGAACCAAGCCCCCGATGAGTAACAGGATGATTATGAAATCCATTGTATTCATGATGTTTCATCACCTTTTTTATGGTTGGTCATCTTCGATCAGGTGTAAAATCTCTTCATACTCCTGTTTCAATTTCATATAGGCATCGGTAATGTTGACAGCAGAAAGAACCGCCAGTTTCGTTGTGTCCAGGCGCGGGTTGTTTTTGGCAATCTCCCGCATTTTCTCATCTACCTGACTGGCAACCTCCCGAATATAACTCGGACTGGTCTTTCCCACGATATGGTACGTCTGACCATAAATCTCCACCGTGTGTTTGGCGCTGCTCATCACTTTGCCTCCCAACATCCTTAGCCTATTCTCTATTTCTTCTTCGGGAAGCGCAGTTCCTGCTGAAACGGTTTTATTGACGCAAGGAAGCGTTAAACGCTTTTTCCAACTGTTTGATCACTCTCTGATGCGTCTCGTTGACTTCCTCATCCGTCAGGGTGCGATCCTCTCCCTGATATTGAAGAGAAAACGCTACACTCTTCTTCCCTTCCCCAATCTGATTCCCGGTAAACACATCAAAGAGGGAAACGGAACGAAGCAGATCGCCACCAGTCAAGCCAATCGCCTCTGAAAGATCCGCGACCGGAATATCCTGATCAACGACGAGCGCAAGATCCCGTGTGGTGACAGGATGTTTCGACAAGGGCTGATAATGAAGTGTCCGGTTGAGTGCTTCTTCAATCATCGGGGTAACATCCAGTTCAAAACCGTAAGTATCCCCCAGATCATGTTCCTTTGCCTGTTGGGGATGGATTTGTCCAATTACACCCAAACGGTAGTCCTTTCCTTTTGCCAAAGCGGTTCGTCCTGGATGATACCCCTCCGGCTGTGCCGCTTCATAAGAGACATCATCGATCCCCAGCCGTTTAAACAGCCACTCCACGACACCTTTTACAGTAAAGAAGTCAATGGTTTCTGTCCGTTTTTGCCAGTGTGGTGGTGTGATGGAACCGGTCACCAACCCGGCAAGCACCCATCGTTCCTCCGGTTGCTGGGTCAGCTTTTTCTCCTCCGTTATAAAGACTTTCCCCAATTCAAAGAGGGCTGCTCCTTCCTCTCTTCGATGAACATTATATTCAGCTGTTTCCAGAAGCTGTGGAAGAAGGGATGTCCGGAGCACTTTCCGCTCATCACTCATGGGCATACTGATTCGAATCGGACGGGCATCCGGATAGAGTACGGAGGGCAATTCACGCAGTCTTCCCGGTGAGGTCAAACTGTAGTTCACCACTTCATGGTATCCGGCATCCCGCAGTGTATGGCGAATCACTCGGCGAAGGCTCTGTTCTGGAGTGAGCGCACCCGGTGATTGCTGTCCCCATGGAAGGGTTGTTGGAATTCTGTCGTACCCGTACAACCGCGCCACTTCTTCAATCAGATCCACTTCAATGGACAGATCCGGACGCCGTGACGGAACTTTCACCCGATAGACACCCTCCTGTTTCTCTGTTGGAAACCGAAGGCGACGAAAAACATCTTCCACCGCTCGTTCTTCCACTTGAACCCCCAGCAGGCTGGTCAAGCGTTGATGGCGCAATTCAACCGTAACATCCTCAATGTCACCCATTCGCTCCACTGTGACAGAAGAGGCCACTTTTCCCCCTGCCAGCTCTCCCAGCAATTCCACTGTACGTTGAAGTGCCGGAATGATCCGCTCTGGATCAACCCCCTTTTCAAAGCGGGTACTCGCTTCTGAACGAAGTCCCAGGCGGCGGGCCGTCCGTCGAATGGATTCCGGAGCAAAGTAGGCTGACTCCAACAACACCGTCGTCGTTTGCGCTTTGACCTCCGAATTCTCACCGCCCATGACACCGGCAATCCCTATCGGTTTTGTCCCGTCTGTAATCAGGAGTGTTTGCTCATCGCAGGCTCGTGTCACCCCGTCCAATGTCTTGACCGTCTCACCTGTGGCCGCCCGTCGAACAACAATTTCGCCCCCTTCTACCTGATCATAGTCGAAGGCATGCAACGGTTGTCCATATTCCAACATGACGTAGTTGGTGATATCCACCACATTGTTGATGGGTCTCACACCGGCAGCCAACAGTCGATTTTGCATCCAGCGGGGAGACTCACCCAGTTGAATCCCTTCAACCACTTGTGCAGCATAGAAAGGGCAATCCTCCTCCGCATCCAAGACCACATCGACAGGTTTTGCTTTACCGGCTGGCTTCTGTTCTTCCGTCTGAGGCAGGCGGATATCCCGATCCAAAAGAGCTGCTGCTTCATAAGCCACTCCCCACATACTGAGACAGTCTGAGCGGTTAGGTGTTAGGTCCAATTCCAAGACCACGTCATCCAGACCGAGAACAGATGTAATATCTTTTCCCAAATGGGTATCATCCGGCAAAACCAGAATTCCATCCTGCTGTTCTTTGGGAAGTAACTTCTCAGGCATCCCCAGTTCTTTGGCGGAACAAATCATCCCCTGGGATAAAACCCCGCGCAGTTTGGACTTTTTAATCTTTAAGCCACCCGGCAACCGGGAGCCGACAAGGGCTACCGGCACTTTTTGATCCTCTGCTACATTGGGAGCGCCACAAACAATGTTCAGGGTCTCTTCCTCTCCAACATCCACCGTACAGACACGCAATTTATCGGCGTTGGGGTGGGAGTCCACTTTTTTGACATGGCCCACCACCACTTTTTTTACCCCTTGATCCAGCGGGTGGATTCCATCCACCTCAATCCCCCCGCGTGTCAGCTCATCTGCAAGCTGTTCCGGGGTGACACCGTTCAAATCCACATATTGACTTAACCATTGGTAGGAAACAAGCATCCAAACCCTCCCCTTCTATCAAACGGATTGGAATTGACGCAGAAAGCGCAAATCATTGGTGTAGAATTGGCGGATATCATCGATTCCATATTTGAGAAGTGCAATTCGTTCCGGACCCATTCCAAAGGCAAATCCGGTATAGCGTTCAGAGTCATAGCCACCCCGCTCCAGTACACGGGGGTGAACCATTCCTGCTCCAAGGATTTCAATCCATCCGGTGTGCTTACACATCCGACAGCCGCTTCCACCGCACTGAACACAGGAAATATCCATTTCCACACTCGGCTCTGTAAACGGAAAATAACTGGGGCGCAGACGGCTTTCCAGCTTTTCCCCAAACATCTGCTCCGCAAAGGCCAGCAGCGTACCGTGTAACTCGCTCATGGCGATCCCCCGATCCACCACCAGACCTTCCACTTGGGTAAACTGATGGGAATGCGTGGCATCGTCATCATCCCGCCGGTACACTTTACCGGGGCAGATAATCTTTACCGGGACCTTTCCCTCCTTGGACTCCATGGTTCGAACCTGTACCGGTGAGGTCTGTGTCCGAAGCAGAATCTCCGGAGTAATGTAAAAAGAGTCCTGCATGTCACGGGCCGGATGGTCTTTGGGAAGATTCAGAGCTTCAAAATTGTAATAATCAGTTTCCACTTCCGGTCCCTCTGCAACCTCAAAGCCCATTCCAACAAAAATATCCTCAATCTGCTCAATCACTGCGTTCAATGGGTGAATTCCACCCAGCGGACGCGGTTTGCCCGGAAGGGTCACATCAATCGTTTCCTTCTTCAGACGCTCATTGAGGTGAATGGCTTCCAACTCCGCTTCCTTATCGTTGATCCATTCTTCCAGAAGATTTCTCAGCTCATTGGCCTGACCGCCGATGATCGGCCGTTCTTCGGGAGAGAGGTCTTTCATTCCTCTCAGCACTTTCGTGATTTCCCCTTTTTTCCCCAAATACTTTACCCGAAGCTGTTTCAATGTTTCCAGATCCGATGCAAAACGGACTTGCTCCGCCGCTTCCTTTTTCAACCGCTCCAATTTTTCTCGCATCGTCACGGACTCCCTTCGTAGACTTCCAATTCAATCATGCATTCTCTTTCAAGGAAATAAAAAAACCCCGCGTCCGAGGGACGAGAGATTCGTGGTACCACCCTTGGTTGAGCAATCATTGCCAATGACAGAAAGATTGCCCCACTCTGGGAAAGGATAACGGGTTTCAGCCGGTAGCCCCTACTTCTTCCGAGATGGAAGGTTCAGAGTTCAGCTCAGGAGGGAACTTCCCACCACCGTTTCCTTGGGGCGCTTCCAGTCACGGCAACCCCTCCCTGTCAGGGCGTATGGCGGTACTTTTCTCCGTCTCAGCTTTTAACCATACAAACTTTTGGCAATAAGTATATTTTAAATACCGATAAATTGCAACAAAAATCCTTTAGAAAAAATCAGACGGCTACAGTTTCATTGGAGACTCTTTTTCCTGGAGTCAGGGATCTGCTGGAAAAGGCGGTCAAATTCCTCTTTCGGAAGTACCATAATCTCATCCCCTGATAGGTCCACTAATTATATGTAAAAAGCCAAGCAAATGGATTTTCGCTTGGCTTTTGTTGTCATCCATCGATCCCTTGGTATTTCTGACGTACCCATTCATACAGGAGTATTCCGGTTGTTACGGAGACATTGAGAGATTCCACTTGCCCTGGCATGGGAAGCCGAACGTGCAGATCCATAAGCGCCTTCAATCTTGAAGAAATCCCTTGACCTTCATTTCCCAGAAGAAAGGCCACCTTTTCCGGATACACTTTATCATAGTGGGCCTGTTCCGCGTGTGGACTGGTCCCAACGACAAAGTAGCCCTGTTTTTTCAACTCAGGAATCGCCTCTGAAAGGTCACCTCTTCGAATTCGGGAGCGGAAAAGCGATCCCATGGCTGATCGAACCACCTTGGGATTATAAGGGTCCACTGTACCGCTTCCTAACCACAGATCCCTGGCACCAACTGCTTCAGCCGTTCGCAGAATCGTTCCCAGATTTCCGGGGTCCTGTACAGCATCCAGCAGTAAAACCGGCCCTTCTCCCTTTAATTGATACGCCCTTTGTTCATCGGGGACCACCACTTCTGCGGCAATGCCCTGAGGGGATTGTGTATCCACCAATTGAGAAAAGTTAGAGGAATATAGGGAGTAGACAGGGACTCCTTCCAATCGGGGAAGCCGATCCAAAATACCGATTCCGCGTTCCGACACCAGTACGGAACGCACCTGCCAACCGGCCTTTATCGCCTCAATCAGAAGCTTTTCTCCTTCAATCAAAAGGCTTCCATATTCTTCTCTTCCCTTACGGGTACTCAACTTCCTCCAACGTTTCATCTTTTCATTTCGTGTGGAAGTAATCTGAAGGATATTCATCCTTATGCACGTTCCTCCAATTTTTTTAAATCATTGTTATGTCCAATGACAACCAGGATATCTCCGCGTTGAATCCGATCCCCGGCCAGTGGAGCAATATTAATATGATTTCCGCTTTTGATCGCCATTACGTTACAGCCGAACTGAGCACGGATATCCAGTTCCTCCAGAGTTTTGCCAACGAAGTAATCTCCGGCACTCACCTCAATAATACTGTAATCGTCAGCCAATTCGATATAGTCCAGGATATTGGGAGAGATTAAATGATGCACCACGCGTACCCCCATATCCCGTTCCGGATAAACAACTTTATATGCCCCAACTTTGAACAGCACTTTTCCATGGAGGTCATTTGTCGCTTTGACGACAACCTTCTCTACGCCTATATCCTGAAGGATTAACGTCGTCATAATACTGGATTGGATATCTTCACCGATAGCAACGACCACTACATCAAAGTTGCGAATTCCAAGAGCTTTTAAAGCATTTTCATCTGTGGAATCCGCTTCCACAGCATGAGTCACAATTTGGGCAAAATCCTGAACCCGTTGGGGGTCTCTGTCAATCGCCATCACTTCGTAACCCATATCATGTAAGGTTTTGGCAACACTTCCACCAAAGCGTCCCAATCCGATCACGGCATACTGCTTGCTCATGAGATCCTCCTTCTTGTTGGAACCGATACCGGATATTATACCACAATTTTCTTTCCTGACGGATGAATGATGGAGATAAAAGGCAAACTACCTAAAAAGGAGGGAGTGCAAAATGAATTTCCCCATTCGTGGAGCTGTTTATTACAATATCCAAAATATGAGTACTGAAGAACTGAAAGATATGGTAAAAGATTCGATCCAAGGAGAAGAAAAGCTTCTCCCCGGACTGGGCGTCTTATTTGAAGTGATTTGGCAAAACAGCGATGCATCACACAAAGAACAGATGATTGAAACATTGCATGAACATCTTCCCAGAGAAAAGGCCCAGCCTCCAATCTCTCCATCTTAAAACCAACAACAGGACGGGAGATTCTCCGTCCTGTTGTGCTGTTATGCATTCATAATGAAACCTAAAGCAGGGTGAGTCCTTATCCTTTCAACAGTTCCTCCACCTTGGGCGCATCCAATCGATCGATCACGGCTACGAGAAGTTGGATCAATCCTTCAACATCTTTTCGGTGAATCATCGATGTATGGCTATGGATATAACGGGCTGGTACACCGACCGAGACAGCAGGAACTCCCTGATCATACAGATGAATATGACTGGCATCCGTCGCCCCGCCCTTGATCCACTCATGTTGGAGAGCGATTCCTTCCGCTTCCGCCGTTTCCTCAACGAGATGAAGGAGTCCGCGATGGGGGAGATGTCCAGCATCATAAAGGACCACTTGCGGACCATCGCCGAGGCGACAAGGAGCCTGATCACGATTGACACCCGGAATATCTCCGGCAATCCCCACATCCACGGCAAACCCGATATCCGGTCGGACAGCAGCGGTGGCCGTAAAGGCTCCCCGGCGTCCCACTTCCTCCATCACTGTACCCACTCCAAAAACGGTGTTGGAGTGTTTTGTCTTTTCCAGCCTCCGCAAGACTTCAACTGAAACCGCACAGCCCAGTCGATTATCCATCGCTTTGGCAAGCCAAATATCAGACTGGTTCATCTCTGTAAAGGGAGAGTAGGGAACCACAACATCTCCCGGACGAATCCCCATTTCTTCCGCTTCGTCTTTATCGCAGGCTCCCACATCAATAAACAGTTCATCCAATGGAACCGCTTTCTTTCGTTGCTCCAGAGAAAGGAGATGAGGCGGTTTGGAACCGATCACTCCTAAAAGCTTTCCCTGTTCGGTCACCACTTCCACCCGTTGTGCAGAAACCACCTGACTCCACCAACCGCCTAGAGGTTGAAACTTCAGGAATCCCTCATCTGTAATGCGGGTGACCATAAAACCGACTTCATCCAGATGACCGGCAACCATAATTCGGGGACCCCCGTTTCCTTTACGGGCAATCATTGCCCCCAATCGATCCGAGTACACCTCATCCGCCGCAGTCGCCGCCCATTCACCCATCAGTTTTCGAACCTTCCCCTCATGCCCCGGTGGGCCTGCCACTTCCGTCAATTCTTTTAACATCTGCTTAAAGTCGCCTTGTTTCATTTCTTTCATATGTACACCTCTCTTCTAAAATACACCCAACCTTTATCTTATCATAATCCTCCCAACCCGTAGGATTGGATGGTGCTCATCCCACTCGCAGTGGGTTTTTCCTTGAAAACGTTCTGGTATGGGGTTCCAGTGGCGAACGTGTTCTCCCGCTGAGTAAAACCATAAAAGGAAACCAGCGTACTGGATAGGTACGCTGCCCATGCGGCTTAGCCGTAGTACGGCATGGGACGGGCTGATTTAAACAGAAAATGGACTGAGGGCGCTACCAAGAATCCCACACCTTTAGGCGTGTGGAGTATGAAGTAACGAAAGGGTCAAGCATGGAGTTACCGCTTTGAATCGTTATATCCCCAGAAAAAAACACCCAATGGGTGCTTTTTCTCTGGAAGCGGTTCCTACGTCTTACACCTGGTCTAAAATATCCGGATCAATGGACTGATTCTGTCCTCCATCTATATTGATTGAAAAGTCCCCAATAGGACCTGAACCCCCTAGGCTCTGTGTATTTTCATTTTGATACAGATTGACGGCATCTCCCAAGTTAAACAAAGCCGTATTAGATATATCCTGAACCTTCGTATTAAAAATATGATTGATCACTCCGATAAAAATTCCCCCCTTCCAAAACAGTCATCCCATGATATGCATCGTTCTGCGAACCGGTCACAGAAAAAATTTCCAAAATAAATCCTATATGTCACCACGAAGGAATCCCGCTGTTTCACCGTGCCCACAAAAGAGCCCTCCCAATTTTTTAAGAGAGGGCTGCACAATGGACATCATGATCCGTATATCGCATTTAAAAGCGCCCCCGTGATCACTTGATGTCCTTGAAGATTGGGGTGAATCGGTTTGCTTCCCACCAACCGGATATCGGACAGTTTTCCGTTTCGGTAGCCGTGAATCAGTTCCGGTTGACGCCCCTGGAAGACAGAGTAAATATCAATCAATGGAGCGTGCCATCGGTTGCAGGCATCTTGAAGAGAGTGATTTAATGCGGATATCAGCTTCCAAGCCAACGCAGAATGCGGGAAAGGATTATAAAGGTTGCAGACAAACGGAGGTCTGGATTGCCGGCTTCGAATAAGGGACAGGATTCCATTGATATTTTTTTGGTACGAGATCAACATCGGCTCATAGATTGCAGGATTCCTACATAGCATCTTGTTTCGAAGATACGTATAAAGTAGATCATTTCCACCAATCCAGAGTGTAAGCAAGCCAGCCCGTTGAACCATGAAACGGAGACAGGGTGAAAATCCGAGTAACAGAAGGAGTTGACCACTCGTCAGCCCTTTTTGTCCGGCATTGTAAACCCGGAAACAAGGAATTCTCTGATCCAAAACAGTTGCCAGCATATAAACATAACCCCGTTTACCGGGAGCGGAATACCCTTTGGTAATCGAGTCTCCCAGAGCGGTGTAGAGGAACTTCGTGCTTGTCATCGGCAGTCCCCCTATCATGCACCTTATTTCAAAAATATTCTCTATATTTCATATGAGAAGCAATAAAAAAAAGACACGGCATACGGCTGAAAAATAATAGAAAAGGAACCCTGTTCAGAGGGTTCCTTTTGAGAGACGATGTTTAATAACCGCCCCAAACTCCAACCAGCGCAAAAATGGTGGCAATGACCAACAGGAAGATCAACAGACGACGCAGACCAAATCCACCAAAACCGCCATAACCACCGTAGCCTCCAACTCCGGACATACCGCATACCTCCTTTACTCAAACTGATATACCTTATGTACGCAACATACACACGGGAAACGGCCAATAACTATTCAGGGAGGAATTTCTGACACATAGGAGTCTATTTCACGTGATATTGGCCAAATACCCTTTCACCTTTGACATCTCCAACATAGATTGAAGATGAATCGCAATGGGGAAAGGAGGAATAAAAAATGAGCCAGAACATTCCTGATCTATGTCACCAGTATATCGGCCAACCGGTGCAAATACATTTGCAAGATGGAAGAGTTCTTCCAGGGGTCATTCACGAAGTTAGACCGGATGGGGTCATATTTGGTCCGCTGAATGGAGGAGTACCCCATGAAGTAAAGGGCGGCCACAGAGGAAACATTCAACCTGCAATCGGAAAGGGGCAATCAAAACCACAAGTTCAAAATGTCCTGTTTTTCTTCCCGTTTTTCATCCCTTTCTTTTCAATCTTCTTTGTCCGACCGTTTTTTTTCTGGTAAATACCAGGCATCCAAAGCATTGCAAGATGTCCACCTCGTTCTCTTTCTTCAACAGGGAGGGAACATTTTTTCATTCACAGGGTGCTAGGATACACCCTCAACCTTCCTTAGTCGCTTTCGAATAAAATGTGTTACCGTATTTCAACTGGTTTGCTTCATCAAAATTGGTGCTCCAGAGATCAACCTAAACCCTCTATTCACCCAATTCTATTCCAGATTTGTTTTCATGAAACGCTTCCTGTATCTTGGATGGTATACTGGTAAGAGTCTATAATGTGTTTGGTTAATCGATTTTTCAGTTGATATTGGAGGCGAGCAATATGATCGTAAAACCGAAGTTCAGAGGATTTATTTGTACGACGGCGCATCCGGTCGGCTGTGCGCAACATGTACACGAACAGATTCAATATGTGAAAAGTCAACCGACCATCGATGGACCCAGACGGGTTTTGGTGATTGGATCGTCCACCGGCTATGGATTGGCTTCCCGGATTGTCTCCGCGTTTGGTGCCAAATCCTCCACCATCGGTGTCTGCTTTGAAAAACCTGCTTCGGGCAAGCGAACGGCCACTGCCGGATGGTACAACACGGCAGCGTTTGAACGCGCGGCTCAGGAAGAAGGATTATACGCCAAAACCATCAACGGTGATGCCTTTTCTCAGGATATCAAGCAACAAACCATGGATCTCATCCGACAGGATTTAGGACAAGTGGATCTTGTGGTATACAGCCTGGCATCGCCAAAACGCGTTCACCCTGTCACCGGGGAACGATTCTCCTCTGTCATCAAACCGATCGGAAAACCCTATAGCAGTAAAACCATCGATTTTCACACAGGGGATATATCCGAAATTACCATCGATCCCGCCACAGAAGAAGAGATTCAGCATACCATAGCCGTCATGGGCGGCGAAGACTGGAAAATGTGGATGGATGCTTTGAAAGGTGCAGATTTGTTGGCTCCGGGAGCAACCACAACCGCTTATTCCTACATCGGTCCTGAGATCACTCATGCCATCTATCGGGAAGGAACCATCGGCAAAGCCAAGGATCATCTGGAAATGACCGCCCGTGACCTTCAGAAGCAGCTCCAAGACCTAGGCGGACGAGCCTACATATCCGTTAACAAAGCTCTAGTCACCCAGTCCAGCTCCGCCATTCCTGTCGTTCCGCTATATATGTCTCTATTGTTTCGGGTGATGAAGGAGAAGAACCTGCATGAAGGGTGTATTGAACAAATGTACCGCCTGTTTGCAGATCGACTTTACGCCGGAAAAACATCGGTGGATGACAAGGGTCGCATTCGCATGGATGACTGGGAAATGAAAGAGGAAATCCAGAATGCCGTCAACCAGTTATGGAAAGAGGTCAATACCGACAATGTTCATGAGCTGTCCGACCTTCTTGGATACCGAACCGATTTCTTCCGCCTCTTTGGTTTTCAGTTTGACGAAATCAACTATGATGAGGAAGTGGATCCAGAAATGATGATCCCTAGCATATCCGGACGTTAATCGCCCGTGAAATTCATACCCGACAGAACAAAACCAATCCCTCGCTGATTGCATTTGGGGGATTGGTTTTGTCGTTTGAGAAAAGAAATCGTTCTCTTTAGACCTTGATTCATTTTACTTGACTATTATATCAACCTACTACTGGAAACGGGCATAGGGCAAAACCTATTTTTCTATCATATTCTCACGATTTTGTCCATTTGATTGTATACTGTAGTGATCGATCCCTCAAAAGGAAAGGAGTTGATTCCATCAATGACCCAACCACCCAAAATAGATACCGCAGAAATGGACAAAATTTCCCGTCAACTTGAAGACCAGGTCCGAAAACAGGTATATGACACGATCAACGAATTCTTGAAAGAAGAGGTTCCGACCGGTCAACCCGATGCAAACCGTTCGCAACCGAAACAAAAGGAAGCTGAAAACATGGACAATATGTTTTACAGCCTCTCCAATTTTGTCAGCAACGCTGTTCGTTTCAGCATGAGCACATTGAACCAACAAAAGAAAAGCCTGCTTCGAAAAGCCCAACAACAAATGCAGATGCAAATGAACCCTTCCAACCAAAGCCCCAATAATGAGAAGTAACCCTCTATACTCATGTAACGTTTCTGTGGAGGGTCGATCAATGATTCTCCAGGGGCTGGGCATAATACACCTTCCTTCACTTCATGGACTTTGAAAGGAGGTGATGTTGGTTGGAACCGAAGCTGACCAAAAAACAAACTGAGCAAGTGAATGCCCAGATGGAAAAAGAACTTCGTGATAGTAGAGATTTAGAAATGATGAAGGAGCTGCAGGCATTCCAAGAACCCTCTGGAGGCTTGATCGGAAACCTGTTAAACAATGTAGCAGGCTTGGTGGTGGATATCGGGGGCTTAGTTGGCCAACTGTTTGATGATCTGATCCCAACGCCGCCCCCAGAACCTGAACCCGGGGAACCTTGTAACAATATCCAAAAATCGAAGCAGTCACAATAATTTTCTGTTTTCCGGATAATTTGATCAAAAGGAGTGTTCCTCATGAAATGCTGTTGTATCAAAAAGAAAAAAAGAAGAAAAAAAGTACACGTAAAATTGAAAAAAGAAAAATTCAAAGCTGCTGCCAAGACGGTTAACAAAGCAAAAGTCCGCAATACTGCCGGATTGGTCAACGTAATCGTCCAAGTGCCGATCCAAATCGGTTCTGACAGCAACAACATGGTGGGCAGCGACGACAACGCCGTCAGCCAAGGCGTCTAGTCATTTTCCCATTTCTCTCCAAAGCCAGTGGCCAATCAACGATTGGTACACTGGCTTTCTTTTACACCCATTCACTATAAAAAAACCTCCGCATATGGGAGGTTGGAGACCAAAGGAATCGTAACCAATTAATAGTAGGGCCCGTATGGACCGTAAAATCCTCCTCCCCACCACCAGAAAAATGCAAAGAACAAAAACAGGATAATAATGATCGCAATGGCGATCCACCATATCCATTTAAACCCGAACAATCCAATGAGATTGCTGGTTCTCGCTCCGCTCATTCTCTCCCCTCCTTCCTGCACAATGACTCATTACAACCTATGCCCCTTTTCTGTCTTTGGTATGGACACCAGCCCGGCTACTCCCCCTTCCTTTCAACGATCTTATTCGTTTCCTATCATTATAGGCATACACACCCTCTCGCAAGTGTGAAGATTCTGTGCTATGATTGAATCAAAGTTATTACCGTCATGTCCATTAAAAATATCTACATTCTCCACCTCTCAATGTAATACAGAGTGGATGAACAAGCGGGAGCCCAGGGAACTGGGCTGAGAGGGTGGCTCATTCCGCCGCCGACCGTCAAACCTGATCTGGGTAATGCCAGCGGAGGTAGCATACAGGAAACACACATTTGTATTGTTTGTTTCTTTTCTGATGAATGAAACACCTACCGTCGGCATCGTCCGACGGTTTTTCTTTTGAAAAGGAGTGTAGGATATGACAACACCACGCGCATTAACCATTGCAGGATCTGACAGTGGGGGAGGGGCGGGAATCCAGGCAGATCTGAAAACGTTTCATCAATTACATGTTTATGGAATGAGTGCTTTAACAGCTGTTACCGCCCAAAATACACTGGGTGTAACCGACATCTATGAACTGGAAGCAGAAGCGGTAGCCCGGCAAATCGATGCAGTTGCCGAGGATATTGGGATGGACGCGCTGAAAACAGGGATGATTTCCAGTACTCCCATCATGGAAGTGATTGCAGAAAAAATTAGACAATACCATCTTTCTCCCTTAGTGGTAGACCCGGTCATGGTATCCAAAAGCGGGCATTCCCTTTTGGAGGAATCCGCCCGTAAATCACTGATTCACACACTTCTTCCCCTGGCCTGTTTGGTAACACCCAACCTTCCTGAAGCTGAAATCCTGGTGGGTAAAAAACTGGATACAGAAATCAAACGGAAAGAAGCTGCCCGGAGGATTGTGGATATGGGTGTCTCCGCGGTTGTGATCAAAGGTGGACATTTGGATGGGGATCAAGCGACAGACCTCTTCTTTGATGGAGAACAATTTCTTGCATTTTCTGCTCCCCGAATAGCAACACATCATACGCATGGAACCGGATGCACTTTCTCCGCAGCGGCAACAGCGGCTTTAGCCAAAGGTGAATCGGTAACGGAAGCTGTTTACACTGCCAAAACCTTTATTACCCAGGGAATTGCTCATTCCTTGGGCCTGGGTAAAGGGTATGGTCCCACCAATCATTGGGCGTACCGTAAACATTCAGATTGTGTCATATCCAAGACTCCTTCAACATAGAATTGTTTATTGGAGTCTAAACTCAAAAAGCGAATCGGTAAGAGGTGAGTCCATGCCTAACCATCTGTCCTCTTCAACCCTGCGTCTGTACTTTGTTATGGGAAGCCAGGATTGTAAAAACAGAGACCCTGTATGGGTGCTGAAAGAAGCCATTGCCGGCGGAATCACCATGTTTCAGTTTCGGGAAAAAAACTCTGCTCTTACCTTGTCCCAAACGGTCTTCCTCGGTAAAAAACTGCGAGATCTCTGCGCCAAACATCATATTCCCTTTATCGTAAATGATCGGGTGGATTTAGCGATGGTTCTGAAAGCCGATGGCGTTCATGTGGGACAGGAGGACCTTCCTGCCGTGCAAGTGCGTCGCCTGTTGGGGAGCGATCCAATCATCGGGGTTTCGTGCAAAACCCCAGAGGAAGCGGACAAGGCCATGCAAGCCGGAGCGGACTATTTGGGAGTGGGAGCCATGTACTCCACCCGTTCCAAACAAAATGCAGGCTCTCCTGTGGGTCCCAGTGCTATTCAAAGAATCTATCACATGGAAAACAAACCTCTGCCCATGGTCGGAATCGGTGGCATTCATCATCAGAATGCTGAAGCTGTCATCCGGGCAGGAGCAGAAGGAATCGCAGTCATATCCGCGATCACCAACGCCCCCTCCCCTCGTCATGCCGCCATGCGTCTTCGTGAAACAGCAGAACGCATCCATGCGGAAAAAAAAGCGATATAAACCCCAAAAGGGCGGTCTCTCCAGGAGCACCACCCTTTTTATTCAGGCATGATTGAACCGATCCAAACATTCCTTACAAATGCACTTCTTCCCTATTGCCTCTGGCGGCAGAAGCTGAAAGATCTCTTTTGGGAAAACCTCTTTCCCACACCAGCAGGTTCCATCTGGCTTCCCGGAGGGGTTGCCACAATGATGGCCCTTCCCACAAATGGGACAGGTTGCAGATAATTGCTTTTTAGTTGCGATCTCCTATCCCCCATTTCACTGGAGATTGCTCCTGTCAGACCGTGGGGCCTCCGGTTACATACAGAACTTGCCCATTGACAAAAGAGGCTGCCTCTTCCGCAAAGAAAAGAACTGCGTTGGCAATGTCCTCAGGTTGTCCAATCCGCTGAACCGGAATCTCTTTTTTAATTTCTTTTGCAAAATCCTCAAAGGCAATCCCTCTCCGTTCTGCAACCGCGCGGGTCATATCCGACTCAACAATCCCTGGAGCGACCGCATTAACAGTAATACCAAACTTGCCAAGCTCTATGGCCAACGTTTTGGTAAAGCCCTGTAATCCTGCCTTCGCTGTGGAATAATTGACCTGCCCCCGATTTCCAAGCGCAGACAGAGAGGATAGGTTAATAATGCGACCATACTCCTGTTCCACCATGTACTTCTGAACAGCTCGACTGCAATAAAAACTCCCTTTTAAGTGAACATCCATCACGGTTTCCCAATCTTCATCCGACATTTTGTAAAGAAGGTTATCCCGGATTACCCCAGCATTGTTCACCAAAATATCCAACCGGCCAAAATGCTCCACCGTCTCTTCCACCGTAGATTCCACCTGGTTTGGATCGGTTACATCCATGGTGGCAAATAAGATGGGAATCCCTTCAGACTCCAACTCCTTGGCAGAATGATAAAGTGCTTCTTCATCCATATCCAGCATTACAATGCGAGCACCTTCATGCCCCATCCGTCGTGCCACTTCTTTCCCAATCCCCCGACCGGCACCGGTAATCATCGCCACCCGATGAGCCAACCGTCCCATCTCTCTCTCCTTGTCCACACGGGAACCTCCTTTGCAAAATACAGATCAGCGACCCAAAAAGTGTGGGTTTCTCTTTTCAAAAAAGGCTGTAATCCCTTCGATGTGGTCTTGACTGCGACCACAAACCGTTTGTTGCCGGGCTTCCGCTTCCAGGAGAGCCGGCAAATCGCACTCAAAGCTCTTCAGGAAATTTCGTTTGATCCCCCCTAGTGCACGGGTTGGCGCCGAAGCCAGACGTTTGGAGAACTCATCCGCGACGGTTTCCAGATCTTCCATCGGTACCACACGGTTCACCAGACCCAGAGAATAGGCCTGTTCTGCGGTATATGTATCCCCAAGCATAGCCATCTCCAGTGCCCGGCTGTATCCAACAATCCGTGGCAGGAAAAAAGATGCCCCCGCATCCGGAACCAGCCCAATATTGATAAATGCCAAACAGAGAGAGGTGTTGTCAGCAGCAATACGAAAATCACATGCCAAGGCCAAACTGAGTCCAGCACCGACAGTCGGTCCATGCAACACAGCCACAATCGGCTTATCCACCTCAGCCATCCGCATTAAGAGGGGATTGTACGTCTCACGTAGAAAATGACCGTAATCTGCTTCCCCTGCCGCTGCATCCTTTCCAATACTGAGGTCTGCTCCCGCACTAAACCCCTTTCCACTTCCTCTCAAAACAATACAGCGAACCTCTTCATCGTGAGCCGCCGTTTCCACGGCTTGCACCGATTCTTTAAGCATTTTCCAGTTAAAGGCATTTACTGTTTTGGGACGGTTAAACGTGATGTGGGCTACCTTCCCTTTTACATCATACTGAATCGTTTCATACATGAGTACCACCTCTTTAAATAAAATTTGATAACTGCATGAATGTTCATTCATTATTAAGTCTATAAAAAAACCGGAAACAAAAAAAGCGATTTTTAGGAAATCACGAAGATCATCAAAAAAAAGCCGCCTGATGGCGGCATATGGAAATCAATCCTTGGGGTATTCTTTTAGTTCTTCTCCGTTCTTTCCTTGATAACGAAGTCCCCATCCGGTCAAAGCAGCAATCAACATAACCAGTACCAGGAACCAGCCATGGAAGACAAAAGGAAACACTTCTGTTGGAGAAACGACTGGAAGCCAATCATATTTCTCTTTCATCTCCCCGATGGTTGACCATCCCAGAAGTAATGCCGCACTCCAGGGGAAAATATAACCCAGAGCGGAGCTGACTGCATCCAAAAAGTTGGCCCGTCGATACGGATGAATCTTATGTTTTTCACCAATCTCTTTCACGAAGGGAGCGGCAGCGATTTCCGCAGCAGTATTAATCGTGATAACACTGTTTAGCACCGATACAATCGCCCACATCGCCAATTCCGCTCTCCGGACCACTCCCCGAATCCAACGATTCAAACCCTTGGTGATCGCATCCATGGTCCCGCCCAGACGCAACAGATGAGATGAGGCCACAATCAGGAGAATCAGAATAGCCATGTTCATATAGCCGGCAACTCCCTCAATCAAAGCCCCTTCCACAATATTGTCGGAATCCGGATTAAAGCGAATGAAATCTCCCAGCGTTCCGAGGTTCGTCAGAAGAATCAAAGGCACAGACGAAATGATTCCCCAGGTAAGAGAAGTAATGAGATGTTGGCCTGACAATGCCAAAATAATGACCAATGCAAAGGGCAGGAGAAGAATCAAACCTTCTGGTTTAGAGGACTCTTGCATTGCTGCCATCGCCGCTTCATTCCCTGCTGTTTGGCCATCTCCCCCTCCAAAAACAGCAAACAGAATAAGCGCCGGAAGTGCTGCAACCAAACTGTATTTCAATCGAGACCGAACCACTCCCGGTACATCAGCCTCTTGAGTAACAGCGGACACAATCGTGGTATCCGAAACAGGAGCCAGGTTATCACCAAAAGCCGCCCCACTGAGGATTGACGCAAAGAGAATCACCGGATCGGCTCCCATCGCTACACCTGCTGGATACATCAGTGTACAAAAAGCAACGGTGGTTCCATATCCCGTTCCGACCGCTGTGGAGAAAACAGCTGCCAGCAAAAAGGTGAGAGCCACAAACATCGCCCCCGTCATGCCGGAAGCTTCACCCAGCCACACCAGTCCTTCCACCAAACCGCCGGCACGGAGCACTTGAGCAAACATTCCAGCCCAAAACCAAGCGATAATCGCTACGACACCGACCGGTTGGGCCATCCCATCAAAGATTCCCTGTGCGTAACGATCCCACTTACTCTTGGAAAAGAATAATCCCAATGCCAGTCCAAATACGGCTCCCAACACTAGCCCCAGTTCCGAGGTAATATCCAGCAAACTAGTGGAGACAGCCCAGACCACAAAAAACAACATCGGTATAGCGGCACCAAACGCTCCCAACCGGAAGTCCAACTTTTGGACTTTTTTGCTTCCGGTTGCTTCCGCCAACTGCTCATCCTGGTTGTTGACTTCTTCGTTCTGCTTTGACATACTCTCACTCCCATCTCCATTTTCATATGGTGTTCCCTCGAAACCGTCGCGATACCCCTCTTACAAAAAACAAATGGCAATAAGTCAAATAAACCTCTTGTCGTAAACGGTTTCATTTCTGATTGTAACAGATTTGCCATACTTTTTGCATATAATCAGCCATTTGGGGGAATCTTCCTACGAAATGAGATTTATACTGTTCTATGTCGATTAGCTATGAGGAAAAAATTTGCAAAACAATGGGTTGTTCACGCAGTCCAAATGGCCAGTCGAGAGGCTACAAAACCATGAACTGGAAAATTCCGGTATCCATCAGTTTTATCTCTATCAAAAATGTGGTTTTCGAATCACTGGAGTGGATCGGAATTTTTTTCTCACACACTATACAGAGAAAATCTACGAAAATGGTATCCAATGTCGGGATATGATCCCTATAGAAAAGGAAACCAGTAAAAAGAGACTCCAGACTCCGCTCAGAAAGAGGAAGGAGTCTGGAGTCAAAGAACAGCAACTCTTATTATTCTCCATCAAAATCAAAATCGTCAAAAAAGCCGCCTTCGTCCCCCCCATCTTCACCTTCTCCTTCGTCTTCGCTTCCCAATTCACCAAGATCATCCATTAAACTGGCCAGAACCAACCCACCCAGTACACCGGCGGCAAAACCGCCAACTGCACCTGTCAGCCCACTGTGGCGATGAATGCGTTCTTTTTTTCCGACGAAAGGATACTGATAGGATTGGGGATTTTGCAGCACATCATCGATGGCTTTTTCCAATTCCGCGGCAAGAAAGGACTCATCATTCAACTGTTCATCAGTAAGAACAATTTCCCGTTTAATCTCCACTTCCCGGAAAAGGGAACGCATATCCACTTCCATAAGCAACCGAAGGCCGTTCGGTTCCATGGCCGCAACAAATTCCACTTCTTCCACTGTTCCCCGTAGATGATCTGGTGGATAGAGGGCGAACTCCTGGGCGTAACCAGTAAACTTACGGGATTCGTACTGTTCCGAGAATCCCAGCTCCTGAAAAGCATTTAATACGTGCTGAATCCGATCGGGCGGTTGAATCAGAATTGGATCGGTATCCAAATGATCCACACCCGCTTTGATATCTAAACGAGTGGTAAAGTAGAAGCTAATCGAATGGCCAGATACAGGCAGATCCTCTGGCAACCGCATCGTAAATGGCAACGTTTTCTCTTCATCTGGTGACAGAGTAAACGCTTCATATACCGGCACACGAAGAAGGCATTCTTCATGAACCTGATCTTTCACAGCTGCACGAATCATCAAGTCCACATCAATCCGATTGATCGATTGTTCCACAGTACCTCCCCGGATTTGCAGTTCACCGGTCACTTCATCACCAGGCTGAAACGTATCATGGTCGAGTACAAGGTCAATTTTTGCTGATCCTTTCCCCAGCTTGGCCATCATTTTCTTCAGCATCGATTTCGGTTCCTCCCTTATTCCCACTCTTTTCTTCTCTCTCTAGTATATTTGATGTCTACAAAGTTTGAAAGTTTTTCTAATCAACCGCTTTTTATTGGTGAATGGGAGGATTTTTCCGGAAAACAGTCTCTATAGTTCTGGAAGTAGCTATTTGCATTATCCCCATCCTTCCAGAATAAATATAACGGGTGATTCCCATCGAGAGGAGGAGGAAAAATGAGTGGGGAAACGGGCGAAAAGCAGGAACAAGTGAACAATTGGGCTATGTTATGTCATTTAATCGCATTATCAGGGCTTATTATTCCAACAGCGAACATTCTCGGTCCATTGGTGATCTGGCTGTTAAAAAAAGATGAATTTCCGGAAGTGGATCAACACGGAAAGGAATCTCTCAACTTTCAGATTTCCATTACCATTTATTTAATCATTTCCTCCGTTTTGATTCTGCTCCTGATCGGCCTTTTGTTGATCCCGGTGATTTCCATTGCGATGATCGTGTTTGTCATTATCGCTTCCCTGAAAACAAAGGAAGGCATCCCCTACCGATATCCGCTCTCAAATAAAACGTCGGGGAGCGGTTCTCCCCGACGCAACATTCTTTTGAATGGAAACATTTAGCCCAGCCCGATACCGTACACGACTCAGTGAATATCCCGTTTCTTGAAACGTCCACCTTTCACATCATGAATATCTCCGATTGCAAGGAATGCTTCTTCATCAATCTCTTCCACGATCGACTTCAGTTTGGCTTCTTCCAGCCGGGTCACCACACAAAAAATCACTTTTTTATCATCGCCGGTGTATCCTCCTTCACCATTGAGATATGTAACCCCCCGTCCCAAACGATGAAGGATCGCTTCTCCAATCTTGTGATGTTGCTCACTGATAATCCAGACCGATTTTGTTTCATCAAACCCTTCAATGGTTAAATCAATCATTTTAAAAGCGATAAAGTAGGCCATCAGTGAATACATTGCCCGATCCCATCCAAACACAAACCCGGCACTGCCCAAAATAAACAGGTTGAAAAACATCACGGTTTCCCCAACGGAGAAGGGAAGACGTTTGTTAAACAGAATCGCCAGAATTTCCGTTCCGTCCAAAGAGCCCCCGTAACGAATCACCAGACCCACACCGATTCCCAGCACCACACCGCCGAAAACTGCTGCCAGCAGAGGGTCTCCTGTTACTGGATCCAATGAATGAAACCCATACGTTCCAACTGCAAGAATGAGTACCCCGAATAAAGTGGAAAATGCAAAGGTTTTACCGATCTGTTTATATCCAACAAAGAAAAAGGGAAGGTTAAGAAAAAACAGAAACAGACCTAACGGGATTCCCGTTAAATGGGAAAGAATAATGGAAACTCCCACAATTCCCCCATCGATGACCTGGTTGGGAACGAGAAATGTTTCCAGACCCAAAGCCATCAGGACGGCTCCTATACAGATCATGACAGCTCGCTTGAACAGTTTCCCCTTACTCAGCTTTTTATGTTCTTTCTTTTTATGAGCAGCTTCCATCGCTTCAGCTCGGCACCCTTTCGTTTAAATTCCGGATGATGGATCATCCTTTTCATTCTTTAGTATAGCATATGAGAAACAATACAAAGCCACTCAAAACGCCAAAAAACAGGAGTATTCACACTCCTGCTTTTTCCACCACATAAATCTGAACCCGCCCTGGTCCGTGCACACCCAGACTTAAATCGTTTTCAATATCTGAGGTGCGGCTGGGCCCTGTAATAAAATTGAGACAAGAAACCATCTTGTTCTTATTTTCGATTTTCTTGAGCACCGGAAACATACGGGACGCAATGTGATCCGCATCCAACACCACATACAACACAGGTGGCAACAGACTGACAGCCCGTCCTCGCCCCCTCTTTTCATCATTCCACAACACCAACGTACCGGTAAATGCTAATCCCCACTCTGCCCGAACCAAACCGACATCTGATTGTTCTGCTTCACGCAACTGTGCCATACGATCTCTATCAGGCTCCCAGATGCAGACCTGTATCCCTTCCGTTCCTTCCAACAAGGGAGCGGTTTCCTTCCATGTCAATACCTTTTTGAATCCATCCTTTTTTAGATCGCTGTCAATCAACTTCCGAAGGGACTGTTCATCCCTTACCATCCGCACTTCAGCTCCCGCCTGTTCCGCTTCTTCTGAAAAGCGACCAACCCGATCCGCTTTCGTCTCTTCTGAATGATTGTCCCAAGGGGCGAGGTCTGGTGGAGTAACCTGTCGTGGGCGGGGACGGTTTAAACGCTCGGTAATGCGTTGGAGAAATTGCTGTTTGCGATTCGCTTCAACCATCCTGTTTCCCCTCCTTTCGCCACCATTTGCGAAATGATGTTTTTGCGGGTATGGGAAGATCACGGCTATCTGTCCATCCCTTTAGGGGGCCAGGACCTTTCTGTAAGAAGCCTTCTTGATCCGCCAGGGGCTTCCCCATCCAATGCCCCATCACCGCCGCTTTCTCAAACCATTCAGGGTGTTCAGCCAACACACCAAATCCCTTGAAGGCCAACCGTTCCGACCATGGTGTCTGCTTCGTCTCCACCTCATCTGCCCGCAGATCGAGGAGTCGTTCATGCAACGGAATCCTTACCGGACAAGCATCCGTACAGGCTCCACACAGACTGGAGGCATAAGGAAGCTCTGTCCATCCTTCAAACCCTTCCAACAGCGGTGTCAACACCGCTCCGATCGGCCCAGGGTAGACACCCCCATAGGCATGTCCGCCAATCTGCCGGTAAACGGGACAAACATTGATACATGCACCACAACGGATACAATGCAGGACGTCTTGATAACCCGTTCCCAACATGGACGAACGACCATTGTCTACTACAATGACATGCATCTCTTTTGGTCCATCCGCTTCCCCCTCCCTCCGGGGTCCCGTCAGCGCCGTCACATAGCTGGTGATTTTTTGTCCGGTGGCACTTCGGGTCAGCATCGTCAACAAAACATCCAGGTCTCGCCATCTTGGAGCGATCCGCTCCATCCCCATCACCACAATATGCGTGTCAGGCAACGTGGTCGACATTCGAGCGTTTCCTTCATTGGTAACCAATACGACAGAACCGGATTCTGCTACACCAAAGTTACACCCGGTGATCCCGATATCTGCCTGCAAAAATTTCTCCCGCATCCGTTTCCGGGCAAACGCTGTCAATTCTGCGGTTTCCTCTGAAAGTAGCTTGCCTGCCTCCTTGGAAAAGAGACGTGTAATCTCCTGACGGTTTTTATGAATCGCAGGTACAATAATATGGGAAGGAGCTTCATCAGCCAGTTGGACGATATATTCACCCAGATCAGACTCCACCACTTCCACACCCTGTTGTTCCATTACATGGTTTAAATCTACTTCTTCTGAAACCATCGACTTGGATTTGACAATGGAACGGGCCTCTTTCTTCCGTACAATTTGGGTAACGAGATCCAACACTTCTTGTGATGTGTCGGCAAAGTGAACCGTTCCGCCAGCATTCTCTACATTCGTAGTAAATTGATCCAAATACACATCCAGATGCTCAACCGTGTGACGCCGGATGGCTTCCGCTTTCAGTCGCCATTCTTCCCAGTTCCCAATCTCCGCTTCGGCTCGTTTTTTTCCGCCTCTCAGCCGATCCTGGGTATATCGAACCGCTTTTTGTAGAAATGGGTGTTCAATGGCTTCCTTCGTGCGATCATGAAAAGGAGGACGCTGTTTTCTTGATATTTGCTGTTCTATACTCATTTCATCATCCCCCGATCCAAAACTTGAGCCACATGCATGATTTCTACCGACTTCTCTTTCCGACGGATTCGCCCCCCCAAATGCATGAGACAGCTCATGTCAGATCCGATCAGATAATCCGCTTCGGTGCTTTCTAAATGCTGGATTTTTTCATCTGCCATCTCTTGTGAGATCTCTGACATTTTGACGGCAAACGTTCCACCAAAGCCACAACAGTCTTCATGATAAGGAAGGTTCACCACCTCTAACCCCTGTACCTGTGAAAGAACCTGGAGTGGAGGTTCTGTCAAACGCAACCCCCGGTACATGTGACAAGAATGATGATAAGTGGCCTTCCCTTCCAGACGGGCATCAATCATTTCCAGCGACAGTCGACTCACCAGAAACTCCGAGAACTCATAACACCGATCGGCCAACGATTGTGCTCTTTCTTTCCATTCAGAATCATCGTTTAAAAGATGTGGATATTCCTTCCGTACCATCGCGGCACAGGACCCGGAAGGAGTGATCACCGCATCATACCCTTCAAAAGCACGAATCATTTGCTTCGCCGCTTTGGCAGCATCTTGCCGGTATCCACTGTTAAAGGCGGGTTGCCCACAGCAAGTCTGTTCAGTAGGAAAATCCACTTCCACTCCCAAACGGCGTAACACCCGCACCACGCTCATCCCTACACTCGGATAAAATACATCCGACAGACACGTAATAAAAAGTGCAACCTGCATCAATACCTCTCCCTTCCAAGCACAAACCCGCTGGTAAAGCGGGTTTGTTCAATGACCCCTATTCTTTATCTTCATCCGCCTTGTCTTCCATAAATCGACGCAATACCTGTTCAACTTTGACCAAATGAGCCAGCATTTGTTGCTGTGCCAATGTCGCATTTCGGTCTTTAATCGCGTGATAGATGGCCTGGTGTTCTCGATAAAGTCTTTCCGCTGTCTCCTCTTCTGCATAAAGCCAGATGCGGCGACTTTCCCGCATCGCTTCCTGCATGGTGCCAGAAATGGTTGTCATGAGATGATAAAGCAGGTTATTTTTCGTTCCTTTGGCAACCGCCAAATGAAACTTGGCATCCGCTTGCTCTCCCAGCTCTTCGGAAGCGCCCAAGCTTTCTTCCATTTCTTTCAAGGCATCTTCCATCTTTCTCAGATCCTCTTGATCATGCTCGGTCGCACAAATGGCTGCCGATCCAGCTTCCATAATTTTGCGGACTTCCAACAACTCCAGAATCTGTTCCTGATTCATTAATGTTGCCTCCACAATGGGTCGGGAGACGGTGTTTGGATCAAATGTCTTGACATAAGTCCCTTCCCCTTGTCGCATCTCCAACAATCCCATCGCCCTTAGAGCGGACAATGCTTCCCGGACGGCTGAGCGACCTACATCAAACCGTTCCGACAACTCACGGACTGAAGCCAGCTTGTCCCCCGGCTTTAACTTCCCAGACTGGATCATGCCTTTAATTTGTTCTGCCACTTGCTCATAAATTTTTCTTCCACGAATCGGTTGATATTCCATTGGTTCACCTCTGGGAAATGTTGTGTTTTTTCCTATTGTATCATTCCCAGAGGTATGCCGTTTAACGGGATATGAAAGGATATTGACAGGCCTTGGACGATTGCTATCAAACCATCTTCAGTTTAGCTTTGAAGAAACCGCCACCGACTCCTTATTGGATCGAACAATCACATACACCCAGGCAATCACTACTGCGAGAACAATGATCGTTCCAATGTTCAAATCCCACCCGTTCAGAATCACATATCCGATCCCGCCGGCAAAGAGGGTATAGTAGGTCATCGGAAGCAAGACTTTCCGGATCAGGGGGCCTTCCCGGTTCACCAATCCCACTGTAGCGGATGCGGCAACCACATTGTGCACACAGATCATGTTGCCTGCGGCACCACCAACGGCCTGCAAGGCTACCACCCAGGACGGGTCCACTCCAATCCGCTCTCCCACACCGAATTGAAACAGGGAAAACATCATATTGGAAATCGTGTTACTTCCCGCCACAAAAGCACCCAAAGCTCCGATAACCGGCGCGAAAATCGGCCATGCACTCCCGGTCAATGCCGCTACACCCTCCGCCAACTCAATCGGCATGCTCTCATATCCGGCGGCTCCATCTTGCGATCCAATAAACAGTTTCACCATCGGAACGGCAGACAACAGGGCTACCGAGGCGACAACGGTGGTTTGAAAAGCATTACCCCATGCCTTTTTGAAAGCGCCTCCATTCATACGGTGAAGAAAATAGGTGCAAAACACCACAAGGATAAAAATAGTACCCGGTAGATACAGAGGCGCAACAGATACATCCATACCGGAACCGAAGAGATCTTTTCCTGTGATGGTTACTCCGGTCATCCACGCTTTGATCGGTAAGAAGGTTACCCTGGACAGTACCAGAAACAGTCCAACCAGCAGATAGGGCGTCCAAGCCTGTATCATCGATATATTGGTTCCTTCCCGGATCTGACCACGCACATCGACTTGACCATTCCAATCGGCATCCCAGTTTTCCCTTTTGTCAAAGTTCCACTCGCCGTCCTTCGGCAAAAACCATCCCTTTTTAGCAGCCGATACGACCAAAAGTAACCCAATCAGTCCGCCAAACAGAGAAGGAAATTCAGGTCCGAGAATAACTGCTACTGCATAATACGGTACCGTCATTGCCAATGCGGCAAACAAGGCAAACTTCCACGCCTGCAATCCTTCACGGAAGGTACGGTTCTTCCCAAAAAACCGAGTCATCACGGAAATCATAATCAGTGGAATCATGGTTCCCACAATCGCATGTAACAAGGCCACTTTTGCTCCGATGGAGGCAATAAAGGCCCCCCACTCCCCCGCAGATATACCGACAGTTTGTGTGACCTCTGCCAGCTTTCCTCCACCCAGCCCGGTATGGATGCCAACCAAAACCGGGGTTCCCAATGCGCCAAAGGAAACGGGGGTACTTTGGATGATCAGGGCACAAATCACGGCAGCCATCGCTGGAAATCCAAGACCTACCAACAGCGGAGCAGCTACTGCCGCAGGTGTCCCAAACCCAGCAGACCCTTCAATAAAAGAACCAAACAACCAAGCAATAATGATTACTTGAATACGGCGGTCCACCGTGATCTCGGACAACCCTTGGCGGATCTTATGAATGGCACCGCTTTCTGTAAGCGTATTCAAAAGCAGGATCGCACCAAAGATAATATAAAGTAAGCTCAAGGCCGTCACGACCCCATCCACGACTTCAGCAGCCACTACATTCCCCGGAATCTTCCATACACCCAGCGATAAACCGGCTGTCACGACCAAAGCCAATGGCATCGCATATTTAGCCGGCCATTTCAACACTACCAGAAACAGAAATACGGTCAGGACAGGAAGTAAAGCAAGCCATGCCAACATATTGGGACCTCCCAATCCAATATTTTCCCTCTGACTGAAGTGTTTCCAACAACACCTTCCCCCACTTTTTTCATCCATCACCTTCTTTAAAGGTTTTCCCATGGGAAAATATGATGATAAGGTTATCAGGTCATCTGATGACTTGTTTGATATTAAAACACAATTTTTCGACAGATGTCAACCTTTTGTCAAAAAATATGTCGATGGTAAACCTATCCTGATTGGGTAGAAAACCCTATGTACATTGGATCATGACAAATGAGGTGTGATCCATTCATACAAATAATTTTAAATGATATCTCCCTTCTATCTCCACTAGGTTCATCTAAAACTGAGGAACTGTTATCAAAACAAGAAGAAGCGATAACGCTTTATATCCCACTACGTTCATCTAAAACCTTAAAACCGGCAAAGAGAAAACCCTGTCATGACAGGATGAAGCAAAGATCCGCTCTATGTAGGAAACCACTTGATTGCAGTAAAGTGGAAGTCCTTTTTTTCAAAACGAGTCAAAAATCCCTATAACCGTTGAAAAACAAGGGATAATCAGTATTTTTGCCAAAACGGGGTTCACTGCAGTTTATTCTCTAAAACATAGAGTTCTAGGTTGATCTTAAATATCCTTTCTCAGATTTTTGCAAGCTATTAAAGCTACCTTATTATATCAAACGCACCAGAAGCCTGCGAACTAAGGATAATGCAAGAACCCCAGGGGGTTCACCGGACTTTTTATCATACGAAAGTGTACAGTCTTCAACCGTAATTTTTCATCCCCAGCAGTATTCCCGCCCAAAAAAACGGCTGCCTGTGAGGCAACCGGATGGATTGGGTTATACAGATTCCTTGGAAGCAAAACGCGCTTTCATCTCCTCTCGCAATGCTCGCTTCAGAAGCTTTCCGACAGAGTTTTTGGGAAGTTCTTTCATAAAAATGATTGCATCCGGAAGCCACCATTTCGCCACTTGCGGTTTTAAAAAATCCAGCAGATCCTGATCGGAAACCTTCCCCACAAAATCATCTTTCAGAACGATACAGGCGATTGGGCGTTCCAGCCATTTTTTATGAGGGACAGCCACCACAGCCGCTTCATAGACGGCTTCATGAGCCATCAAGGCATCTTCCAGATCGACCGAACTGATCCATTCTCCCCCACTCTTAATCAAGTCCTTGGTTCGATCTACAATTTTGATCGCACCTTCTTCATCCACCGTTACCACATCTCCGGTGTGAAGCCATCCATCCTGAAATGCCTTCTCACTCCGCTCATCATTAAAATAACCAGCAGCAATCCAGGGTCCTCGCACCAAAAGTTCCCCCATCTCCTGCCCATTCCATGCCACTTCACCATCTGTACCCACCACTTTGATTTCCACTCCGGGAGCCGGAATCCCTTGCTTGGATTTCAGCTCCAATCGCTCTTCTTTCGAAAGGCTTTGCTGATGGCTCTTCAGGTTGCAGACCGAGACGACCGGGCTGGTTTCCGTCATTCCATAAGCATGGACCACGGGTATCCCATACTTCTCTTCATACGCCTGGATCATGCTTTTGGGAGCAGCTGACCCTCCAAAAAGAAGCTTTCGCAAGCTGGACAGGTCATAATCGTTCTGCTCCAGCTCTTTAAGCATACCAATCCAAATGGTTGGAACACCACCAGTAACTGTCACCTGTTCCGAATTGATCAGTTTCGCGATATTTTGCGGTGTCATCTGTGGCCCTGGCAACACCTGTTTGGTTCCAAACCAGGTGGCGGCAAAAGGAAGTCCCCACGCATTGACATGGAACATCGGCACAACAGACAGACAGGTATCTGACTCCGACAATCCCAGAACATCCGCCAAGCCAAGAGACATACTGTGCAGAAAAATACTGCGCTGGGTATAGACCACTCCCTTGGGCTTTCCGGTAGTCGCTGAAGTATAGCACATCCCTGCCGGATCGTTTTCATCCAACTCACGGGGAAATTTCCATTCCGGATCTCCGTTTTTCAGCAGTTTCTCATAAGAATAGAGCGGTTGCACCGTTGTCTCCGGAAGTGCTCCATCGGTCATCACCACAAAGTATTCCACCGTTTTCAACTGATCCCTGATTTTTTCAACCAAAGGCCAGACAGTCACATCGATCAGCAGCACACGATCCTTGGCGTGATTGATTACATAAGCCAGGTGTTCAGGGGAAAGTCGAATGTTAATGGTATGCAAAACGGCTCCCATACCAGGGATGGCAAAATAGGCTTCCAGATGTCGATGATCATTCCAGGCCAATGTTCCCACCCGTTCCCCTTTTTGAACCCCCAATTGTTTTAAAACGCTAGCAAGTTGTCGGGTACGACGGCCCATTTCTGCATAGGTATATCGATAGGTCCCAGATTGGGTCAGAGAAACGATTTCTTTTTTCGGAAACAGGCGCTCTGCCCGCTCCAACATGGGTGCTACCAACAGCGGAACATCCATCATCATTGATCCACACCACCTTTGGTTGCGATCTTCCTTCTATCGGTATCTTTCGAATTTACTTTCTTTTTTAAGTATACTGGGACTTTATTGTGCGTACAAGAGTTTCCTTCCCTGCAAAGGGATGGGAAATTTCCCCTTTTACATAACCACCATTTGAATGAAAGAGGAGATGATGTTTGATGAATCCAATGGGTTGGAGCCTTTTTTTGTACATCGCTTTGATTGTAGGATTGGTTTATATCTATCAGTATTAGGAAATGTGAGCAGAAATCCATATAAAAACCCTCGCAATAAAGGAATTTCCTTTTTGCGAGGGTTGTTTTCTCTTCAGTTCCAGGGATTACATCATCGCCTCCACTGGAATTTTGGGGTCCGGTTGACGTTTCTTTAACTCTTCCACCACCCTGTCTCCCATCTGATCCGTTGAAAGGGCCAAATCACCAGGCACTGCAACATCCATGGTACGCGCGCCCTGAGCCAGGACATTGATCACGGCATGTTCAATGGTTCGGGCGGCTTCTTCATCCTGAAATGAATGCCGGAACATCATAGCCACAGAGAGAATGGTGGCAACAGGATTGGAGACGCCCTGCCCGGCAATATCGGGAGCTGAGCCGTGAACCGGTTCATACAGGCCTTTTGTTCCTTCACCAATACTCGCTGAAGGAAGCATTCCGATGGACCCGGTGAGAACCGCAGACTCATCACTCAGGATATCACCAAACATATTTTCCGTAACAATGACATCAAATTCGGCAGGGCGACGGATCATTTGCATGGCACAGTTGTCCACCAACATATGTTCCAATTCCACATCCGGGTAGTCCCTCGCCACTCGTTGGGCCACTTTTCTCCAAAGACGGGAGCTTTCCAGAACATTGGCTTTATCCACAGAAGTTACTTTTTTCCGACGTTTACGGGCCAATTCAAACCCACGCCTCATAATCCGCTCCACTTCATGTTCCTGGTAAACCAATGTATCGGTGGCTTTTTCTCCTTTTCCTGTCTTCTCTGTATATTTCTCCCCAAAATAGATGCCTCCGGTCAACTCCCGAACCACGAGCAGATCCACACCGTTAACAACATCCTTTTTTAATGTGGAGCTCTCCTCTAAACCGGGAAAACATTGGACGGGACGAAGATTCGCAAATAAGCCAAGCTTCTTCCGCAAGTCCAAAAGCGCTTTTTCCGGGCGAAGTTCCGGTGGATTCTGATCCCAGTCGGGACCTCCTACCGCTCCCAGCAATACGGCATCCGCATCGCGACATTGACGAAGGGTTTCCTGTGGAAGCGGAGTCTGTACCCGATCAATGGCACCGCCTCCCACCAACCCAAAATCCAGTTGAAATCGATAGCCAAATTGTTTTCCCGCCTGCTTCAATACCTTGACGCCTTCTTCCACAATTTCCGGACCGATCCCATCTCCAGGCAACACAGTCACCTTGTACTGCTTATCCATCCATTTCAACCTCCTTTTCTCCGTTATGGGGGATTCCGACTCAAGAACCGACAGAAACCGGAGCGTTCTCCATCTTGATCCCACCGTCGCGCCGGGCAATCATTCGGTTCACAGCATGAATATAAGCCCTGGCACTGGCTTCCAATATATCGGTGCTCACTCCGCGTCCCTGGACAATGCGATCCTCTTGTTTTAACTTGACATAAACCTCTCCCAGGGCATCTTTTCCATGGGTCACGGATGCAATCTGAAAGTCCACCAAATGCATCGACTCTCCCGTTACCCGATCGATCGCCTTAAAGATGGCGTCCACGGAACCGTTTCCGCAGGATGCTTCTTCCAACCTTCGCTGATCGCGAACATCAACCACCTGAACGGAAGCGGTGGGAACGGATTGGTTCCCATACGAGAGTTGTATGGTTTCCAACGTATAGACCTCTTTCTCTCCGGCCCATCGTTCTTCAACAAGGGAAGCAATATCCTCGTCTTCGATCACTTTTTTGCGGTCAGTCAATTCCTTAAAGCGAACAAACAGCTGGGAAATCTGTTCATCCGACATTTCATATCCCATGCTTTTCAACTTATCCCGAAACGCATGGCGTCCGGAATGTTTGCCGAGTACCATGCGACTCGCTTCGTAACCGACCATCTCCGGTCGCATGATTTCATAGGTGGAACTGTTTTTCAGCATCCCATCCTGATGGATGCCTGACTCATGAGCAAAAGCATTGGCGCCAACGACCGCTTTATTGCCTGGTACAAACATACCGGTCATTTTACTGACCATCCGGCTTGTTTTGGCAATCTCCTTCAGATTGAGCCCAGTCGTTGCCTGATAGTAATCCTTGCGAGTCGCCAAAGCCATCGCCACTTCTTCCAGGGACGTATTTCCCGCCCGTTCACCGATCCCGTTGATAGTACCTTCCACCTGATCCACACCGGCTTCAATGGCCGCCAACGTATTGGCCGTTGCCATCCCCAGATCGTCATGGCAGTGAGCAGACAACTTCACCTTATCGATTTCCCGAACATTTTCCCTGAGATATCGAAAAATCTCTCCGTACTGCTGTGGTGTCAAGTAACCAACCGTATCCGGAATATTGAGGACATCGGCTCCAGCCTCGATCACCCGCTCCGCCACCTGACAGAGAAACGCTTTTTCCGTCCGTCCTCCATCTTCCGTAGAAAACTCCACGTTGGGAAAATATTGTTTGGCCAAGCGGACAGCGGATTCCGCTCTTTCCAACACTTCATCCTTTGTCATATTCAACTTGTATTTCCGATGGATTGGTGAAGTGGCGAGAAAAACATGAATACCAGGATTTTTTGCATGCTTTAATGCTTCCCATGCTTTTTCAATATCGGCTGGGACAGCTCGTGCAAGGCTAACCACCGTTGCACTCCCAACGGCTTCACCCACCTGTCGAACGGCTTCCAGGTCTCCGGGGGAGGCCGCAGCAAAGCCGGCTTCAATCACATCAATACCCAGCCGTTCCAGTTGAAGGGCAAGCGCCACCTTCTCCTTGGCACTCAAGTTTACACCGGGGGATTGTTCCCCGTCTCTCAACGTTGTGTCAAAAAACTGCACCCTTCGCATGCCGCTTCCTCCCTATCATAAAATCTCACTGTTTAACGGGTTCCTGTTGTTCTTTATCGATCCAAGCCATTGTCTTACGAAGCTTTTTGCCCACTTGTTCGATGGGGTGATCCTGACCCTCCTTGGCCAAACGGTTGAACTCTCTCCGTCCCTCTTCATTTTCCTGAATCCAGCGCTTGGCAAAGGTGCCATCCTGGATTTCCTTCAACACTTCTTTCATCGCCTTTCGGGAAGCTTCACCAACCACCCGCTTGCCACTGACATAATCGCCATACTCCGCTGTATCGCTGATGGAATAACGCATGCCGGACAATCCACCTTCATACATCAGATCCACAATCAGCTTCAATTCGTGGAGGCACTCAAAGTAGGCGATTTCTGGCTGATATCCTGCTTCCATCAAGGTTTCAAATCCATTTTGGACCAGTTGACTGACTCCTCCGCACAAAACCGCCTGTTCTCCAAACAAATCCGTTTCCGTCTCTTCCTTGAAGGTGGTTTCAATCACTCCGGCGCGAGTGGCACCAATTCCTTTGGCGTAGGCAAGCCCGATCTCCAACGCTTTTCCGGACGCATTTTGATGAACGGCAATTAAACCGGGAACACCAAATCCTTCTTCATACACCCGTCGAACCAGGTGGCCGGGACCCTTGGGAGCAACCAAAACAACATCCACATCTTCGGGAGGATTGATCTGTTGAAAATGGATGTTAAACCCGTGGGAAAAGAAGAGTGCTGCTCCCGGTTTTAGACAGGGTGCCACCTGTTCCCGATAAACGTTTGCCTGCACTTCATCCGGCATCAGGATTTGCACCACATCTGCCTCTTTGACTGCTTCCTCCACCGTGTACACCTCAAATCCATCCCGCTTGGCCTGTTCCCAGGAACGGCCGCGACGAAGGCCGATCACTACATGAACACCACTATCACGCAGATTTTGCGCTTGAGCGTGACCTTGGCTGCCATAACCGACCACAGCCACTGTTTTCCCTTTCAAAGCATCAAGATTTGCATCATTTCCATAATATACTTTCGCCATCTGACATCCTCCTTAGAAAAATCCAGTTTTTGTTGATTTTAAGCGGTGCAGTATTAAAGTAGAACCATACACATGATCATAAAATTTTGATTCCAACCCTTTTCGATCCACATCAACGATCAACCACCAGCCAGAACTGCGGTTCCTGCTTTGGACGCTCCTCTGGACAAGGCTGTTACTCCTGTGCGAGCAATTTCCTTAATCCCGTATGGATGTAACAACTCCAACAGAGCATCCAGCTTGGAACGCTCCCCTGTCGCCTGAATCATCAGACTCTGTGGACCTACATCCACCACCGAAGCCCGAAACGGTTCAATGATCCCACCAATCTCCATTCGATCTGCCGGTCCAGCTCCCACTTTGACCAGAAGCAACTCGCGTTCCACCGCAGAATGTTGACTCAAATCCTGGACTTTAATTACATCAATCACTTTGTGGAGCTGTTTTTGCACCTGTTCCATGGTTCGTTCATCTCCGGTGGTTACGATGACCATCCGCGACAATCCAGGCTCCTCGGATTCACCGACACTGATACTTTCAATGTTGAAATTCCGGCGACCGAGAAGGTTTGCCACCCTGGCGAGAACACGGGGTTGGTCGTTTACCAACACAGAAAGAATGTGTCTCATTTATCCTCATCCCCCATAATCATCTCATCAAGACCCGTCCCCGGCGCCACCATGGGATAAACATTTTCCTCAGGGGCTACCCGAAAATCAACCACAGCCGGTCCCGGATGGGAAAGTGCCTCTTTCCAAACCCGTTTGGCCTCTTCTTTATTCTCCGCCTTCCATGCCTTTACTCCATAGGATTCAGCTAATTTGACAAAGTCTGGACTGTCAGCCAAATCAACTTCACTGTATCGCTTTTTATAAAAGACCTCCTGCCATTGGCGAACCATTCCCAGACAGCGGTTATTGATCACAGCCACTTTCACCGGAATATTGGCCAGAGACGCCACTGCCAGCTCCTGGCTCGTCATTTGAAACCCTCCGTCACCAGTCACACTGATCACTGTAGCTTCCGGTTTTCCCAACTGAGCTCCAAGAGCGGCAGGAAAGCCGAATCCCATCGTTCCCAACCCACCGGAGGTAATGAAGGAGCGGGGGTTGGCAAACGGGAAATACTGAGCCACCCACATCTGATGCTGTCCAACATCTGTCGTCACAATGGCATCTCCACCCGTACTTTCATAAAGATGGCGAATCACCCATTGAGGCTTCAGTTCTTCATCAGAGTCACAAAACGTATAGGGCTTCTCCCGAACCCATTTCTGAAGTTTTTCAATCCATGCATCAGAAGGGGTGCGGGGAACTTCAGCTACAGCTGTGGAGAGCACCTTTTTTACATCTCCAACAATCGGAATATAGGTGTCCACGTTTTTGCCGATCTCCGCCGGATCGATGTCAATATGAACAATATTGGCTTTGGTTGCAAACTTATCAAGACGTCCCATGGTTACCCGGTCATCAAAACGGGCACCGATCCCAATCAACAGATCACATTCCAAAAGGGCGTGATTGGCAGCATACGTTCCATGCATTCCCGGCATCCCCAACCATAAGGGATGTTGCCCTGAAAAACCTCCCAATCCCATCAATGTTGTGGTTACAGGAATATTGGCTCTTTCCGCAAACATGATCAGCTCTTTTTCCGCACCGGCAGTTACCACACCACCACCAGCCAGAATCAGGGGCTTCTCCGCCTTAGTGAGAATTTTGTGTAATCGGCTGATTTGCAAAGGATGGGGATCTGTCTTCGGCTGATATCCGCGGATGTGTATGCTGTCCGGATAAGAGTAAGAAGACCGGGCATTGGAAACATCTTTGGGAATATCGATCAATACCGGTCCCGGTCTGCCTGTGGAAGCGATATGAAATGCCTCTTTTACCACTCTGGGAAGATCCTGGACATCCGTAACCAGATAACTGTGTTTGGTAATCGGCATTGTTATTCCCGTAATGTCTGCTTCCTGAAAGGCATCTGTCCCAATCAGGTTTTGCGGAACATTTCCTGTGATACAAACCAGGGGAATGGAATCCATCTGGGCATTGGCAATCCCGGTGACCAGATTGGTTGCTCCTGGCCCAGATGTTGCGATCACCACTCCAGGTTTACCCGTCGCGCGGGCATAACCATCCGCCGCATGAATGGCTCCCTGTTCATGGCGGGCCAGCAAGTGCTTCAACGCTCCCTGATAGAGCGAATCATAAATGGGAAGCACCGCTCCTCCCGGATATCCAAAAACCACCTCCACCCCTTCCTCAATTAAACATCGAAGCAAAATTTCCGACCCTGTATAGTCTTGTTGCAATTGACCGGAATGGTTCCGATCTTTCACTGGCATCGCCAACCGTTGGGGCATCCTCCCTCGCAACCTCCTTTTGTAAAAATAAAAACCTTTCGTCTCCAACCTCCCTTGACACATTACAATCCTGGTCATGGCTTGATTGGGGCGAAAGGTTCGCGGTACCACCCAATGATTACCGCCACCTCACGGTGGACGGCCTCTGCGGGTGCAACCCGGTCTTACGGGTGCACCCCATCAGATAACGGCGATTGCCGGATACGTTCTACTCGGCCCATTGCCTTTCGACGCACAGCTCCAAGGTGAGATCGCCTGCCATACCGCGATTCCGGTCTCAGCCATCCGGAACTCTCTGTGACACAGGTGATAACAGGGAATAGCCTCTTCATAGCATTTTTCTTTCTATTTTTTGAAATAAATTCCGTTTGCGATAAATAAATATAGCCTCTGGGCATTCCATACCCGTCCGCAATGATAATCGAATCGGGCAGGACCTGCCGCAGAGGCTTTTATCCTCACGGTGTACACCATCAAGATGGTGTTGGTGCCACTTGGTCACAGTCCCCGCCACCTTGGCGGGCGGAACCCTAGACACCCTCCTACACGGTCGCGAACTGTTGGTTGTTCGC
Organism: Melghirimyces algeriensis; assembly: GCF_900182565.1. Taxonomy (GTDB): domain Bacteria; phylum Bacillota; class Bacilli; order Thermoactinomycetales; family DSM-45169; genus Melghirimyces; species Melghirimyces algeriensis. Next base: position 182,832 of record NZ_FXTI01000001.1, on the reverse strand, counting down.
TGTGATAACCATGTTTCATTATTTAGATGATATTATAGCTAGGGTCGGATTCAATTGTCAACAGATTATTTGTAAAAATGATATTAATCTGTGACGGCCCCTTTGGAGGCTGAAGAAACCAACCGGGAATACTTGTGGAGCACCCCACGGGAAGCGGGAAGCGATGGAGCTTTCCAATTTTTCCGGCGCTGTTCCAACTCAGCTTCGGTAAGGTTAACAGATAGCTCCCGTTTTTCGCTGTCAATCGTGATCCGGTCCCCATCCTGAATCAAAGCGATCGGTCCCCCCACTTGCGCCTCCGGCGCCACATGCCCGATGACAAAGCCATGGGAACCACCGGAAAAGCGCCCATCCGTAATCAGAGCAACCTTTTCTCCAAGCCCTTTTCCGACGAGAATTCCCGTAATAGAGAGCATTTCCGGCATTCCCGGTCCTCCCTTGGGTCCTTCATAGCGGATAATGACAACATCTCCCTCTTTTACCTGATCGGAAAGGATCGCTTTTGCAGCATCCTCTTCATTGTTAAACACCTTGGCCGGTCCTTCGATCCGGGTCACTTTCAGCCCGGATACCTTAGCTACCGCTCCTTCGGGAGCAAGATTTCCTTCCAATACGACGAGGGGGCCGGTTTTACGGAAGGGGTTGTCCAATGGACGAATCACCTTCTGTTCCGGTTTGAGCGAGTTCGCTTCCGATAAATTTTCCGCAAGGGTTTTTCCCGTAACCGTCAAGCATTCTCCATGAAGCAAACCGGCATGCAACAGTTCTTTCATCACCGCAGGAACCCCTCCAACTTCGTGCAGATCCTGCATCACAAAACGCCCACTGGGCTTCAAATCCGCAATATGAGGTACCCTTTTTCGAATCCGTTCAAAGTCGTGAATCGTTAAATCCACATCGACCGCATGGGCCATCGCCAATAAGTGGAGAATCGCATTGGTGGAACCACCCAGAGCCATGACCACGGTGATTGCATTCTCAAAAGCCTTTTTCGTCATAATATCTTTGGGACGAATTCCCTTTTTTAGCAACTCAACAACAGCTTTTCCCGCACGATAACAGTCTTCTCGTTTATATTCCGATTCAGCAGGATTGGAAGAACTCCCCGGCAAGCTCATCCCCATCGCTTCAATAGCGGATGCCATCGTGTTTGCGGTATACATCCCACCGCAGGACCCCGCTCCGGGACAGGCATGACATTCAATCTGATGCAATTCCTCGTCACTGATCTCCCCTTTGTTATGCTGGCCCACCCCTTCAAAGGCGGAAACAATGTCAATGTCCTTGCCATCCACATTTCCGGGACGAATGGTTCCTCCGTAAACAAACACTGCCGGAACCTCAGTCCGCCCAATGGCAATCATACATCCAGGCATATTTTTGTCACAGCCGCCGATCGCCACATATGCGTCCAAACGCTCAGCGCCAACCACTGTTTCAATGGAATCCGCAATCACTTCCCGACTGGGAAGAGAATACCGCATGCCCTCATGTCCCATGGAAATTCCGTCCGATACCGTAATGGTATTGAAGATCAAAGGTGCTCCCCCGTTTTCCTTGGCCCCCTCCTTCGCTCGTTCCGCCAGCTCGCGGATATGGATATTACAAGGCGTTACCTCACTCCATGTACTGGCCACTCCTACCATCGGCTTTTGAAAATCGTCATCTTGAAACCCAACAGCCCGCAGCATGGCTCGATTGGGAACGCGACTCTTCCCTTCACTGATCACCCGACTTCGAATTCTGAGGTCCTGTTTTGATTCCCTGTCTGTTGTCATAACGCTCCCTCCAACCCTTTGAAAAGATAGTTGTTGAACAGTGTAAATTATTTTTCAAAAACTGTCACGCTCTTTTTTTATTTTTCGCTGAATTTCAATCTTCAGGAAAGATAAGGAAAAGGGAAAAGGTTAAATACACCCTAGCTATTGACATTTTAATTCATGATATGTAAAATTCGATAGGGTAATATTTCACTTAGTTAACTATTTAAACAACCCATTTATGGGGGGATGGTTTTGGATCATCGCAAAGTACTCATTAACCAGCTGGAAGATACCTTTCGAGCGGTATTCCGTCAGATCCGACGGGACTTACAGGAATTATTTGGAGACGAGATCAATGGCAGTGAATTTGGCTTTCTCAAGCACTTGATTGAGAATGGTCCACAAAAACCGTCCAGTCTGTCTGTGAAGTTAAACGTATCAGCCAGTCATGTCACAAATGTAACGGATGCACTGGTTCGAAAAGGATGGATTCGCCGTCGTCGTTCCTCGGCGGACAAACGTGTGATTGAATTGGAAATCACATCAGAAGGAATCGAAACATGCAAACGCGTGGAAAAAAACAAGGTGGACTATTTTAGACATAAGTTTGACTCCCTTACCACAGAAGAGATTGAAACCCTTCAACAGCTGCTTCAAAAACTTCATAAAAAATGAAAGGGGCGGGATAAACAGATGGAACATCTGCATCTCAGACAAAAGATCACGATTATGCTGGCTATTATGGCTTCTCTTCTGTTTGCCAGCCTCAATCAAACGATCGTGGGAACAGCTTTGCCTGTCATTGTGACTGAGCTGGGAGGAATGGAGTTTTTTAACTGGGTGTTTACGATTTACATGTTAACTTCCAGTGTGACTGCCATCCTGGTAGGAAAATTATCCGACATATACGGTCGAAAGGTCTTTATCCTGTCCGGACTGGGCCTTTTTATGATCGGAACCTTCCTGTGCGGAACATCCACCACCATGACTCAATTAATTCTTTATCGTGGACTGCAAGGGTTTGGCGGTGGATTAATTATGTCCACTTCCTTCGCTTCTGTCGGTGATCTCTTTTCCCCGCGGGAACGTGGTAAATGGCAAGGACTGTTGGCGGCTGTATTTGGCTTGTCCAGTGTTTTTGGTCCCACATTGGGAGGATATATCGTAGATCACTTTGATTGGCATTGGGTTTTTTGGATTTTTCTCCCGATTGGGTTGATCGCCTTTATTCTGATCCTTCGCCTTTTCCCTAAAACCGACGTTGGCGAAAAGAAAAAAATCGACTATCTTGGTTCGCTGTTTTTGGTTCTCACCATTATTCCCTTATTGCTCGCCTTTACATGGGCAGGAAATGAATATGCGTGGAGTTCCATCCAGATCGTAACACTCTTTTCTTTCTCCGTTCTCTCTTTGGTCGCATTTCTATTCACAGAAAAACGGGCGGAAAACCCCGTTCTTCCCTTGTATCTGTTTCAAAACGGTGTTTTCTCTCTATCCAATTTCATTGGATTTTTAATTGGAATCGGCATGTTTGGAGCGATCATGTATATGCCCTTCTTTATCCAGGGGGTCATGGGAACATCCGCTTCCAAAAGTGGATTCGTTGTCATGTTCATGATGTTAAGTATGGTATTTTCCAGCACCATTACCGGACAGGTTGTCACCCGAACCGGCAAGTATAAAAAGATTGCCCTGTGTGGATTGGCCATTATGGGTCTGGGAATGTACCTTTTGAGCCAAATGACAACAGAAACCACCAACATTACTGCTGCTTTAAACCTGGTTGTGGTTGGATTCGGTCTGGGAATGGCATTCCCTATTTTTAACCTGATCATCCAAAATGCAGTTCCTCACCGTGAGTTAGGTGTCGCAACCGCTTCGATCCAGCTGTTCCGTCAGGTTGGAGGAACCGTTGGCGTTTCCGTGATGGGAACCATTATGTCTTCCACGATGAAATCTGAGTTGAGTGAAGGAATAGGAAAGATGCAAAAAGGGAGCTTGCCTCCCCAACTGGCAGAGAAATTCAAAGAATTAAAAGACCCGCAAATTCTTCTCTCTCCTGATCATTTGAATCAGATCAAGAGCCAGCTTCCCCCGGAAATGAGCAGTTTCTTTGATTCCTTTGTCCAATTTATGCGAGAAGCCATGAGTTCCGGTCTGTCTCATGTCTTTTTGGCAGGCATGGGGGTCATTTTGTTGGCATTTGTATTAACCTTCTTTGTTCAGGAAATCCCACTTCGAACCAGTAACCAGGATTCCGAGGCTCCATTGTCCACCAACACGCAACCCCAAAACTGAATTTCCCCCTCCCCCCGGTTGTAACCGGGGTTTTTTAAAAAAACTTTACCTTCCCTTTATATTTTTTCCAATCCCATCAACTAAACTCTTAGAGGAAGGAGGGAAAACCAATGAAAAATGTCCTTACTCTGATTTGCATCGTTGCTGTCACATCAGGGCTGTTGATGGGAGTTGCACCGGATGTCCATGCCAAATCATACACAGCTACTGTGGAGTCCGTATCTGATGGAGATACGATCCGAATCCGGGAAACGATCAAAGGAACCAATAAGATTCGCCTGCTCTCCATTGATACACCAGAAATGTACTATCATGGGGAAAGCCAGGAACCTTGGGCCACGCAAGCCAAAACGTACCTTCAACAACTTCTGCCCCCCGGCACGTCCATCACATTGGAAACCGATGTGGAGGAAACAGATGATTATGGTCGCCTGTTAGCCCATGTCTGGAAAGGAAACCGGAATATAAACCATGAGATGGTTCGCCAGGGTTATGCCGTTACCTATTTTATCTGGCCCAATATCCAAGGGATCACTTCATTCCGTTCATCACTGGTTGAAGCCAAAAGAAACGAACTCCAGATCTGGAATGCCTCCAATCCCCTCCCTGAGCTGCCGTTTGAATTCCGACTCCGTGCCTCTGGCCGCCAACCGGAAAAATATGTAGGAAATGTTCAAACTCACACATATGTCCAACCGGACGCATATCAACAAGTCCCTGTGGAAGATCGAATATTCTTTTGGAGCGAAGCCGACGCCCGGCAAGCTGGCTATACTCCCGCAGACCAAAACGAAGGACATATTCTGCTCAACGAAGTGATGCCCGACCCTCACACCTCATTCAAGCATGAGTTTGTGGAATTGTACAATCCCGGAGATCAACCAGTAGACATCAGTGGATATATCATTGACGATCGGGTTGGGGGAGGTTCCTCTCCATACACGATTCCTGACGGAACAGTCATTCCCGCCAAAGGCTACTGGATCTGGGAACCCGATTATTACTTCAATAACGCCGGAGATGATGTCACACTGAAATCTCCCGACGGCACCATCATCGATCAATATTCATACCAATTCTCCTCCAATGACGCTTCCTGGTATCGCTCTCCCGATGGCGGAAGCTGGTCTGAAACCATGGATCAAACCCCAACCAAAAAGGATCGTAATCAATGAAGTGACCCCCCTTCCAATTGGGGGATCACTTACATGGTTACGCCGAAATTCCTGATCTCTACTTGGGGCGATACCGTTATCCTGGCACGGGACAGGGCCTTTCCCCAGTCGTCCTGTTCTTTGTTCCATGCATCGTATGGATATTCCCTTGCATAAACTCCCAATCCCAAAGGATCAACCTGATGTTTTTGCAGTTTTTCCACTAGGGCTTCGTTTTCTTTTTTTAATCGATGTTCCAGAAGAGATTCCATACGCTCAGGGTGCTTGTTAAGATCAAACGGAAACAGGCGTTCCGTTACGACTACTTCGACATTCACATCAATATTAAACACAAACCGACCTTGATGATAATCGGTTTTTACTTTAAGGGAATGGTCCTCAACCTTCAGATTGATCTGGCTTTCTCCGTCTTCATCGTGATTTTCTGACAGATTTCAGTTGAAACATCAAAGGGATCGATTCTTTCATTTTTTGTTGCAACAAAAGGTACTTTCTTTCTGATTGAGTGACCCCACATACGTTCCGTTCGGGTTCAACAGAGCCGTCCCTGTTACCATCACTTCATTTCCCTTCATAGTCATTTCCGATAGATAAGGGGTGATTCGTTTGTCCAATATCTGGCGGTGAAACTGAAACAATCGCGTTAGAACAGCCCTTCCCTTCCCTTCCGGTTGGATAAATCCAGTATTTCCCGTATAACCACCGCTAAGCGCCCTTTGTCCTTTGTGTCCGCGTACATGATATCCCGAACCGGTCCATCCACCGCTACTACCCGTGCATTGGTTTCGTTTTGGGGATCGCGAAAGAGAACGTCCAGAAAGGGAAAGACGTCCCGTTCTTGCTCAAGTTGCAATGAAAGCCCTCCCCTAAGAGCCATCTCTTTTAGAGAGAAAAGGGGTACTCCAAGTTAATTGGAATAAAATAGATAAACCCTTTGATATATGAGAAGTATGCGTATCGTTAATCGATATGTTCCAAACATTCATGATAAAAAAGGTATGACTCCTCTGCTTTCATCTTCCGGAAAATCAGAGCCTACGGGAATGATTGCCCCTCATTAAACGCATTTGGTGTCATCACACTAACCATTTATGAAATAATGATCAAAAACCTCCAACCGTACATCCCGGTTGGAGGTTTCTTGTCTACTGATCAACTATATCCCTTTTACAGAGCGGCTAAATGGAACCCTCCTACAAAACCGCTGTATCTTCAGCAGATGTTCGTATATCCCCCGCTGCCTTAAGACGAAACCGAACACTTTTTCCCGGAAGGTAAGAGAGGGGAATTTCCTCGACAGAAATCAAGCGAACCGTTTTCGGATCAGCCCCTTGTCGGACAGTGGCCTCAAACGTTTCCTTTTTGAGATGCTGATACACGTAATCCCGCGATTCCTCTTCCAGTGAAACAATCCGCTCCACTTGAGCCCCCACTTGACCCAGAGCGGCTCCGACCGCATTCGCCACCTCATGGTGTGGAGGTCGAATCACTTGGGAAGCTCCTGTCAGCTCATCAGGGAGTAAAGAGCTTCCACCACCAACCAAAATGACGGAAACAGGAGAGGGCCCTCCTTTTATACGATCAATCGCTTCCTCTACACGATTTTTCACCACAGACATCGCTTTTTGTGAGCGTTGTTTTTCTTCCTCTGTCACACTCATGAAAGGAGTCCATCCAATTCTGCCGATTGCAGCAGCGGCATCCGTCAAGGTCCAGGTACTCCCTCCAAAACATCGAGCAAGTTGCGTCAAACGATGGCCTACGCTGTCCGGACCCAGACAGATATCCTCCGGACCTCCCCGTATAACCGTTCCTCCTCCCACACCTACCGACAACAAATCCGGCATGGAGGCATTGATCTTCACACCCCCAATTTCCGCAGGGTCTATCGACTCTCTCGGAAAGCGATTGGACACCATTCCCACGTCCGTAGTGGTTCCACCCACATCCACTACCACTGCATCTGACATTTTGGAAAGATGAGCCGCTCCCCGCAAAGAATGAACAGGACCGCAAGCGATCATGCGGATTGGAAACCGTCGGGCCATTTTTTCCGGCATCATGGTCCCATCATTTTGTCCAAAGAAAATATTTGCCTGCATTCCCGCTTGCTCTAAAGCTCTCCGAAATCCTTCGATCACCCTGTTAGCCGTTCGGTTCAGTGCAGCATTTAATATGGTTGCATTTTCCCGATCCAACAATCCCAGTCCTGCCAATTCTCCGGAACGGGTAACAGGAATGGATGCGCCCAATTCCTCCCGGACAATCTCCGCTGCCAAATCTTCATCAGCAGGGTCAGTCGGCGCGAAAACCGCAGTGATGGCAACTGCATCCACCAATCCTTTCATCTGTCGACAAGCATGGCGAATCTCCTCTAAATCCAACGGAACGATGGGAGTGCCATTATATTCCCTTCCACCTCGGACAAGAAAGTAAACCGAACCAATCGCCTTCTTTAGGTCCTCCGGCCATCCGACCATCGGAGGCACGGATCGAGTGGCCGGTGCTCCAATCCGAATCATGCCTACACGGGATAAATTCTTCCGTTCCACCACAGCATTGGCACAATGCGTGGTACCCAGCGTTGCCAGTTTCACCTGCCGGGGATGGATTCCGCTTTCTTTTCCCAAACGCTCAACAGCCTCTCTGATCCCGGAGTCTACATTAGCCGTCGTAGGAACCTTCACTCCATGAACACAGCAGAGATTTTCATCCAACAACACAGCATCCGTATGGGACCCTCCCACATCCACACCCATTCGGTAATGCATCATACACTCCCCTGAATCGTTTTTGGTATCGGTACATAATCAAAGGGGTATCCAAACCGGCGGGGACCAACCAAATTCAGCCCATCCACTGTGCGCCATTTGGGATGGCAGGGAAGTCCAATCACTACGGTCCGCATTCCGTAACGGATTTTCTCCGTCGTAACCGGAGTCCCCGTTTCTTCATCCAGAACACAGATCAAATCGGGAGTGGTGGCAATCACTTTCCCTTCCCCCTGGGCCGCGAGAAACTCATTCTGAAACAGTAACTCACACTCCCGTTCCCGGTAGGAACCCGTCCCGGTCAAACAAACCTTTCCTTTTGCAAAGCCGCTTTCGGTTCGGCGTTCCACATCCACCACTTTTCCTTGAAATAATAACACCGCTTCTAACTGCTCGATCATGGATTGAACGGGAGAATTCTCCCGACTGTGGAATTGGCGCAACATTGAGCCCACCCGTTCAGCCAGAGAGAGTGTTCCAGGAATGGCACTCTGTTTGACCTGTTCCCCCCGTAAAGGATAATCCAGTACAGCGACCGATCCTCCCATCCGAACCGTTAACTCCCGTGCCAGCCCTTCGTACCAATCCCCATCCGCAGGATAGAGTACCGCAGTATTGCCTTTTTCATCCGCCAAGACGGCCGGTTCGGGTGATAATCCATTCAGATGAAAGACCGTCATATGGACTTCGGGAAAGGCACGTCCCATCGAGTCCGCATCTACCACAGGGATTCCCTTCTGGGCAGCTAATACCAGAGGAAGGAGAGAATTGACCCCACCCGCTTCCACAGGCATAATCGCTTCGATTGTTTTTCCCAAGAGCGTCTCCATCCGTTGATAAGCATTGACCAACTCCTGACCTCCTGGAATTTTTTCAACCAGGACGGTTGGTGCCCCCATCATGCCAGCAGGGACAACCAATGAATCCCGATCCAGCTCATCCACTGTTATCAGACGTACCGGGCCATATTCTTCAATCGCATGAATGGCCATCCATTGACCAAGGCTAGGATCTCCACCGCCTCCGGTTCCGAGAACCGCCGAACCTACCGCAATATCACTCACTGACTCCCGCGACAGTTCCCTCACGAAACTTCCTCCTTTATGCGATCAGGCAGTCACCTTTTTTTCCTTCTCACGATTCCCCTGTGTGGGAAACAGCCGACCAATCAGCCACTGCAAGAGAAAACCGACAAGAATACCATCCATGGCAGGAATCGTTGTAAACTGAAACCACCCAAATCCTCCCGGCGCGGGTGTGGTGGCAAAGGAAACGAAAGAAGCCCCCAACCAAGCGATCATGGAACGCCACCAAAAAACAGGCATCTTTTGTTCACGAATGTAAGCAAAAGAAAAACGGGAACGATCCAGCAGAAAATACTCCGCAAGATAAATCCCTCCGATGGGTGATACAAGCACCGTGAGGTAGGAGAGAAAATCGGTAAAGTGGTTGTAGATGCCGAAGAAAGCAATGAAACTTCCCACAATTCCGGCAATCAATGTGATCCAGACCTTGGACAGTTTTCGAAAGACGACGGACCAACTGAGAGAAGAGGAATACAGATTGTTATCATTGGTTGTCCATTGAGCGAGAATCAAAATCAGCATCGCTGGAATGCCCATACCCAAAGAGGTGAATATCTTCACCAAGTCACCCGTACCCGTTACTTTGGACAGAAAAATAGCAATAAACAACATCAGGCTGTTACCGATGAGAAAACCAAAAAAAGCCGATAAAACAGCATCCTTTTTCGTTCGTGCCCAGCGAGCCACATCTGGGGAAATCACCGTTCCCACCAGGAAAATTCCCACCACGAAAGAAATTGCCATTCCCAGTGTTAAAGGTTCTCCAGCGGGAAGAGCATTCAGTTGGTTTCCACCATTACCGGCAAAAGCAAAAACCACAGAGCTGATCAGCAAACCGACCATAAGCGGAACCGACCAAATGCTCAATTTTTCAACCGCGCGGTAGCCGAACACCGCCGTGGTTGTCATAAGAAGCCCACCGACTAACGATAACACGCTCTCCGGTGGAGTAACCCCTGACAACTGTTCCAGCAGGGCACCGGCACTTGCGCCAAAGAAGCCGGCCTGTACTCCAAACCAACCAAACAGCGAAACTCCGATGACACCTGCCACCAGACGAGCACCATATTCCCCGAAAACAAACCGGGAGATCATCGCTGTAGACAAACCCGTCATGGCCCCAACATAGGAACACAAAGAGCTAAAGACGGCCAACACCAAGGAACCGATCACCACAGACAAAAGTGCCTGATCCAAAGGCATTCCAGCTCCCAATTGACCTCCCAGCAGAATGGAGGATAAATCGATACCAATAGCAATCCATACCAAGCTTAAAGACCACCAACGCTTGCGATCAGATAAGGGAACAGGCTGCCTTTCATAATCCTGCCAGTGAAATTTCTTTTCCACCCTGTACACCTCCAAGGATCAAATGATTCCCTGCAAAAAGGAGTTGGTCCAACCTTATTTCTCCGGTAACGGCACATTAGGATCGCGATTTTCAGGTGACTGTGAAGTGGTTGTGTTGTTGGAACTGACCGGGGATTCACTCGTATGAAAATACTGTTGTCCCCAAATAAATCCAAGCAAGGTTACTGTTACAATCAGTAACGTCAACAGCTCCTGTTTCCTTCTCCTTCGTTTCTTTTCCTCTGAAAAATCGGAAATACCTTTTTTGTAAGCGTCCAGCAAGTACTCAACGGCATCCAACATGGATTCCATTGTCATATCCGGCTCCAACCCTTGTTCAATCAACTCCTTCAGCGATGTTGGCAAGTCGGAATGTTGCAGTCCTCCCTCCATCCGAGACCTTTCTTCCATTCGATAACCTGTCAACAAAAAGTACAAAAGATATCGCCACTGTTCATCATCTTTTAGTTTAGCGAAATTTCGAAAACCAAAGAGGATAAAATAAGGTCGATTGCCATGAATCATAATGTTTAAAGGGTCCAATGAAGCAGTCAAGGGCAGGGCAAGATTGGACATCCAGATGGCTCCTCGCAATAACTTACGATAAAGAGTAAGTGCCGCATACGGGTCCATTCCTTTTCCTGGATGAACCAGCTCTGATAACGGGTCACCAGCAAGCGGCGGATGAACCATCACTAAGCGGTCCATCTCTTCGCGAACATCCAGCACAGGTGGAAGGCATTCATGACAAAGATGCAGAAAAACTTCTGAAGCCCCAGGAGGAAGGGGTCTCTTCAATTGTACTTCCTGCAAAAACACATGTGTACCCTCAGCAGATCGCCCCAAAGCCAATCGGGTGGAATAAATATGAACAACGTCCTGATCCGAAACTGGGTCATCCATCAACTCCCCTGTTTTCTTGATCAACTCCCAACCCCTCCCTTGCATGTAATGGATAATTAAGGCTGAAAATTAACTTACCGGAAGTATACCATATAATAGAAATATAGAATACGATATTTTATAGCAAAAATACATTTTTTAATGTTGAATACAGCAAAAAACCTCGTTTTATAGAAGAAAACGAGGTTTCAAGGGCATTGTCATGCATTTACTTTTTGTTTAGCCAAATTGGCCAGCTCTGAGAATGCTTTTTTATCATTAACAGCCAAATCAGCCAGCATTTTACGGTTAACTTCCACACCGGCCTGCTTCAAACCATGCATCAGCTTATTGTATGAAAGTCCGTTCATACGAGCTGCTGCATTGATCCGGCTGATCCATAAACGGCGAAAGTCACGCTTTTTCTGACGCCGATCGCGATAGGCATAAGTGAGTGACTTCATCACTTGCTGTTTGGCTGTTTTGAAAAGCGTCCGTTTCGAACCAAAGTATCCCCGGGCCAACTTTAACACTTTTTTGCGACGACGGCGAGTCACATACCCACCTTTAACACGTGCCATAATCCATTCCCTCCAACTCAGCGCTTATATATTTCCCGTGTCAGACCCACATGCATAGGGGGGTCTTACTTATAGGCAATCAGTTGTTTGATGCGTTTGACATCTGATTTGCTCACCGTAGTGGACTTACGCAACTTGCGTTTTGCCTTTTTCGGCTTGTGTTCCAGCATGTGGTTCATAAAAGCATGATTCCGTTTGATTTTACCGGAGCCGGTTTTGCTGAAACGCTTGGCAGCAGCGCGGCGAGTCTTCATTTTCGGCATCTCAAGTCCTCCTGACTGTCAATTGTTTTTTTCCTTTTTCGGCGACAGGATCATGATCATATGGCGGCCTTCCATCTTGGGTTGCCGCTCCACATCACTGATATCCTTCACTTCCTCCGCCATGCGGACGAGGATCTGCCGACCCAAATCCTGGTGTGTAATCTCCCGACCGCGGAAACGGATCGTCAATTTCACTTTGTCGCCCTTGTTAAGAAATTTTTTCACATTACGAAGCTTGGTGTTTATATCATGTTCTTCAATGGAAGGGCTGAAGCGGATTTCCTTAACTTGAATGGTCTTTTGCTTTTTCCGGGCTTCCTTTTCCCGCTTGCTTTGCTCGTAACGGTATTTACCGTAATCCATAATCCGGCATACCGGTGGTTTGGCCTTGGGAGCCACATTCACAAGATCCAGGTCCGCCTCCTGGGCCAGGCGAAGGGCCTCCCGGAGCGGTTTAATGCCCAATTGGTTGCCATCCTGATCAATCAAACGCACTTCACGGGCTCGGATTGCCTCGTTGATCAGTTGTTGTTCTTTGCTAATAACCTGCCACCTCCGAAGGAGAATTCAATATCAAAAGCAAAAAAGTGCAGGCAGACGCCCACACTTTTTGATCCCGTCATCCAGAACCGATAACCTGTCAACTTCAGCGTCGATCAGGTGAGAAGCGGGGCGCTTCTGCTTAAATACTATTCGAATCCTACCATGAAAGCTGGTTTATGTCAAGATAGAAGGGATCAAGGAAAGGAAAATACATTTCTGGATTTAACGCTTGTCCTCTTTTTCCTTTTGCATCCTTTGAATCAACGCATCTACATCCTGAGCCCCTTGATCACCCTGGACTCGATCACGAACCGCAACCGTTCCCTCTTCTTTCTCTTTTTGACCCACCACCAACATATAAGGCACTTTCTGAAGTTGGGCTTCCCGGATCTTATACCCAATCTTTTCAGAGCGGGCATCCAACTCCGCCCGGATTCCAGCTTTTGTAAGGCGGTCGACTACCTCTCGGCCATAATCGTTGAAAGAATCACTGATCGTCATCACCTTTGCTTGAACCGGAGACAGCCAGAAGGGTAACGCGCCCTTATAATACTCCAGCAAGAAGGCAACAAAACGTTCCATGGTTCCAACAATCCCCCGATGGATCACCACGGGACGATGAGGTTGGCTGTCTTCTCCGATATACTCCAGCTCAAACTGGTTGGGCAAGTGGAAGTCCAGTTGAACCGTGGACAAGGTTTCGTCCTTGCCAAGGGCGGTCTGTACCTGGACATCCAGTTTTGGACCGTAAAAGGCAGCTTCTCCTTCCGCTTCCACATATTCCAACCCCAGCTCATCCATCGCTTTCTTCAACATTTGCTGACTTTTTTCCCACATCTCATCGTTCTGGATATATTTCTTTTTGTCCTCAGGGTCCCGATAAGACAGCCGATACCAAAAATCCTTGATTCCAAAGTCTTTATAGACTTCCTGGATCAGTTGGACCACCCGCGTAAACTCTTCTTTAATCTGATCCGGTCGACAGAAAATGTGGGCATCATTCAAAGTCATCGCCCGAACCCGTTGCAATCCGGACAATGCCCCGGACATTTCATACCGGTGCATCATTCCCAGCTCTGCAATTCTGACCGGAAGGTTCCGATAGCTTTTCAAATCACTTTTATACACCATCATATGATGGGGACAATTCATCGGACGCAAAACAAGTTCTTCATTGTCCAGCTTCATGGATGGATACATATCTTCCTGATAGTGATCCAGGTGTCCGGATATTTTATACAGTTCCTTGCTGGCTAAATGGGGAGTGTAGACGTGATTATATCCCATTCTTTCTTCTTTATCCACAATATACCGCTCAATAATTCGTCGGATCGTCGCCCCATTGGGTAACCAGATTGGCAATCCCTGCCCCACTTCCTGGGAGAGGGTAAAGATTTTCAAATCCTTGCCCAGTTTACGATGATCCCGTTCTTTCGCTTCTTCCAACTGTTTAAGGTACGCTTCCAACTGGGACTTTTTCGGCCAGATGGTTCCATAGACCCGTTGCAGCATCGGGTTGTCCGAATCCCCTCGCCAATAAGCTCCAGCTACGCTCAGCAGTTTAAACGCCTTTAACTTCCCGGTCGAAGGAACATGCGGACCCCGGCACAGGTCAAAAAACTCTCCCTGTTCATAGATCGTGATCTCCTCATCCTCCGGAAGTTCCCGAATCAGTTCCAGTTTCAAATGATCCCCCAATTCTTCATAGATGCGAAGCGCTTCCTTCTTGGAAACCACTCGCCTGCGAATGGGCAGGTTCTCCTTGACGATTTTTTTCATCTCTTCTTCAATTTTAGGAAGGTCTTCCGTTGTCAGTCGGTCAGGAATATCCATGTCGTAATAAAATCCGTTATCGATCACTGGACCGATCCCTAATTTTACGTCAGCGTAAAGACGTTTTACTGCCTGAGCCATCAGGTGGGCCGCACTGTGCCGATAAACTTCCAATCCCTCCGGATCATCCAATGTTAAGATCCGCACCTCTGCCCCATCCGGCACTTCACGGGTTAAATCGACCGTTTGTCCGTCTATCTGCCCTGCAATCGCTTTTTTCATCAAACCACGACTGATGGACTCCGCCACGTCTTCTACCGTCACCTTCTCCTCATAGCTTCTGACTGAACCGTCCGGTAACTTGACAGCCACTCCCATATCTCTTCACTCCCTTTGGCAAAATAAAAAAACACTCTCCCGGAAGGGACGAGCGTTGTTTCGTGGTTCCACCCTTTTTCGACCGCAAGTTCTCCCACCGGGAAAACCTCGATCCTCCATACACATTAACGGTGTGCGAAACCGGCAACTGTTACTTGCCTTTTCCAGGCGTTCCCAGTGCAGCTCAGAGGGGGTCATCAACCACCCAGAGGGTTCAGAGGCTTACAGCCGATGGCCTCTGTTCTCTGGAAACCGTAAGTGGATGATGCTGTCCTCATCATAGCCCACAATTTGATTAAAAAGTTTACGTCATTATACCGCCAACAAATAAGAACCGTCAACCCTTAACAGATGCTTCGTCATCTCCTCAGATGAGGTAAACAGCTGGAACATCCATCACATAAGGTCATTCGCGATTCAAACACCTGTTCTAATGTCCGAATCACATTCTCTTCTGGATTCTGTGTGTGCAAAACCACCTGTTTCGGTGCCACCGTGAGAAGGGTACTGACAATCAGATCTTCATGAGAAAACGGTTGTTCCAACAAATCCTGCGCGATTGAACCCATATCCTTCAGTTGAAGTGGATCGCCTTTTCGGTCCAGTAAGCGAAACTGCCGTTTTTCAATATGAAGGACATGCACCAAAGAGCATTTGGGCTGTTGAATGGAGACAAAATACCGAAGTAGTTCAATAAATTCCCGATACTCCTGTTCCAGCAAAAACTCATCAACAGCATGCTCCACCAACCGGATCAACCCATCCCGATAATGTTTGAGGCGAAAATGAAAGAAGCCATCCACAGCCAAAACATGATGCTGGTTTAAATATCGCATCACTTGCCGTGCCATGCGTTCCTTTCGTTTCCGATAAGGGGGTTCATCTGCTTCAGAATCGTCAAGTAGATGAAGTGCATACTGTTCAATTTTCCGACTGTCGTCTGGATGACGGAAATGAAAAACCCGCTGAATAATTTTTCGAATCACATGAGGTTCATTGACCGTTACAATATACTCTGCAACCGTCATGCCCAGTGATTTCTGAATCTCTTTCTCCCCATTCATTCTCTTCTTTCGATTATGATTGAATAAAAGAAAAACAGTACGGTTTCCCATCCTGATCTCCTCGATATCCCAATCCAGTCCCGTCTGTCCCATTCTTTTCAATTGGGCGCGTAACAGTACCCGCATTTGGTCCGCTTCCCAGCCATTTCTGGGGCCTGGAACTGAGATCCGATAAGAAGGCATAGCCCGCCCCCCTGCTTTGTCCATGATTTACCCTAGTATATGGAAGGATGGGGTACGGTATTCAGGAAAAGCACGGTTACGCTTTCATTGAGGATTCTACTTCCCACCGTTACGTTGTGTTAATCGGTAAACAATCCTTTTAACCCTTCAAGCGACTGGGTAAACGCATCATAGGAAGCATCCTGAAACAGAAGAAAGACTAATGCCATGCATCCCCCATACATCGACACTTTTCCTGTCATCTTGTCAAAATCATCTCCGGTTCGAAGCTTGACTCCAAGGTTTTTCAGCCCAAAACGCTTTTTCCAGGGCCATAAAAGCGGAATTCCTCTCGGTGTACAGGCATCCGCCAACAGATGGGACAAGTATCCGGCTCCCATGGCCCACGCATAATCAGGTGAGGCTAGATATGTAATCCAAGTGGTAATCGTCATGGATAGGAATGAATGCGTAAAACTTCGATGAGGCACAAATGCTACAGACACCGCGTAAATTCCCGATAACAAAATCCATAGATCCAGATTCCTAAACAATGCAAGCAATACAAAAATGACACCAAAGAGAGCTAATGCAACAGAGCGGTAAGGAATCGATCTGAAAAGCAGATTGTTTAATGTACTCCCCTGTTCATCAATATCCGGCAACATGGAACCCAAAGAGGCAATCAGGACCATTGCGGCTGAAGCCGTAACATCGTCCCCACTTCCGGTTACACCAACGGCTACTGCTCCGGCCGCAACACCCAATGATAAATGCGTATTCCCTGTCATATTATTCCTCCTTCCCCATATCCCAACATATGTTTGGTTTATCGATGAAGAAAAAACACCGTTGCATCGCTGCATCCCGGCGCCAGATTTAAAAATATAAATCTGCAAAACATCCAACCCTGAAAAGCTTAAAAACATTCTACCAAAAAATTGCCGGACTTTACATAGAATCAGTGATTCCTGTCTAAGCAAACAAAAACCCTCTCTTCCACTGAGAAGAGAGGGTTTTTTCCTTTGGTACCGAGGGTCGGACTCGAACCGACACGGTGGATCACCCACCCCGGGATTTTAAGTCCCGTGCGTCTACCAATTCCGCCACCCCGGCTTAAATGAACATGGAGCGGATGATGGGATTCGAACCCACGACCCCCGCCTTGGCAAGGCGGTGCTCTACCACTGAGCCACATCCGCTCAAAAGTGGTGGTTCGGGACGGAATCGAACCGCCGACACGAGGATTTTCAGTCCTCTGCTCTACCGACTGAGCTACCGAACCGACTTGTTTTGATGAAGACAAAGAGTATTATAGCATGCCATTTATATAGATGCAAGAGATTTTTGTGCTTTTTTGTGTTAATTGGCTCGTCGATTGTATCCATCTACATAGTATACATCCACAAAGGGACGGATTCGTTCCATGATTCGTTTCGCTTTTACACGTTCCGTCCCACCTTTTTCCGAATGACCCAAGTGATTTTCCAGTTCATTTAAATCCAAATTGGAAGTCATCACTGTAGGGAGCTTATACACCATTCGATATTGCAAAATGGCTCCCAGGATTTCATCCCTTGTCCAAGGTGTGATATTTTCCGCCCCGATATCATCCAAGATCAATACAGTCGCTTTTTTCAATGTCTCCAATTTGTCAGACAACATCCCATCACGAATGGAATCCTTGATTTCCCGAATAAAATCAGGAACATAAACCATCAGAGAGTCGATTCCATACTGAACCAAATATTGAGCCATTGCGCCGGCAATCCGGCTCTTACCGACTCCAAAGGGTCCATAAAAATATAACCCCTTCTTTGGAGAGCCGGTGGCAAACTGATCACAAAAATCCATTGCAGCCTCTATGGCTGCTACACGTCCAGGGTCCCAATTCATTTGATCAAACGTGGCATTGACGATATCTTCGGGGATATAATGACTCTGAATGAGATTCTTTCTTTTTTTCTCCATCTCCAAAGCAATCATTTTCTCACAAGGTGCTAAGCGTAACTCGATATATCCCCCATACCATTGAATATGGGGTTGATGACCTTCCATCAGGTTGGGGCACTTTTCTAAACCGGGGCAATGTTTGCAGTGTTCTCTTTCCCTGACCAGCTGGCGAAGTTGGACCAAAGAACGGTAATAAACCTTTTCAGGCAGATGTGGATGCTGTTTCCGGAACGATTGAACCTCAGGGTGAGAAAGAATTTTTTTTGCTTCCATTTCTGAATCCACCCGCCCGGAGAGACGCTTTTTCAACTGCCCCACGAGCTTATCCATTCGCTCCATCCCTATTCATTCCCCTTTTCATGCATCCTTTGGCTGAGCCGTTCCTGCATTCGATTCAGCTTGGCACGAAGACGCGCCTCCGTTTCCGGGTCCACTTTTTCCACCTTGGGATTTTCCCCTTTTGCCTCTCGCTCCATCGCTTGAGCGACAGCACGGGGAAGCGCTTCTTCCCGCTTTTTCCAATTCCCATCTTTCCGGAAACTCCTTTTTCTGCTTCCTTCTGAACGACGACGTTTCCATTCCCAGTCCAACTCACTTCGTGCCATTTCCCTTGCTTCTTCCACTGTGCGAACATTTTTGCGAGACCAGTGACCAGCGATTTTTTCAACCAAAGCACGAGGAAGTTTATAGTCATTGGAATATAAAACATATTCCAGGAGAACATTGATCACACCCGGAGGCAACCCGTAATTTTGCATCAGATCCTCTACCAGCTCAAGATCAGCTTTGGGAATGGTCTTTCCCCTTTGAAAATGCCTCAGCAATTCCACAGGAGAAAGTTCGTTCAACATTCGAAAATGACGGTCTTCCTCCGTTTCCGGAGAATCCTTCTGTTCAGCCACCCTGTTTTCGGATGGCTGTACCTGGTTTCCCCGTTCGGTCTTTGTGTTTTTTACAGGCGCCGAAGCACCTCCAAAGCGCATGCGATATTGATCACGTACAAAAGCCCGTAGCCGATCGATCGCAATTTTTCCATGCTGGGAAATGGACGGATTTTGAAGCGCCCGAATGAGATCCCAATGATCCAGCTGGTAGAGATCACGGATTTCCATAACTTCCTTCTCCAATGCTTTGGTCCACGCGCTCTCATCTATGACATTACGGAGCTGAACCTTTACCATGGCCAATTCATCTTCCTCACGGAGCGAAAACCTGGAAGGTGCCTCCTCGCCTGAATAACCCTCCGCATTTACACCCGAAGATGACAATTCCTTTTCTACTTCCGTTGCTGACCAGATTTCAGCAGGAGAAATCGAACCAAATACCTGTTGAAAAGACTTTGTCACTTTTTCCCCAACGGATTGATAATACGCCCCTTCTTCCACTTTTATGGAAACCATCTCTTCATGCAACATTCGAAAGCGCTCCTTACCCAGTCGATTCACAAGGGAAGCGCTCAAAACATCACTCTGAAAAAATTGGGAAGGAGACAGGGGAGGAACCAGATCGTACTGAAAAATTTTGCGGTCTTGATCTTGTAATCGAAAGGTATTCAAAAGACCGATTCCTTCCAATCGGTACCTCGCCTGCAGCATCTCTCCCAACGGTACCTGCAACAGTTTCATCAAATCCAGATGGGAATGCATACGGGAAACCCCTGAACGGTGTAGAGGCAACTGACTGTATAAGGTTAAATACAAGCTGACAGCAGTCGCCCCCACCAAGGGTTGATAGAGGTTGACCAAAATGATCTGATCCATCGGTTGAATCGGTTGACAGCTCTGACTACGCCAGCCATCGCGAGGTGTGCATTCTTTCCATACAATCGACATCAACCCATCCTCCCCAACCGGTCTCTGAATAAGTGGACTACTATTGTATCAAGAGAACCGATCTTCCACAAATCGGATGAGCTCTTCACAACTACTTTTCCCCGGACTCTCTTCTCTCGTGCTTCTCATTTGGATCTTGCGTGCGATTTAAGAGATCTTCCAATTCGCTTACAAATACATTGATATCTTTAAACTGCCGATACACGGAAGCAAAACGAACGTAGGCCACCTCATCTACATCTACAAGCCGTTCCATGATCATTTCACCGATTTCCCGTGTGGGAATTTCCGAGTCATTATGTTCCCGTAAATTCCGCTCCACTTCATCCACCAGCACTTCCAGTTTTTCCACGGATACCGGGCGTTTTTCACAGGCCCGGATCAACCCTCTTCGAAGCTTTTCCCGGCTGAATTCCTCCCGGCTGCCATCTTTCTTGATTACGATCAACGGTTTTTCTTCCACGATTTCAAATGTGGTAAAGCGTCTTTCACATGATTCACATTGTCGTCTGCGCCGAATAGATTTCCCTTCATGGGCGGGACGGGAGTCCAGAACACGACTCCCCAGCCAATGGCAATGCGGACATCGCATGGTAATCTACCTCCTCCCCTAACAATCGTTCTAACTATACCACAATCCAGTCAACTTGACTTCTCAAGATGATTTGATGAGCGGCAGTTTCAGCTTTTTTCTGCTGGCAGGAATCGATCAATCTGAAAAACCGTCCCCAGATGTATTGGAGACGGTTCAAGTTTCAAGGTTATACGGTTACTTCCTTCGTCTGTTGATTAGCAGAGAGAAACGGACGACCTACCCATTTTACTAAATCAACGACACGACAGGAGTATCCCCATTCATTGTCATACCACGCAAGCACTTTTACTTGACGATCCCCGATCGACATCGTGGAGAGAGCATCTACAATGGCAGAATGATCATTTCCATTGAAGTCTGAAGATACCAGCGGTGCTTCACAGTACTGTAAAATGCCTTTTAAATCAGTTTTTGAAGCTTTTTCAAGGGAAGCATTGACTTCTTTAGCTGTCACGGGCTGTTTCAAATCAACCACTAAGTCGACCACTGACACATTGGGAGTGGGAACCCGAAGAGCCAGGCCATTCAACCGTCCTTTCAAATCGGGGATCACTTCACCGATTGCTGAGGCGGCACCGGTCTTTGTCGGAATGATCGATTGAGCACAAGCCCGTGCCCTCCGCAGATCTTTATGTGGATTATCCAGATTTTTCTGGTCATTGGTATAGGCGTGAACCGTAGTCATAAGTCCTTGGTCAATACCGAAGGTCTCATGCAACACTTTCACCACAGGCGCCAGACAGTTGGTGGTACAGCTTGCGTTGGAAATGATATGATGACGTTTAAAATCGTAATCTCCTTCATTTACACCCATCACAATCATCGCATCTTCATTTTTTCCGGGGGCTGTAATCACCACTTTTTTGGCCCCTGCTTTTAAATGAAGTCCCGCTCCTTCACGGTCGCGAAACTTCCCGGTTGCTTCCACAACAATGTCAACATCTAAGTCAGCCCAGGGCAGACGGGAAGGATCGCGGTCAGAAACCAGTTTCACTTCCTTCCCATTGACAACCAGCCGATCCTCCAAGGGACGGATATCCTCGTCTACAATTCCGTGAATGGTGTCATATTTTATGAGGTGGGCCAGTGTCTCAGCAGGATAGCTTGCATTTACTGCCACCACTTCAATCTCCTGTTCATGAATCAACTTTCGAAACACCATCCGGCCAATTCGCCCAAATCCGTTAATTGCAACACGCAGCGGCATATATTTCCCCTTCCCTCTATTTGTTACATACAAGTTCACATTACTATTATAATCAGTATGACATATATTGCAATGCGTCACACGGAAAATGGTTTGCAAACTATTGTGGAAGGATGTATGTGTTACGCTTTTTTATCAAATGGGAATAAATAGCACGGTATTTATCATAAAAAAACAATACGCGTTGCACATAATGGCGCGTCTCCCCAAACGGAATCTGGCCGAGATTTTTACGGGTACCGTCCCACCGGCCTTCTTTCAACCATTTGTGCACATTCCCCGGACCCGCATTATAGGCGGCAATTGCAGCTACTCTGTTTCCCTTGAATTCTTTCATCAATCCAGAGATATACCAACTGCCCATATGGATATTGATCGCAGGATCATCGACGGATTCTTTGAACGCTGGGGAAAACTTCCCCCGCTCAACCACCCATTCAACTGTATTGGGTGTCAACTGCATCAGCCCTTTTGCTCCTGCGTGAGATTCCGCATTGGGACTAAATTTGCTTTCCGCCCGGATAATGGCCATTACCAAAAAGGGATCTGCCCCTGTTGTGTCTGCACTGTACAAAATCTTGTCCTCGTAATCCAATGGGTACATCCAACGATTAAATAAGGGAGTGGCCACAATAAGGAAAATGAGGATCAGAAGCAAAGCCAGACCCAGTTTACCTCTGGAAGGAAGAGCCGCTACAGCCGGGCGGAGCCACTTTTGGAGACCGAAGTTTGCCATAAAGCATCAACCTGTCTTTCCGTGTCTGCCCTTGAACCGGAATTATCTATCAGCACATCGGCAAACACTTTTTTATCTTCGATTGGCATCTGGGCCTTGATCATTCGTCTCGCTTCATCAGCGCTAATCCCTTCTCGATCCATTAAACGCTTCAGCTGTAGCTCTTCAGGTATGTATACCACAACAACAGAATCTACCAAATCGGTCAGATTCTCTTCAATGAGAAGTGGAACATCCAAAACGATAGGATGTTTCACATCAGCCTGTTTCCATCGATCCACTTCCTCTTTCATTTTCCGAATAATCAAGGGGTGGAGGATCTCGTTTAAATCTTTGCGCGCGTTCGCGTCTCGGAACACGATTTCCCGGAGAGCCTTCCGGTTTAAAAAACCTTCCGGACCGAATACATCATCACCAAATCGCTCACGCACTTTCCGGTATCCCTCCGTTCCAGGTTTCACCACATCGCGAGCGGTTTGATCTGCATCGATGATGACAGCACCCCGATTTTGAAGCATTCTGGACACGGTGCTTTTTCCTGTGGCAATCCCTCCTGTTAAACCCAGGACCATGTTTCCTCCTCCCTTCCACTGATCTTCGGTTCGGAAAACATGCACAAAAAATTGCTCCTTCGGTCAATCCTGACACTTGGAACAGAAATGAGTGCCTCTACCGGCTACCACAGTTCGCACAATCGGAGTTCCGCAACAATGACAGGGTTCTCCCTTGCGCCCATACACTTTAATTCTCAATTGAAACCTACCCATTTCACCATTTCCGTTTACATAGGACCGAACGGAGGAACCTCCTGCTTCGATCGCTTCTTTCAAGGTGGAACGAATACTTTCATACAAACGTTTCACCTCAGTGGAAGTCAGGGTTGAAACGGAACGTTCCGGGTGGATTCCCGCAGTATAAAGTGATTCATCTACATAAATATTGCCAAGCCCAGTCAGGAATTCTTGATTTAACAGAAGAGCTTTGATCCGGGTTTTCCTACCCGACAGACGCTCGGTAAACTGCTCCAGGGTAAAGGCATCTGACAGGGGTTCCGGACCCAGTTTATAAAGAGGGGGGCGATCCAGCTCTTCGCCTTTCGGCCAAAGATGCATTGTTCCAAACGTACGAACATCCCGGTATCTCAATTCGGTTCCGTCTGTAAAGCCAAAAATGACATGCGTATGCTTTTCCTTTGGCTGATCCTGAAGTTCCAAGCTGTACCGACCCTCCATCCTCAAATGGGACACCAATACCCAAGGGTCAAAAAAGATAAGGAGAAACTTCCCGCGTCGTCCCACCCCGGTTACTGTTCGACCCTTCAACATTTCCCGGAACGCTTCCGGTTCCGGTTCCTTAATCAACCTGGGCAAAAAAATGGACACATCCTCCACAGTTTTACCGACAATCAACGTTTTCAACGTTTCTTTTACCGTTTCCACTTCTGGCAGTTCTGGCAATGTTCGTTCTCTCCCTGTTCTTACTTGGCTTCATACCATGTATTTCCTGTACTGACATCTACTTTGAGAGGAACAGAAAGCGTGACGGCTCCTTCCATCACTTCCCGAACCAGATCGGACAAAGTCTCTGAGTCCTCTTTCGGCACTTCAAAAATCAACTCATCGTGAACCTGAAGAAGGAGACGAGCGCTCATATTCCTTTTTTCCAATGCTTCGTCCATCCTTAACATTGCCTGTTTAATAATGTCGGCAGCTGTACCTTGGATGGGTGTGTTCATCGCTGTCCGCTCCGCAAAGCTTCTGCGGTTGAAATTTCGCGAATGAATCTCCGGCAAGTGCCGACGGCGATGAAACATCGTTGTGACATACCCGTCTTCCCTGGCTTTTTTCACGGTTTCATCCATATACACCTTGACACCTGGATAGCTTTCAAAATAACGGTTAATAAATTCTCCCGCTTCCTTGCGGGAAATATTTAGATTCTGGGATAAACCGTAGTCACTGATTCCATAAACAATCCCAAAGTTTACCGCTTTGGCTTGTCGCCTCATCAGAGAATTCACTTCATTCTCGGAAACTCCAAACACATCCATGGCTGTTTTTGTATGAATGTCCATATCTTTTTGGAAAGCCTCAACCAGACCATGATCCCCGGATAAATGAGCCAGGACGCGAAGTTCAATCTGCGAATAGTCAGCCGATAGGATTTGCCATCCGGGTTTCTCCGGAATAAATACTTGTCGTAGCCGTCGACCCTCTTCCAGTCGAACCGGAATGTTTTGCAGGTTGGGGTCTGAACTGGACAGACGTCCGGTTGTAGTAATCGCTTGGTGAAACCGGGTATGAATCTTTCCTGTGGAATCAAAAACTTCTTTGAGAAGGCCTTCAACATATGTGGAAATCAATTTGCCCACTTGACGGTAACGTAAAATCTCTTCCACGATTTCATGTTGTGGCGCCAGTTTTTCCAATACATCTGCACTGGTGGAATAACCCGTTTTGGTTTTTTTCAACACAGGCAGACCCAATTTGTCAAACAGGATTTCTCCCAGCTGTTTGGGTGAATTGATATTAAACGTGGTTCCGGCCAGATCATATATTCGCTCCGTCAACCCATTCAAGCGCTCCTGAAGCTCTTTGCCCAGAGCTTGCAGTCTATCTTTGTCCACTTTGACTCCGTTCCATTCCATGCGGGCAAGAACGTGGGTTAAAGGCAACTCCAGATCGAAGAAAAGGGCATCGAGATCATATTCTTTTAACTCCTTTTCCAATACAGGACAGAGCTGGTAGATCCGATTCACCTTACGGGCCAAATGCTCGGACAGCTCTTGCTCTCCCAGTTGACGACGTTTGGCCCCCTTTCCATAAACCACATCATCAGCAGGAAGACCTCCTCCCAACTTTCGTTCAACAATATCTGAAAGGTCATGTCCCGATTCGGAAGCATTGATTAAATAGGAAGCCAACAATATATCAAACATAAAACCTTCCGACTCAAGATGATGCCGTTTAAAAACAATCCAAGTCGCTTTGACATCATAGCATATTTTCTTTCGATCCGAATCCTGAAGCCATTCCTGAAATGCAGGCCAGCGTTTGGCTGTCTCCCAATTCAAAAACAGTTGCTGTTTTCCATCCGATAATACGATCGCCAAAAGATCGGCCCGATGATAATTTTCATGATTCCTTTCCACAAAAAGGGCGATGCGATCCTGCTTCAGAAAGTCCTCCCATTTTCCGTTATCCTCCGACTCAACTCTCTCCACCGAAATCTTCTCCGGTTCCGGCTGATCCGTCTCAGATTCATCCCCTTGAATGCGTTCCAACAACGTTTTAAATTCCAGTTTTTTAAGCAAAGGGATGATCCGGTCTGCATCAAATCCCTGATAGATTAAATCATCCAGCCCAAAGTCAAGGGGAACATCACACATAATCGTCGCCAAATCCTTACTCAAGATAGCATCTCTTCGGTTTTCTGCCACCCGTTCCTTCAACTTTTTGCCGGGCAGATCATCAATGTGGGCCAGAACCTCTTCCACACTGCCAAACTGGTGTAGAAGCTTCAATGCTGTCTTCTCCCCCACTCCAGGAATGCCCGGAATGTTATCGGACGGGTCCCCCATTAACCCTTTAAGGTCAATAATCTGTTTCGGTTTCAGACCGTACTTCTCATTTACTTTCTCCACATCATAGCGATCGGCATCGGTGACACCTTTTTTCGTCATCAGAAGCTCAACCTTCTCTGTGACAAGTTGCAGCAAATCTTTATCCCCTGTGACGATGGTAACAGGCATTCCTTTCCGATCCGCTTCCTTGGCAATCGTTCCGATGATATCATCCGCTTCAAACGATTCCAGCTCAAAGTGTCGAATCCCAAACGCATCCAGAAGTTCTTTGATCAAAGGAATCTGCTCAGAGAATTCACCAGGCGTTTTGTCCCGCTTCCCTTTGTATTCTTTATAGTCCCGGTGTCGAAACGTGATTTTTCCGGCATCAAAAGCCACCAAAACATGGTTTGGCTTCTCCTCTTCCAGGACTTTCATCAACATCATGGCAAATCCGTATACCGCATTGGTATATGTGCCCTTATTATTCTGAAGCAACGGCAGGGCGTAAAACGCACGAAATGCAATGCTATTTCCATCGATTAAGACCAGTTTGTCCATATTGGACCTCCACACTCCTAAAGTTCCGCGCCTGTAAATGTTGTCAACGGCAGTCCTCAAAGATACAATAACGTTGACAGCGGACGGTATCAAACAAACAGATACCTCTATTTTACCATGGCCCAGTCGCCTACTTCCAGCAAGCCTTTTGACCCAAACATTAGAGGGAGGGAATCATGATCTCTCATCGTCCGCCCATCCATCCTTACGTAACCTTGGCAATCGGAGTTCTGTTTATCTCCTTTTCAGCAATCCTTGTAAAATTGGCTGATGCTCCATCCACTGCGGTTGCCGCCTGGCGGCTTCTGCTGGCCACAGGACTCATGACCCCCCTGTGGGTGTGGAAACACCGGAGCGAAATCGGTATCCTGAAACTGAAGGATTGGTTTTTCGCCATACTTTCAGGTGTTTTTCTCGCCCTGCATTTTGCCCTTTGGTTTGCTTCACTCTCCTACACCAGTGTGGCCAGCTCTGTCGTTCTCGTTACACTTCAACCCCTATTTGCCTTTGTTGGTGCTTACTTTCTATTCAAAGAACGTATGCGGTTCCCAGCCCTCGCTGGAACGAGCATCGCTGTCCTCGGTGGAATCCTCCTGAGTTGGGGAGACTTTGCTTTGGGAGGCACAGCCTTATTCGGTGATTTTCTCGCCTTGATCGGTGCAGGAATGGTAACGGCATACTGGTTGACAGGGCAACATCTCAGAAAGCGTATCTCTCTAATCACATATACCTATATTGTTTATGGAACAGCGGGAATCCTTCTCGCTACAGCCTGTATCCTCATGGGAGAGCCTCTTTTTACTTACCCGGTCCGGGATTGGCTCATTTTTCTTTTGCTAGCCTTGTTCCCCACCCTTTTGGGACATAGCCTGCTCAACTGGGTAATCCGTTGGGTGCCTGCCACAACGGTCTCTGTCAGTATTCTTGGGGAACCAGTGATCGCTACCATCCTGGCCTTTTTCCTGTTTGGTGAACAACCCGGACATATGCAATGGGCAGGTGGCCTAGCGATCATCCTTGGCGTCTATACGTTTATTCGCTTAAAGGATGCTCCGGGTTCGAAGGCATTGATTCAGCAAGAGGTTGTCGGAAAGTAGAATCCCTTATTCTTCCCTGCAATGATGGGTTTGCAGGGGACTTTTTTTTGTGATAAAATATGAATGCATTCATTTTTGAATGAATTCATATTTCGGTTGGAGGAGCCCATGAGTCTGAGAGAACAGAAAAAGCAACGCACCCGAAAAGCGATTCTTGATACGGCCAGACACATGTTTTTTCAACACGGTTATACGCACACCACCATGGTAGCCATTGCCCAAAAATCAGAGGTGGGTGTCGGAACCATCTACAACTATTTCCCTTCTAAGTCGGATCTATTATTAAATCTGCTGGCTGATGCCCTCTCTGTCTCAGAGATTGACGTAACACCTTATTGCGAACATGATTCTCCCGTTCAATGCCTGATGGATTGGATTCTGGATATCGGTTCATTTATTCAGGATTACCCCAAATCGTTTTGGCAAGAGGTCATGCAGGCAATCGTCGGAAATGTGGATGAAAACTACACATTACGCAGTGGATTGTTTCAATTGGACTTTGGATTTATTGATCAGACGGCTATTTTGATCTCCAAACTTCAATCCCAAAATAAATGGAACCATTCTTTTTCCGCCCAAGAGGCTGCGATGACCCTTTACAGCATCTCTATGGTTCAACTGATGTTTTTCATCTATAACGAAGAGATGTCATTTGAAGAATTTAAAGCTTCCCTCAACCGGCAGATTACCTTTGTTTTCGCTTCAAAAACATCTTAACAAGGAGTCCGAATCCTTATGCATGGAACCTATGAACAATCCCTGAATACCAAAGTCGCATGGTCCTTGATCCACGCTCTCTCTGTACTTGTCGTTGGCTGGGTACTTCTAGGAAATGGGTTGGAAGCCATTCTCAATCCATTCCTATCCGACATTCCCCAAGGAAATCCAACCCGTAACGGGTTATTGTTTTTCTGCTCCATCGTCTTATTTATCCGAATGAATATTACAGGCTTTGTCTTTATCAAGAGACGTTTTGGCTGGAATGAAACCCTTCAAGTGGGGATCTGGCTGTGGATCATTCATCTGACGTTTGCGATTCTCGGGGGACTTCAATCGGCCGCGATCAGTGTATGGGATTGGATCGGATTGGGTCTATTTTTATTCGGATCTTATCTAAATACCGGTTCGGAATGGCAACGGCATCAATTCAAGAAAAAGCCAGATAGCAAAGGACAATTGTTCACAAAGGGTCTTTTTCGATACAGCATGCACATCAATTACTTCGGTGATGTCGTCTGGGCAATCGGCTTTGCTCTTCTCACCCACAATCCTTGGGCTTTTCTCATTCCCTTCATCATGTTGCTCAGTTTTATATTCTTTCATATCCCTGTATTGGACCGCTATTTGAGCAAACGATACGGAAAACAATTTGAAGAATACGCCCAGAGAACGCACAAGTTAATCCCCTTCATCTATTGATGTTGGAATGATTCGGTTCACCCCTATAAAGGAGGCACACCCATGATTCGACTGGAAGGCTTGAGCAAAATTTTCGCTAATGGCAAAGGGGGCTTCGCTTTTGCCTCAATTTTAAAAATCCGGTGAATTTGCTTGATTCACGATCAAACGTTCGTCTCCCAAACTTGACTTTCATGATGTTCCAACAACAGAATAAAACGACAGGGGGTGATCACATGGAAAAAAGGGCATTGCTTCTTTTTGGACTGGCCTTGCTTCTCGGACTGATGGGATGTTCCTCTGAAACCCAGGAAAACGGTCCAACAGAGAACAGGTTGGCGGCATTATCCAAAGAGGCGGAAAACATCCCGGTGCAACTACCGGACTTTGCCTTGCAGGCCCCTCCCCAGGCCCAGGAGGCTTACCGATTGGCCTATGCCCACTCCGATGTGTTAAAACATATGCCATGCTATTGCGGGTGTGGCTCTTCAGGACACAAACATAACGCCCATTGTTTTATCAAGGACAAGGGAGAGGACGGGAATGTCGCTTGGGACCGGATGGGAGCCACTTGAGGCATATGCATCAATATCGCGCGTGACGCGGTGGCCATGAAAAATGACGGAAAGTCTTTGATCGAGATCCGCGAGTATATTGAAGAGCAATACGGGGACCAGGGGATACCCACTCCCACTCCAAAACCGAAAAAATGAGCCATTACGTCGAAACGGATAAAAAAAGAGGCAACTGACAAAAAGCCAGTTGCCTCTTTTTTCAATTTAAATCAACCGTTTTCCCTGTCTCAATGTAAACGATACTTTCCGCAATATTGGTGGCGTGATCGGCAATCCGTTCCAGGTAACGGGCGACAAATGAGAGACGAAGCGCCACTTCAATGAACTGCTGTTGATGAATCATATATTCCAGTAATTCCTTGACAATCGCTTCATACATCTGATCCACTTTGTCATCTGTCTCCGCCAGATCTTTGGATAAATCGATATTCCCGTCAATATAGCTGTTGATCCCATCATGAACCATTTTTTGAGTAATACGAGCCATTTTCGGAATGTCTTCCAGATCTTTAAACAGCTTTAAATTGTTTTCCACCAAATGAATGGTCACTTGGGCGATATTGCAAGCCAGATCTGCCATTCGTTCCATATCAGACCCGATTTTGAGAGCAGCGATCAGTTTGCGCAAATCCTTGGCTACAGGTTGTTGTGTCGCAATCAAAGCGGAGACTTTTTCATCCAGTTGGTCTTCCATGGAGTCAATCGTGGAGTCATTGTTCAGGACATCACGCGCCATATCTGCATCCAATCGCTCCAAGGATTTAACCGCTTTATCAATGGCAACTTCCAATTTTTCACCCATATCCAACAGGAGTTGCTTCACTTCCTGCAAGGATGTATCAAATTGTCGCATTAAAAGTGAGACTCCTTTCCCTATCCAAACCGGCCGGTAATATAGTCTTCCGTCTTTTTATTGGCCGGATTGGAAAACAGAGTGGCCGTATCATTATACTCAATCAATTCACCGTTTAGAAAAAAGGCGGTTTTATCAGAAACACGAGCTGCCTGTTGCATATTGTGTGTGACAATGACAATGGTGTATTTATTCTTCAATTCCTGAAGCAATTCCTCAATTTTTGAAGTAGAAATCGGGTCGAGGGCAGAGGTGGGTTCATCCATCAGAACAATCTCCGGTTCCACCGCCAGGGCTCGTGCAATGCAAAGGCGTTGTTGCTGCCCTCCGGAAAGACCTGTCGCCCGGTCTCTCAGTCGATCCTTTACTTCGTCCCACAAAGCGGCCTGACGCAAGCTTTTTTCCACAATCTCATCCAGTGTTTTCTTGTTTCGAATCCCGTGAATCCGAGGTCCATAGGCGATATTGTCATAAATGCTCTTCGGAAAAGGGTTGGGAGCCTGGAAGACCATTCCCACCTGTTTTCTCAGCATTTCCACATCAATGTTTCGATCATAGATGCTTTCTCCGTGCAAGCGGATGGTCCCCTTGATTTGAACCCCAGGAATCAAGTCGTTCATGCGGTTCAGCGTTCGGAGAAAGGTTGACTTCCCGCAACCGGAAGGACCGATCAAAGCCGTTACAGTGTTTACTTCCACATCCATTGAAACATCGTATAGAGCTTGTTTTTGTCCATAATACAGATCCAGGTTTTCAACCTGAATCGCCGGTTTTGTCAGTACTGTCTGTTCTGCCATCACTCATCCCCCTCAACCGTTTCGTTGTTGATATTTATTCCGAAGGAATATCGCCAGCGCATTCATCGTCAGCAAGATCGCTAAAAGAATAATGATTCCACCAGCAGCGATCTCCTGAAATTCTTCCTTGGGTAACCCCGTCCAACTATAGATCTGAATCGGGAGAACCGTAAAGGCATCAAAGATGTTTCCAGGGGTGAAATAGACAAAGGTGACTGCCCCGACCATGATTAACGGTGCGGTTTCTCCAATGGCTCTGGATAGCGCAAGAATGGTACCGGTTAAGATCCCTGGCATGGAATAGGGCAACACAACCTTGTATATGGTCTGCCATCTTGTCGCTCCCATGGCATAGGAAGCCTGACGCAGAGAAGAGGGAACGCTGTCAATCGCTTCCCGCGCCGCGACAATCACAATAGGAAGAATTAATAATGTCATGGTCAAAGCACCGGTCAGTACCGATTGGCCCAGCCCCCATCCACGGGCAAAAATGGTCAGCCCCAGAATCCCGAAGACAATGGAGGGAACACCCGCCAGATTGCTGATATTTAGTTGGATCAAACGACTGAACCAGTTCTTTTTCGCATATTCTTCCAGATAAATGGCTGTCCCCACTCCAAAGATAAAGGTGAGCGGAGCTGTCACTCCAATCAACCACAACGACCCCCAGAGCGGAGCTTTTACCCCTGACTTCTCCGGAAAACGGGAAGCGAAGTTGTTCAGAAAATCAGCGTCAACCCATTTCCATCCAGTTTGGATAATATCATACAATAATACCCCTAATACAACCACTCCAACCAGAGTAGACAATAAAAACAATCCATGGGCGACATGGTTTAACATGCGACGAAACTGAACCCTGTCCGCCCCCTTTTGTTCAGTATCGGTGGAATCCACATTCGACTGTCCTTTCTGTTGGATCATTGCTTCTTCCGCACTCATCAATATTCCTCCTTAAACCGCCGGGAAATATACTGAGCCAGGAGGTTCATGATCAAGGTAAAGACAAACAATGTCATTCCCACAGCGTAGATTGACTTGTAAACGGTCCCTCCATAGCTGATATCCCCCATCGCAGCTTGAACCATATAAGCGGTCATGGTTTGAATACTTTCCGTAGGATCAAGGGTGAGTTTTGGTGTCGCACCGGCAGCAATGGTTACAATCATCGTTTCTCCGATGGCGCGGGAAATTCCCAAGACAAAAGAGGCAATAATTCCTGAAAGGGCCGCCGGTACCACCACTTTGAGCGAAACTTCCAATCGCGTGGAACCCATTGCATACGCCGCTTCCCGAATTCCCCGTGGAACAGAGCTCATGGCATCTTCACTCAAGGATGCAATCATGGGAATAATCATAATACCGACTACCACACTGGCACTAAGGGCATTAAAGACACCCATCTCCGGGATAAATGTCCTTAACACCGGTGTGACAAATGTAAATGCAAAAAAACCATATACCACGGTCGGAATCCCAGCCAATATCTCCAAGATCGGCTTTAATGTTCGACGAAGTCGATCCGGAGCATACTCACTCAGATAGATAGCGGAGAACAGCCCCAGCGGAATCGCCACCACTGCCGCTCCCATCGTTACCAATAACGTGCCGCTGATCAATGGTAAAATCCCAAACTCCTGCTGTGATTCACTAAACAAAGCGGTCCAATCTGTACCCGTAATAAATTCAATAAAGGGCACATCCTGAAAAAAAGAGGCTGTTTCGATCACCAATGTTAAAACAATACCCACAGTGGTCAGAATGGACACTAAGGCACAGAGAAGAAGAAGTTTAGGTATGATTCCTTCCCAGGAGGTGCGCCATGTCCGTTTCTTTTTAAAGCGACTGACCCCGGTCGACTCAACGGTTTTCAACACATTTACACTCCTTTCTAAAACAAGGGAAAGTGTGGCACAGTCCCTTTGGACGGCCACACAGATTATAAAGATATCCGGAGGAGGGGTGGTTACTCAATTCCAAGCTTTTTGAGGCCTTCTCCATATTTCTCGTCACTCATCTTAATATAACCCACATCCGAAACCAGCTCTTTTCCTTCTGTCAAATAGAACTCCATAAATTGCTTGATGTGTTCTTTCTCCATCGCCTGCTTGCTTGCATAAATGAAGATCGGACGGGAAAGGGGAGCATATTCTCCGTTTTGAATCGTTTCATCGGTAGGCTCAACCGCACCTTTTCCAGCATCCACCTTTACAGCTTTCAGCTTATCTTTGTTTTCAACATAATAGGCATAACCGAAGTAACCCAAAGCGTTTTTATCACCTGCTACCCCTTGCACCAAGGTATTGTCGTCTTCGGATTGCGTATAGTCCGTTCGACTCTTTCCTCCTTCGCCGACAATTTCCTCAGTGAAGTAGTCAAAGGTACCGGAAGCTGTTCCTGGGCCATACAGCTTGATCGGTTCATCGGGCCATTCGGAATTCACATCTTTCCATGTTTTCACTTTGCTATCCGGTTCCCAGATCTTTTTCAGCTGTTCTACTGTCAACTGATCTACAAAATCATTCTCTTTATTCACCACAACGGTGATCCCGTCAAAAGCTACCGGGACTTCAATCGGCTCCAGACCCGCTTCTTCAGCAGCTTTCTTTTCTTCATCTTTAATCGTACGGGAAGCATCGGAAAGGTCTGTTTCTTTTTTTGTCCACTTTTCAAAACCGCCACCCGTTCCTGATTTTGAAACGGTTACTTCTACCCCAGGGTTCTTTTTCATAAATTCTTCAGCGACTGCTTGGGAGACTGGATATACCGTGCTTGATCCGTCAATTTTTATCGTTCCGGATAGACCGTCTCCTCCGTTTTCTCCACCTGCATTCGGGTCGTTGGAGGCGCATCCGACGACCATTGAAAGTGAAAGTACCAAAGCTCCTGCTACTTGCAGACTTTTCTTAAGCATAAAGTCGCATCCCCCTAGAGAAATATAATGAGGTTAATCATGCCCTCGAACACTGTCCACTATAAATCTTAAGTTTTATCCTCAAATAAACGAATTGTTAAGGTTGTGTAAAGAACCGAGTAAACCACCTGTAACAAAAGAAAAAAGCCTAGAGGGGAAAAGAGAGAGTAATGGCTGTACCTTTCCCCACACGGCTTTCCACATGGATTTTACCTTCATGAGCCTCTACCAGATGTTTCACAATGGCAAGTCCCAACCCGGTTCCACCAGATTCGCGGGAGCGAGCTTTATCGACACGGTAAAACCGTTCAAAAATCCTGGGCAAATCTTCTTCCGGGATTCCGATCCCTGTATCAGACACTCGTATCCACCATCTTTTTTCCTCCTTCCCGGCAGACAGGTTGACACTGCCTCCAGTCGGTGTATAGGCCATTGAATTGGACAACAGATTGATCAAAATCTGTGAGAAACGATCCCGGTCCACATGAACAGTAAAGTCTTCTTTCACATCTACCTGGAAATTTAACCCCCGCTTTTTCATCTGTTTTTCCGTTGTTTTCACAATGGTTCGAATCAGTTTTGTCACATCGATTTCCTCAAGATTGAGACTCATTTCGCGAGACTCAATCTTGGAAAGGTCCAGCAGATCACCAATCAACCTTTCCAAACGCAAACTTTCCGCTTGAATGATTTCCAGAAACTCACGTTGCATCTGTGGGTCCTCCACTGCTCCGTCCAACAGTGTTTCTGCAAATCCTCGCAGAGAAGTGACCGGGGTCTTCAGTTCGTGGGAAACATTGGCCACAAATTCCGTGCGCATCCTTTCCAGCTTTCGGATCGCCGTAATATCATGCAACACGGCAACCACTCCCATTCCCTCTCTTTCTCCGTAAATAGGTGTCAAATTCGCTTCCAGCACCCTTTCTTCAGGAAAATAGAGATGAATCTCACCCTGCATTCGCTCACCTGTATGCAGGCATTTACGAATCATCAGATGTAAATCGTGAAAAACCGCCCGCTCCGGAAGGGGTTTGTTCAGCAGCTGGGGTGATTTCACATTGAAAAAACGGTGAATGGCTTGGTTGGCCAATGTAATTTTGCGATTGGAATCCACCATTAATAAACCGCTTTCCATGGTTTCAATGACACTGGTCAAACGACGCTCACTCTTTCGGATCGTCTCCAGCTGATATCGCAGACCGGCAGCCATACGATTAATTGCCGAAGCCAACCGACCGATTTCATCCCGTTGTTGGACGGGAACTCTGCGATGAAACTTGTTTCGTGCAATATCGACCGCTGCCTGCGTCATTTCTTCAATCGGACGTGTAATATTACGGGCGACTCTGGAACCGATCAAAGAGGCAAGGATAAAAGAAATGAGCAGACCACCCACGAGAGACAGCCAAACCTGGCTGAGACTCCCGTTTATCGTTTTCAACTCCATGGTCAGTCTGACAGCCCCCAAAACTTCTGAGGTTTCTCCTTCTTTTTTGATCGCCGGTGTAAAAACATAGAGCTTGTCGTCCTGGGTAACACTGTGATAGCTCCCTTTCATCCGCGATTCAAGAACGCGATTAACTTCTTTGTGATGTCTTAAATTGTCCATCACAACCGGAGATTCAGAGGAGTCTCCCAGCACCTTTCCGTCATTGTTAATCAATGTGACTCGGACACCCAGAGAACGACTGAACTTGTCTGCATGTTGTTGAAAAAGCGCCGGCTGCTCCAGCGCTTCCTCCCAATTCAACGTATTGACAAGGAGTTGTCCTTCTTTTCCCAGACGATCGGTCAAAGAATCCAGATAAGAGGCTTTTACCAACAATGCCACAAAAATGCCTGTCCCCAAAACGGAAATGGCAATCACCATCAAAAACATCATGGTTAATCGATGATGAAGTGACTGCATCATTCTTTCGGTCCTTCAAACTTATACCCGATTCCACGAACGGTTTTAATATAAACAGGATTCCGAGAATCTTCTTCGACCTTTTCTCTCAGATGGCTAACATGAACGTCCACAATTCGCGTATCGCCGATATAATCATAATCCCACACCGCATTTAGCAACTGATCCCGTGAGAGTACTTTTCCTCGATGATTCGCCAGATAGATCAACAGTTCAAACTCTTTGGGAGTCAGATCAACCGGCTCATCTTTCCGTAACACTTCGTATCCGTCTGCATCAATTTGTAAATCACCGATCCTGAATCCCTTTTCCTTAAACGGGCTTTCCACCTCACGGACAGCTTCCATTCGGCGAAAAATAGCTTTCACGCGGGCTACCAACTCTCTGGGGCTGAACGGCTTCGTCATATAATCATCCGCCCCCAATTCCAAACCAAGCACTTTGTCAAATTCCTCGGTTTTGGCAGTAAGCATCAGAATTGGAATGTGACGGCTTTCTTTCCGAAGTTGTTTACAAACCTCCAATCCGTCCACTTTGGGTAACATCAGATCAAGCACCACCAGGTCAGGAGCGATATCTTTTATCTTTTCCAACGCCTTTTCTCCATCGGTAGCCACTTCCACTTGGTATCCTTCTTTTTCCAAGTTGTATTTCACCAGCTTGACAATTGAAGGTTCATCATCCACAACCATCACTGTCTTATCCATCTTCGAACCTCCACTTCTACAAGTTTTTCATGTGCAATACCATTGCAGGGAAAGCCGGCACTGCTTGAACCTTTTTCTGAGAAACGCTTTATCAGGGTATTTCTATGACAAGTTCATCGTACACAAATTTTTCCTTCATTGAAATACCGTTTATTTCTGCCATACAAAAAATCAACGTCCAAGAGGTGGTTTCTCCCTTTTGTCCGCTGACGGCAACCCGCTCTCTTTTAAAGAATGCAATCCTTTTTAATATTGAATTTACATTTGATTGTATAAATGGTTAATATTTACTTGTAACCCTGTAGAAAAACCCGGGCGTGCCCCGGGTTTCGTATTTAATCAAGCAACTTCATTACATTTTGTACAGATTGCGCCGATTGGTCCAATTGTTTCTTCTCTTCATCCGTCAATTCCAACTCAATCACTTTTTCCAAACCATTTCCACCGAGGATCACCGGAACCCCCAGATACATATCGCGATAACCGTATTCTCCCTCTAAGTAAGCAATAGCGGGAAGAATCCGCCGCTTATCTTTCAAAATGGCCTCCGACATTTCAACGAGAGAAGCGGCTGGAGCATAGTAAGCGCTGCCGTTTCCAAGGAGATTGACGATCTCTCCACCACCCTTGCGGGTCCGCTCCACAATCGCATCCAATCGATCCTTGGATATCCATTTTTCCAGTGGGATACCTCCAACATAGGAGTATCGTACCAAGGGAACCATGTCATCTCCATGTCCACCCAGAACAAACCCTGTAACATCTTCCACGGAAACATTTAACTCTTCTGCGATAAACGTACGGAAACGGGCCGTATCCAACACCCCGGATTGTCCAATCACCCGGTGTTTTGGAAAGCCGGAAGTACGATAAACCTCATAGGTCATGGCGTCTACCGGATTGGTCAATACAATAATGGTACAATCAGGGGAATATTTCACAACCTGCTCTGTCACAGAGCGCATGACCTTGGCATTAATGCTGATCAGATCATCCCGACTCATTCCCGGTTTCCGGGCCACACCCGCAGTGATCAGTACAAGATCGGAATCTTTGGTATCCTGATAGTCGACAGTACCTGTAATCCGGGCATCAACCCCTTGTACAGGGGTGGACTCCATCATATCCAAGGCTTTCCCTTTGGTTGGGCCTTCAGCTTGGGGGATATCTACCAGAACAATGTCTCCCAATTCCTTCTGAGCCAGCATGAGAGCCGCTGTTGCCCCTGTAAATCCGCTTCCGATAATGGAAATTTTCCTTCTTTGGATAGACATGATTCTACCTCCGTTCAAAGAACATGGTAAGGATTCCACAGCTTAAACTGCGGAATGCCTGAATTGAAAAACGGCAGTCCGCAACTCTTCATCGCTTCCTCTTAAGTATACAGTGAAAATAGCTCACACTTGCACATTACAAGTTTTCAATCAATTTGGAAGCAAACTCCGAACATTTCAGCTCGGTCGCTCCCTCCATCAAGCGAGCAAAATCATACGTTACGGTTTTTTGAGCAATCGTTTTGTCCATGGCACGGTAAATGCGATCCGCAGCTTCCTGCCAGCCGAGATGCTCCAACATCAACACTCCGGAGAGAATAACGGAACCGGGGTTCACTTTGTCCATTCCGGCATACTTCGGAGCCGTTCCATGCGTGGCTTCAAAAATGGCATGTCCCGTTTCAAAGTTAATATTGGCACCGGGTGCGATTCCAATTCCACCGACTTGTGCCGCGAGAGCATCGGAGACATAGTCCCCATTCAGATTTAATGTGGCAATGACATCATACTCTGCCGGGCGTGTCAAAATCTGTTGCAAGAAAGCATCTGCGATTGAATCCTTTACAATCAGTTTACCGGCTGCTTCCGCATCACCCTGTGCCCGGTTTGCCGCTTCCAGTCCATGTTCGGCTTTTATCTCATCATACTGGCGCCAGGTAAACACCTGATCACTGAATTCCCGCTCGGCTAGCTCATAGCCCCAATTCTTGAACGATCCTTCCGTAAACTTCATGATGTTTCCTTTATGAACCAGTGTGACACTCTTACGACCATGATCTAGGGCATATTGAATTGCAGAACGTACCAGGCGTTCGGTTCCTTCACGGGAAACTGGCTTAATGCCAATTCCGGAAGTCTCCGGGAACCGAATTTTCTTCACGCCCATTTCGTCTTGCAGGAAGCGAATCACTTTTTTAACTTCTTCGGATTCAGCCTGCCATTCAATCCCGGCATAAATATCTTCTGAGTTTTCCCTGAAAATCACCATATCCACCTGTTCCGGCCGTTTCACAGGGGAAGGAACACCATTGAAATAACGAACCGGACGCAGACAGACAAACAGATCCAACTCCTGACGAAGAGCCACGTTCAACGAACGAATTCCCCCACCTACCGGTGTGGTCAACGGTCCTTTAATGGCTACAAAGTATTCCTCAATGGCTTTTAATGTCTCAGCGGGCAACCATTCGCCCATTTGATTGTTTGCCTTTTCTCCGGCGTAAATCTCAAACCATTCAATCTTCCGTTTGGAACCATACGCTTTATCCACTGCAGAATCCAAGACGCGCCGGGCAGCTGACCAAATATCCGGTCCAATTCCGTCTCCTTCAATAAATGGAATAATGGGATGATCGGGAACTTGCAGCTCCCCGTTTTTAAATGTGATCTTTTCTCCGGCTTGAGGTGCTTCATACCGTGGCATAACAACACTCCTTTTCCTCTTTAACGGAGGCCCAACAGGCTTTAACCCGTCTTTTTATCTGTTTTCAACTGGGATATAGGATTGATTGACCGGTCCCGTATACTCCGCACGAGGACGGAT
Source organism: Melghirimyces algeriensis (assembly GCF_900182565.1). Taxonomy (GTDB): domain Bacteria; phylum Bacillota; class Bacilli; order Thermoactinomycetales; family DSM-45169; genus Melghirimyces; species Melghirimyces algeriensis. The sequence goes on along the minus strand of NZ_FXTI01000001.1, from coordinate 143,231 downwards.
CAACCGGTTATCCGAATACTGTTCAAGCACATGGGCAGTCCATCCTGACATACGGCTGATGGCAAAGATGGGCGTGAACAGATTCCGGGGGATTCCAAGATAATGATAGGTGGAGGCCGAGTAAAAGTCCACGTTAGGCTTCAGACCCTTCGTTTCCTCAACCAACTCATTAATTTTTACAGACATCTGATACCACTTTTGATCCCCGTTCAATTCAGCCAGTTGACGGGACATTTCGCGCAGGTGTTTCGCTCTGGGATCGCCATCTTTGTAAACGCGATGACCAAATCCCATGATTTTTTCTTTGTTTTCCAATTTCTGTTTAATCACTTCTTCTACACGATCCAGAGATCCAATCTCTTCCAACATGAGCATAACCCGTTCATTCGCTCCCCCATGCAAGGGTCCCTTTAGGGTTCCAATCGCCGCAGTAATCGCAGAGTACATATCTGTCAATGTGGCTGTGCTTACACGGGCTGCAAAAGTGGATGCATTCAGTTCGTGGTCCGCATGCAGAATGAGTGCCTTGTCAATTGCTGTAACCTCTGTCTCCTCCGGCTCTTTTCCATGCAACATGTAAACGAAGTTCTTTGCATAACCATAATCCGACTTCGGTTCAACCGGGTCCATACCCTTGTTGAGACGATACAAGGCGGCAACGATTGTCGGTACCTTGGCAACCAGGCTAATCGCCTTTCGCCTGTTAACTTCCTGACTGTTATCATCCGCTTCAGGATCAAACATTGCCAGGGACGATACAGCGGTTCTCAAGGCTGCCATGGGGTGAATGTCTCTCGGATAATCCTTCAGGTGCTTTAAAATTCCCTCTGGCAACTGCGCTTGAGAGCCCAACTGTTCTTTTAGTTGGTCCATCTCATCTTGCTTGGGGAGCCTGCCGTTCCACAGAAGAAACATCACTTCTTCAAAGCTGGCCTTCTCGGCAAGCTCATCAATGTTAATTCCCCGATAGGTTAAAACTCCATCCACAATAGAGCTGATCTGGGAAGTAAGAGCTACGACACCCTCTAATCCCTTCGCAACCGACATGGTAATCACTCCTTTTCTACAATGGTGCTCGGGCACTCCCGAAGGCCAGTCTTCACCGAAAGGAATGAAACATTCATCCCGTAAAGTATATTCCCATTAAAACAAAGCCATCTTGAAATCCATATGTTTTCAGATGCCCGCTAAAAATAAGAAATAGAACCGTCATTGATTGGTTCTTCAACCGAACTCCATAATGAAAAAAAGAAAAAATCTGCCTTTGGTGCCCCGAATTCCTCTTACAGTTTACCATAAAAAATAATTGTTATCATCACGATCCATTCCTATAAAGACTTGGTTTCCTTCAAGAGTTGTTTCTTTATCAAAAGATTGGGTTTTGATACCCATTTCCTGTAAAATGGTATGAGAGAGTGTCAAATTATTCAGCGCAACAGGAGGCAACTTCCGGTATAATTCCTTTTATCGACCATCCTCAAGGGGAAAAATCCTCACAACAGGATGTCAGAGATATCTAAAGGAGGCTTTATCGTTTTGAACCGCGAAGCCGTAATCGGCATCTCACTCCGAGCCACACTGGTAACTGTACTGATTGTGGTCACCTACTTTCTTATCACACTCACCTTTCCCTTGATTTATCCGTTTTTGATTGGCTGGATCATTGCCATGATGGCAGAACCTCTCGTTCGCTGGTTGGAACTGCGGGCTCGCTTTCCCCGCTGGGCAGGTGTCTCCCTCACCTTGATTGTCCTCGTTGGAACATTGCTCAGCCTGATTATATTTTTAGTGTCCCGAATGGTGATTGAACTGACAGAGCTGGCCGAGCTCCTTCCCAACTTTTTGAACCAACTGAATCAATATCTGTTAAATACGTTTGTGCATGAAAACAATGAGCTCACCCGAATGATTCACACCATTCAGGAATATATGCAAAAAAATCCTGAACAAAGCTCGGAAATTATCACCAGTATTCGGGACAATCTGGGGGTCATTACCAACAGAGGAACACAGATCATCACCAATATTCTTACAGGTATCGGTGTGTTTTTGGGGAATCTTCCTTACTATGCTACAGTCCTGATCTTTATTATTCTTGCCTCATTTTTCATAGGAATGGACTGGCCCCGTTTAAAACGTAAAACACTCCCAATCATTCCAGATCGTATCCATAAAACCTATATGCTGGTGATTCAGGATCTGCGAAAGGCACTGTTCGGCTTTATCCGTGCACAACTCACCCTAGTTTTCATTACAGGAATGATTGTATGGATCGGTCTGACGATAGCCGGCGTAGAGTACGCTTTGACACTCGCTTTGATTATTGGAGGAGTGGACTTACTCCCTTATCTGGGCGTCGGAGTGGTTATGGTACCATGGTCGGGATATCTGTTCCTTTCCGGCAATATCCCATTCGGCTTGGGAATTGCCATACTTTATGTAGTGATTGTCACGGTTCGTCAATTTATTGAACCGAAACTGGTTGCCACCAATATTGGACTGGACCCACTATTTACCTTGGTTGCCTTGTTTGTAGGGCTGAAATTGATTGGAGTGTTTGGTCTTATTCTTGGACCGGTCGCAGGGATCATCCTGATGGCTCTTCATCGCGCAGGTGTCTTTGTTGACCTGTGGAGCTTTATCATCAATGGATCTGTCAAAGAACGTTCATAAAAAAGACACCTGCTATATGGTGTCCTTGAACAGTATCTTCGCTTTTCATCGACGTACAAACCACCAACGGATGCGTCCATCAACCATCCGAAGAAGCAATCCTTTCAACAGAATTTTGATCATGCCGCGAGTATAGGGAAACAATAACAAAAAACCGATCGTATCAGTAAAAAAACCAGGGGTTAGCAACAATAATCCTCCTGAAAGGATGCAAATACCGTCCAAAACCGCTTCTCCAGGAAGTTCCCGGTTAGACATTTGTACCTGCGCCAGACGGATCGTCTGAAGCCCCTGCCAGCGGGCCAAATATCCTCCTGCCACACCAGTGGCAATGACTGCCAACGCGGTAGGCCACGCTCCAATGGCTTCGCCTACTTTGACCAATCCCCAAATTTCCAACGCGGGAACGACAATCAAAATCAAAACCAATATTCGAAACACGGATTCATTCCTCCGTTTTAGCGGAAAGTGTGTATTGGAGCAATTTTTGAAACAGCTCCGGTTCTTTTTTTTCCAGATTCAACCGTTTCATTTCCCGATTCGTCCATAAATGGATGGTTTCTCCTCGAACAAGCAATTGATCATCCCGACAAACCTCGTAACAAAAGGAAATTTTGGGACCATGGATTTCCTGGATTCCGGTAAGAACCCGGATCTCCTCTTCATACCGCGCTGGTGAAATAAACCGACAATGAAGATCCACAACAGGCAGTAAAATCCCGTTTTGCTCCAATTCACTGTATGAAATGCCGATATCGCGGATCATAGCCGTTCGACCCGCTTCAAACCAAACCGCATAGTTACTGTGATGGACAACACCCATCTGATCTGTTTCTTGATACCGGACGCGAAGAAGCGTTTCATGTTTATTTATTTCCTCCATGGTAAATCCATACACCTCCGATCTCTTATTATAACACGGGAAGCTGAAAAAACCGGAGGATACAAGCTTTCATTCATGTGATTTACATATTTCCGGATTTAATCTCACATAATGTGAATAGCCAAATCTGGTTGTTCGATATACAATGATTATACACAGAGAAAGCTCGTTCTAAATACAATAAACGTATACAACCTACAATCGGAAATCGATATTCAGAAAGGGGGGGATTAAAATGAATCTGCGTCGACGCAAGAAACGGCGCAAAAAACTTCGTTGGTGGATTTATCCCCGTGTTCGTACAATCTGAAACCGCCTTTTAACCCAGTCTTCCACGCAAAAAAAGCGTTGGGGCACTTGATCCCAACGCTTTTTTTGCGTTTATAACACATTGGCTCGTCCAGAATAAATATGTCCCTGTTCCGCATCCACCGTTACTTCCATTCCATCCTTGAATAGATCCATAGCGTCATTCACACCTACAACCACGGGAATTCCCAGACTGAGACCCACCACTGCAGCATGGGAAGTCAATCCTCCTTCCGCCACAATGACGGCGGATGCTTTTTTGAAAGAATCGATCATATCCTTATCCGTCGACTGGGTAACAAGGATCGCCCCATCCTTCATTTTGGAACGGATTTCTGACGCTGTGGTACCGACAACCACTTCTCCTGTCAGGACATCTTTTCCAACTCCTTGTCCTTTGGCCAAAACATCTCCGATCACATGAACTTTCATCAGATTGGTCGTACCGGATTGGCCAACGGGAACTCCGGCTGTAATGACCACTAAATCTCCATGACGGACGATTTCCGAATGAATAGCCGACTCTATGGCTGTATTTAACATTTCATCCGTTGTTTCCACTTTTCCCCCTTTCACTGGACAAACACCCCATACCAATGCCAACTGTCGCATTACTCTGTCATGGGGCGTAACAGCTACAATGGGAGCTTGCGGTCGGTACTTTGAAACCATTCGGGCCGTACGTCCACTTTCCGTCGAGGTAAGAATTGCCGACGAGTTCAGCAGCCCTGCAGTATGAACCACTGCCTGACTGATAGAATCCGGGATACTGACATCCAGTGCTCGAATGCGTTCATGCAAGAGATCCGCATACTGAAGCGAGTCCTCTGCCGTGGATGCGATCCGGTCCATTGTCTCCACTGCTTCAACAGGATATTTCCCGCTGGCGGTCTCCCCAGAAAGCATAATAGCGTCCGTTCCATCAAAGATCGCATTGGCCACATCATTCGCTTCTGCGCGAGTGGGACGGGGAAAGCGTTGCATGGAATCCAGCATTTGAGTGGCAGTAATCACGGGTTTACCCCTGTGATTACATTTTTTAATCATTTCTTTTTGTAAAATAGGAACCTCTTCCGCAGGAATCTCCACTCCCAGATCCCCGCGAGCCACCATCAATCCATCAGATACCTTCAGGATGGCATCCAGGTTCTCCACACCTTCCTGGTTTTCAATCTTGGAGATGATATGAATATCTGCTTGATATTCTTCCAGTATCTTGCGGATCTCCAGAACATCATCCGCTTTTCGAACAAACGAGGCAGCAATAAAATCCACCTGGTGTTCAATCCCAAAACAGATATCCTCGGCATCCTTTTCTGTGATTCCAGGAAGCTTAATGGAAACCCCTGGCACGTTGACTCCCTTTCGATCCTTGAGAATTCCTCCATTTTCAATGTTGCAGTAAATATCCCTTCCTTCGACCTTTTCCACTTTCAGGCTGATCAAACCATCATCCACCAGAATGGTGGAACCGGGAGATACATCTTCCGGCAATTTTTTAAAAGAGACAGATACGCGGGAAGCATCTCCTTCAATCTCTTCAGTGGTTAAAATGATCTTATCCCCTGTCCTGAGCTCCACTTGATCCTGTTTCAGGACACCTGTTCGAATCTCCGGGCCCTTGGTATCCAACAAAATGGCGATTCTTGTCCCCTGCTCCCGCTCCACTTCACGGATGCATTGAATACGTTGTAAATGCTCTTCATGGGAACCATGAGAGAAGTTGAGGCGTGCTACATTCATGCCCGCCCGAACCAACTCCCGAAGGGTCTCCTTTTTCTCACTGGCCGGACCGATCGTACATACAATTTTTGTTCTACGCATCCCTATCTTCCACCTTTCTAATATTCAAGATGGGCGAGAGACCATCCAGTATCATACAAACAAGGAGTCGCACAATGTATTAAGAGACCATTTTCCCCCAGCGATTCTAGACGTTTAAGAAATGTATTGCCTCCAAATACCATTTTCTCGGAAAACATACAAAACCAAACCGTTTGTTTATATCGCCAGAATACTGGCTAAATCATAGATCGACATATCCGGTTGATGTTTCATGGTAAAAGCTTCGTCAAAACGGACCCCTATAATCTCATTCTTCCGACTGGCAACCATCTGATCACTTTCTCCCTGTAACAAAAGATCTACGGCTTTGGAGCCCATCCGGCTTGCCAAAACGCGATCAAAGGCTGTCGGAGTACCTCCACGTTGAATATGCCCAAGAACCGTCACACGGGTTTCAAAGCCTGCTTTGTCTTTGATCTGACGTCCAATCTCAACGCCACTGCCGACTCCCTCTGCTACAATGATGATACTGTGTTTTTTACCGCGTTGGCTGCCCCTTTCCAAACGCTTTACAATTTCATCAAGATCGTAAGGGGCTTCTGGAATCAAAATCGATTCCGCTCCTTCGGCAAGACCTGCCCATAATGCGATATCCCCGGCATCACGTCCCATCACTTCCACTACATAAGTTCGTTCATGAGACGTTGCTGTATCCCGAATTCGATCAATACATTCAATAACCGTGTTGATTGCCGTATCAAACCCAATAGTAAAGTCTGTTCCTGGAATATCATTGTCAATGGTTCCGGGAACACCGACTGCCGGGAAGCCACGTGCAGTCAACGCCTGAGCTCCACGAAAACTTCCGTCTCCTCCAATCACAACCAACCCATCAATCCCATGCTCTTTCAATTTCTCCACTGCTTTATTCTGACCCTCTGGGGTTTTAAATGCTTCACTTCGGGCACTGTAGAGAATAGTTCCCCCCCGGTGAATAATATCTCCAACGGACCCCAAATCCATTGTTTTAAAATCTCCTTGAATCAATCCCGTATAGCCCCGGTAGACACCCACTACATCCAAACCGTAATGATGCCCTTTCCGTACAACCGCACGAACTGCCGCATTCATTCCAGGAGCATCTCCCCCGCTTGTCAACACTGCAATACGCTCCATCGATCTCACCTCACTTTAAAAGTCAACCCCAACCGCCCCAAGGGACTTTTTTTGTCCCGGCGGGACAAAAGAGAATACCGTGGTTTTTATCAATCCACGGTATGATAGACCCCTATTTTCTCAAATTTTTCATGGCGATCATAGACCAACTGGTCTCTGTCCATCTGAAAGAGGGGCTCCAAAGCGGTCCAAATAGCTTCTTTGATCTGCTTTGCCTGAAATACCGGATCTTTATGAGCGCCTCCCTTGGGCTCTGGGATCACCTGATCAATGATGTCCAAACGCTTCAGATCCTGTGCTGTGATTTTCAAGGCCTCAGCAGCTTCTTTCGCTTTCGCCGCATCACGCCACAAAATAGCTGCCGCTCCTTCAGGAGAAATGACGGAATAATAAGCGTGCTCCAACATCAAGAGACGATTCCCCACACTGATTGCCAAGGCTCCACCACTGCCACCTTCACCAGTAACGACACAGACAATGGGAACCTGAAAACCAGCCATTTCCCGAAGATTTCTGGCAATCGCCTCACTTTGTCCCCGCTCTTCGGCTTCCACACCGGGATGTGCTCCCTGGGTATCAATAAAGCAAATGATTGGGCGCCCAAATTTGTCTGCCTGCTGCATCAACCGCAACGCCTTTCGATACCCTTCCGGATGCGGAAGGCCAAAATTCCGGGCCACTTTGTCTTTTGTATCTTTTCCTCTTTCATGTCCAATCACGGTCACCGGTACGCCGTCCAACTTGGCAATCCCGCCGACAATCGCCGGATCATCACCATAGAGACGGTCTCCATGAAGTTCCATGAAGTCCGTAAAGATATGTCTGATATAGTCCATCGTTGTCGGCCGAGACGGATGACGGGCAATCTGCACTTTTTGCCAAGTCGTGAGATTTCCATAAATCTCATGCTCCAAGCGCTTCGCTCTTTCTTCCAATGTGGCAATTTCATCACTGAGATCAATCGATTTTTCCTGTGTGAATTTCTGTAATTCGTTAATTTTCTCCCTTAGTTCCACCAAAGGTTTTTCAAAGGGGAGTTGTCCATTATTGATCGGCACGATCAACCCTCCCGCCGCTGTGTAAGTCCAGAATTTGGATCAGAGTTTCCCTCATTTTCGATCGGTGCACCACTTGATCCAATTGCCCGTGCTTCAGCAGAAACTCAGCCGTTTGAAAGTCTTCAGGTAATTTCTGACGCACCGTCTGTTCAATCACCCGGCGGCCGGCAAAGCCAATTTGTGCTTTTGGCTCAGCAAGGTTAATGTCACCCAAGGAAGCAAAACTAGCGGAAACCCCTCCGGTCGTTGGATGGGTCAATACAGAAACAAACAAAACGGATTCCCGATGCATCTTCTCCAAGGCGGCACTTGTCTTAGCCATCTGCATCAGGGAAAGTGCCCCTTCCTGCATCCGGGCACCACCGGAAGCCGAAAACAAGATAAAGGGATACTTCTTGGTGGCCGCCTGATGAGCCGCTCTGGCGATCTTCTCTCCGACAACTGAACCCATGCTGGCCATACGGAAACGGGAGTCCATGACACCAATCACGGCAGGATAACCTCCAATGGTACCCTCTCCTGTAACCACAGCTTCACTCAGTTTCGTTTTTTCCCGATCCGCTTCCAACTTTTTCGTATAGTTTGGAAAAGATAAAGGATCTGCAGAAGATAGATTGGAATCAAACTCAAAAAAACGCTCTTCGTCCACAACCATCTGAATCCGCTCCGGCGCGGACAAAGGATAGTGATAGTCACAGTTCTTGCAAACCTTCAGGTTTTTTTCCAGCTCTTTGGCAAAGTCGATGTTTCCACATTGAGGACATTTCTTCACAATTCCTTCGGGTATCTCTTTTTTGGCCTGCTCCGAAGGAATGGTCGCGTATTTCTTCTGTTTTCGAAACAAATCTTTTAACACGGTAACACCTCATCCGTGCACATTTTTTTATTTATACCATCATTTACGGGCCCCTGAACGGACCAACTGCGATCAGACATCACTTGAACCTGTTCTGACGGAGTTATCATAGCACACTCCAAAGCAGAGAAGCAACGCAACCCCTTGAGGAAGCTCTGTGACAGGAAAAAACCCGCTAGGGTCAGACGGCTTCCAGCCTCCGTACCGCTTTGCGGGGGTGGCGGCTCCAAACAGTGTTGGATAAACTCCTGATTTTTTTAACTTACAAGAGGGAGGAAACCTCCCTCCCTTGTTCCACAATGAAAAATGTATCCGTAATACAACTGAAAGTTGGTCTATCACTCACAACAATTTTCTTCTTCAAAACCCAGAAAGAATATAACAGACCATTCAACAAGATCTTAAGATTGAGTCATTTGCAATGTTCGCTTATAAATTTCGTCCGGATCTACCTGAATACGAGCGACACCCGTGTTCATTGCTTCACGGGCTACTTCGGCAGCCACTTTCGGCGCCACTTTAGGATTGAAGGGTGCGGGAATCACATACTCCGGTGACAGCTCATCTTTTTCAATCAATCGGGCAATGGCTTGGGCAGCAGCCACTTTCATCTCTTCATTGATTTCACGCGCCCGTACATCCAGTGACCCACGAAAAATGCCTGGAAAAGCAAGAACATTATTCACCTGATTGGGAAAATCCGATCGTCCGGTTCCCACCACTTTGGCGCCTGCTTCATAGGCATCCTCCGGCATAATCTCCGGGGTGGGATTCGCCATTGCAAAGATAATCGGGTCCCGGTTCATGGAACGGACCATTTCTTTTGTGACAGCACCGGCTACCGAAACACCAATAAATACGTCAGATCCTTTCATCGCCTCTGCCAAGTCCCCGCGAATCCCTTCGTGATTGGTCACTCTGGCGATGTTCTCCTTCACACTGTTCATCCCTTCCCGGCGACCTTCATAAATGATTCCTTTGCTGTCACACATAACAATATCTTTGACACCCAAAGAAAGCAACAATTTGATAATGGCGACTCCCGCCGCTCCGGCCCCATTGACCACCACCTTGATATCATTCAACGCTTTATCGACAACCTTTAATGCATTAAAGAGACCGGCCAGGGTGACAATAGCGGTTCCATGCTGATCATCATGAAACACAGGTATATCGACTTCTTTTTTCAATCGCTCCTCAATGATAAAACATCTGGGAGCAGCAATATCCTCCAGGTTCACTCCACCAAAGGTAGGTGAAAGCAATTTAACGGTCTCCACAATTTTGTCAATCTCATTGGAATCTACACAAAGCGGAAAGGCATCCACTCCCGCAAAGGCCTTAAACAACACTGCTTTTCCTTCCATCACAGGCATTGCTGCATGAGGACCGATATTCCCCAGTCCAAGCACCGCTGTTCCATCGGATACAACAGCCACCAAGTTCCCCTTCATTGTATAGTCAAAAACGCTCTGGGGATCGGTATGAATTTCCTTACATGGTTCAGCCACACCTGGTGAATAAGCTAAACTTAAATCATGTGAACTGTTGACAGCTACCTTGGAGTGAACCGTCAACTTTCCTTGTTTTTCTCGGTGCAAATGAAGAGCTTCTTCGCGTAAAGAGGACAATCCTTTCACTCCTTTATATCCGATCACGGCGGTGGTCAGACCACGGATCGATTACCTAGTATTATACCAAAAGCAGGGTTAAGGAGGAAGAGAACTTCCCCTATCACCCTGCCAGAAAATAAATGTTTGATCCCCCCTTGCCCAAGGAGGGATCGCTACAGCGAGCTTTATCGATTGAACCACTATACCAAGCGATTAACCGGAGGGGTTGCCACGTGTCACATTGTCCCACAATTGATCCACCAAATGCTTCAACGCTTCCTTCCTCTTTTCTTCATTCACCTCCAAATCCTTGATCTCCTTTCTCTTCTTATACAACCATTCCAACTGCTTCTCCCAATTTTCATCAAACTGCTCAGCCAGCTCGTCCCGGATCTTACCGGCAAGGTGCGGACTGGCACCACCAGTGGAAACAGCAAGAGTTAAGCGTCCCCGGTTTAACTTCGCCGGAAAACAAAGATTTCCCAAATCCGACTGATCCACAATATTCACCAGCTGGTGGAAACCAGCTGCCTCGGCTACCTCTCGATTGATTTTCGCTGAATCCGTCGCAGCGATAATCATCCAAGCTTCCCAAATATCGTCGGGATCAAAACACTTCTTCTTCCATCCTATCCTCCCTTCATCCTCCAGTGCCTGCAACTCCTCCTTTCCTTCCGGAGCAATCACCGTCACGTTTGCCCCTGCTTCCAACAGCCACTGTACTTTTCGAAAAGCAACATCCCCCGCACCGATTACAATGGCCGGTTTATCTTTTAAATTGATCATGACAGGAACATGGCTCATACCGCTCTTTCCTTTCCCGACAGGTTATCCTCCCAAAACGGAAACAGGTTGCCTTGAAACCGGAACCACTTCCTGTTGAAGCGTTTCCTCAATTTTATAGATCCGTCGCATACATCGGAAAAACTCCTGTTCATTCTTATCTTTCCAACAACTTGCCAAACCCAAATATATTCTCCGTTCCCATCTCAAATCTCCAATTTCCTGAACCGACTTCAGCGCCTCCTGATAATGAAAGATCGCCTTCTCCTCTTCCTTTTTTGAGTAAAGGCAATCCCCCCACGCAGTATGGGCCAAAACCAAAAGCAACGGTTTCTGTGATTCCTGCGCACTGCAAACCGCCTGATCAAAAGCCGTGGCAGCTTTTTCATGTTCTCCGTGGAATGTATAATACTTGCCTGTCAAAATGCAACCCTTCACCTGTTCGTCAGGGGGCACTTCCTCCTGTTGAAGCCGAAACAGCAACCGGATACACCCCTCGGCTCGATCCCACTTCTGCAATCGAATACACCCTTCCGCCAAGGTGCGTGCCAATTCATAGATCCGAATCATCTGACTTTCGGCCACCGCTTTATGTAATCCATCCCATGCAAAGCGGAAAGCATGGTCAAACTCTCCTAAAACAAGATGCAATCGGGCCCGGAGGCGATAAAAGATCAATACCTCGTCCAGGTAGGGAAGCTCCTCAATATCCTTCCATTCTTTCTGCAATGCATTTAATGCCTCCCATGCCCGCCCGGTCTTCCAAAGAAAACGTGCCTGGTTTCGACGGAGAGTCCAAAAAAGACGAAGATTCCCCTTTGCAGGATCATACGAATCCAATCCACTTTCCGTAAACAAAAGGGCTTGCCCCCAATCTTGCCTCTCTCCATAGAGTTCCCCCAAGCTGCAAAAAGCCTCTGCTTCCTCGTTTCCCCCAGGAGACAGAAATGTTTCATGATAGCCCCGGATAGCAGCATGAAAATACCCTTCCGCCTCAGACAGTTTCCCCAATTGTTTCAATGCGTTGCCCTTGATTAAATCATATCGCAACTTAAGGATATCATTCTCCTTGTTTCCGGAATATCCCTCCAGCTCCATCAATGCTTCAGCGGGATAGCCAGCTTTCAGGAGGTTTTCTGCCGCAAAAATCACCGCCTTCATCCCGCTTCGCTTTCCTTTTGTTTTCCCTTCAAACCATTCCTTTTTATCAAGCCCCAATTTTTTCAACAGACAAGCAATCTTTTCACTTCGAACGCGGGGAACACCTCGCTCAATATTGCTGATGGTTGCAGTGGACAAGTCTCCGTCTGCCAAGTCCTCCAATCGGTATCCCCTTTTTTTTCGCACTTTGCGAATCCATCTTCCCAAGTCGACAGGGTGAATGTCTCCAAACCAAAAGCTGTCCCATGTTTTCATTTCCTTCATTCCGCCTCACCATCATAAAAAAGATATTCAATGGAAACCCCATAATATCGAGCCAGTTTTACCTTGATACGATCCCTGGGGATCCGCTGACCATTTTCGTACATCTGTAACGCACTTACACTGATTCCCAATGCCTTTGCCACCTCACTCCGTTTTCTTTTGCCCCGAAGGGCAATCAGCTTGTCCGGTAATAATTGTTTGCCCATTTTCACCACCTGCACCACAATTTGTGCCCCCGAATTTCATTATAAATAACAATTTGTGCACTTTAAACACTTTTTTGTGCAAATTCACACAATTTGTGTTAAATTAAGTGGTAAAAGGAGGACGCGCTATGAATACACTGGGCAAACGGCTCCGTCACCTTCGGATGCGAAAAAAGCTTCGTCAAGATGATGTGGCCCGTGAGTTTGGAATCAGCAAAAGTGCAATCGGCATGTACGAACGGAATGAACGGGAGCCTCCCCTCACTCTGTTGCGACAGATGGCTGACTATTTCCAGGTTACAACGGATTACCTTTTGGGAAGGGAACAGCAAGAATCCATTCAATATCCCCAAATCGATGAGGAATCAAATGATCCATTCAATGGAAACCTGAAAGCCTTTCTGACTCGCAACGATTTGCATTGGGACTGTGTCCCGCTGAAAAGAGAGGAGCTGACAGCCATTCAGAGTCTGATGGAAGTGGTTGTCCGGGAGCGATCCGCAAGGTATGAGGCCGGAAACTCATCAACCCAGCAAAAGAAAGGGATTCCGCCCGACCCTGAACAAAAATGAGAAAATCAACCGTTTGGAAGCAGTTCCCGTTCACACCTGTCGGCCATGTTGTTCATACCAAGCACTTATGCTGATTCCCAATGCTTCTGTCACTTTACCAGCTTTCTTCTTTCCCGAAGAGTAACCAACTTACTCAGTAATAAAATGTTTGCCCATTTTCACCACTTGAGCCACAATATGTGCCTCAAAATCTATTATAAATAACAATTTGTGCTTTTTAAATACTTTTTGTGCAAATTCACACAATTTGTGTTAAATTAAACAATAAAAGGGGGAGGTGCTATGAATACACTGGGCAAACGACTCCGTAACCTTCGGTTAAAAAAGAAGCTTCGTCAAGATGATGTAGCCCGTGAGTTTGGGGTCAGCAAAAGTGCAATTGGCATGTATGAACGAAATGAACGGGAGCCTCCTCTCACTCTGTTGCGACAGATGGCCGATTATTTTCAGGTCACAACGGATTACCTTCTGGGACGGAAACAGCAAGGGTCCATTCAATACTCCCGGATCGACGGGGAAGCAGATGATCCCGATTGTAACGGAAATCTGAAAGCCTTCCTGACTCGCAATGATTTGCATTGGGACTGTGTCCCACTGAACAGGGAAGAGCTGACAGCCATTCAGAGTCTGATGGAAGTGGTTGTTCGGGAGCGATCCGCGAAATATGAAGCCGCAAATTCCTCATCCAAACGAAAGAAAAGGATTCCATCCAACCCTGAGCAAACATGAAGAAAATCGCCGTTGGGAAAAACGGCTCAGGTAATCCAATGATCATACATCTTAAAAAAACGTAGGAGCGGTCTTGTTCAAAAAGATCCGCTCACCGTTTTCATTACCGCCTGATGCTGTTTCTTTTCAAACCAAGAAAGTGTCTCTCTGTACGAAACAACCTCTCCCACAAGAATCAGGGTGGGGTTTTTCACATGATATTGAACGGCCAGCTCAGCCATTCCTTCCAACGTCCCTGTCACTGTCTGCTGTTCATCGGTGGTTCCCCAGTGTATGAGGGCAACAGGAGTATCCGGAGCCTTTCCGTGAGTGAGTAACTGTTTTTGGATGGTGGGGAGGTTCTTGACCCCCATATAAATCGCCAGCGTATCCACACCACGGGCCAAGTGTTCCCACCTCAATTCCTCTTCCCCTTTTTTTCGATGTCCGGTGACAAAGGCAAACGTGGAGGCTTTTTCCCGGTGAGTGACAGGGATTCCGGCATAGGCAGGAGCGGCAATCCCAGCAGTGATGCCGGGAACCACCTCAAATTTCACTCCATGCTTCACCAACGCCTGTGCCTCTTCACCTCCCCGCCCATAAACGAACGGGTCTCCCCCCTTTAAGCGAGTGACCACCTTGCCAGCCAAGGCGTGTTTTACCAAAAATCGATTGATGGTTTCCTGTTTCATCGTGTGGTAGTTGGGCAACTTGCCACAATAGATCAGATCGGCATCTGATCGGGCGCTTTCCAGGAGTTTTCGAGGAATCAGACGGTCGTACAGAATCAGATCCGCTTCCTGAATGCAACGCATTCCTTTCACCGTGATTAACTCCGGATCACCGGGTCCGGCACCCACAAGGTAAACTTTCCCCATCTCCAAACCCTCCCGTTCTCTTCCACGTTACTAAAGATTTTCCCGTTCATGGAGTACATAACCACCCCCCTTTGCAATTCGCTTTTTCTCATAAAGCGTGATGTCGTCCACTTCCGGCATCTTTAAAAAATATTTTTCCAATTCCACATCCACCAACCGAAACGCTTGCTGGTCATCTCCCGCAGCAATTACGACGGGGACAGCTTTCGTATTGACAAGAACCTCAAAACGGTACAGATACATCTTTCCACCTCCTTAGGAAACCACAGGAGGAAGAGCCTGATCCAGAATATCATTCAGCTGGGTCTGCAATTCTTCCAACCCTGTTCGGTGAACAAAATCATAAAAGGATTCACCGGCATATTTTTTCTCCTTGAAATAAAACAAAAATTCTTTCAGAACGACAGGAAGATATGCTGCTTCAATCTTACCCTTCAACTTCTTATTCAGCTCCCCGCCTCCTTCCAATGTTCCGCCCACATGGATCTCAAAGGCCTCCACTAACCCTTTTTTCTCCTTGGACTTCATTTTGATTCCCTGAAGCCCGATATCGGCAATCTGACGTTGGCCACAAGAGTTTGGGCATCCCACCATATGAATGCGTACAGGAACATCGATTTTCACTTCTTCATCCAGATACTCAGCAATTTTTCGCATCCGTTCCTTGGTCTCCACAAGGGCTAAATTACAGTACTCAATCCCGGTGCAGGAAACGGAATAGCCAATAAACGGCGGAGGATCAAGGGTGATTCGTTTAAAAATGTGTTCCTGGAGCAGCTGTTCCACATGTTCATCAGGAATATTGGGAATGATCAAATTCTGGGAGTTGCAGTTTCTGATTTCTCCATTTCCATATTTCTTGGAAATCCGGGCCAGCTCCAATACCTCATCAGCAGACAACCGTCCAACCGGAACATTGAATCCGATATAATTGAGCCCTTTCTGCTTCTGTTGATGCACCCCATAGAAGTATCCGGCATTCCATTCCTTGACCGGTTCCTCTCCCTTTTCCGGCAAGGGTCCCGTATACTCCACAAGCTTCTCCAAAAATGCATCGGGGCCCCAATCAGCCATTAAGAATTTCAGACGGTTTCTCGTTCGTTTTTTCCGATATCCATAATCCCGAAAAATGGTGGTGACAGCGACGGCTACTTCTCTAACCTCTTCGGGTCTGATGAATACATTCAGGGTCTCCGCCAGATAGGGACGGGATGACAAGCCTCCACCCACCTTCAGATGAAACCCTTTCACTTCCTTCCCATCGATCTTTTTCACCGCCGGGGTAAAAGAAACGCAATTAATCTCTGCATTGGAAGCATTTCTCAGATTGGCACTGACAGATAGTTTGTATTTTCTGGGAAGGTTGGAGAAATCGTAGTTATGTTGGAAGAATTGATATAAATCCTTCACAATGGAGGTTGTATCCAACAGTTCATCCGGATCGATTCCGGCCAGAGGATTTCCCACAATATTGCGGGTAATGTCTCCACAGGCACCGGCACTGGAAAGACCCACCCGACTCAGACGATGAAAGATATCCGGGATTTCTTCAATCCGAAGCCAGTGAAACTGGACAGCCTGACGGGTGGTGATATCATAGATTCCCCGCCCGTAATCCTGGGCAATGCCCGCCAGTGTAACGACCTGATCCTGGTTGAGAATCCCCGAAGGAACATTTACCCGCATCATAAAGTAGCCATCTTCTTTTGGCCTCTGCAAATAGAGACCCGCCCATTTAAACATCGCCCACTCTTCTTTGGGAATGGATGAAAATCCTTTTTCAGCATAGTGGTCAATTTTGTCAAAAATATCCAATCCATCCATCTCCAACTTCTGTTTTTCAAAAGGATGGATTGTATCATCATCTGCCCAATGTTTTTTATAGGCCAATGGTTTCTCCTCCTTCTCTCTGTATTAATTGACGCTCTTCACAAAGCTTCAGGATGCTCTCCACAGACTCTTCCACTGTCCACCGCTGTGAATCCACAACCAACTCCGGTGCGAGGGGCTCTTCATAAGGTGCATGGATTCCTGTAAACTCCGGTATTTCTCCTCTGCGGGCTCTTTGATAAAGCCCCTTGGGGTCTCGCCGTTCACATTCCTCCAGCGAACAACGCACATAGATTTCAAGAAACTCCCCTTGACCCAATAATGCCCGTACCTGATCCCGGTCCTCTCTGTAGGGGGAAATAAATGCCGTCAATACCAACTGACCACTCTCCACAAACAGTTTGGCCACTTCCCCGATCCGTCGGATGTTTTCCTTGCGATCTTCCGGAGAAAAGCCAAGGTCTTTGTTCAAGCCATGCCGGATATTGTCCCCATCCAAAACAAAGCTTTTTATTCCCAATTGAGTCAGTCGACGATCCAGAGCATTCGCCAAGGTGGACTTTCCTGATCC
Source organism: Melghirimyces algeriensis (assembly GCF_900182565.1). Lineage (GTDB taxonomy): Bacteria > Bacillota > Bacilli > Thermoactinomycetales > DSM-45169 > Melghirimyces > Melghirimyces algeriensis. Next base: position 125,905 of record NZ_FXTI01000001.1, on the reverse strand, counting down.
CGACAGCCCTGTAAACCAGAGGACCGCACTTCCATGACCGTTTCGATCCCGACGCTCCTTTTTGGTAACAGCCGTATCATGCCATATAATGTTGCTTTCCATCGGTTTCCTCCTTCACCGGGTAACGACGGTTTGCTTTTTTAATCCTTTGATCAAAACCTCTGCCACTTCCGGTCGGCTAAATGTTTTCGGCGGTCGCTCCCCGCGTCGAAGCATTTCTCTTACCTTGGTACCGGAAAGGACCACATGATGCTCTTTGCTATGAGGACAGGTTTTGGTGGACGCCATGTTATCGCATTTCTGACAGTAAAAGCTGTGTTCAAAGAAAAGCGGTGTAATACCCAATTCCTCCGGTGCAAACGCGGAAAAGATGGTTTGGGCATCATAGGTTCCATAATAGTCACCCACCCCGGCATGATCCCGTCCGACAATAAAATGGGTGCATCCATAGTTTTTTCGTACCAAAGCATGGAAAATCGCTTCTCTGGGACCCGCATAGCGCATCGCCGCTGGAAAGACAGCAAGGAAAACCCGATCTGAAGGATAGTAATGCTGAAGAAGAACTTCATAGCTCTCCATTCGAACATCAGCTGGAATATCATCGGATTTTGTCTCTCCAACCAAGGGGTTGAGAAACAGACCATCTACCGTCTCCAAAGCCGTCTTTTGGATATATTCATGTGCCCGGTGCACCGGATTCCGGGTCTGAAAGCCTACAACAGTGTTCCACCCTTTTCTGGCAAAGACCTCACGGGTTTCAACAGGTGTCAGATGGTAGGATACAAACCGTTTTTCCGGACGGTTGAGCAACTCAATTGGACCTGCCAGATAAACGTCCGGCCGCTCAAACAACTTTCTAACGCCTGGGTGGGCCGTCTCCGTCGTCCGGTAAACCTTTTTCGCTTCCCATCGTTTATCCGGGGTATACTTTTCCTGAAGATCAAGCACCCCATAAACGACACCTTCTCGAACCAGCTTGACTTTTTCTCCCACTGGGAGAGCATCCGCCTTTTCTGAAGAGACCGGTAATGTAATAGGAAGGGGCCATGGTAACCCATTGGATAGACGCATGGTTTGAACCACGGACTGATAATCCGCTTCCCCAAGAAATCCTTGAAGTGGGCTAAATGCCCCGATTCCAATCAGTTCCAGGTCACTTAATGCAAATGCGTCCAATTCCACTTCATAACGGATGCCATCGATATTCAAATCGCGATTCTGACGGTTAATCAACCGGCCGCCATGGGGGATACTCCGGCTCATCCTTTCTACCTCCTTTTATGATTTAAATCCCACCTCCATCTTCATGGAGAGACCGTTTCTCTTTTTGAACGGATTGCATCAGACTGATTGAACCCCATGTCGCCAGAAATACACTGATAACAGCGACCATGGAATAAAAATCTTTCATTCCCCCTTTCACCAACCCGTAGGTGATCACCAGTGAAAACAGTGGGGAAACCAACCACACTTTCAACATCTGCTCAATGACCAGCTTCTGTTTCCAGGAAAATCCTTCGCGTGCCATCCCCGTTCCAATAATTGCAGAACTGGTCACCTGGGTAAGAGGGAGCGGGATTCCCATGAGCGAAGCACCAATCACCAGAAAGGCCCCAATCCCCGAAATCGCACATCCTTCCACCATGGAAAGGTGGGTAATCCGTTTCCCGTTGGTCTCCAACACTCTGCCGCCAAGGAGAATGGAACCTAGCGCGACAAAAAAGCCGCCAAACAGAATTCCCTGAGACAGGGAAATCATGCCTGTCCCAACCAAAGGACCCACAGCATTGGCCACATTGTTCATTCCGGCAGAAACAGCTTCCAAAAAACCTGTTAAAACCAACAGAATCGGAAGCCACCGCTTCCCTTTCCACCAATGAAAGTGTTCGAACCGAGGTTTCATGACAGCAATCACTCTCCCCGTGATCCAGGCCAAACCACAGGCTGTTACAGGGATCAATATCCACAATGCTACGATTAAGACCAGATTGGACCAGAAAACGTTGTGAAGAGCGATCCCCGCTCCAACCACAGACCCCACTGTCACCTCACTGGTGGATAAGGGAAGTCCGAGGCGATTGGCAATAAACAGAGAGGTGCAAGCCGAAGCAAGAATGATCACAGCAAGATGGGGCGTTAACATGGAATCGGGGATAATTTCTCCACTGATCGTTTTCGCCACTTCGTCTCCACCAAGCGTCGCTCCCAGAAAAACCCCAACCCCACTGATCCAAAGAGCGACCTTCCGACTGCGCACCGCTCCCGCACCGTAAGCGACTCCCATGGTTGCGGCAGCTCCCCCTGCCCCGATATTCATGGCGAAAAACGATGCAATCAAAAAACTGACACAGATGAGCATCATCATTATTCTTTCTGAGGGGAGCCGCCATGCAGTCCACATTCCGTCTTTTGTAAACCAAACCAACGTCCGGCTCGTATATCTTCTCCCTTCGCCACCGGTCGGGTGCAGGGGGCACATCCGATACTGGGATATCCCCGGTCGTGAAGGATGTTATATGGAAGGTCATGCTCCTTGATATAGCTCCACACATCCTTCCAGCTCCAATGGATCAGAGGACAGATTTTGATGGAGTGAAACCGTTCATCTCTGTTGATAAACTGCGTAAACTGGCGAGTGGGGGATTGGCTCCGGCGAAGGCCAGAGATCCAGGCAGTCGCCCCGGCGAGGGCCCGTTCCAATGGAACGATTTTTCGCAAATGGCAACATTGATCCGGCTTTCGATCCCATAAATTTTCTCCGTATTGCTCAGCCTGTTCTTCCACGGTTAACTCCGGTTGCATAAGCTGGATCTCCAATCCGGGATAGCGATCTTTAACCTTTTGGATCACTTCATGGGTTTCCTTGAAATGTAAACCTGTATCCAAAAAGACCAGACGGACATTTGATCGTACACGCATCATTAAATCGATCAGTGGCATACTTTCAGCTCCAAAACTGCAAGCGTAAACGATATCATCCCCGTAATGCTCCATGGCCCAGGAGAGTACATTGAAGGCCCCCTTGGTTTCATTATCAATAGAAAAAACCGGCTTTTCAGCTTTTTCCCAAGTTTCATAACTTAATGTAAGATCCAATCCCGTCACCTCCTTTTTAGGCAAAAAGACGGTCTACACCACATGGCTCTGTGGTGTAGACCGCCTCCGGTTTCTCCGGTCAACGGACGCATGGTTTTCACTTTAATCGGACTTTTTCGCTCTTTTCCAATTGAATCACTTTTCCATCCTGAATTACCAATGTAAGCGACCCATAACGCATGCCATGCAACATTTCCTTTATTCGATGGATCAGTGCGGCATACTCTTGATCAGATCCCGTTTTCTTTTCCGGCATCGGATAACCCCCTCCTAAATAAAAAACCTTTCCCATTTTGGAAAGTATTGAAAGGCGAGAAGGTATTTTCCTTACCGTCTTATCTTCCAAAATGGTTTCCATTTTGCTGGAATTGGCACCTTACAACATCCATGCAGGTTGCCGGACTTCATCGGGCCATATCCCTCCGTCACTCTGGATAAGATTTAGTTTTATCTTAGTAAGATTGTAAGCAAAAGTCAATCCTTTTTCCCAAGTTTTTTGATCGGATTTTGTATAATTGAAGTGCCCGGCTTATTTTGACCATCCGCCCAAATATTTAAAAAAACCATCATTTGGACACCTGCTGATATCAACATGCCTGTTTGCGACATATTGTACAAGTGGAATAACCGAAAGGAGGAAATCAAATGTCTGGTGGCTATGGTTACGGTTACGGTTTTGGTCTGAAACGTTTGCTGCTCTTCCTGCTGGTGATCGCTACAATTTTCGCTTTGATTGGAGCCTACGGATACGGAGGTTATTAAACTTTGAAGCAAAAAGCAGATCCCGTTCTGATCGGAACGGGATCTGCTTTTTTTCTCTGTTAAAGAAGGGATTTTCTATCTTCATATGGAATGAATTCATTTATGTAGAATCCAGGCCTTCAATTGGAGGGATCACGTTGTATCATGTACCGGAAGTGATTGAACGATGCCAGACATCCCGCGGGGAACTGCAACTGCAACGCAGAAACGGACATTATGAATTGATCAGTAACGGATCTTTTCTCATGGCTACATACAATGGGGATTCAGAGCGGGCTCTTGTTCGCTCCGCTCTTCGCAAAACCCGTTTCCCTCATCATCTTCTGATCGGCGGTTTGGGAGTCGGCTTTTCCCTGGATGAAGCACTCACTCATCCCCAAGTGCAACAGGTAACCGTAGTGGAAATTGAATCTTCGATCATCCGTTGGTACAAAGAATACTTCTGTCACAATTTCCAACATGGGTTGGACGACCCACGAATCCGCTTGATTCGAGGGGATCTGATTGACTGGATTGACAAGACAAAGGAAAAATATGATGTGATCTGCCTTGACATCGATAATGGACCGGATTGGACGGTATATGACCAAAATCAAAAACTGTATACAAAACAGGGGATTCACCAACTGAAACAACGCCTTGCTCCAAATGGAGTTATCTCATTTTGGAGTGCCTCCCCTTCAGAAGGGTTTCATCATATCCTTCAGTCCCATTTCAAAGTGGAGACAGTAACGGTGCCGCACTTCAGAGGAGATCCCGATTACCTGTTTATTGCACAGAAGTGACTGATTTACTGTTTGCTTAACACCAAGATGTATGCGAACCGGCGGGATGCTGCTTCCAAAAGTTCCGGTCCCCGATCCATGGCTGTCTTTAACGACATGGGTCCATCTACAATCGGGAGAATGACAGAAATCCCTTCTTTCTGTGCTTCCATCTGTTCTTCCTCCACTTTACCGGCAAAAACAACTACCGGTACATTATAATCCCTCGCTATTTTAGAAATCCCCATGGGAACCTTTCCATACAGGGATTGTCGGTCCACCTTTCCCTCCCCTGTTATAACCATGTCAGCCTTTCGGATTCTCCGTTCCAATCCTGTCAGCTCGGCAATCAGCTCAAAGCCTCTTTGAAATGTAACATCGAGAAGCGAACGGAGAGCAAAGCCAAAGCCACCGGCCGCTCCGCTTCCCGGATCGGAGCGAACATCCCGCCCGGTCAAATGGATGATCTGTTCTGCAAAACGCTGCATTCCTGCTTCAAAGAATGCGGTCTCCTCCGCCTGCACCCCTTTTTGAGAACCAAAGATGGAAATCGCTCCTTCCGGTCCCAACAAAGGGTTACTCACATCGAAGGCAATCGTCATACGAACCGTTTTCAGTCGAGGGTCCATCCTGGAAACATCCATCCACTCAATTTCTCCCAGGTGACCCCCAGCAGGACGGTTAATCATTCCAGCCCGATTGTAAAAATCAACCCCCAAAGCGGAAAAAAAGCCGACTCCCGCATCCACCGTGGCACTTCCTCCCAAGCCGAGCACCACTTCCTGTGCTCCCCGATCCAACGCTTCCTTGACCAACTGACCTGTACCGAAAGTGGAAGCACGATAAGGGTCTAACTCCTTTTCCGTTAACAAAGAGAGACCGGAAGCGGCGGCCGTTTCAATAACAGCCAACTTTCGGTCTTCACAGTACCCCCATTCCGCCCTCATCATTCTTCCCAGAGGATCTTGAACTGTGGACGGAACCTTGTATCCGCCCGTTGCCGTCAGTATAGCATCCAAGGTCCCCTCTCCCCCATCCGCTACAGGGATTCGCTCACAGGTCCAATCAGGAAACACACTCTGAATTCCCTGTTGAATCCGTTTTGCTGCTTCACTGCTTTTCATGGAACCTTTAAAGCTGTCTGGTGCAATGACCACTCTCACAGGCATCCTCCCCCCGCTCATCAAAAGATAAAAACTTGGCAGGTGAACAGGCACAATCGCAATTACAACATACAATATACCGATTGACAGTAAAAAGGAGTGATCCGGCTTGCAGAAAAGGTTTATTCCCGCACACAAAATAGGAAAGGAGCATATTGGAAAACCGGCAATGATCCGACTGCGTAACGGAGCCGTTCTATACGGAACGGTAAAGAAAGTACGAAACAATGGCATCATTTTTGTCCCCATTCGAAAACATCAACCCAGAAATCAAACCAAGGCCAACTTATTTTTCTTCCCCTTTTTATTTATTCCGTTCTTTTTCTTCGGGGGAGTGATCCTCTTTTTCTGACGACAGGGCCGGCTTTCGGTGGCCCTGAGATTGCTGACATAGATAATAAGAGAGGGTGAAGCGGACTCCTTCCGCTTTTTTGGCTGGAGGAAAGAGATGCGGAAACGGATATCACCCTTCACCACTCTCCAGGGCCAACCTTCCATGGCCCTTTTTATTTTTCATTCCATATTGCTTCGATACCGCTCTATATTCGGGTTCTCATGAGCAATTCGGGCCGACGCCGCTGCCGCGATTCCAGCGATCAGGTCGTCCAGAAAAACGTGAATCTGTCCGTTTTTATTATTTAAATCGCGGATGATCCCTGTTTTTGTCTTATCCAGATAACCAAAGCTTGTCAATCCAATGGTACCGTAAACATTTGTGATGGACAGCGCCAAAATTTCATCAATCCCATACAGCGGTTCATCCACTTCCATAATTTTTTGCAGGAGACCAGGCAGTTTCTTCTCCTCTGCCAGTTCATCCAGAGCCACTCCAGTGATAATCGCATGCTGCACTTCCCGTTTGCGAAGTACCTGTTCTACGCTCTGAAGGCATGTCTCCCATTGCAATTCATCGTTATAGGGGCGTTGAAGTTCATAAGCGATCTCTGCAATATCATCCAGGGTCACCCCCCGTCTCTTCAACAGGTCAACGACATAACGGTAAAACAAGAGCTTCACCTTCTTCAAAAACAAGTCTTGAGATTACCGATACATAAGCCGCAAGTCGACTTCATCAGCAATCTCGAATCATTCTATGTTCTCCGACTGCCACGGGTGCGGGAGGTGGAGTTTTGAACATGGAAAGAGTGCGTGCCCATTATTGCCTGAACCTTTTGCTTCAATTCTCCTGATAAACTCACACCGTATTTCTCCACGGGAAGTTCCACCACCTGCCGTGTCCCTTCATAAAAGAGACGGACTGGAATCTTCCCCTTTTGCGAGGCAAGCACTCGTTTTAACTGATTCAGCATCGGTTTCTCCTGTTTATCGGAAGGAATGCGGATATAGATCATCTGTCTCTCCGCTTCCATAAAGCGCTTCAAATCTTCCACCGTATCAGCCAACAGTTTGATCCCGTTTTCATGTCGATTCACCCGTCCCGACATCCGGACAGGTTGATCTGTCTGTAAGAGTGCCCGGTACTGACGCAACGTTCGGGGGAAGATCACCGCCTCTGTCTGGGAGTGAAAATCTTCCAATGTTACAAAAGCCATCGGTTCCCCTTTCCGTGTTGTAATCGTTTTAACATCTCGAACCAGCCCGGCAACAGAAACTCTTTCTCCCTCACGGCAACGCTCCAATAAATTTAATGTGTGAGAAGTGTGCGCATCGATTGTCTTTCGAAAATCGTCCAGTGGGTGACCCGTCAGGTACAAACCCAAAAGCTCACGTTCCAACCCCAGGATCTCCTGCGGGTGATAAGGCTTCACTCCTTCATAGGAAAAGCGGGTGGGCTGTTTTTCAGGAGGATCAAACAGCTTCAGCTGATCCTCTGATTGCTGTTGTTGGTAGACTCCACCCTGCTCCAGGGCTTCATCCAGCATCGCCAAACGCAAGGCACGATGCCCAGGAAGTGTATCCATGGCTCCACATTGAATCAAGGATTCAATCACCCGTCGATTGCAAGTCCGTAAATTCACCCGTCGACAAAAATCAATCAGATCCCGGTAAGGTCGCTTTTGCCTTTCCTCCAAAATGGATGTGATCGCATGGGTGCCCACATTTTTCACAGCAGCCAAACCCATACGAATCACTCCATTACCTACAGAAAAGTTGCGCTCACTTTCATTGATATCAGGAGGGAGCACAACGATCCCATTCCGCCGGCAGTCTTCGATATATGCGGCCATCTTCTTGTGATTTTCCATTACAGTGGTCAAAAGAGCCGCCATAAATTGGAGCGGATAATTCGCCTTTAAAAAGGCTGTTTGATAGGCCAGCACCGCATAAGCGGCAGAATGGCTCCGATTAAACCCATAGTCGGCAAATCTCACAATCAGATCATAAACCGCATGTCCTGTTTCTTCACTGTATCCCTGATTCATACAGCCTTTGACAAATGCCTTCCGTTGTTCCTCTAGCACTTCGTGCTTTTTTTTGGATACAGCGCGACGCAAAATATCCGCCTGACCCAGACTGAAACCGGCCATTTGAGCGGCAATCTGCATAATCTGTTCCTGATAGACAATGATTCCATACGTATCCTTTAAAATCGGTTCCAGGTTGGGATGCGGATAATGTATGGCTTCCTTCCCATGTTTGGCTCGGATAAAACGAGGGATTTGCTCCATTGGTCCAGGTCGGTACAAGGCAAGAACAGCGATCAAGTCCTCAAACGTATTGGGTTTTAAATCCCGTAACACGTTCCGCATCCCTGAAGATTCCAGCTGAAACACCCCAGTGGTTTCTCCAGTGGAAAGCATTTGATAGGTAGCCGGATCATCGTAGGTGGAACCACTGAAATCAATATGACACCCTGTTGTTTTTCGTACAGACTCAATGGTATGCTCAATCACCGTCAAATATCGAAGACCCAAAAAATCCGCTTTTAACAGGCCTATTTCCTCCAAAGCCTCCATGGGATACTGTGTAAGACGGATTCCCTCATTTCCTCTTTCCAGTGGAACATCCTCTGTGAGATCTCTTTGGGAAATCACCACGCCGGCAGCATGTGTGGAAGCATGCCGCGGGAAGCCTTCCACCTTTTGAACGGTTTCCATCATCCGGGCGATCTGAGCGTTTTCCTGAATCAACTTATCCAAATCCGACCCTTTCTCTTTCACTTGATCCAGGGATCGTCCGGGTCCAGCAGGAATCATCCGGGCCACTTTGTCCACTTCAGCATAAGGAAGCCCCATCACCCTTCCCACATCCCGAACCGCAGCGCGGGGAGCCATGGTTCCAAATGTAATGATCTGAGCCACCCGATTGGCTCCATATTTTCGGGTAACATATTCAATCACTTCATCCCGTCGCTCATAATTGAAGTCTATATCAATATCCGGCATACTGACCCGCTCCGGATTCAAAAAGCGTTCAAACAACAATCGATACCGAATCGGGTCAATATCGGTAATGTTCAATACATAAGAAACAAGACTCCCTGCCGCTGAACCCCGTCCGGGACCTACGGCGATCCCCCGTTCGCGGGCAAAGCGTACAAAATCCCATACAATCAGAAAGTAATCGCTAAACCCCATGTTTTCAATGACCGAAAGTTCAACATCCAGTCTTTGGCGCACCTCAACGGAAGCCTTCCCATATCGCTCTCTTACCCCTTGTTCACATCGTTCACGCAAATAGGAAGAAGCGGTATACCCGTCGGGTAGCGGAAACCGAGGCAAGAGTCGCCCTCCCAACGGGATTTCCACCCGACAGCGCTCTGCGATCCGGCGGGTGTTTTTTACGGCTTCCGGCACATGGGCAAACTGACGCTCCATTTCTTCTGCAGACTTCATGTAAAACTGATCCGTGGGAAAACGCAGTCGGTCTTTTTCAGCCAGTTTTCGATTCGTACCGATGCACAGAAGACAATCATGCATTTCATGATCTGCCTGATCCACATAGTGAACGTCATTGGTCGCCACCAACGGTATATTGAGGCTTTGTGACAGAGAGAGCAAATGCCGATTCACTCTCTGTTGCTCCAGAATTCCGTGATCCTGAAGCTCCAAAAAGAAATGGTTCTCCCCAAAAATTTCCCGATACTCCTGTGCCAACCGTCGGGCTTTATGTAGGTTTCCCTCCAGGATCGTCTGCGGGATTTCACCGGCCAGACACCCACTGGTGGCGATCAAACCCTGATGATGGCGACGAAGTAGTTCCTTATCCACCCGCGGTTTATAGTGAAAACCTCTTAAATGCGCCTCAGACACAATTTTCATCAGGTTTCGATATCCTTCATTTGTTTCCGCCAAAAGGAGCAGATGGTGAATCCGGTTTTCCTGTGGCGTTGGACGAACATCCATCCGATCCGGCGTGAGATAGACTTCACATCCGATGATCGGGCGGATTCCCGCTTTTTTACACGCTTTATAAAAAGGGATGACTCCATACATCACCCCGTGATCCGTAACAGCCAGTGCCTCAAAACCTGCCCTCTTCGCTTGATCAACCAGTTTGTCGATCCGGGCGGCTCCGTCCAGAAGGCTATATTCCGTATGGACATGGAGATGGACAAACGAACCGTTCATGATTTTTCACCCGATATTCACAGGATTCTTTCTTATCATGTCTATTATAACGCATCAAACAAGGAGATACGAACATACCAACCTTTTAACGACTCGTCCACATAAACAATCATGCACTATCATAAAGTGAAACAAGAACATTGATGGACAAAGGCAGGGTTGCGGATGGGAGAGTTCTGGTCAACCGCAGTAATCAACTACTGTATCGCTTTGGGTGTTGTATTGGGCGGGTCCATGCTGGGGGGAATCGGAGCTTTCTTTGGCAATGAACCGCCGATGGATACCATGCTTCACTTATCGGAACAATTGAAGATTTGGGCTCTTGTAGCTGCTTTGGGAGGAACATTTGATACCATCAAATCGTTTGAAATCCATATTCTAGGTGGAGAATTAAATCAGGTATTTCAACAACTCGCCTTTATATTGAGTGCATTTTTCGGAGCACATTTTGGTACCATACTCATCCGATGGTTGATTCAAGGGGACCTTTAAATGAAAACGTCCACTCAAATCCAAGCCTTCCGAATCGCTGTATCTCTTGCCCTGGGGATGATGGCCGGTCTAGCAATCATGAATCTGTTATACGGAGAGAAGCTGGACGCATTGTATCTGGAGCGCAACAACCTGTATTATCGTAACAACGAAAAGTTCAAAAAGATCCAAATGTTGGAGAAAGATTTGGACAAACGAAACGACAATCAATACATTGGACAGGACATCTCTGTGGAGGTCCAACTTCCGGAAAATGAAAGCCGTTTTTATCAAGACCAACTTCGTCAGGAGGTCCAGGAACTGATGCAGCCCTTCGTCGGAAAATCCGTTCATTGGATCAGTGATCATCCTGAAGTCTTGGATTCCATGTTGGGAAAGCGCATCATCCAACTGGAAGGGGATCAGACAGGAACCCACACACCCAAGGTGTTTCATCTGAAATTGAAATATCTCACGTTTGTCGGGTCCAAGCTAAAGATATGGGTCATTGCTCAGGAAAAGACCGGAAAAGAGAAAGAGTAGTTCTTGGTACAAATTTTAAAAAAGATATGTCCATTTTGGGGAAAGGTTCGCAAAAATATCCTTTACGGTGTATCATAGATATAGAAAGGAGGGGATAACATTGATCATCAACCGAAAACGGTTGGCCCGAGCAAAGGTGGAAAAACTGAAACAGGGTTTTTCTGCCTACGCTGAGACAAAGGAAGTGGCCGAGTTGATCGAGAAAGAGTTGGATCATCTGGATCTTCCGGTTTTTGTCGATCGGACACCGATCGGGAATTGGTTTATCCCCGTACAACCTGAATGCAGCAACTCTTCCAATCCAGTAAAACCACCCTGTCCCTAACAGGCGCCCTCCGTCCCAAAGGACGGAGGGTTCCTGACGTTTACATATTTGTTTTGCTTTCTTAAGGAGGATACAGATGCAAATTCTGATGCTTCTATTCGTTGTGATTATCTTGATTACTGGAATCCGTACCTTTTCCAGCAGTACAGCCAGCCACCGAACAGAAGGAATGGAGCGGATCAAACACCGGGCAACGATGAATATCAATATGGGGATAATGTTTATCACATTAGCCCTGATGCAAGGGATTGCAATCAATGAGAGCTGGATCAGTATGATTCTGTTGATCGGGATCGGCGCCGTCGGAATCTACAATGTAATCTTTGGCGTCCGTACCCGACGGTTCCTGCGGGAACAGATGAAACACTGATTCTTAAAAAAAGCCTTCTTTCCAAATTGGAAAGAAGGCTTTTTGATGCTTTACTTCGTCCATGATTTTACTTTATCGGAATTTTCCTTTACCCAGTCCGCTGCAGCTTTTTCCGGATCTTTTCCATCTTGGATATCCAGCATCACGGCTTCCATATCCTCAGTGGTCCAATTGAAGTTGTCCAGGATCTTATAAGCTTCTGGACTGTCTTCTTTCAGACCTTTGACCGCAATTGTATGGATGTTTTCTTCACCCCCATATGTCTTTTTCGGGTCCTCCAGGAATTTCAGGTCGTACTTGGCAAATTTCCAGTGAGGCGTCCAACCGGTAACCACAACCGGCTTTTTGTCATCAATCGCCTTTTTGAGAGTGGCTGCCATTGCTGCACTGGACCCTTCCACCAATTCCAAGTCCAGGTCGTATTCTTTAATGGCCTTTTCCGTAGCCTGCATAATTCCGGCACCGGCATCGATTCCGATGATCTTGCCGTCCAAATCCCCTTTTACCTTATTCAGGTCTTCAATCGATTCAATGTCCATATATTCTGGAACGACCAACCCGATTTTGGTACCTTTCAGATTCGGACCCAGGTCCTCAATTTTGTTTTTATATTTGTCATAGTAATTCTTATGAGTGACCGGCAACCATCCGGCCACCATGGCATCTGCACTGCCGCTTGCCACTCCAGCCCACATCGGTCCGGCTTCCACCTGTTTCAGGTTCACGGTAAAGCCTTCATCTTCCAATATCTTTTTGATGACATGGGTACTGGCTACTTCGGAGTCCCAGTTTACATAGGCAAGTGTAATCTCCTTCTTCGCTTCTTCACCACCCTGATTTGAACAGGCAACGGTAAAGAGCAGGGCAAATATGGAGAAGAATACGGTCAATTGCTTCCAATAACGTTTCAAGCCATTCACTTCCTTTTTCAGGATATTTTTCTTTTTCCATTTCCCAAACTTTGGGTTACACGATCCAAAACAATCGCAATGATTACAATGGCCAATCCACCTTCAAATCCCTGACCCACTTCTAGGCGACTGATCGCTTGCAGTACCACATCACCCAGTCCGCCCGCACCGATCATGGACGCGATTACCACCATCGACAAAGAGAGCATGATCGTTTGGTTCATTCCAGCCATGATCGTCGATTTGGCCAAGGGAAGCTGTACCTTAAACAGTTTTTGAAAAGAGGTGGAACCAAAGGCATCAGCCGCTTCAATCAAGTCTTTCGGTACTTGTCGAATCCCCAGATTGGTCAGTCGAATGGTTGGGGGCATCGCAAAGATGACGGAGGCAATGACTCCGGGAACTGCTCCCAACGCGAAAAAGAAAACAGCTGGGATTAAGTAGACAAATGCCGGCATAGTCTGCATAAAATCAAGTACAGGAGTCAAAATGTTCTGTACCCATTGTTTTCGCGCAGCCAAAATGCCAAGTGGCACACCGATAATCACCGACACTAAAGAAGCCGTCAGAACCAGGGAAATGGTTTCCACACTTTGCTCCCACAACTGAAGATTTACAATTAGCAAAAGACCAACCAATGTAAACAAAGCAACGCTCAATCGACTGGCCAAAAGTACCAACAAACTGATGACTGCAACCGTAATCACCGGTGGAGCCAAAGTTAAGATCATTTGAAAAAAGTCTACCGTTGGCTCAATGATATTGGTAATAAAATCAAAGAGTCCGGAGAAATTTTCCGTTAACCAGGTAACAAAGGTGTCGATCCATTGCTCTAAAGGAATTTTAGGAAGTTGCATCATTATTCACTCCGTTTCCGGCAAGTGCCGCGAACATGGCACCCCGTACGACCACACCGCGCAGTTTCCCTTGCTCATTGGTTACCACAGCGGGATAGGCAAACTGATTTTCCGCCATTTTTGGCAGCAAATCGCTGACCGGTGTATCTTCCTCTACAACCACCGCATCTTTGATCAGCACATCTTCGATCGATTTCCCGTTTTCCGCAACTTCTTTGGCGCCTTCAGCGGTCAAGACTCCAAGGAATGTGCGGTCACGACCGACAACCATGACAGTGGAAGTCCCTTTTTCCCGCATTCTCTTCAGCGCAACACGGGGACCATCTTTACCGAGAACCAGAGCTTCAGACCGTTTCATAATCGAACTGGCAGTTAAAACCTTGGTTAAATTTACATCTTCTACAAATTTCTCAACATATTCATTTGCAGGGTTGGTTAAGATGTCTTCCGGTGTCCCGATTTGAACGATCTTTCCATCTTTCATTAAAGCAATCCGGTCCCCGATCCGAAGGGCTTCATCCAGATCATGTGTAATAAATATAATCGTTTTTTGCATGGAAGATTGCAGATCCATCAGTTCATCCTGCATATCTTTGCGGATTAACGGGTCCAGAGCACTGAAGGCTTCATCCATTAGGAGAATGTCGGGATCATTGGCCAATGCGCGGGCCAGCCCCACACGTTGTTGCATCCCTCCGGACAACTGATCCGGATAGCTGTCCGCATAGTTCTCCAGACCCACTAACCCCAAAGATTCCAAGGCTTTCTTGTTTCGTTCCTGTTTGGGAACCCCTTGAATCTCCAATCCATATTCAACATTCTCACAAACACTTTTGTGCGGAAAGAGGGCAAAGCGTTGAAAAACCATCCCCATCTTTGTCCGGCGTGCCTCTCTCAATTGTTCGGAATTCATTTTGGTAATGTCTTCCCCGTCCAATTTCACGGAACCTTCAGTCGGCTCAATCAGTCGGTTTAACAGTCGAACCAAGGTGGATTTCCCGCTTCCAGACAATCCCATGATGACAAATACTTCACCGGAGTCAACGGAAAAGCTGGCACGGTTCACACCGACGGTCATACCTGTTTCCTTTAAAATCTCCTCTTTTTCTTTCCCCTGACGTACCAATTCCAATCCTTTTACGGGGGAGCGCCCAAAAATTTTCGTCAAATCTTCCACTTCGAATTTTTTCATTTTGACCCCCTGTTTCTCCCTAGCATACAATACTCACCCTAAAACCATACTTATTTTACCCTTTTAGCGCTTTTTCACCCCGCTTAGTTGCAAACAAATAAAACCAAGCTGGTGTATAACCACCAGCCTAGTTCTTTTATCATATCATACCGTAGATTTTGCTGAAAAATCGGATGAGACAGCCTATCGCTCGATCACCTGGGCTGTAACTAGTGCTTTCGCCACTATATGGCTGTCATGGTAAACTTCCACGTCTATTTTACCTATTTTTCTTCCCAATTCGATTACTTGGGGGCGAATCTGGATCTCTCGATCCAGCTGAACCGGCTTTAGGGTGTACAACGTCAGATTGTCCATCACCATATCCCCACGATGCTGCCGACGAATCCGTCGATATGCCACTTCTGTAATCAATGAGGTAAGCACACCTGTAGACAGATTTCCCAGTGAATCCGTCATCTGGGGAGCGACAACTCCCTGGTAAAGGAGTTCGCCATTCTCCCCTTTTACCTCCTCAAATCCCCTGACGATCAGGTCGTTGATGGTTTCCCCTACTTGCGGTTGTTTTTGCATATATTGCAGGGATTTAATCACATCTTGACGACTGATCACACCCAGCAGGTGATGATTGGAATTGACCACCGGAAGCAGTTCAATTCCCTCCCATACCATTTCATGAGCAGCCGCCGCCAATGATGTTTTTGGTGTGACCGTTATGGGGTTTTTCGTCATGACCCGCTCAATCCGTTCATTTGAGTCATGACCTACCACATCTTTAGCTGTCACCATGCCATGCAGTTTTCCATTCTCATCCACTACAGGGTACCGGCTGTGTTCCGTGTTCTGAACCGACTCATGAAAACGGGAAACCTGATCGTCCAATCGAAGGAAAACGGGGGGTTGATCCGGATTCAGCATATCTTCGACAAGCAGAATCTCTTTTTTGATTAAACGGTCATAGATCGCTCGATTGATCATCGCAGCCACAGTAAAGGTGTCATAAGTGCAAGAGATTACAGGGAGCTCCAGATGATCCGCCAATTGTTTGACTTCTTCCGTGGCATCAAAGCCACCGGTGATCAGGACGGCTGCACCCCGTTCCAAGGTAATGCGGTGCGCATTATCCCGGTTTCCAACGATCAGAAGGTTACCCGGCTCCACATACCGAATCATGGCCTCCAGTTTCATGGCCCCAATTACAAATTTATTCAGTTCTTTGTAAAGTCCGGCACTTCCCCCCAATACCTGTCCGTCCACAATATTCACGACTTCGGCAAAGGTGAGACGTTCAATTTTGGAACGGTTTTTCTTTTCAATCCGGACCGTGCCCACTCTCTCCACAGTGGATACAAGCCCCTGGTTCTCCGCCTCCTTAATCGCACGGTAGGCCGTTCCTTCACTTACTTCCAATTCACGTGCAATCTGTCGGACTGAAATTTTGTGTCCCAACTCCAGGTCTTCTATATATGCCAGAATTTTTTCGTGTTTGGTAGACATGAGCTTCACTTCTTTCCCCGTTTTCAATGTCCGTTTTCTTCCACATTATACATGAAAGAAAAACAGATAATCAAAAGTCAAATGGGGAAATCCCCATGATTTTAAAGGGTAAAGAGGGGGTTACTGTCCGGTGACAGTAACCTTATTTTCATCATGAATTCACCATTTCCCTCGTCGTCTGCGGGCAGACCAACTCAAATTCTTTCTCCGCTTCTGCTCTTTCAGCCACCGATTTCTCCGTTGTCTCTCCGCTGTTCTCCGTTTCTCCCGTTCCACTTGAAGCACCATTTTCCAATTGGCCGCAACAATGAAACCGGCAAAAGCCAGCCACGTCCAGGTAAACAGAGAGGAGATGCCCCATTCCATTGACAACGGCAAACGGGAAAGAGCAAAGAAGAGCAACGCCAACGCAACCACTAAATGGATTCCATACTTTGTCTGAAACACACCCAACTCCCCTTTTTGTCCTGTTCTAATCTATTTGTACAGTACAAGCCGGGAAATCATGCAAAAAAAAGAGACGGTGATCTGCACCGTCTCGTTTATAAGGGGGTTTTCATCCTGCTATCATGCTAATTCTTTCATATTACAACCTCGTTACATTGGAATTACAGTTTCTTATCTAATCCAACGTTCAAATTTTGAAGGATTCACCCGGCTGTACGGATTGCCCATGAATATTCACCTTTTTCAATGCGTCAATAAATGCATCGGCGTCCTGTTCAATCAATGGAAATGTATTGTAGTGCATGGGAACAACATGTTTTGCCCCTACCCATTCTGCGGCCAAAAGGGCATCATCTGGGCCCATGGTGAAATTATCCCCGATGGGCAACAAGGCCAAATCCACACCGTTGTTCCTTCCAATCAGTTTCATATCGGAAAAGAGGGCCGTATCCCCGGCATGGTAGATCGTCCGTCCACCTATTTCCAATAAAAGACCAGCCGGCATCCCCAGGTAGATGATCTCTTTCTTTTCCTCATCAACGAATCCGGAACCATGAAGAGCCGGAGTAAGTTTGACACGACCAAAGTCAAAAACATGACTTCCACCGATATGCATCGGATGAACCTGTTGCACACCTTGGAAACTGAACCAATTGGCCAATTCAAAATTAGCGATTACAGTTGCTTGGTTGCGCTGGGCAATTTCCACTGCATCTCCCACATGGTCTCCATGCCCGTGAGTGATCAGGATATAATCTGCCCGAATCTCTTCCGGCGTTGCTTTTGCAAGAGGGTTTCCGTTCAGAAATGGATCAATGATCAATTTGGTCTGTTCATGATGGATTTCAAAGCAACTTTGACCGTGAAAGGTAATACGCATCGCAATCCCTCCATTTATTTTCCGCGTGAGTTTTTGTACAGCTCTTCCACCGGTCCACTTACAATTCGGTTGATATCTGCCATCAGTTGCCCAAACCGCCTCTCCGACTCCAGGTACTTACTCAGGGTTGAGTCCGATTGGATTTTCTGCAAAAGACGGTTCCATTCCTCCCCTTTTTCTTGGCTCGGGTCTTTCCCCTGCATTTGAAGAGCCTGAAGTTCCATAGATAATTCCCGGAATTGCTCTATGTACCGGCGATGTTCAGGATTTTTGTCAACGTCTTCCCAAGTCTTCGCCAGAGCCTTCCACTCCTCTGAGCTTCGGATTGTTCGTGCAAGCTCATGAGCTTTGTCGTAAACATTTTCCTCTGACATAACATCCCTTCCCTTCTCCATACAGACTTCTCCGTGTCCAGTATACAAGTCCTTTCCGGAAATGCGCCACCCTTCCCATTTTTAAAAACACAACTCTTTTATTCACCGCAAAATACATGCCTACATACCTTATATCAGTCACTTTTTGCGGAAGGGGATCCTCATGGGGCATGTAAGAGTTGTCGTTCAACCTCTGCCTGAACACAGTTTTCCTTCTCATACCAATATGATTATCAGTCAGTCCCTTGCCAATCGGCTCCGTCTTCCTGATCATCCCGTTTGGGTGACCTTTGGGACCTTAACAGATACCGCGTATATTTATCGGACTCGAAACCATACCCCTTTGATTCGAATCAGCTCTCGCCTGGCCCACCAATTAAAAATGGAAACCCAGAAAACCCTTCATGTCCGGTATGATTCATCCAATCGGCGCCTTCGTTTTGGTCCCCTTCTGGGCATTCTGATGAACACATCTGTAGAGGGAAACGATCATCATCCATTCGGTTTAATGGCCCGCTTTCTCGAAGAATGTGCTCAAGCGTCACTGGCAAAAGGGATTTGTATGGTTGTATTCTCTCCTGAAAATCTCAACCCTGCCAAAAACACCACCACTGGGTGGGAATATCAAGGAAACCGATGGAGGAGAACGGAGTCCCCTCTGCCTGATGCAATCTATAACCGGATCACATCCCGTCGGATCGAACGGAAGCCGGATCTGCAACAGCGACTTGAACAATTGAAAAAAACCTGTAAGATTCCGGTTTTTAACGAAACGTTTCTAAACAAGCAGCAAGTATATGACCTTCTCGTAAAAGATGAGCAGATGCGCCGTCTTCTCCCGGAAAGTCATCCATACCAGCCAGCCATATTGCGCCATATGCTGAAAAAATACCGAACCGTTTATCTGAAGCCGACAAATGGAAGTCTGGGCCACGGGATTATCCGAGTCATGATTTCTGAAAAAAAATGGGTCATCCAATATTCAGAAGCTGCAAGAACGGTCACCCGGATCTTCTCCAAGCCAAAAGAAGCGATTCGACAACTTCGACGGAAAGTGGTTTCCAGCCGTTACATCATTCAGAGAGGATTGGATTTGATTACGTATGAAGGGCGTCCCGTTGACTTTCGCGTATTGGTACAAAAAAACGGACAGGGAAAATGGTCGGTTACCTCTACTGTCGGGCGAATTGCCAATGATCGAAATATCGTGTCCAACCTGGCGCGGGGCGGAACCCTACGCAAAGCAAGTGAAATCCTGTCGTCTGTGCAACTTGTCAACAAACCCAACCTTCGGCACATCCAAAAGCAAGCCCTTTCCATCGCCGAACATTTCGAATCGCTGTCCCAAGGCCATTTTGCTGAACTGGGTGTGGATCTGGTCTTGGATCAAACCGGCCGTTTATGGTTGATCGAATTGAACTCCAAGCCATCCAAAACCGACGAAACTGTAACCAGCCCTTCAAGGGCCATACGACCCTCTGTCAACCGCTTGATTGAATACGTCACATATATCACAGGTTGGAACCGAAATCCAACGGGAAAAAGCAAAAAGAACACATCCCGATCCAACCGAAACAGGAGGAAAAGGCGATGAGTGCATCGGTCTATACACTGGGGGTGATTACCTGCCACCTCAGTAAAAAAACACCCCCCTTTCAAGAAGCCGGATACATCAAAGAATTGACGGCAGCAGGTGTTCCCTTCGGAATACAACTCATCACCTTTTCACCCATGGATGTGGATTGGAAGACCAGAAAAGTCTCCGCTTGGAGGTATGATCCGAAAGGAAAGCGATGGCATAAGGAGTCTCATCCTATCCCCCATCTGATCTATGATCGTTGTTATTATTTGACTTCAGAACAATATGCGGCTTACAAACCTTACATCTCCCGAATATCCAAAGATTCACAGACACATTTGCTAGGACGCCCACTTGGAGGAAAACTTCATACACATCATATGATCCAGGAAAATCCGGCCCTTCGACCCTACCTTCCACCCACAATCAAACTTCAATCATCTGCAGACATTTTAACAGCCCTGCAAAAACACGCTGCCATCCTTATCAAACCAAACGGTGGGAGCCATGGAAGAGGGGTAGCGGCAATCATCCCGGAAGGGGATTCCTTTCGGGTTTGGGGACGCTCCAAAGCCAACCGGCGTTTTCATCTTCTTTTGCATTCAAGAAAAACGCTATGTCGATGGGCGGAACAATTTACTCAACATTCAAGATATATCATTCAGCCGTATCTGTCTCTGACAACAATGGATGGCCGCCCTTTCGACATCCGAATTCTTGTGCAAAAGGATCGATCAGGTTGCTGGGTTACTACAGGGATGGCCGTCCGGACAGGGCATTTCAGTTCCTTAACCTCCAATCTTCATGGTGGAGGGCATGCCGAAAGAGCTATCCCATTTCTGAAAAAATATTACCCTCCCGGCAAGGTATCAAAAATCTTGAAATCCATTCGCTTTCTTTCTTTAAACATCCCCAAACAAATCGAAAGTCAACATGGAAGACTGTTGGAACTGGGACTGGATATAGGAGTGGACCGAAACGGACATGTTTGGCTGCTAGAAGCCAATTCAAAACCCGGCAGAAGCATCTTTCTCAAGACCGGTGAACAGGATGTTCGGGTACAGTCCGTTCGGTTGCCGATCGAATATGCCCATTCCTTGTTCCAAAGTCTGACAGGAGGGTCTGTATGAACTCCATAATCTGTCGTATTCAGCCTTTACCCTCCGGCAGACAGCAAGCCATCTGGCTCTCTCTGCCCCTGATGAAGGAGTGGAAATGTAAACAAGGGCAATCGATCAAAGTGCGTATTGGTGGAAAAAGTTTGATTACACAAGTGATCGGCTATCGCAAAAAAAGCCGGGAAATCCGTATTCCCCGGTCTATTGCCACCCAATTGAGTCTCCCATTTTACGGAAATACTCGCGCGGTTTATCAAAACCGGCAGTTAAGTCTGGGACCCGTGCTGGCAATCCTGACAACAGGCTGCACCGGTTCTCCGCTCGCTCCCTACCGGACCCGCTCTTTTCTGTTCCGGGAATTCCTGCTCGCATCCAGGGTCGATCATCCCTTTTTTTACGTTTTTTCTCCGGAGATGGTCGACTGGAACAACCGGGTGATCAGGGGATGGTTTTACCGAAAAGATTCTTCCGGACACTACCGTTGGATTCGTAAGACAGCCCCATTTCCCGATGTGGTGTATGAAAGAATTCCCAACCGCAAGGCGGAATCGAATACCCTCGTTCGGGAATGCAGAAAACGGCTGGAAACCATTGAAAATATTCCGACGTTCAATCAGGGATTCTTTAACAAATGGAAAGTTCATGAAGCGCTTTACAACCACCCCATGACACCGGACTGTATTCCTGAAACCCACCTGTCTCCATCATTGGAAACCGTGCAGGATATGCTGGAGCGACACAAGATGGTATACCTTAAACCGAGTGGTGGAAGCCTTGGGCTTGGAATTTTTCGAATCACGCAAAGTCCAAAGCAGGAATATTACTGTCGCTTTCGTAGCGGAGAGCGAAACATTCTGCGACGATATAAATCCCTTAAAATGCTGATGCGTCAAGTTTTTGGGCCACAGATGAAACGTCTTCCTCACTACCTTGTTCAACAGGGAATACGATTGGTCAAGTATCAAGAACGCCCCGTCGACTTTCGCGTTCATATGCATAAGGACCACTCCGGAAAATGGAAAGTGGTCGGAATCGGAGCCAAAGCCGCGGGGATTGGAAGTGTCACCACACATGGACGGACCGGGGGTTCCCTTTTATCCGTTTCCGAAGTGCTGGAACAAAGCTTTCCCGGTCACAGCTCTGAAATGGAAAATCGCATTCAAAATGCATCCATACGAATTTGTTCTGCGTTGGAAAGTCAGGTTGAAGGGCTGTTGGGAGAGCTCGGTTTGGATATCGGAGTGGACCGCAATGGAAAAGTATGGTTATTCGAAGTCAACTCCAAACCCGGACGACACATCTTTAAGCATCCATCATTAGCAGAAGCCAGAAAGCACTCAGCCCACTGTATCGTTCAATACAGCTTAAGGCTTGCAAACTTCTAGAAGGGGGGTAACAAATTTGAATTCTTTGCTCCAATCGGGTTGGCTGGCCATCAACGGAACGGATGGCAAGGCGGTATTCATCCCCCGATACAAAAAAGCAAACCCCTTCTCTTCTTCCACTGTGGCTATGACCGTTGGATCTCGGATGAGGAAAAGGGTACACATCCAACCGCCCGATTACAAACATCCAAGCGGTTATCTATTGCCGGTTCGGCTGAAGCCCATTCGCGACAAAGAATATAAAGCGGGTCCTTTTGTCGCCATTCTAACATCCCCCAGTGGCAACTTCTTCCGGGGGAACCCTTCGAATTTCGCCGATATCATCCAAACTGGACGTCGGTTGGGGGTAACCGTCTTCGTGTTGACACCAAAAGGATTAAACCAGAAAAGTGATACCGTCCAAGGATTTCTTTTGACCACACGTGATGCGAAAAAGCGTTGGATTCCTGCTACACTACCAATGCCTGATATAGTATATAACCGAATCCCCAACCGGATGCTTGAACAACAAATACGGGAGCAAAACGCCCTTTCCTATTTCATGTCCATGCCCGAAATTCATCTGTTCAATCCATCTTTTTTCAACAAATGGACCTTATTTCTTCAGATGAAACGCTCACCCCAATTGGCATCCCTTCTTCCGGACACAAAGCGATGGGACCCAGGAGAACCCTTGACGGCAATGACCCAAAACCACCGCGTGTTCTTTCTTAAACCGATCAATGGAAAAGCAGGTCAGGGGATGATCCGGGTCATCCGAGAGAAGGATGGATACCAGGTCACTTTACAATCCAAACAAGGAAAAATTCATCACTTGGCAAAAAATCCGGACTCGCTCCGAAACATACTATCCTCTTTCACCCAAGATAAATCCTATATCCTGCAACAAGGGATTCCGCTGGCACAGTACAAAGGACGTCCTTTTGATCTTCGTGTTCTGATGCAGAAGGATGGGAGTGGACGTTGGACCCCTACCGGAATCGGAATCCGCGTGGCCGGCAAGGAATCGATCAGTACCCATGTACCTATGGGTGGTTCCATTGCAAATACTTCCAGCGTTCTGAGATCCACTTTTCCCAAACATGATTCTGCGATGAGAAAACACATAGAGCAAACGGCCCAAGCCATCGCTTCCCATATTGAACGGGAAGAAGGAAACAATCTGGGGGAAATGTCTTTGGACCTGGGAATGGAAGCAAGTGGTCGTCTCTGGTTTTTTGAAGCCAACGCCAAACCGATGAAGTTTGACGAACCCAATATTCGAAAACGCTCCCTTCAGAAATTGATTCAGTACTTTCTCTACCTGAGCGGGTTTGTCTTTGGAACACGAAAGGGAGGGTGACTCATTTATGGTTCGCATTTCTGTCATCACCCCTTCTCTCTTTCAACGACTGCGCCCCCATATTCTTCATTTCTCCCGCAGATATGGTGATCGACGGATCACGCATCGGGCCTTGAATTGGATAAAAAAGTTATCAAAGGAAAATATTTCGGAAGGTACGTGGATGGCTGTTGCAGTGGATCAAAAGAAACTGGTCGGTTTTATTCTTTTCGGTCGCTATGGACTGGAAGAGGCATTTATTGTAGTTCATCCCAGCTACCGACGGCGAAACGTGGGCGAATCTCTGTTACAACGTGCACTGGATTCTCTGGATCGCGTCTATACCCGTGTCGCCTATGACAATATTCCCAGCCTAAAGCTCTGTTTTAAATCCGGGCTGGTCGCATTTCAGTTGACTACCGGACCCACTGGAAAACCTACACTCTGCTTGGGTGGCGGCAATTGGGATGTGGAAGAGTTTAAAGAGTCAAACCGTGAATAACCCGCTATGGCGGATTGAGGTTCATGACAAAGTAGGGGGAGGGGAATTTCCGTCCCCGCAGCTCTTACCTCCGCAAAGAGGTGAATGGTCCTCCCCTTAACTTTGTCAGCATTCTCAACCCCGCTATAGCGGGGTTTAACATTTGAAGAAACCCCTCAGCAAAAAGAATGGACTGGAAAAATCTCCTCCCCTGGGGACAACGGATTCACTCATAAAAACCTGCGCACGCATTTTTTCCCATTATAGGAGAATTGCACCGGTTTATCCTGAATAATTGTTTCAATATGGACGGTTCGCCCCCATAAATGATAGACATGGGGCAAGGTTTTTTCAATATACTTGATATCCAGTTCCAGCCCCTCATACCGGTGTTTCAGATAGAGTTCCCCATTTCTTTTGTGATCCCCGTCCTCCACAACAATATACGGATGTCCTCCGTTGATCCGGCTGGCAATCAGTTGATCCCGTACGTTCTCCCAATGTTTGCTTGTTACCGTCCACTCATTGCCTGTCCGTTCAAAGACATAGAGATCCAGCCTTTCCACCAATTCTTCCGTCAAATAATTGCGGATAAAGGATGTATCCATATCCATTTCCCGAACTTCAAATATTTTTTCTCTTCCTTTTCCCGGTTCCCTGCCGTATTGCTCCTGCTCTTTTGGTGTGGGATGGTTCCAGCGTTGTTCAATGTCCTCAAACATCTTCAATCCCAGATAATAAGGATTGATTGAGGTAGATGAAGGTTGAATCACGGAAGCATTCAGCTTGGCAAATTCCAGGGATTCCGCTTCTGAAAGATCCAATTCCCTCAGGATTCGAATGTGCCAATAGGAAGCCCAACCTTCATTCATGATTTTCGTCTCCATCTGCGGCCAAAAATAAAGCATCTCTTCCCGTAAAATGGTCAGGATATCCTGTTGCCAATCCTCCAAGACGCGGTTGTGCTCCATCACAAATCGCAACAAATCCTTGGTTGGCTCTTTTGGAAGCGTTTCCTGCCAGGGTGAAGACAACATACCCTGTTCATTATCATGATCCAGCCTCCAAAGATCATCATACGGCGTATTTTGGGATTGTTCCGATCTCTTTGTCCTGTGTTCTTTTGGATGAATCACACTGGGATCTACATGTTCCTGTACAGCCAACACACTGTCCAGAAACTTTTCCACACGCTCTTTTCCATATTTCAATTCATACTGACGGATTCGTTCCGCACTTAGAGCCATGCTCTCCACCATATCCCTGGAAGTCCGGGAAAATCGGGCATTGTTCTTGAAGAAATCACAATGAGCCAACACATGAGCAACAATCAATTTGTTTTGAATCAAACTGTTTCCTTCCAACAAAAATGCGTAACAGGGATTGGAGTTAATCACCAGTTCATAAATCCGGCTCAGATTGAAATCGTATTGCAGCTTCATTTTATGAAAGGCTTTTCCAAAACTCCAATGGGAAAAACGGGTTGGCATTCCGTAAGCTCCAAAGGTATATATAATATCAGCGGGACAGATCTCGTATCGCATTGGATAAAAATCCAATCCAAACCCTTTGGCGATCTCCGTAATCTCGGCAATGGCATACTCCAGCCCTTTGGTTGGATCGCTCATTTCGCTCTCTCCTTCCCCAGACCTTCTTCTTAAGCATATTCTCCAAGGAGTAAAAATTGTTCATTTACTGTTACGAGCCAACTCAATGGCCTCCACTAAGCTTCTGTTGGTCTGTTAACTTCCGGAAACGGTTGAAACCATGGCTTTGTCGGTTTTTATCCGGTTTCAGCTATAACATTTGGTGTATTTTGACTTCGAATAAACTCGGCTTTTATAGTAATATGGAAGTTGTATGGCTATGGAATCGTATTTTTTGATATATTCTCCACCTGATTCCATTCAATTCAAAAAAATTTAATTGTTGCGAGGTGACCTTATGACTGTGTTGGAAGGACTTATCGGTCAGATCAATAGTATTCTCTGGGACTACCTCCTAATCTACCTTTTGATCGGGCTTGGACTATGGTTTACCATCCGAAGCCGTTTCGTCCAGTTTCGGTTGATCGGGGAAATGGTTCGTCTCCTGGGAGGAAAAGCAGAAACCAAAACCGATAAAAAAGGGGTTTCTTCCTTTCAGGCGTTCTGCATCAGCTTGGCATCACGCGTAGGAACGGGAAACCTGGCAGGGGTCGCCTTTGCCATCTCCGTCGGCGGACCGGGTGCTGTCTTTTGGATGTGGCTCATCGCCCTGTTGGGAGCCGCCTCTGGATTTGTGGAAAGTACATTGGCCCAGATCTATAAGGTGAAAGATGGAGATACCTTCCGTGGCGGTCCGGCCTATTATATGGAAAAAGCGTTAAACAAACGTTGGATGGGGGTTCTTTTCTCCATTTTGATTACGCTTTGCTTTGGATTGGTATTTAACTCGGTACAAGCGAATACCATCGCCCTGGCTTATGAACCCTTCGGTATGGATCGGATGATGATGGGACTGATTCTAGCCGCCGTTGTAGCTGTTATCATCTTTGGGGGTGTGAAACGGATTGCCCAAACGGCCCAAGTCATTGTTCCCATTATGGCTGTTCTGTATATCCTGTTGGCCTTTTATATTCTTGTGAAAAACTTCTCTCAAATCCCTGATGTTTTGGCTCTCATCTTTAACAGTGCGTTTGGTCTAAAAGAAGTAGCAGGCGGCGGAATTGGTGTCGCGTTAAGCGAAGGAATTAAACGCGGTCTTTTTTCCAATGAAGCCGGGATGGGAAGCGCCCCCAATGCTGCCGCTACAGCAAATGTCAGTCATCCGGTAAAACAGGGGTTGATTCAAACGCTTGGTGTTTTCACCGACACCCTGATTATTTGTAGCAGCACTGCATTTATTATCCTCTTATCCGGGCAGCATGCTTCTTCTAGTGACGGAATCCAACTCACCCAAGATGCATTGGCAACGCAAGTGGGGTCATGGGCCGGTGTATTTGTGGCTGTCGCCATTTTGCTGTTTGCTTTTAGTTCCTTGATTGGAAACTACTATTATGGAGAAACCAATATCGAGTTTATCAACACCCATAAAGGTTGGCTCACCGCATACCGCCTAGCTGTTCTTGGGATGATTATTTTTGGCGCTGTAACCAAAATCAATATTGTATGGAGCCTGGCAGATGTATTCATGGGTTCCATGGCTTTGTTAAACCTGATTGCCATTGCCCTTTTAGGACCCATCGCCTTCGCCGCTCTCAAAGATTATCTGCGACAGAAAAAAGAAGGAAAAGATCCGGTCTTTCATGTAACCAACATTCCCCATTTGAAAAATGTAGAATGTTGGGATACAGATGAATCGGAAAACAAAAACAAACAGGCCCAGGCTTGACGCCATTAAACAAAAAGCGCTCCTATAAACGGGAGCGCTTTTATCGTCGCTACTTTTTTTCTGCCAACCAGCCGGCCAGGTTTTTCCGCTCTTTTGGATCAAGGGATACTTGGGCAGGCATGGAGCCAATCCCGCCTTGAATAATCGTCTCAATCTTTTTGGCGGAGTACTTACTGCCCACTTTCTGCAAGCTGGGTCCCTGAGCCCCTTCCAAATCCTGACCGTGACACCCCATACAATTGCTCTGGTAACTCGCTTCCGCTTTCGCTGCATCCACTGTTATCGTTTCATTGCTTTCCCCTTGCGAGGAGTCCGTCTGTGAACCTTGGGAACAACCAACGACTGTTATCGCAACAACCGAAGTCAAAACCACACCTTTCCAACCCGATCGATTCACCTATCTCCCTCCTTCACTTCTATGATGCAAAAAAAAAGCACCCACCAGCACGTGTCCTTCTGAAAATTATGTGAAGAACAGGCAATGGGTGGGTTACTGCCGAAATGGATGCCAAGGTCCTGATTTCCCTTCATAGATGATCTCTAACCGGGGAATGAATCGTCGATAGTGATCCAAATTCGACAGTGGGGGCACACGGGGTCGTTCTTTGCCCATGATTCGAATCGCTCCGACATCCTGTGGATGAACACTCAGACGGACTCCCAGAAATCGGTCACCATTTCGCTTCCATTCACGGATTTCCTCCGTTAAGGAAAGGGAAACCCAATACCGATGGTAAGGATAGCGGGAATCAAGAGAAAATGCGATCTCTTTTTCATGAACTGATACCACTCGTTCTGATTCCTGATCCGGTTGTATGATTTCGTACCGAAGACGCGGATTTCCTTCGGGTTTGGACAGCAGATAAAGATTTAGTTTCGCCGATACCAACTCCAAGGCGGAGGCATTTTCATCCATTAAATCAAACCAAAGGCAAGCCTGAGATTGTAGCCTGGAAGCCGTTTTCCGACTGATCTCCAACCATGATATCTTGTGTGAGTGTGTGGAATCAATTTGATAAGGACGGATCTCCTGCTTCAAACGGGACGAAAGGGAATAGACACGTTTTCCTTTTCGCTTGGAATCCAGCATCTCCGTAACAATCTTATTCATGGTTTGAATACGATGACGGTAAGTGTGTTGTTGGTATACATTTGTTTGTCCGTTCTTGGCGATTCTTTTCCGTTCTTGGGGATGGCTTAGATAGTGCCGCACCAATCTTGCGGTTTCTTCCGGACTCTGTGTGGTGACCAGGTGGGTTCCGGGCTGAAAATGGTGCAAAACCGCCGGTGTATGGGGAGCCAACAGAAACCCCCCGCTCCCCATACACTCCCAGGTCCGGCGGCTTAATATACAGGAATCATTCTGGATGCCCAGCACCACCTTGGCGGATGCATACACCTTGGGAACATCCCGGTACGGTATCGCTCCCCGGATCACCTGTTTGGGAAGGGAGAAGGGAAGATATCGTCTTCCTTCTTCCCATCCCTCACCCCAGATGGATAATGGATACCCCTGTTTGATTACAGGCTCCAACAACAGACGGAGGCTGTTGATTCTGTCACAATCCATCGTGCTATTGGAGAAGTTGGCTACCAATGCAATATCCGATTGATAATCCATCCAGTACTCATCGCTTCGATGGATGCGGGGGTTACAGGCAAAAGGGAGATAGTAGGCAGGAACACCTGTTTCCCGATAGGTTGCGGAAGCACCCAGTGCATGGGTAAATACGACATCCGGCCGTCCTGTCTCAACCATATACATTCCCCAAATATCTGTGTGAAGGGGGTCTTCAAAGGACCAGAATACATGAAGACTGCCAGTCTCATGACAATATTGCCGAATCGCATTTAAATAATCATCCTGATGAAACGGACTCCAGCCACTGGTTAATATGACATCCGGTTGGTGCTCCTTTAAATGCTGAACCCATGCTTTGGGAGAGAGATCCGATTTGGGAAGTATCAATGGAATTCCGTTCGCCTCAAATCCGGAAGGAATCGTTTCAACATAGGCGGGGAGTTTTTCCAAGTAAGCCCATTTCAATGTGACTCCCTCCTGTTTTGCTTTCTACTCCACTTGCATAAACCGATCCCGGTAATGAACAAAGACCGATTGATAGGGCTTTAAGTCCCGGATCATTTCCTCCATTTCGTCTTGTAGGGGGAGCGAAGCACCATCGGGTAACAAATCCTGTAAAAACCCTTCATTTTTCATCTCCATCTGATGGGTTTCATTTTCCTTTCTCGGATTGGGCAAATGCGTCACTTCCGTCTGAATCCCCTGGTTGCCAGTCGCTTTCTGAATCGCCTCCGCCAGTTCTTTGGGACTGGCCAAAACGGTCATCTGATTATACACCTTCATGGTCTTATGCCGGGGGAGTTCGACTGCCTTCACCAAGGAACGTACCGCATCTTCCAGTGAAATCATCGGTTTTCTCTGCTCCCCTTTTCCATAAAGGGTGATGGGGTGTCCCGCCAATGCCTGTGCACAAAAGCGATTGGCTACCACTCCAAAGTAAAAGTCAAAGTCAAAGCGGGTTGCCAGGTCCGGGTCCAAGCGGGTTTCTTTCGTACCTGTACCAAATACAATCGCTGTACGAACATCTGTGACCGTTAGTTCCCATAACCGGGATGCTAGGGAAAGGTTATTGATATCGTGCATTTTACTCATGTGATACCATGAAGTCGCCAACCCCGGATACGGAAGGAGATCCATTCCCTGATCGGTTTTCACTTCGATATAACCTTCCGGAATCGGAAAATTGGGAGCCCCATAGACCCCTGTGGTGGTGGTCTCTACCAGATGTGTATCCTCCTCCATTCCCAGCTCTCTGATTGCCCACAGCAGGTTTCGGCACATGCGATTGTTGTTTTCCTGTGTGAAATTTGCCAACGGTGCATGAACATGGGAATAGGGAGCCGCAGGTTGGGCCGCGGTATGCAAGATCACCCGAGGCCTGAAGGTTTGCAATATCTGACAAACTTTTTCATAGTTTGTTAGATCCTCTTTCACAAATGAAAGGTTGTTCATCCCATGTTTCCGGGCTGATTCCAGCCGTTTCTCCATGGAAGCAATCGGAATCGCACTGACACTCCCGATTTCTTCCACCCATTTGCGACGACC
Source organism: Melghirimyces algeriensis (assembly GCF_900182565.1). GTDB lineage: Bacteria > Bacillota > Bacilli > Thermoactinomycetales > DSM-45169 > Melghirimyces > Melghirimyces algeriensis. Next base: position 95,338 of record NZ_FXTI01000001.1, on the reverse strand, counting down.
AAAGTGATCCACTCCGACAATCCGTTCATTGGGATAGGTTTTAGACAGTTTTAACATTAACGGCCACCCGACATAGCCATCCGCTCCTGTTACCAGTATCATACTTCTTATCCTCCTTGCATCAATATCCACGGTTTAACGAGTCTGCTTTTGATTGAGCAGTTGATGAATGGTTTCTTTTACAGTCCACATGGGACGGTGATTCAACAATTCTTTTAATCGATGAAGATCACATGTGATATCCTGCGGTTCCCGCTCATGTCCTGTTTGTGCGTTTGGATCCGTAATCACCCGCACCGTTCGGCCTAGCCTTTCTTCTCCGACTTGATTGACCAGCTGAGCCAACTGCCGAATCGAATACGTCTCTTCCCCTGCCAGATTCCAGACCCCTGTAACCGGTGTATCAATCGCCTGAAGATATGCTTCAATCGCATCCTCCAAGTGGATAAAGTTGCGCACTTGCTTTCCGGAGCCATGAATACGGATCTCCCGGTTTTCCAACAGGGACCGGCAGAATGCTTCCAAAACCGTACGTTTGGAAACCAGTCCTTTCCCGCATATATTGGACTGGCGGAAAATGATGGTGTCAAGCGTTCCTTTTCTCTGTTCTGCCTTCAGAAGTTCTTCCGCCCACCATTTCATCTGTCCATAGTAGTTTTGTGGCTGAATGGTTGTCTCTTCTGTAATCGTCGTGCTGTCCGGATCATAGACGGCAAATGAGGATGGAAAGATGATCTTTTGAACCCCTGCGTTTACACCCTCATCAATCAAATATTTGACTGACAAGACATTGGTCAACAACGCCTCTTTGGGATGATTTTGGCATTGGGTGATATCGCTGATCGCTCCCAGATGAACAATGGTGGTAACTCCCTGAACCATCTCTTTTACATCTGTCAACGATGTGAAGTCTTTTTCCCATACCGGAGAGTCATTCACCTTCCGAAGAGTTCCAGTTGTAAAGTTATCTACAGCACGGACGGGTTTCTTTTTGCGGGATAAAGCGTGAACCAGAGCTGACCCCATATATCCTGCCGCACCCGTTACCAAGATCATTGCTTCATCACCTTCTTCGTTTAAGGGATACGAATATAAAAAATCGTCTGAATGATAATCACAATCGTTGTCGGGGGTCCATATCCCGGTGGAAGAGGTGCCACGATGGTGATAGAGAGATCTGTTGCCGACGTCAACTGTCCTTCAATCATTCCGTCTGCCGTAAAAACCTGTATGGTTTGACCAATAAAATCCTGAAGTCGTTCCCCTATTCGCATTTTTTCATTCCTCCTTACGCTGGATTAACAAATGTGATATTTGCATATGGAACCAGGATGATATCTCCACCTGATTCCAGCTCCACGAAATCCTCACCAACATTGGTAACTTCTCCCGTCACATCTCCAAAAGGGGTAAAGATGGTGACAACATTGTTTAAGAGACTCTGGAAGAGCTCCTGTAAACGCGCAAAATCACCGGCACGGGTCAGCTCCAGCCGTTCCTGTACTTCGGCCATTTGCCTTTCCAGCTCACGTACACGGCACAGCAGATCCAGTAACAACTTCTTACACCAGAAGAAAAATTTTGCTCTCACATTATTCAACCTACCTTTCATTGGAATTCCATTGATTCATAGAATATGTGAGTCGATCGGATGTGGTATGGGTGAAAGTGAAGAAAAGAGCAAAAGCATTGATGGCCTACAAATCTATCCAAAAATAAAAACAAGCCACTGTATCCAGGGCTTGAATGGGTCATGTCTTCGATTTATTCCTTGAACCCGTTCCAAACAGCGGGTTGGTCTATGTTTCTCTTTTTCCGATAGACGATCTCCAGTCGGGGCATAAACCTTCGGTAGTGTACCAATCCGGACAAGGGATGGCCGTGAGGCTTTTCTGTTCCCAAGAGTTGGACCATACCCCGGTCTTCGGGATAAATGAACAGACAAAGACCGATCTCTGAACGCTTCCTTTGAATCCAATCCCTTATCACAGAAGTGAGCATCAACGTAGTCATCTGTTTTCGATATGAATCCCTTTCATTGGCGGGGACCGGAATCGGGACTTCCTGAGACGACTCTTTTGAGATTCTTGGCGTTTGTACGCTTTCCCGATTCCGAGATGAGAGAATGGGAGCACATTGCAGACGGAGATTTCCTTTCGGGCGATTGGCAACAAACAGTTTTAATTCAGCGGAATCGACATCCAGATTGGGATGTCCCTCTTCATGCAGCGGAAACCACAGAAAAACCTTGCAATCGGAGGATTCCGTCCGTTCCACTTTCAAATAAGATCCCTGCACCCTGGGCGTTTGGGGGAAGGTAACTGCCTGCACGGGACGAATTTCCCGTTTTAGCAATGAAGGCAAAAGAAACGAAGTCTTCCCTTTTCTTTTTGTCTCCAAAACCTCGGAGGCGATTTTCTTCATCTCTCTTACCCGATGGGCATAGGTATGGTGTTGATGAACTTCCCTTTGCCCTTGCTTGGCAATTGTTCTTCGCCGGCTTTCCATTTTCAAGTACTGATTGACCAATGTCCGGGTTTCTTCCGGACTTTTACTGGTCACCAGATGTACACCGGGAGTGAAATGCCGGAGGATGGCTGAAGTATGGTTGGTGAGCAGAAATCCACCCGTTCCAAGCGACTCCCATGTTCTTCGCGTCAACAGTTGCTGGTGGTTTTGGATTCCCAAAATGATTTTGGAAGAAGCATAAACATAAGCCACATGATGATAATTTAACGGTCCCCGAATCGATTCATCCGGAATACGAAAGGGAAGCTGCTTCTTTTCTTCCTTCCATCCCTTTCCCCAGATGGTGACGGAACGACCTTCCTTCAATAAAGGCTCCAAAAGAATCCGTAAACTGTGAATACGCCAACTTTCCATGGTTACCATGGAGAAGTTGGCAACCAGCGCAATATCGGATTGAAGCTTCGGTCGAAGCGGTATCGTTCGGTGAATTTTGGGATTGCAGGCAAATGGAAGATAGTACGTTGGAATCCCCATTTGCCGATACATCATTGGCGCATTCAACGCATGGGTAAACACCAGGTCCGGTTTTCCAACCTCCATTACATACGTTCCCCAGGTCTCTGTATGGATTGGATCTTCCGTCGACCAGTAGATATGAAGACGGTTTTTATCCTGACAGTACTGCCGAACCACCTTAAAATAGGGTTCACGCAGAAAGGGAGTCCAACCGCTGGTCAAAACAATATCCGGCTGTGAACGCTTGAAATGTTCCGCCAATCCGCTAGGGGTAAGATTCCATTTGGGAAGCGTCAAGGGAATCTTATTTTCCCGGAAGCCTGAAGGAAGGGTCTCGATATAATGGGGTATTTTTTCCAAATAATACCATTTCATAAGACTCCCCCTAATGTTTATTATCATGAATGGATTGAAGATTCCAAACAGAACGGATCTGTTCAATCATTTTCATCACTTCCCAACCATCCTGCAAAGGAACTTCAGGTTTTTGATTGACTTTCACAATATCAATAAAATGACGCATCTCTTCTTGAAGAGGGTTTTTCGGCAAAATATCCACGGTCCGATGCTCCACTTCATCGGAATACAATCCTTTCCGGGTATATTGATGCAACTGCTGATCTAAAAGGTCAGCTACCCATGTCTGGTCGGTTTCTGTCAGAATGATCTCCCGCTTTTTAAGCGCCCCCGTTCGGACAGCGTGAATCACCGCTGTAAACGGTCGATCAAACTGCACTTGAATCAGTCCATGATCCGCCAGTCCGCGGTTCATCTCTTCAGGGTGTACCACCATTCCAGACCCCAGGATTTTTTGCGGCCGGGCATGCATCCGGGAGGAACATGCCAGCATCAAATCAAGGTCATGTACCATTAAGGCAAGCAAAACATCCACATCCAGATTTTTCTTCAAGGGAACATATCGATAAAATTCCGCCATCACCAACCGGTCCATCCGAACCGATTCCAAAAGCTTCCGAACCACAGGATGAAACCGCTCCACATGCCCCACCTGTACCTGTATTTGATGGGTTTTCGCCAATTGATCAATCGCTTCCGCTTCTTTCAGCGTATGCATAAAAGGCTTTTCAACAAAAACATGGCATCCGCATTGAATGGCATGGGATACCACCTCGTAATGGGCCGTGGTAGGAACACAAACGACAACGGCATCCGATTTCTTTAACAATGGTTCCAACTCAGGGGCAGCAGGAACTCCATACTTTTGTGCAATCCTTTCTGCTTGGGAAGCAAGACGATCATACACACCAACCACTGTCACATCCGGAAATGCAATCAGATGTCGAAGATGATTCTCTCCCATAAACCCGCTTCCGATCAAAGAAACCTGAACATTTGTCCCTTTCATTTTCTTACCTCCTATATTCTCCATTTCTGCTGACTTACATAGGCTGTTAAGGAAAGGAGGATGACGAAGTTGATTCCGTTAATGGATATACGGAGACAACACCAAACATTAAAGAAGGATATTGCAAAAGCAGTGGATCACGTTTTGGAAAGCAGTCGATTTGTTCTTGGTGAACATGTGGAGGCGCTGGAATCAGAAATCGCCAAAACGTGTGGTACCTCTTATGCAGTAGCCGTAAACAGCGGAACGGATGCGTTATTTCTTTCTCTTAGAGCACTGGGGATCGGCAAAGGAGACGAAGTGATCACATCTCCTTACACGTTTTTTGCAACCGTGGAGGCCATCATTCAAACCGGAGCCCAACCGGTATTGGTGGACATCGATCCCCAAACATACAATCTGGACCCGAATCAGGTAGAACAGTCGATTACAGACAACACGAAAGCGATTCTCCCGGTTCATCTCTTTGGATGTCCGGCAGATCTGACTGCTTTGCGTTCCATTGCCCAACAATACCAACTGAAGATGGTGGAGGATGCCTGTCAAGCGATTGGTGCCCGGTTTGCCGGGAAAGGTGTGGGATCTTGGGGAGATACAGGATGTTTTTCTTTTTATCCCACCAAGAATTTGGGCGGAAGCGGTGATGGCGGAATGATTGTCACTTCGGACCCAGAGCTTATGGAAGAAATCCGGTTGCTCCGTTCCCATGGAAGCTATAAAAAGTATCATCACTGTCGATTTGCTTATAACAGCCGTTTAGATGAGATCCAGGCAGCCATTCTCCGTGTAAAAAACCAATATCTCCCTTCGTGGAATCAAAAACGGCGAACACTGGCTCAACGATACAATCAAGCGTTTCAAAAACTTCCGTTAAAACCGCAGTGGATTCCTTCTGAAGCAGAGTCAGTCTATCATCTGTATATTGTTCGCACCTCACAGGCCGAGGCATTAAACAATTGGCTAACCCAATCGGGAATCGGGTGTGGAATCTATTATCCACTCCCCTTGCATCACCAGAAAGCGTGGACCGACCAATACCCAGTCCCAGATCTTCCTCAAGCGGAATCGGTCGCCAATACCACATTGGCACTCCCTCTTTTTCCGGAAATGACGGAATCTGAACAAGAAACCGTGATCCAAGCCGTTACCCGATTCTTTGATAAAGGGGAAAGCCACCATGCAACCATATATTGATCCCCAGGCAAAACTGGGAAATGAATTGGAAATTGGCTGTTTTTCCGTCATTGGTCCCCGTGTGACTATTGGCGATCATGTGAAAATCGGTTCCCATGTGGTGATTCATGAGGGGGTTCACATTGAAGGTCAGGTGGAAATCGGAGATCATACGGTATTGGGAAAACAACCCATTCGAAAGAACATTGAGTCACCCACAACCATCAAAGAAGGAACACAGATTGGCAGTGGATGTATCCTGTATCGGGGAGCGATCATTGGAAAAAACGGTCTGGTTGCAGACTTATCCACCATACGGGAGCGGGTGGAAATCGGAGAAGAGACGGTCATTGGCCGGGGCGCGGCAGTGGAAAATGATACCCGGATCGGTAGTCGGGTAAAAATTGAAACCAATGTTTATATCACAGCTTTTTCAGACATTGGTGATGATGTTTTCATCGCTCCTTGTGTAGTGACATCAAATGACCCTTTTGCCGCCCGATCCCCTCACCCCGTTTCCTTTCAGGGCGTTCGTGTCAAAAAAGGCGGACGAATCGGGGCAGGTGCGGTCATTCTTCCCGGCATTACCATTCATGAAGAAGGATTTGCTGCGGCTGGCAGTGTAGTCACCCATGATGTCACCAGCAAAATGATCGTTAAAGGAGTGCCGGCGAAACCGTTTCGTCCGGTTCCAAAAGAACAATGGCTATCTCCCAAAAAGTCATAGTTTGTCATACAATATGTAAACCAGAATGATTCCGTATAGGTACCGACGGAAAACGAATAAAAAAAGCGGAGAGGAGATCCTCATCAATTTTATCTCCGCTTTTTTTACCCTTAATAAAAATAATTTTTGAAAAAATCAGATTTTAATATTGCAAAAACCGAGTGTATCACCCGGTTTTTTCTGTCCACTTATTTTGCTTTTCTTTGTTTCCGCTGTCTCTGCCGTTCAACAGCTGTCCGATTCAGCTCTTTCTCTTCCTCTGTTTCTGGCAATACCGGCGGGACGGGAATCGGTCGACCATCTTTATCAATGGCTACCATCGTAACAAACGATGTGGCGGTCAATTGCTTTTCTCCACCCGGTCCTTTTTCGGACATCACCTTGACATAAACCTCCATCGATGTTCGCCCTGTCCAGGTAACAAACGCCTCCACATTGATGATATCCCCTTCTTTTACCGGTGAAAGAAAGTCCACCGAGTCGATGGAAGCTGTTACAACCGGACTTCTGGAATGGCGCATGGATGCAATCGCAGCCACTTCATCAATATATGCCATCACTTTTCCGCCAAAAATGGTTCCATGATGATTGGTATCCGGCGGTAATACCAGGGAAGTTCGAATGGTTCGGGATTGCTTTACAGGTACCGGTTTCATTGTATGCCTCCTGTTCCATTGTGACAAAAATCGATGATTGCGTCCAAAGTGCATTGTAACCTTTGTCCTATGGGATGACAACTCAACGACGAATCTCATCCGCCATTGGTATCAATTACCGGATGAAATCTCCTACCAAATAAGGTACCCTTAATAGCGTACAGTAGTACACCCAATCCCCATCAGCCCAGCCAACCATGTAGGTTGAATGGGCTATTTTTTGTTTTTATAAAAACGGCTGACACCGATTCACCTTTCATTTGATACAATGAAAAAGTTTCAAACACTATTCGGGAGGGTTGCTGATCATTGAAAAGGTGGATCATTGCAACACTATTGGGGTTGGCTCTCATCATTACAGGAATTTTAGGATCTCTTTGGTTCTCCGTTTCCCAATATGATGGCACAGCACCCGGTTCCCAATCCCGCGATGCGGCACTGATTCTAGGAGCCGCCATGTGGGGAGACAAACCCAGTTGGGCTTTAGAAGAACGTTTGGAGGTTGCCTTGGATCTGTACAAGCAAAATCAGGTGGACAAACTGATCCTATCCGGCGGGATCGGGGATGATGCAATCTCTGAGGCAGAGGGTATGAAGCGCTATCTGACAGAGCGGGGAGTGGATCAGGACGATCTGATTCTTGAAGATCAATCCACCAGCACTGAAGAAAACGTCCGATTCTCCAGATCGCTTATGAAAAAGAACCATATTCAGGACATCTATGTCGTCACCCATGACTATCACATGCACCGGGCACTCCATTACGCCCAAGAGATGAAGATCAATGCCCACCCCGCTCCGGCTCATTCCCGTGTACTGTTTACGCCCTATTGGAAGGCACGGGAATGTTTGGCCTTGATCAAAGAAGCAATTATTTGATAGAGGACTTCCGAAATTCATGAGCAAGCAACCCCATCAGGATCACATCATTGGAATAACGCTTCCCTGCGTACCCCTTCTCGCTGAAAACCTAAACGTTCATAGGCGCGAATGGCCCGTTCATTGAGTATTCGTATATCTTACAAACTGTAACACGCAGAGAGAAAATTGTGGCTCGGTATCCCCCTTGTGGGGATACCGAGCCACGCTACCTTTCATCTTACGATTTATATTTTCCGTTCACGTATGTTAGCAAAATGTTTGCAAACAGGACAATACAAAACGAAAACCCCTGAAAAAACAGGGATTTTAAACTTATCATCCGATACGTTATTATTATCGGAAAAACAAAAAAGAGGGTTAATCTCCCCCTATGGAGTCGCATTTGAAGAATTACAACGAGAGGTTAACAAATCCTTTACCATACACCCATTTTTTATTACTGCAACAATATGATCCGGATTCTCTAACGACTGAATATCCGCGATCGGATCGGTCTTGGAAATGACGATGTCCGCCAATTTCCCGCTTTCAACCGTCCCCAGACGGTCCTCCCAGCCCAGGCAATCAGCCGCCGTCTTGGTAGCAGCAACAATCGCTTCCATAGGATGCATTCCCGCCTGACACATCAGACTTAGTTCCCGCAGATTGATTCCATGGGGAACGACACCGGCATCTGTTCCCATAGATATTTTTACCCCGGCTTGATAAGCCTTGGCAAAGCTTTCGCAGTGTATATCCACCACTTCCTGTGCTTTTCGCAAGGCATGGGCAGGTATATTCCCGCTTTCCTTTCCAACCTCCAGCACCCCGACACCCGCAATCAATGTCGGAACCAGATAAGTTCCGTTTTCCACCATTAACTCAATCGCTTCATCATCCAAAAAAATGCCGTGCTCAATTGAGTGCACGCCTGCCCGGACAGCGTTTTTGACCCCTTCCAACCCCTGTGCATGCGCCATTACTTTCGCTCCTCGCCGAAAAGCCGCTTCCTCGACCATCACCGAAAGTTCTTCCAGGGAAAACTGTGTAAACTCAGGATGATCTGTCGGACTCATAATCCCACCCGTAGCATGAACTTTAATCAGATCCGCTCCGGAACGCAGCACTTCTCTCACCTTTTGACGAACCTGTTCGCGACCATCACAGATCCCATCCGGCATCGTCGGATAAGTCATACACTCCGTAACATCAAGCCCTGAACGCAACCAAAAGTCACCATGACCCCCAGTGATCGTGAGCGGCGTGACACTGATCTGCATCCGCGGTCCCAGGACCCACCCTCTCTCCACCGCTTCTTTCACTCCCACATCCGTATATCCGGCATCCCTTACCGATGTAATCCCCACATCAATCGTACGTTTCATATGCTGGATCGCTTGATAAAACTTCAACGAAAACGGTGCGGACATTAACTCCTGATGATAATTGCCACTCATCATCATATGAACATGCGAATCAATAAAACCCGGAAGGATAAACCCTCCCTGAGCATCGATCACATTAACTTTCTCATTTGGCAACTTCATATCATTCCATCGGCCCACCCATTTAATCCGCTTCTCTTGAATCAATACCGCTGCATCCGAAATCGGAGGGCCTCCGTTTCCATCAATCAACGTTCCATTCTTCACCAATAGATAAGCCAATGCTCTCACTCCCTGAAATGATTTTATCAAGTAACAATATTATTAATCTTTCTCTAATGATATCTTACCAATCATTTCAATATATTTTTATGCTGATTCTATGATTATCCGATATAAGAGGATACAAAAACACCGGTTTCCTTTTGTAATCACCGGTGTTTTTTCGAGCGCTTCGTTTGCCGCAAGGTGCAAAAACGGACCGCTTTTCTCCTCTGTGTAGGTCCTGTTATATGCTGTTAATCACTTTCTTCCAATGATCCGCCCATCAACTCTCCCAAATCTTCCTGAAACTCTTTCCAACAATGACGACAGATTTGATAGCCTTCTTCGCGAGCCGTTTCAATATGTACCTGTCGCGCTTTTCGGTCACCCTTCATAATCGCACTGGATACAGGACAATCATCATCTTTTAAATGAATGGTTTCTCCATGTTCGGTTACCCAACCATATTCACCGGTGTGCAATGATCCAACCTCCCTGTATTCTTTCTAAAAAATATTCTATCATAATCATATAAAATCATGTTAAAACATTTCGTTAAAAATAAAAAACACCCTGATGGGTGCTCAAGGTTTCTTTTTGTACCCTGCCTCTTCTGCATCCTCTGCATTCCAAAAGAAAATCCGTTGTTCAAGAGGAATGTCCGGATAATCCACTGGTTCTACATACTCCTTTGTTTCAAAATTGCCTACATATTTATTCGGCTCTCGGTTTCCCACCCGCAATCGAAACTCAAACGGCATTTCCTCCAAAGGACCATCGGGATTCCAGATTCCACGACCTTCTTTTCGGGCTTGCTGTAACGCTTCCCGAAATGCCTGAAACCGGTCCACATTGGGATAGATAAAGTAGGGAACCGCATACCCCTGGCGAACCATCTCCTCATTGATATCCTGATTCTCTACTTCCAGATAAGCCAGTAACCGACCATAGTCATCTTTTTTCTCTTGACCCAAAACGACTTGAACATCTGTTCCTTCAGGAAGACGCTTCTTGAGATAATCGGTGGCTTCCACTCCATACTTTCCCTGACTTTTCCCTTGATAGTTGACTTCTGGAGCATCCATCGAGAGCATTCGGACTTTGGTGGAACCCAAAACCGGCTCTTTGAGATGAACGGTATCCCCATCCACCACTCGATCAATCTGGGAAGAATAACGATGTTTCCGGTCCTCATCCGCAGGACTCTTTTCAGATGAATCCGGCGAAGGAGACAGATCGGTACAACCAACCAATGACAAACAGGCCAACACCAACGATAAAACACCCACTCGCCTCATCCTTCTCCCTCCCTCTCTTCACTCCTCCTAGCCAACACTTCGTTCCATCGAACTCATATACCTTTCTCAGAGTATATTTGATATGGTTATATTGAAATTCTTAACGGAAAAATATCTGACTCTTCAAACCTTTAACTATATGTACCCCTTTCCCACCCATTCTTAAAACCCATCATATGGAGGAAAGAAACCATGTCAGCAAAACTCTTGCTCGTTGATGACGAAGAAGAAATTCTTCAATTATTAAAGGTTGTCCTTACAAAAGAAGGCTTTACAGATCTTCATACGGCCTCCTCAGCCACAGAAGCTTTAAAAAAGGCACAACAACTCTCTCCCGACCTCATCATTTTGGATGTGATGCTTCCTGATGGAGAAGGGTTTGACCTCTGTCAACAAATGCGACGTTTTTCTACGGTACCCATTCTCTTTTTAACTGCACGGGGAAACGACCTTGACAAGCTGATGGGACTGGGGATTGGAGGAGATGACTATATCACCAAGCCCTTTAACCCTCTGGAAGTGGCAGCTCGCGTGAAGGTTCACTTACGACGACAGCATCAGTGGGCCCATGCTGTGACAGAGTCTGCCCCTGTGGTCCATGCCTTCGGCCCGGTACGTATTATCGAATCAGAAGGAAAGCTGGAAGTAAATGGGCAGGATGTTCCATGTCCAGCCAGGGAGTTTCAATTATTAACCTATCTCGCCAAACATCCCAACCGGCTTTTCAGTAAATCTCAACTCTATGAATACGTGTGGGGAGAAGAAAGCATGGGCGATGATAATACGGTGATGGTCCATATTCGCCGTCTGCGGGAAAAGATTGAACCCAATCCCTCACAGCCACGTTATTTAATCACCGTACGCGGATTGGGATATAAACTGGTTCCATCCGGAGATGACAAGCGATGATCAGCCTAAAAACGCGATTGACCATACGGTTTTTACTGTTACTGATCGCCTGTCTTCTCACCGTTCCTCTCTCCTATCTTATGACGGTGATCATCTACAATGTCTATTATGAAGGGGGAAACAACGAGACCTATCAGGACAATTTCTACGTCGGCGACTGGTTGCGAGAAATCGTCAATGAGACAACCTACAAACAGGAAAAGGCACAGGTTTCCCCCGCCGTCATAAAGCAACTCAAAGAGCGAAATGCCTGGTTACAAATATTGGATCACCAAGGAAGGGAAATCTATCGGTTCGGTGTGCCCCCATCGTGGCCGAAGCGGCTGACCGCAGGACAATTGGCCGAGGAAGAAGCAATGGATCGAGGTTTGTCTACCTGGCATGCCCCCAAAAATGGAGAAGATCTGACTTGGGTACTTCGACTCCAATCCTATATCCATTTAAAATATATGGCTCAAGATGTAAAAAGAAACGGCGAATCGCTTCAACTCCCCCAACAATGGAAAAACCGCCTGCAAAAAGAGAAGGCATGGGTTCAGGTATTAAATGACAAAGGAAAAGAGATCTACCAATTTCATCGCCCCGCCAATCAACCGACACAACTGAGTCCTGGAAAGTTATTGGAAAAGAAACAAATTTTATCGGAAGATTCCCGAAGCCAAATATGGTATGACCCAGATCATAAAGAAACATGGATTTATGGCGTGAATGAAATCGATTTCAAAGAAAAGCTCATTGAAATCGGTCAAATGGGAACCACCGGGATGATGCTGATCTGGATCATCGTTGTCTCCTGGTGGTATGGAAGACAACTGGGGAAACCCTTACTCCATATCATGGGCTGGATTCAATCCCTCGCGCGGGGAGCATATATAGAACCGACTGATAGGGACGGATCGCTCCCAAGCCGTAACACAGATGGAAAACTTACACGCCCCTATCGCATCTACCGGGATGTGATCGAGGCAATGGATCATCTGACCAAAACCCTAAAACAGTCGGAAGTGGAACGCAAACGTCTGGAAACGACACGGGAAGAGTGGATCACCGGAGTTTCCCATGATATGAAGACACCCTTATCCTCCGTCAAGGGCTACGCTACCCTGTTGGAGACCGAACATTATCAATGGACAGCGGATGAAGTGCGCTCCCATGCCCGTGTCATCCGGGAAAAGTCAGAACATATGGAGCGGCTGTTGGAAGATCTCAACCTTACCTATCGGTTAAAAAATGATGTACTCCCGCTTAGCAAAGAACCAACTCAGGTTAAAGAGTTGGTTCGCCGGGTGGCTGTAGATCTGGCCAACCATAAGCTGGCCAAACAGGCGGAAATCCAATTTCACGCCCCGGAAGGGGAACGTCTTCTCTATCCATTGGACCCCCATTGGTTTAAACGAGCCATCGATAACATGGCGATCAATGCTTTGGTACATAATCCCCCCAATACCCAAGTGATATTGGAAGTCAAGGGGGATTCATTCCAGCAAGAACCATCTGTTTTGTATCCCGGCATTTATATCCGCATCCGGGACAATGGACATGGCATGGATGAAGAAACCCAACAAAACCTTTTTAAGCGCTATTATCGTGGCACACACACCCATACCTCGGAAGGAACCGGACTGGGACTGGCGATCGCAGAACAACTGATTCGGGCTCACGGCGGTTCCATCAATGTACATTCGGTTCAGGACAAAGGAACGACCATGGAAATCTATCTCCCTCCCCTTCAAAATTAAGCTTCTGTTAAGATCCTGTTTCACTGGCATATAACAAAACCATTTATGCTAGGAAACGGAGGTGAGGGTTGTGACAAAAACTGTTGTTCAAACGACACAGTTAACACGCAGATATGGCAAAACAACCGTTGTTCAAAACGTAAATTTAAATATTAAACAGGGAGAGATTTATGGGTTTTTGGGACCGAACGGAGCCGGAAAAACCACTACCATTCGTATGCTCCTTGGATTGATTCGACCTTCGGAAGGGGAGATTCAACTCTTTGGCAAGGATCTGCACAAAGAGCGTAAATCCATTTTAAAACGTGTGGGTTCTCTTGTGGAATCCCCTTCATACTATGGTCATCTGACAGGAAAAGAGAATCTGGAAGTGGCCCGTCGCATCTTGGGCGTCCCAAGCAAACGGGTCGATGAAGTGTTGGAAATGGTTCGTCTCACCCAAGCAGCCCATAAAAAAGTCAAGCAATACTCTCTCGGCATGAAGCAACGACTGGGCATTGCAACCGCTCTCTTGGGAAAGCCGGAGTTGCTCATTCTGGACGAGCCGACCAATGGACTGGACCCGTCGGGGATTCAGGAAATGCGGGAATTTATTAAGGAACTGCCACGAGAACACGGGATGAGTGTACTTGTCTCCAGTCACCTATTGAGTGAAATTGAACAAATGGCCACACAAGTAGGAATCATACGCAATGGAAAAATGATCTTTCAAGGCTCCATCACTTCCTTGCAGGAGCAGAGCCGTCCCCGGATGCGTTTCGGTGTAGGCGATGCCAACGTCGCCGCCCAACTGCTTGCCTCAGAGGGTCTGTCTGTTTCCGTCGAAGAGGATGGGATTTGGACGGAATCCCTTAGCCAGCAAGAGACAGCGCATATTGTGGAACATCTGGTCACACACCGTTTTTCCGTCTATCGGGTGGAAGAAGTCAAACAATCTTTGGAAGAAATCTTCCTCGGTTTGACAGAGGAGGGGGAAACACCGTGATCCTGCGCCTGCTTGGAGCCGAGAGACTGAAAATGAAGCGCACCTGGATCATCGCTCTGCTCATCCTGGGTCCCATCGGGATCATGGGATGCATGATGATCAACTTCGGGCTCCGCGGAGACTATTTTGTGAGAAAATACCCGGATGATCTGACGAGTCTGGTGATGGAGTCACGCATGCTGCTCTACTTGGCCATTCCCTTGGCCGGTACACTGTTTGCTTCCTTGCTGGCAGGCATGGAACACCAAGGATCAACATGGAAGTACCTGTTCACCCTGCCCGTCTCACGCTTTCAGATTTACCTGGGAAAAGCCATCCCCCTGTTTCTCCTGATGACCATCTGCGCCGGACTCACCGTACCTGCATTGGGCTTTCTCTGGGTTTGGGCCGATTTATCGGGTACCATCCCGTGGGAGATGATTATCAAAAGTGTTTTGTATCCGACATTGGCGTCCCTACCGGTGTTAGCGTTGCAACTATATTTTTCCATCCAGTGGGATAATCAGGCCTGGCCGCTCACCATTGGCATCGCTGGCATTCTGATCGCCGGCGGAATCTCCAAGTGGCTTCCTTGGGCGTATATTCGCAATGTCATGCCTTTGGACATCGGGGGCGACAATGATCCGCACTTTTGGTTACCGTTCGCCATCTGCCAAGGGGTCATCCTGCTTCTGATCGGAGCAACCATCATCATGCGACGGGAGGTGAGATAATGCGTGACTTTTTTGTCCTGCTGTGTGCTGAATGGAAAAAGTTGCAAAAGGGACTTATCCTCTCCCTGTTGTTGATCGGACCGATCTTATCCACATTGGTTGGGCTCACCTCATTAAGTATGGATATTCCAGCCGACATGCCGAAGTGGATATTTGTCTATCAAATGACAATGAACAATTATGCCTGGCTGTTCTATCCCATAATGACGGGTGTGTTTGCTGCGCTGATCTGTCGTAATGAACATACACAGGGTGCATGGAAACTGCTTTTCACCTGGCCGATTTCCCGTTCCAGCGTTTGGCTGTCCAAGGCTACGATTTTGATGATCCTGACCGCCCTGAGCCAACTGCTCTTTCTGGGTATGTATTATCTCTTGGCGATCACACAGGGATTTGCAGAAAACATAGAGGCAACGGTAGTATGGCGCAGTGCATTTTCCGGGTGGATTGCTGTCCTCCCCGTCGTCGCTCTGCAATTATGGGTATCCCATTTGTGGAAAAGCTTTGGTGTCCCTTTGGTCATCAATATCCTTCTGTCCATTCCCAATATTTTCACCGCACAGTCTGAACAATTCAGCCCTTGGTATCCCTGGTCACAACCATATAGTGCCATGATTCCGGAACCAACGGAGTCAGGGATTCTCTCCATTGAGCCCATGACGTTATGGGTTGTCATCTTTGGGGGCTTTCTACTCGCCTTTGGCGGTGGATGGCTCCACACGACACGCCGGGATTGGACCTAAAAACAGAACAACGGCGAAACCCACATGGGTTTCGCCGTTGTTCTGCTGTTTTATCTGGAAGCCTCCAACATTTTGGCAAGAAACTGCTGGGTCCGCTTTGCTGAGGGTTGGGTAAACAATCGACTGGGGGGACCTTGTTCCACCACCCGCCCCTCATCTATAAACAACACTTCATCCGCCACATCGCGGGCAAATTCCATTTCATGGGTAACAATCACCATCGTCTGCTCCTCTTCCGCCAACGATCGCATGGTTTTTAAGACTTCCCCCACCAGTTCGGGGTCCAGGGCGGAAGTCGGTTCATCAAAGAGAAGAACATCCGGTTCCAATGCGAGCGCCCTGGCAATTGCCACGCGTTGTTGCTGACCGCCGGATAGGGATTCCGGAAATGCATTCTTTTTTTCCGCCAACCCCACTTTATCCAGTAACCGCTCCGCACGTTCCAGCACATGGGCACGCGGTTCCCTTTTTACTGTGATCGGTCCTTCCATCACATTTTGCAGTACCGTTAAATGGGGAAACAGGTGAAACCTCTGAAATACCATCCCTGTTTTGGAACGCAAGGCGCGGATCGCTTGTTCCTTGACTCTTCCCTTTCCAAACTCCAACCGCTCCTGACCGATGCGCACGGTCCCTTCCGTAGGGATCTCCAGGAGATTGACACACCGAAGCAAGGTGGACTTCCCTGATCCGCTCGGTCCAATCACACAATGCACATCCCCTTTTTTCACCTGGAGATCAATCCCCCGAAGCACTTCCGTATCCCCAAAATGTTTGCGCAAACCCGTAACCTCAATCATGGATCACACCTCCTCCTTCAGGCAACATACCGTCCAAAGCGTTTTTCCAGCCGTTCATGCACAATATTGAGCAAGGTACAAATCACCCAATACAATAGTGCCACCAATAAATAAAGGGTCATATAATCAAAGGTGCGTCCCCCGATAATCTTGGCCTGATATAACATCTCAGGAACCGTAATCACGGACAACAGCGATGTATCTTTTACTAGGCTTAAAAACGTGTTGGCCAAGGGAGGCAACGCCACCCGCACCGCTTGCGGCAGGATGATTCTTCGCATCGATTGCCAATGGGTCATATTGATCGATTGAGCCGCTTCCCATTGTCCTTTGGGAATGGCAAGGATCGCTCCGCGAATGGTCTCCGCTGAATACCCGCCCACATTGAGCGACAAGCCAATCACTGCGGCTGTTACAGGCTCCAATGTCAGTCCAATCACCGTCAATCCAAAGTAGAGAATAAATAACTGAACCAATAAAGGGGTTCCCCGAATCACGGAGATATACATCCGGGCCGGATACCGCAACCAATCCCGTTCGGACATTCTTCCCATGGCCGTGATCAATCCTAACACCAAGCCAATCCCCATGGTAATAAAACTGAGAGAAATGGTATACGTCATCCCCTGCAAGACAAAGGGAAGCGATTCCCATGCCAACTGGGCGTCAAATAAATTTTCCCACTGAATCGTCAAAAACGCCATGTTTCCCCTCTTTTCTGTCCATCAAAATCAAAAATGAATTCACATACTCACAGAATGACTGAGACTGCTGGCAAATGTAACAAGAGGGGGTGAAGCGGACTCCTTCCACTTCCTTGTTGGAGGAAAGAGAGGCGGAAACGGAAATCTCCCCTTCACCACTTTGTTATGAACCTCAGAATGATCCCATCAAGAGCCTCTTCGTCTATGATGTCCATATTCAGGGACAAAAGACGGGCATCCCCGTCATTACGAAGATGCCGCGCTCCATTGTTTTATTTGGACACGTCTTCCCCAAACCATTTCTTCGAGATTTTCGCCAATGTTCCATCCTGTTCCATCTCTTTCAACACCCGATCCAACTCTTTTTTCAAGCTTTCATTTCCCTTATTGACGGGAAAGGCCATTTGCGCTTTTTCTGATTCCATTTTCACGGTTTTTAACGGCAGATCCGTTTCTTTCATCATGGCAGCAATCGCCAATCGGTCATTGATACTCAGATCCACACGCTTGGCAGCGACATCCCGCATCGACGTCATCATATCTTCATAAGCGACAATCTTGGCTCCCGCTTTTTTGGCCATTTTTCCATAGTTGCTGGTCGGGGTCTGTCCTGCCCGCTTGCCTTTAATGTCTTCCAGCGATTGAATGGAATCGTTGTCCTTGTGAACAACAATCTGGGAATAAGAAACCGTATATGGGCGGGAATAATCAAATTTTTCCTTCCGTTCCTCCGTAATTCCCACCTGATTGGCAACTGTATCAAACCGTTCGGTCTGCAACCCAGTTAACATCGAATCCCATGGACTTTCCACAAATTCCGCTTTTACACCCATTCGCTTGGCAATCTCTCTGGCCACTTCCACATCATAGCCGGTCAGTTTGTCCGTCTTCTCATCCCGGAAGCTGAATGGTTTATATGTCCCTTCTGTTCCGATGCGCAATGTGCCCCGTTCTTTGATTTCCTGCAGTGCATCGGAATCATTTGCGGTGGATTCATCACCACCACTGCCACAAGCACTCAAAACCACCATGGACATAACAGCCAACAGCATGGCAAACAAACGCTTCATCTACCCCACTCCTATATTTCTTAGTTTATCGGTCGGATTTAATGGAATTAGCTTCTCATTATCTTAGCGGACACCCTTCAATCTGTCAATCACCCATTAAAAAAGCTCCCCGCAGGGAGCTGAATTCATTCACGCATCGTCTTTTTGATCCGTGGCAAGGGTGGCTAGCTTTCTGAATGCTTCATTGAGATTTTCCATCCGATCCTCCACTTTTTTAGCAGCTGAATCCAGTGTGTAGCCTTCCTCCACCAACTCCTGGATCAACAATATTTTTTTGATGTTCAAGTAATTGTATCTTCGGGTTGTTCCTTCGCCCTCTTTCTCCGATTGGATGATGCCTTTTTCTTCCCAATAACGAATCTTTCGTGCAGGTACACCGGTAATCTCGGAAACTTCACCAATACCGACAACCAATTTCTGAAGGAAATCAACATCGAGCAAAACGTTTTCGGTTCCTTTTTTTTGATCCATAAATCGCCCTCCGGATAGATTCTTCTTGTAATGATTTTACGATAAAAGCAAATCAGCTACAAATAAATCAGACGTAACATATTGACTTATATTGTAGATAAGTTACAATATACGATGATATATTACATTAATGAAGCCTGAAGGGATGATGATATGACAAAAAATCCTGCTTTTGAAGAATTTAAGCAAGCATTTCCGGAAACCTCAACCATTTTCGCCCAACTGTATCAATCGGTCAGTTCGAAAGCATTGGATGAGAAAACAAAACAGCTTGTTTATCTTGCCGTATTAACCGCAAATCGGTATACACCTGCGGTTCGCGTCCATATCCGCGAAGCATTGGAGGCCGGAGCCACTCCGGAAGAAATCAAAGAATCCATCATGCTGACCATTCCGGCAGGTGGACTCTGCCCCTTCCTATCCGTGCTCCCAGACATGCTGGAGGAGCTTGACACCACTGAAAAGAAAGGAGAATCCTTTACTCCATATGAACGGACTCGTGAAAGCAAAAAATGATTCCTTGCAAACAGCCATTCTGTTTTGGTGTGGGCTGGTCATCGTTTCCAGCCTCTATGTCACCATTCCTTTGGTTTCCGTATTTTCCGAAACATTTAAGGTAACAACCGCTCAGGCCGCCTGGACCGGAAGCGCATTTTCTCTGTTCTATGCCCTGGGATTTCTGTTCTTTGGTCCCCTATCCGATCGCTTCGGCCGAAAACAAATGATCCTGATCGGGTTGATCCTGCTAACCCTGATCTCCCCCGTACTGGGAATCGTTGATCACTTCATATTGCTGGTCATCCTGCGCAGCCTTCAGGGAATGGCAGCGGCAACATTTGCCCCGGCAGCGCTGGCGTATGTTGTAGAAAGGTTCCCGGTAAAAAAGCGGGTAACCACCATTGGGTTTGTCAGTACCGGCTTTTTAATGGCGGGCATCGCGGGACAGGTATACAGCAGCTTTGTCAGTCAGCAACTGGGCTGGAAGAATGTCTTCTATATTCTTGGAGCCATCTATTTGATGACTTCTGTTTTGGTTGCTTTGATCCTGCACAGAGGGGAAAGACAAGACCAGGATCAAGATTTGCTCGCCCCTGTGAAACAGATGGGAAGAGTCCTAACAAAAAAACCCCTGATTCTGTGTTACCTCATCACCATCACGTTACTGCTAGCTTTTGTGGGAATGTACACCACACTGGGCAATTATTTGGATAAACAGTTTGGGCTGACGAGCCAGCACATTCTAACCATCCGTGCCATTGGAGTGATCGGCATGTTGTTCTCCCCGATGGCCGGTCGATTGGTTGCCCGTTTCGGGATACAGTATGTCCTTCGGGGAGGGTTGACCCTGGCCGTTCTCGGTCTTGCACTTCTGGGATTCAGCTCCACGGTGTGGGTGGTTGGAATCATGAGCGTCCTCTTTGTCACCGGGATCTCCGTCACCGTACCCACACTCATTTCATGGGTGGGTCAACTGGGCGGGGAAGCACGGGGTGTGGCCGTATCACTGTATACCTTTATTCTGTTTATCGGGGCCACACTGGGACCCATCGTCGCCATTTGGTTTCTTCAAACCGGTAGCTACCTCTTCACATTTGAAATGCTGGCACTTGTCCTCAGCATCGGCCTTTTCACGTCTTTCTTTATTCGACCGGATCATGGATAAGCATCGACTTCCACCGTTTTTGTTCAAACGACCCTATCATGAGGTAAAACCCATGGGTAATCATGTTGTGTTAAAGCAAGCCCTGCAACGACTCTGTGCACCCAAAGGTTACAAGTTAAAAGCAATTCGTGACGGAAAACAAAACCAAAAAGACATATGGGTATTTCGTTATGAAAAATCAAGACGGCAAAAATAACGGTTTGGGGGGAGAACACTACTCCTTTTACCATTCAAAAAGAGGACAACAAAATTTTGGGAGCCACTTGGATGGACCCACGCTTTGCATCCAATCAAGTCCTTCCTTCCAAAGCACAAACGGAGAAACTTGCACAATCATTTCTTCACCAAATTGAACCTGGATTATTTGAGCGATTGGAGAACCGCTGGATTCGACCACATAATGAAACCATTAACGTTAACGGTCATCCAACAACCGTAACCGGCATGAAATATAAGTGCTATCTTCCAGAAGAAGATACCTACACTTGGGTGATTGCAGGAGCAAATCAAATCATCACCTTTGAACAAGGAATCAAATGGAAAGAAGGTTGCATGACGGTTGACTGTTATCAAATGAAAACGCGGGCTGAGGTCAGCCTGCGTTTCTCCATTCATAATTGACCCACAAGGTCATAGTGAAATTCCATCTTGAAAAAATCCCTAAAACGCTTTATGATGAAATTAATGCAAACGGTTGCACAAAACACCCTGAAATAGAGAGAGGAATCCTATGAAAACAGCATGGTGGAAGGAAGCAATCGCCTATCAAATTTACCCGAGGAGCTTTTTGGATTCAAATGGGGACGGAGTTGGTGATCTCCAAGGGATCATTTCCAAACTGGACTACTTAAAAGAATTGGGCATTGATGTGATTTGGATTTGCCCCATATACCAATCCCCAAATGATGATAACGGGTACGATATCAGTGATTATCAGGATATCATGGATGAGTTCGGAACGATGGATGACTTTGATCAGTTGTTGAAAGCAGTTCACAACCGTGGGATGAAATTGATTATGGATCTGGTCATCAACCATACCAGTGACGAACACCCCTGGTTTATTGAGTCACGTGCATCCAAGGAAAGCGCTAAGCGGAATTGGTATATTTGGCGTGACGGGAAGTCAGGAAAAGAACCGAATAATTGGGAGAGTATCTTTGGCGGCTCCGCCTGGGAGTATGACGAACAAACCGAACAGTATTATCTGCATGTGTTTTCCAAAAAGCAACCGGATTTAAATTGGGAAAACAAAGAGGTTCGAAACACCCTTTATCGCATGATCAACTGGTGGTTGGATAAAGGAATTGACGGTTTCAGGGTAGATGCCATCAGCCACATCAAAAAGGAAGAAGGGCTGCCGGATCTGCCCAATCCGGACGGATTGAAATATGTGCCTTCTTTTGAGAAGCATATGAATGTAAAAGGCATTCATACGTATTTAGAGGAGTTAAAAAGGAAAACGTTTGCACAATACGATATTATGACTGTTGGAGAAGCCAATGGTGTGAGTGTGGAAGATGCAGAGCTTTGGGTTGGAGAAGGGTCCGGAATATTCAATATGATCTTTCAATTTGAACATCTGAATTTATGGAATCCGGAAACCAAAAAAGACTTGGATATTATCGGTTTAAAAGAGGTCTTGACCCGATGGCAAAAGGGACTGGAAAACAAAGGCTGGAACGCCTTGTTTATTGAAAACCATGACCAGGCCCGTGTGGTATCCACATGGGGAAATGATCGGGAGTA
Source organism: Melghirimyces algeriensis (assembly GCF_900182565.1). GTDB lineage: Bacteria > Bacillota > Bacilli > Thermoactinomycetales > DSM-45169 > Melghirimyces > Melghirimyces algeriensis. The sequence goes on along the minus strand of NZ_FXTI01000001.1, from coordinate 73,077 downwards.
CTGGCGGGAAAGCGCCACCTCATTGGCTGCCATGTATTTCTTGATGCAAGGCACCCCATTTATCTATCAAGGGCAGGAAATCGGTATGACCAATGTTCGGTTTCCAAACATCGAATCCTATGACGATGTAGCGGTGAAAAATATGTACCGCCTTAAACGGGAAGAAGGAATCCCTCATTCTGAGATCATGGAACAGATCTGGGCCACTTCCCGTGATAACTCACGAACACCCATGCAATGGTCTGATGAACCCAATGCGGGCTTTACAACCGGTACTCCCTGGCTTGAAGTCAATCCAAACTATCCAAAGATCAATGTAAAAAAACAATGGAACGATCCCCATTCCATTCTTCATTTCTATAAAAAAATGATTGCGCTGAAGAAAAAACACAAGGTGTTTACATATGGCACCTATCAATTACTGTTAAAGGATCACCCGCAAATTTATGCTTATACACGGGAATCCGAACAGGAAAAAATGGTGGTGATCAGCAACCTGACAGCAAAAGACGCCGAATATCATCATCCGGACATTCCATTACACGATTCCAGACTGATGCTTAGTAATTATAAAGTCAACGATCATCCCCCTTTGACACAATTTCAATTAAAGCCCTATGAAACGAGAGTGTATCGCGTCAGATAAGGATCAGATACAGGGAAGATCAGGCAGGCTTTCCCTACCTGTCCATCTCATTCTGCCAATTCACACCCCCATGCTGTGCTTTGGTTCTTCCGTTTTTTGAAATCGATTTCATGAAAGGGTGAGGGAACATGAAATTTACATCCTTTGATTTTTGGCAAAAGTTTGGGAAGGCTTTATTGGTTGTCGTAGCCGTTATGCCTTCTGCCGGTTTAATGATCTCACTCGGCAAGCTCATTGCCATGTCGGGTGGTGATATCGCCTTTGTTGAAACAATCGCAAAAATCATGGAAGATATCGGTTGGGCGATTATTACAAACCTTCATATATTATTTGCTGTGGCCATTGGAGGATCATGGGCAAAGGAGCGGGCCGGCGGAGCGTTTGCTGCACTGCTTTCCTTCATTCTGATCAACCGGGTAACCGGTGTCATTTTCAATGTGGACAATTCCATGTTGCAGGACCCCGAAGCCGTCACCACTTCATTATTGGGAAGCGAACTGATTGTCAAAGATTATTTTACCTCTGTTCTTGGAGCCCCGGCTTTAAATATGGGAGTATTTGTGGGAATTATCTCCGGTTTTTTGGGAGCCAATCTGTTTAACAAATATTACAATTTCAACAAATTGCCAAAATCCCTTGCTTTCTTTAACGGAAAACGGTTTGTGCCGTTTGTGGTAATTGTATATTCGGTTGTATCAGCAATCCTTTTAGCCCTTGTATGGCCCTTTATTCAAGGTCTATTAAACGATTTTGGTGTCTGGATCGCCACATCGAAGGATACGGCCCCCATCCTCGCTCCCTTTGTGTTTGGTACCCTGGAACGTCTGTTATTGCCATTTGGTCTGCACCATATGCTGACGGTGCCGATGAACTATACGGAAATTGGCGGAACCTACACCATTTTAACGGGAGGAAAGGCAGGACAGACCGTCGCCGGACAAGACCCCCTCTGGCTTGCCTGGATCACGGATTTAAATAACCTATTGGCATCAGGGGAACAGGAAAAATATAAAGCATTGCTTTCCGACGTGACTCCGGCTCGCTTCAAGGTTGGACAAGTGATCACATCCACCGCATCGCTGCTTGGAATTGCCCTTGCCATGTACAGAAATGTGGATAAAGACAAACGTAAAAAATATCAATCCATGTTCTTTTCTGCCGCGCTGGCTGTATTTTTAACCGGAGTGACAGAGCCGATTGAGTTTATGTTTCTGTTTGTGGCTCCTGTATTGTATATCGTTTACGCCATTACGACCGGGTTGGCTTTTGCCTTGGCGGATCTCATTAACCTGCGTATTCATGCATTTGGCTTTATTGAATTTCTGACACGGACACCTTTGATGATAAACGCTGGACTATTGCAAGATTTGATCAATTTTGTCATTGTATGCTTTCTGTTCTTTGGAGTAAACTTTACTGTATTCAATATTTTAATTAAAAAGTTTAACTTCCCCACCCCTGGACGCGCCGGAAATTACATTGAATCCGAAGAAAATGGACAAAACGCACAAACAAAGACAGCAAAGCCTGCCCAAAGCGATTCTCTCGCAGCCACCATTATCGATCTTTTAGGAGGGACGGATAATATTGAAGAAGTGGATGCCTGCATGACCCGCCTTCGCGTCACCGTAAAGGATGCGGATCAGGTTCAACCAGAGCAAAAATGGAAAGAAAACGGTGCATTAGGGCTGATCGTTAAAGATCAGGGGGTTCAAGCGATCTACGGTCCAAAAGCGGATGGGATCAAGTCAGATATTCAAGATCATCTGGGGGCTTAATGAAGTGAAACTGCTAACTTTAAACTGCCACTCATGGCAAGAGGAAAATCAGATTGAAAAAATGAAGGTTCTCGCAGAAACCATCAAGGCAAACGACTATGACATCATCGCCTTGCAGGAAGTTAGCCAACCGATCCATGAAACATTACAATTTGACAACATGAAAAAAGACAATTTTGCCCTTTTGCTATTGGCTGAGCTTCAGCAATTAAAGGCACCGCCATATCACTGTATATGGGACCTGTCCCATATCGCTTATGAAACATATGAAGAAGGTGTTGCCCTTTTAACCAAGCACCCCATCCAACAGAAGCATTCGTTTTTTGTATCAAAAAGTCATGAACCCCACCAATGGAAAACACGAAGAATTGTTGGAGCGGATCTTCGTTATTTTGGTGAAACCCTTTCCGTTTATTCCTGCCATTTAGGCTGGTGGGATGATCCAGAAGAACCATTTTCCCATCAGGCAGCGTTGCTTTTGCAACAGATCAACAAAGAAAACACAGTCTTTCTGATGGGGGATTTCAACAATGATGCCAATCAAACCGGAGAAGGATATGAATATTTATTGAAACAGGGCCTTTTTGACACCTATATACTGGCAAATGAAAAAGACTGTGGCACGACCGTCAAAGGAAGTATTGCCGGTTGGCACCACAACAGCAAAGAATTGCGCCTCGATCTGATTTTGACAAATCAACCCGTACCCGTCCGTCGATCCAACGTCATTTTCAATGGCCAGCACTGCAAAATCATCTCCGACCACTTTGGTGTTGAAGTGGAGATCATTCTCGATATAAAAGTCTGCTGAAAAGAGAATGAGAGGGGGATTTCCGGTGGAGCATCCTTTTCGCTGGTTGGAAACGGAAATCTCCCCTTCACCACTTTGTCATGAACCTCAGCCACAAACATTGTGGCTCTTTTTTTATAATTGGAACCATTGACCGACTATCACTCCCAGCATAATAAGGACCAAGGTACCGATCCCTGCGAATGCGATGCTTCGTAACAGTTGGTTTTCCTGTTCAGGAATTTTTCCGATGGATGCAGCCAGTACCACCCGTGAAGGACAGGCCATCGTTAAGTGTGAAGAGCTGGTATTTTGTGCATAGGCAAAAAGGTCAGGAGTCATCTGAAGGTGCTGGGCGGTTTGCAGTTGCAAGTTGATAAACATAGCGTTGGAACCGGTATTGCTCCCCGTCAGAAACCCTCCCAGGCCGCCGATTAGGGGAGAAACATAGAGAAAAGCGGGACCAAAAAAGAGGGCAGCAGAACTGGATAACATTTGGACCATCCCCGCTTCAACCATGATTTGGGACATCACAACAAATCCTACAGTGGACAAGAATACGGGTTGAAACTGCTTTAACGTCTGTTTAATACTTTTTTGAATCGCAGAGCGAGACAGTTTAAAAACGAAGATGGAAAAGATGCAGACCAGGAACAGATAAAAGCCCGGTGAATAAAACAGGGGAAGTGTAAAATCATATCTGGGAAACTGCAATAGACCCGTACTGTTCAGGTAGTGCTCAATCGGAGGGATGATCCGTGTCAAAAATAGAAGAACGATCAAAAGAATATAGGCACTCATCGCTTGAAAAATGGATAAACGCGACTCGGTCATCCCTGTTGCCGTTTCTTGCTTTTGGGAAGCATCCAAATGCCGCTTTTGCATGAAATGAATCCATAGCAACTCCACCGCCAAAGCGGTCATCGCTCCGAATACCCCCGCCAACTCTACACTGACATAGCGATTGAAAAACCAAATAGCCCCCGACAACGAACCGGTAACAGCCAGTACCTCAAAAAAATGCTTCCGTAACGCGTCAAAGCCTCCACTGATGAGGACAATCAGACAAGAGAGATACAAGAAGACAGGAATCGATAATATCGCGCTTCCGGTACCCAAACGTTGCAGGGGAAAGTCCGCCAGGTTCGCTCCAATCACCGTCCCTGTAGCCAACGCTCCCCAGGGTACCACCATCAAGCTAAGTAAGGAAATCAAGGTGGCTTTCAAACGATCGAAACCAAGCGTAATCAGGATCGGTGCAATCACGATCATCGCCAGTCCAAATCCGCTGGCCGATTCTACCAAAGGAGAGAATGCCACAGCCAGGAGAAGAACTTGCCGCGTGGGATGATGTGTCGCTTGAGATACAAAAGCGGCGATTGCGTGAATGGCTCCTGCTTCATTCATCAAATGGAACAGGAGAATACCAAAAATTAAGACATATGCGACGACAGAAGTGATCAGTACTCCCTTGACACCCGCATCAACGAGTTGTGGTATGTTTAAAGAAAATGAAGGTGAAAAAAGCGCCACAATCGCTGCCGTTATACAGGCTACAGCCCCCGCTTCTACGGCCGATCGCTTTAAAATGAACAGTAACATCATGACGATGAAGATGGGCAAGAGGGACAGAGCAAGGCTCATGTTGGTACATCTCCTTACCTTTTTGTATACTATAGGAGATATTTTATTGAAATTATACGTGTATATCGCTGAAAAGTCAAAATAAATTTAACAAAACCTTTGTATACTATAATACTTAGGAGGGGAAAGAATGAATATTGGCCAACGTTTAAAACAGTATCGGTTACAGAAAGGTTACTCCCTGCAAGCATTATCAGATCGATCAGGAGTCAGCCGTTCCATGCTTTCCAAAATTGAAAGAGGAGAAAAGAATCCTACCATCAACTTGTTGTGTGAGATCGTAGAGGCTTTGCAAATCACCGTATCCCAAGTGATTGACGAACCCACGCAACGGGAAGTGATCGTGATCAAAAAGGATCAACGGCCCGTTTTATACGATAAGGACTCCGGATTGGAACGACACTTGCTGTCACCGACATTTCCAAGCAAAGGAATTGAATTTGTGCTGAATGTTCTCCCGGAAGGTCACCGAACAGGGCGTTTTCCCGCCCATCAAAAACATGTCCGTGAGCACATCTTTGTAGAGACTGGAAAACTAAAGGTGATTCTGGGGCGAAACGATCACTATACCCTGGAAGCCGGAGACTCTTTTTACTTTGAGGCAAACATTGAACACGAATTTATCAATATTGGAAAGACAGATTGCCGATACTTTCTGGTTATCGATTCCCATCTCTTTGGAGGATCGTAACTCTACACGTGCATGACTGCCACCACGGCTTACTAAACCAGTTACTGGATGTAAAAACACCCTCAAAGAAATGAGGGTGCTCCCGACAGGACCATCCAGTAACGGACAGGTATCTTGTCCCGGATCAAGAAGTCCGTTGACTCCGTGTTGTATGAAACGGTTTTTATCGCTTGATCTGATTGTCCAGTACAACTTTCACACGAGGTTCAGATACCCGTTCAATCCGGATAGCATCCGCAATGACCACACCGGAAGCCTTGTCAGACAAAATGATTTTCCCCGGAACCCCCGCGTCAAACGAAAACGTCCCCAACAGCTCCCAATTTCCTCCAACCCGTTGATTCTGCGGGAGCAACGTGCGACCCTCTTTGTGCACCACCGTAAACGGAGCGTTAACCGCCCGGTCAAAAGCAGGCGGGTATTTCACGAAAACCCGGTATTGATCGCTTTTTTTCACCTGAAACGTCCACGTAAAGGATTCCAGTCCTTGACCGGGTCGGTTAAATTGATAATTGGGCCCGATATATCCGGGGGAGCTCTGCGAAACCATCCAGTTTCCCTGTACCGTGGTCTTGGCATGGTTTAGAATGAAATCCATCTCTTCCTGCAACGCCTGTTCTTTCACCTGTTCATTTTTGTATTCCTGAATCAATTTCTCCTCTTCAGCACTCAACGACTCTACATGTTTCAATTGAATCATGGCTACCACCACCCCAAGCAAGCAAAACAGCGGTAATACCGTTCGCTTCAACCTTCTCATGATCCCTACCCCCTTTTACCAACCCGTTCGCCAGACCCCGGAACGTCGGGGATCTGCTCCCCCGGTGATTTTTTTGCTCCGGTAATCGATCTTCAAGGTCTGTATTCCGCCGAAATACAGAGGTCCATGGGAGGTATCGACGCGGTACCCCCTTTGACGCAATGCCTGTTGCGCCTTAAGGTCCATCTTTTCTTCCACTGTAATCGTATTTTTTCCAATTTCACCGACACTGCGTGGAGCAGCCATCGCCTGTTCCAACGGCTGTCCGAACAACAGATGGCGGATCACCACCTGGTTGACCATTGCGGGAATCCGGCGCCCCCCCGCACTTCCAATGCCCAGTACCGGCTTTTTGTCCTTGGCAAAAATCGCCGGGGTGGTATAACTGTACGGACGCTTCCCCCCTTGAATCCGATTGGGGGAACTGGCAGACAGACTGAAATTCTTTAGTTGGTTATTCAGGAAAAATCCATCCACATAAATACCGGAACCGAAAAAATGACTGACGGTGTTGGTCACCGAAACCATCATCCCGTTTTTGTCCACCACTACAAAATGAGTGGTATTGTCATGATCTTCTCTGTCCGCTTCGGAATCCAACTCCAGTTTTTCGTTTAACAGCCGATCCGGTGAAATGTCCTTGGCCAGTTCTCTGGCATACGCCGGGTCGGTCCACGTTTGTTCATCAACCTGTACAAATTTGGGATCTCCAACCGTTTTTAAACGATGTTTATACGCTCGTCGGTTGATCTCCCCCATGAGATGATGAAAGGTTGCTGGATCGTTCCGGGTGTCTTCGATCTTCAGGGCTTCCGCCATCTGCAACGATTGAATAAACATCGTTCCTCCGGATGGGGCCGGAGGCGCCAGCACCTCATATCCGGCAAAAGATCCCCGTAACGGCTTCTTTTTTAACACTTGGTATCGTGCAAAGTCATTCATCGTCAATCCATCGACATTCTGCACGATCCGTTTGGCGATTTCTCCCCGATAGAACACGTTGGCTCCGTGTTGCTGAATCTTTCTATACGTCTGTGCCAATTCCTCCTGGCGGATCAACTCACCCTCTTCCACTGGAGCGCCATCCGGATACAGGTGAGGGAGTTGCCGGATCGGCATCCGGTAGGCGGCATTGTTCAGTCGTTGCCGATCAATCCAGTCTGCGTGATATCCTTCTTCTGCCAGACGAACCGCTGGTTCGATCAGTTTTGCAAGGGGTTGGGAACCGAAGTCCTGGTGCACCCGTTCCATCCCCATCACAAATCCGGGCACCCCGACCCCTTTTTCCGGCTTTTGACCGGACATTGGAGCGATTTCCCGGTAATCATAAACGACCGGCTCCCCGTGCTTTCCGGGATGGACCAGCATGGTTCCTCCCCCGCCAACCCCCGACCCGTGCATCTCCACCGTCCCCAAAACATAGGAAACCGCAATGGCGGCATCCACCGCATTCCCTCCGTTTTCCAAAACATCCATCCCCACATTGGCAGCGAGCGGGTGTGCGGCAGCCACACCGTAACTGAGGGACGAGTGGGAAACAAAGGATTTTGCTTCCCCAATGCCGGGTCGTTTCATCAATACATTGTCATACGGACTTTGACTTTTGTACCAAGTGACTCCAGCCATTCCGAAAATCACGACCAATGTCAACATGATATGAAACAGTCGGTTGCTCATTGTACTCCATCCGCCTTTTTCTGTTTCGGCTGAAACGTTCGAACCAGATGTTCACCATTCCGTTTCCAGCGAATGTTCCAGGTATGACTGTACATGGTTTCCTCTGTAAGCTGCATAAACACTTTTTCTCTCCGGTACCGATCCAAAATTCCGGATAAAGGGCGAGGTTGCCCTTTTTCAATCACCATGGGAATGAACTCCAAGGTTCCTTCACCCGTTTTGGACCACTCCACACGGGCAACCACGGTTTCCTTGGTGCGGGACCACCCCTGATCAGAAACAAAGTTTCCCAGGCTGTACAGGATCACTGTTCCTTTGTATATTTCCACCGGTTCCAGTACATGGGGACCGTGACCGATGACAAGGTCCGCACCCGCATCCGCCAGTGCATGACCGATCGACCGTTGGCGGGGATGAACACCGTTGTCATACCCCCGTCCCCAATGCATATGAACAATCACAAAATCGGCATTCTGTTTCGCTTTTTCCACCATCCCCAGAAACAGCTTTGGATCGGCCGGTGCCACTCCCGGACGGTTTTCCCCCGCACGGTATCGTTCGGAGGATCGGTCATTGTATCCCAAAGTGGCCACTCGCTTCCCATTTACCTCCTGATACACAACCTTTTTCGCATCATAGATGTCCCGGCCTGCCCCCACCGTGCGGATTTCCTGTTCACGAAACGCCCGAAGGGTTTCCTGTAAACCGGGTTTGCCGTAATCCAATATATGGTTGTTGGCCAGGCTCAAAGTGGTGAATCCAGCTTTTTTTACCGCTTTCGCCGCTTCTTTTTCCGTTTTTAAGTGAATGTATTTATCATCGATGGGATACGTATTCGGGTCTCCTGTCAAAATCGGCTGACTAAAGTTGCCGGTGACAATATCCGAACCGGCAGTCAGGGGACGGAAGAAACGGAACAGCTCCCCATATCCTTTATGGGACGCGTGTTCTTCGATGTACCGACCCAGCATCACATCCCCCACCGCCAACACGGATAGACGATCCGTCCTGTCCGCCCATTCCTCTTCGGCAGGCGAAGCCAGGTCCAACCGGGTCCAATGCAGACTGAATATCAAGAGGATCGCCAATACAGAAGCAACAGCAGTATGGCGTACCGTTTTTTTCTTATGCTTCTTTACCCACCTTAAAGTCCGCTGTTTGCGGTTTAATGGTGCCATTTAGGGTTTCCCTCCGAGTCAAAACAGATAGTAAACAAACATAATGAGAAATGTGCATCCACTCAATAGCAACGTACTGCCAACCGTAGGCAACAGCCCCTGTTTCTGAATCGTGTTGGCAATCAAACCGGGCACAATCACACCAATCCCTCGAAACTCAAAGATTTCAAAAGGAACCAGTGGGTAGAAGTAATCAAAACCCAATTTCAAAAGAATCCCAACGGTCAGCATTGCCGCAAACTTCCGCCTCCCATACAGGATTGCCATTCGGCTGACCCCTTGTGTAACGATAAAATACGTCATGAAGCTCAGTAACATAATCAATGCCAGATGCATGGGTTGATCAAAGACTAGCGCGAGATAGCCCGGCACCACGAGACCTGCTGGAACAATCCCCGTCTTTTCGGCATAAAGGAGACTAAGAAACACACCAACAACCAATGAAATATACAGATCAGATCCGAACAAGGTTCTTATCCTCCCCATCCATCCCGCAATTTGACTCTTGCCTCCGCTGTTGTTTCAGCCACTCCACCAAGGGCTCAGCCGCTCCGTGAATATTTCCCACACCATAAATCAATCGGTCGTCCAACAGCGGAGTCAATACTTCCATCATCTGTTCCGTCGATTGTTCTTCCAGATTTAGCAAGTGATTGACAGGCAATCGGTTTTGTTCATAAGCCCGTACCAAAGGGCTCGTCGTTTCCCCGACCAGGACCAATGTATCCGCCGGTATATAAGGTAAAACATCCCGTGCAAACTGTTCCGTACGGTCTACCCGATCGGCTCGACAATTCATGATAATCATGGGCTCTTTATGGATGGGGTAACCCAATGCCTGAACACGGTCCCAGATATTTCGGGTGGAAGTGGCATCATTGGCGGCAAATCCATTGACAAAATAGCCTGGGCGTTCGGGATCTCCCACCGGCAAAATCCGCATCGCCCCTGGGTCCGGGGGTGCCTTCAGCATACCGCGAAACGCAGTCTGTTCATCCACCCCGGCCGCTTCCGCCACTGCCAGAGCCAAAGCGGCATTTTCAGGAAAGATCATGTATTCAAACTGACGCAAGTAGGATTCGGAAATCCGGGATGTATCACAGACCCAAACCCTTGTATTCCGCTCCTGGGCAATCCGTTTAAAATACGGAACATACGGACTGTCATTCACAATCAAATGGCCGTTTTCCGGAATGGTCGCTGTAAATGCCTCAGCCACCTCCCGCAGTGTCGGTCCCATCACATCCATGTGATCTTCCAAAACATTCACAATCACACCAATATTGGCTTGCAACATATCCCTTTGAAAGATCACTTGATAATCCGGATTCACCGCCATACACTCACTGACCAGACAATCCGCTCCCAGCTCCGAGCTTTTTTTTATCACCATTTTCTGTTCCCGGATGTTGGGCCCTTCCGGTCGACGCTGGATCGGCTCTTCTTCCGTTTTATTCCAATAAATCATCCGGGCTTGGGTACCCGTTGTTTTGCCGATTGTTCGACGGCCATCTTCCATCATGATTCCGGTGATCAATCGGGTAACCGTCGATTTTCCCCGGATGCCATTGATGTTAATGCGCAACGGAATGCGGTTGACCCTGCGCTGGTGACGAATCCGTTCGATCATTCCCAGAATAAGCAAAATCAAAATCGTTGCCACGATGATGATCACCGTTTGTCCACTCCTTGTCCTTCATCACAGAACGAAAAAACACACCCAGCAGAAAGAAAGAATACACCACGCTATCCCTGTCGGAATCAACTCACAAGGGAGCCCATGGTGTTTCCAGATTCATCGTACCATTGAAATCAAAAATACACGGGAACTTCACAAAAACTTCTATCGGACTTAAAAGAATATTTACAAAAAGGATGGAAAACCAATAAAAAAACGCGCAAATGCGCATTCAACCCGGTCCCGCACCCCTCTCCCGCGCAATCGAACCAAGAAGTGAAACAAATGATCAAACGTCAATCTTTTCAGGACCATCATGAAGGATTTCACCAGCATGCAGAGATGGATGGTTCCTTTAATGTGGATTGCGCCTTTTTGCATATAGCCCCCCTTGGGAAATTCTAATCCCTTCTCCACTCCATCAGACAGCTCTATCTCTATTATGAATTGGCATGATTTTCTTGTCCGTACGCTTTATATTTTGGGCCGATTCTTATTGACAATCATTCTCAATGATTATATGATGTGAACATCATCGAAAACGATTCTCATTATCATATCAGGAGGGGAGAAGCATGCATACATACAAACCATTAAGGATGTTTGCATTGATTCCATTATTATTTACTGTTTTATTAACCGCTTGCTCTGGCGGGAATGAAGCTTCCGTTGCAGAGGAAACAAAAAAGGAAACCCGTGAAATTAAACATGCCATGGGTACAACAACCATCGAAGGAACACCGAAAAGGGTCGTAACCTTATACCAAGGAGCTACCGATACCGCAGTAGCATTTGGCATTCAACCTGTCGGTGTCGTTGAATCCTGGTTGGAGAAACCGATGTACAAGTATCTGCGAGAGGATCTAAAAGAGGCAGAGATCGTTGGATTAGAAACCCAGCCAAACTTGGAAGAGATTGCAAAGCTGAATCCGGATCTGATTGTCGCTTCTAAATTGCGTCATGAAGAAGTATATGAAAAATTGTCCCAAATTGCACCGACAGTGGCCACTGACACGGTTTACGAATTTAAAGATACTGTTCAATTGATGGGAAAAGCGATGAATCAGGAAGAAAAAGCTGAAAAGATTCTGGCGGACTGGGACAAACGCGTCAGTGACTTTAAAACGAAAATACAGAAAAAACTGGGCGATGAGTGGCCTATGGAGGTATCGATCCTGAACTTTAGAGCGGATCATGCTCGCATCTATTTTGACAGCTTCGCCGGTTCCATTCTGAAAGAAGTCGGTTTTACACGTCCTGAAAATCAACAGAGCAACGATTGGGGCATTAAATTGACCGACAAAGAGAGCATCACAGAAATGAATGCCGACGTATTCTACATTTTTATGAGCGATGAGAAAGCGGTTGAAAAAACCTATAATGAGTGGACAAGCCACCCTCTGTGGAAAAATTTAGATGCCGTCAAAAACGACCAGGTATCCAGGGTAGATGAAGTGATTTGGAACATGGGTGGTGGAATCAAAGCTGCCAATTTACTTTTAGACGATTTATATGACCGTTTTGAATTGGAACAGGAATAAAATGTTGAGGGTGGGAGAAATCAATACGGTTCTCCTATCCTTTTTTGTCTATTCTTCTAAAAAAGAAAGAGGAATTCTATGAATGCTTTTTCATCGAGTCAAACAGTCAAAATCTCCGTGTTGATACTAAGTTTCATCGTATTTATCCTATCGTTTGTTCTAAGTGTCGCCTTGGGAAAAACTCCCATTACCTTTCAAACAGCTATAGACGCTTTTACCCATTATGACGGGAACAATAAAGAACATGTAATCATCATGACCTCCAGATTATCCAGAGCCATTATAGCAACCGTGGTTGGAGCCAGTTTGGCTGTAGCAGGTGCGTTAATGCAAGCATTGACCAGAAACCCCCTGGCAGCACCTGATATCTTTGGGATCAATGCTGGCGCTCTGTTTTTTATTGTGGCAGCGGCAACATTTTTTTCAGTTGATTCCCTCGTTCAATATATGTGGATTGGGTTTTTGGGAGCAGCGATCGCAGGGGGATTGGTATACCTTTTAGGCTCCCTTGGAGGAGATGGATTATCACCCATTAAAATCGTACTCGCCGGAGCGGCCATCAGTGCTCTATTTATTTCTTTCACCCAAGGGATGCTTGTCATCGATGAACAAAAAATTCAAAGTATCCTGTTCTGGTTGGCAGGGTCGGTATCAGGAAGAGAGTTGGACATGTTGCTATCGGTCCTCCCCTTTATTGCGGTTGCGGGTATCATTGCTCTCTTTCTGGGAAAACCGGTGAATATATTGATGTCTGGAGACGATGTAGCCAAAAACCTAGGGCTTAATACCCACCTGACGAAAGTGATGATCGGGGTGGTTGTTGTTTTTCTCGCTGGAGGCTCCGTAGCGATTGCTGGTTCAATCGGCTTTATTGGACTGGTTGTACCTCATATCGTAAAAGGTATAACAGGTCCGAACTATCTGTGGATCATTCCCCTTAGCGCGTTGACAGGAGCAAGTCTTTTAATCATGGCTGATCTAGCTGCACGTTTTGTCATTATGCCGCAAGAGATGCCCATCGGAGTGATGACCGCTTTTCTTGGAACCCCCTTCTTCATTTATATTGCCAGAAAAGGGGTGACGAAGCGTGGATAAATATGTAACCCTTCGAAGCAAAACAGGATCGTTTTCATTTCAAGTGGAAAAACGGGCCGCACTGATCCTCGGTGGATTGTTTCTTTGTTCCCTTCTCCTGTTTGTCATTTGCACTTCGCTGGGCAGCAGCTATATACCGCCACTCGCCGTTGTCCAACAATTCCTGGGGATCGGGGAAAAAGAGTACGAGTTTATTCTTCATGTCCTCCGCTTGCCAAGGGTGACGATGGCCTATTTTGTCGGGGCAGCTCTCGGTGTCTCCGGACTCATCTTACAGAGGGTGATTCGCAATCCATTAGGTTCCCCTGATATCGTAGGCGTAACTGGTGGAGCTTCAGGGGGAGCGATTGTGTTCATTGTTTTTTTCATGGGATCGGTTAGTTTACGTTGGCTTCCATTGGCTGCGATTCTCGGCGCAGCCATCGCCACGTTATTCATCTATTCCCTGTCCTGGAAAAAGGGGGTCACGCCGATTCGCCTCATTCTGATTGGAATCGGCATATCTGCCTTAATGAACGCATTCGTTACCATGATGATCGTGATCAGTGAAACCGCTGTGACGACCAAAGCATATTTATGGTTAACAGGAAGTTTCTATGGAACCAATTGGGAAGATGTCTCGCTCATGGTTCCCTGGATCGTTATCTTGATTCCCCTCGCTCTGCTTTTGACGGGAATTGTGAATGTCAAGGAATTGGGAGATGATGTAGCTTTAGGTCTTGGCGTTCGGGTGCAATGGTACCGGTTCATCCTGATTGCCATCAGTGTGGGATTGGCTGGAGTAGCCGTTGCTTTCGCAGGAGGAATCGGTTTTGTAGGATTGATTGCTCCCCATGTAGCCCGCATGCTGTTGGGGCGTTCATTTGCACGCCTTGTGCTCGGCTCCGCCATGATCGGCGGGCTGATCGTTATCCTTGCAGACACGATCGCAAGAACCGCTTTCCTACCGTTAGATATTCCGGCAGGCGTGTTTACAGCCGGCATTGGAGCCCCTTTCTTTATATATCTCCTTTATCGAAACCAACAACGTTTAAAAGGATAGATTAATATGATGCAATCTTACAAAACCATTCATCATTGGAGCCCGTTTCATGTATATCCCCTATCTGAAGATTCATCAGTCACTTCTGTTTTATCACTGATGAATCCACGGTTATGCAACCATTTCCTTCATGAGCAAATGCTCAGCATCCAAGCACCCAATAAAAAAGTGACCGCCTCCTTGATCATGAAAAGGTATGCGCAACTCTATGTCATCCCTCAGTTGCATAGTCTCATTGCGAGAGAGCCAATGATGCGAATGCCAATGGAGGCATGCCATATCGGTTTCAATCGAAAGCTTTATGTGGATCTCACCCAATGTGAATGGTTCGCTGAGGAACCGGAATGGAACACTGTTTTTTCATGGGTTTTCGCAAACCACATCACTCCCATGATCGAGGCTTTTTATCAGACAACAAACGTTTCCAGGCGAATTCTCTGGGAGAATGTGGCGGTCAGAATCAATTCCTACTACCGTAAATCATTGCAGAAAGAAAACTGTGCTGAGAAGATCTTTTCCTTCCTAAGGGAAGCGGATGGGCGTTTGTTTGGCTTAAATGAGAATCCGCTGAAGCCCTTTTTGCATCAAGCAACACCTGCATGTGAAACCGTTACAAGGAAAACATGCTGTTATTTCTATCGGTTGGAGAAAAACAGAGAAGAATTGGAGCATTGCCAAATATGCCCGCTTAAGAACAAGATGGAACTGATGGTAAAGAACAGGTAAACAGTCGAAGCCCCCACCGAATCGGTGGGGGCTTCGACTTAGAACTGTTAGCTCGGTTACCCTATGGTAACTCCCGTAACGATCAGAATATCCGTTACTCCCAACCAAAATAGGAGGTCAGTTTTTCCCAGAATGAACGTTCCTGTTCTGCCTCATGACTCTGCACCTTTTTTTCTTCTTTCCACAATGCCGGAACTTTCGGTGGTTCCCAACCTGTCTGGGATGTATGGGATTGACGGCATTGATAGGTTTTACCCTGATAGGTTACCTGATCTCCCACCTGATAAGAGACTTGAGCCTTCCATTCACTGCCCTTACTAGGTTCCTCCGTGCCCCCATTGTCAGGGTCCTCTGTATCGCCGTTATCAGGGTTCTCCGTGTCCCCGTTATCAGGGTCCTTAGTACCCCCGTTGCCGGAATCGCCGTTATTCAAATTCACATCAATCACTTGATAAAACGCATTCTGGGTGTCATCAATTTCCCATACGCCAAGAATCAAATGATAACCACTGCGATCCGTCGGTACGTTACATTCGTGAGTAACGGTGGTGGAGGGTTTTTTCCCGGCATCGTTGATATAACAGAATGGTTCCAGTTCCAGAGCATCGCGGCTTAGGGGTTTGTTGGGGTCCCAGTTTTTCTTGGTAATATAATATTTCCATTCAGTCGTTCGATGTGGGGCCGTCAAATGCCATTGAAAGGTATTTTTCCCGCCTTTGAGATTCACCCGTTTCCAACGATCCACTTTTTGTACGTCAAGATCCGGGAAAACGCCTGCCCCCGCAATTTGACCATCAGGCGGACCAAACTTCGGAAATGTGCCTGGTCCTTCCACGCTCTGCGGCTCATACTGCACTGGTCCACAGTTGATGTTTTCTCCCTGTTTGCATAAATAAGCACGACTTTTTGGTGACTCAATATAACCGTGAGCAGAAGCGCTGTCCGCAAACAGGATGAAACCAACGGCCATCAGCAACATCATCCCACAGGTAATCAACAGGGTTGATCCTTTAATTTTACCAATCGTCATTACACTGCCTCCTCGAAATAAGATTAGTATACCGAACATTCCGACTTATGCCATTATACTTTCATCTCCCCTTCTCCGTTCTGGGACACACGACAATATTCCGCGGAAAAGATGACCCAAATCGGCTAAAATCATAGCCTTCAGACAAAGGTTTCCTTCCCTTTTAAAGAAGACTACCATTTATGAAAACGATAGATATCATGGTTAGGTTTCATTGATTACTCAAAAAATAAATAAATAATATTTAGATTTTACTATTTAATGCGTGATAATCCTTGTTATAACGCCTGATTCCATTCGCATAGATGATAAATACAGATTATAAAAAGATAATTTTCGCAAAAAGTATCCAAAACAAAGAAAATGACAAGGATGTCATCTTTTTGTTGACTTTATGACATCCCTGTCATACAATAAGTCATAAGAGATATGACATACCTGTCATATTGGGTTGGGAAGCAGGTCGAAGCAAGGCGTGTAATATTTTTGCAAAGGATATGACAACCTTGTCATAAGCGATTTTCCCTGAAAGGAAGGATTCCAAGTGCCGAAACAGACATTTTTCAATTTGCCCCAGAACAAAAGAGAGCGGATCATCGCAGCCGCCATCGATGAGTTTGCTGAATACCATTTTCTCGATGCCAGCATCAATCGGATCATTGATCATGCCAATATCTCGCGGGGCAGTTTTTATCAGTATTTTGAGGATTTGGAGGATCTGTATCAGTATATTTTCCAAATCGTCGCGGACAAAAAGCAGGCCTATATGGACCAACACCTTATGGATCAGCAAACATCAAACGATATTTTTCAGGTCCTGCGCAAGATGTATCAGTTGGGCTTGAAATTTGCAGAGGAGCATCCCGCCTTTGCGAAGATTGGTAATCACCTTTTCAAGGGTGACAAACAATTTAAACTTAGAATTTTGGGTGAATGGGAAGAGCATTCCAAACAGTTTTTCATCGGGTTGTTGAAGAAAGGGCAGGAAGAAGGAACGGTACGACAAGATCTGGATCTGGAAGTCGCTTCGTTTCTGTTTTACCAGTTGAGCCTGACACTCACCGATCAATATTTAATGGAGAATGACTGGTTTGAAAATATAAACCGATATCTGGAAGCCTCCAATGAAATGCTAAATATTTTTGCTCAAGGCATTCGGGCCCCAAAATAGCCGATCTCACCAGGGAAGGTGAACGGAAAAAAGGAGAGGATGTTTCATGTTTCATGTACGAGGATTATCCTACCGATATCCGAAGGCTGAGGTACCCACCATTCATGAGTTAAACTTTGATATTCATCAAGGAGAGATTTTTGGGTTATTGGGACCCAGTGGTGTTGGCAAAAGTACGACACAGAAAATCCTGACGAAACTGATTCGTGATTATGAAGGGGTTGTAAAGTTCAGAGGAAAAAGTCTAAAGGATTACGATAAACAATATTTTCAACAGATTGGAGTAGGCTTTGAGATGCCGGTCCATTTTTCCAAGCTGACCGCTGAGGAAAACCTGGCCTTCTTCAAAAAATTGTACCGGAGCACAGCGGATACAGATGCGCTCCTAAAACGTGTCGGTTTATATGATCACCGCAAAAAGAAGGTCCGTGAATACTCCAAGGGAATGAAAATCCGTCTAAACTTTGTCCGGGCCCTGTTAAACAACCCCCTCATGCTGTTTCTCGACGAACCGACCAATGGGCTTGATCCTGCCAATGCACGGGTGATCAAAGAGATGATCAAGGAATTCAGGGAGAGGGGTGGAACGGTTCTACTGACGACCCATCTGATGAACGATGTAGAAGAACTTTGTGATCGTGTTGCGTTTATGGCAGACGGACGCATCGTTGAAATCGACAGTCCCAAACACTTGAAGTTGAGGGATGGAGAACGGACCGTTGTTGTGGAATATGAAGATCACGAGGAGATCAAGCAAGTCTCATTTGACCTGGATCAACTTCGGCAGAATGAGGAATTTATACACATTGTGCAACACTATAAGATCTTGACCATGCACACCAAAGAAACCACACTGGAGGATATTTTCATTCAAACGACAGGGGTGCAAGCTCATGAGTAATTTTCTTGCGTTGGCAGTCGGTGAAATAACACGAATGAAGAAATATCAGGTGTTGCCTGCCACTGTTTTTATCGCCCTGTTATGGATGGGGTTTCTGTCCCTCGTGGACCGCACGTATGTTCAAACGCTGTTTTCCCTCTTGATTTATGTGGATGTGACCACAATGGCTATGTTGCTGGTTGGGGTTACTCTGTTTTTTGAAAAGCAGGAAGGAACATTTCGTTCATTCCTGGTCTCTCCGATCCACAAAAGCGAATATATTCTGGCCAAGGGAACATCCAACCTCCTATCCAATCTATTGACACTTGTATTGCTTATTGGTTTTGCATACTGGATCAAAGAGGTACAGATCCCCTTTTGGGAATTTTTAGGCGCTGTCATTTTGGTTGGATTTTTCCATACCATGCTTGGGTTTTTGATCAGTTATTATGCGAAGGATTTTACGAACCTGATCATGTATGTCATGGTTTATGCCTTTGTTTTCGTCATCCCTGTGTTGCTAGAACAGATCGGGTTCATCACCCATGATCTTCTACGAAACTTGCTGTATGCGTTGCCCACCAAGTCCTCCATGACCCTCTTTCAGAATGCCGCAGAGGGAAATGTGGAAACATGGGAACTCATCTTGTCCATTGGCTATTTAGCGATGGCTTCCATCGGGGGCTATCTGCTCGCTTTGAGGAAATTTGACGGATTTGCTCTTAAAGAAGGGGGACAGTGAAATGTATGCTAGTTTTATGCTGAGTGAGGCCAAAAAATGGATACGGGATTCCATGACCGCGTTTATGCTGCTCTATCCCCTTCTATTTGGGATCATCGGTCGCTGGGTGATTCCCTGGCTTACCGATACCACCGGTTTGAATCTGGACCCGTATATGGATATTGTCCTGGCTGCCCTCACCATCATGGCCGCCCATATCTATGGGGCACTCGTAGGGTTTTCCATTCTGGATGACCGGGATGACCATATCTTTCATTCGATCCAGGTAACCCCTCTGCCCATCTACCAGTTTGTCTCCTTTCGATTGGGGCTGGCCATGCTTCTCTCCTTTGCCACCGGAATCTATATCCCTTTGTTTTCCAATCTGATCCCCCTGAGCTGGGGGGAAGTTATATTGATTTCCGCAATCGCTTCATTTTCAGCCCCATTGGTAGGCTTATTGATGAATGCCTTTGCCAAAAATAAAATGGAAGGGTTTGCCGTGATGAAGGGGATCGTTGCCATACTCATCATCTTCCCGATCGCTTCCCTGTTTTTTACCGATGCCAAAGAATGGTTCTTTGCATTTGCACCCGGCTTCTGGCCAGCAAAAGCGATGAGCAGTATTGTGCGAGGAGACGAGGGGCAGACGATCGGATTTTATGGTTACATTCTGCTTGGACTCGGCTATGTACTGCTGTTAAACATGCTGGTCTATACCTGGTTTCAAAAGAAAACCCTCCAATAAGAAGCACCCTCAAAAAGTGAGGGTGCTTTCTGTTAAGATAAGGGCTTGAATTCCTCATAGGTAGGATACAAACTTCGCGCAACCCTGTCGGACACCACGGCAGGGCGTGGTTTCAATTCCTCATAGGTAGGATACAAACGGAAGTGAGCGCTTGATTGATATGCTAGAAAAGTACAGTTTCAATTCCTCATAGGTAGGATACAAACTGGATCAGGACGGAAACCGTTTTTTCGAAGTTGTTTCTGTTTCAATTCCTCATAGGTAGGATACAAACGCAATGGATATGGTGTCTGATGATGCACAGAAACTTGGGTTTCAATTCCTCATAGGTGGGATACAAACCCTTTATCCGGGTCGTATTCAGATTGTCGAATCAGGAGTTTCAATTCCTCATAGGTAGGATACAAACCGGTGGTGTATATAGCTGGCGAAGGTGAGTGGGGAATGAGGTTTCAATTCCTCATAGGTAGGATACAAACCAAGTTTGAGAAGAAGCTTTTCAAAGTTTCGTCAAGTCGTTTCAATTCCTCATAGGTAGGATACAAACGCATCCCTCCCAATATGTGCAAATGTGCGCACACGTGTTTCAATTCCTCATAGGTAGGATACAAACCAGGGTCCTGGATTGGACTGACCTTCCCCAATGACTATAGTTTCAATTCCTCATAGGTAGGATACAAACCCATTTTACCCCCACTACAACTGACTTTTCAAGTCCGGGGTCCACATCGGTTTTTCTGACCATCATGCGCCCGATCGGGTAAAACCGTGATTGTACCGGTAAAATGAGCCACATGACAAATGTCGTCGACCCCTGGGGATTTTTACATCATTAGGGGTCGACGACATTTCATCTACCACTTTCAATGGATTTTATACGATCCGTTACGCTTTGGGGCGGTGCGCTTCAAAGGTGATGGTTTGATCCCCTTTGGTGGGATATTCTCCATATTGGTAATCGGCAGAGATCACAATATCGGAGAATCCGATCTGTTCCAGTATGGAGCGGAACTCCTCCACCCCATACCAGCGCAGTGGAAAATACTCCAATTCTGTCTGAACCAGCTTTTTATCTCTCCATTTTTCATATTTCATATGGGAGACGGTGTATTGTTGAATATAGTCGACCTTCACCCGTTTTTCGTCCAACGTAATCAGGTCCCCTTCCGCATTGGTCCAGGTTCGGGTGGAAACATGACCCAGTTGCAGGTCGGTTTGCAGAAAAATATCAAGAATCAGTCGCCCGCCTGGCACAAGATGTTTATAAAAACAGCGCAAGGCTTCGATGGAGTCATTACGGTCCTTTATCAGCAGAAAGGACCCCGTGGGAACAATAATCGCTTCATACTTTTGGGGGAGAGAAAACGATACCATATCTTCTTCATACAGTTGAGGAGAAAGCCCTCTTCGTTCACAGTGTGCATGACACAACGACAGCATCTCTGGGGAACGGTCCATTCCATGCACCTCATTCCCCTCCTGGAGCAGGGGAATGAGGATACGTCCTGTACCGACAGCCGGTTCCAGAATGCTTCCCTGACACGTTTTCAGCCTCTCCCTATAAAATTCCACATCCCCGAATGAATGGCCAATCGGTTTATCAAGATCATAGATTTCAGTGGACAGTTTTCCGTAGAAGCTGTACAAGGCAAAAAATCCCCTTTCTATCCATCATGATTGGCCCGTTTGGCAGATCCGCTTTTACGACTCCATTACCCATCTTACCATACCCATCCAATCAGCAAACCGCGCATTCTTCCAGCAAAACGCTCTGCAAACGGTGCGCCGCTTCCTCATTCTCAAACAGATAAAAGTGATCCCCCGTAAAGATTCGACAGGCAAAAGAGTAAGCGGACAGCTTTTCCCATCCCTTGATATCTTCCGGCTGAACGACAGTATCCTCTCGTCCCAGCCACAATTCCAGAGGGATCGAAATGACCTTCTGTTCATCTGCCGGAAAGGTATCGATCAAATGAAAATCCCTTCCCGTGGCATCAACGGTTGCCTGAAGCAGGTCACGGTCTTCCATAACTTCCTGCGGCAATCCCCGCAGTTTTTTGATATCCCTTTTAATGCTTTCCACCGTTCGAATCGCGAATGGCCGTTCGGGATGCACCGCATGTTGGATGACGGATGCAGGGGATCTGGCTCCGGATAGGATCAACTTTTTAATCAACCGCTGTTTTTCACTGGAAAGCGAAGCGGCAAGAGAATAAGCCAATATTCCCCCCAGGCTGTGCCCCAATATCACCGATGGACGATCGAGGCATGATTGGATGCGCTGTAGGAAAAACCGTTTCCCTTCCCTGTAATCGGAAACAAATGACCTCTTCCTGGACATCCCTCTTCCAGGCAGCTCAAACAGACAGACTTCCACTTCTTTTGGAAGGTTGCGTACCAAAGGCAACATGGACATGGCAGAACCTCCCGCGTGATGAAAACAGTGCAATTTTATCTTTGCCTTTGGATTTGGGTTTAAAATGACATACCCATCCTCCTGCTGCATCTCTATCCCCCACTTACCTTTTATTCATCAACTCCAAGGCCTCATCCACCGATAAGTCTCCCTGTTTCAACCGATGAAGCAGTTCCAAACGATCCCGATTGGAAGCATCGTTTTCAGGCGGTACGGATGAAGATTCTTTTCTTTGCATCCTCCTGGATTCGATTTCTGAAACAAACCCTTGAATGGTGGGATATCGGAACAAATCTCCAATCACAAATGAATCATAGGGCAGAGCCCGTTTCAGTTGTTGGAACAACTCCAGCACGAGCAGGGAGTGGCCCCCTTGGTCAAAAAAGCTGCGCTCAATATGGACCGATTTGTTTAACAAATGCTCCCAAATCTGCTGGACCGCTTGGGTCGTATCGGTTGCTTTCTCTATACCCACCACTGACCGGGATTGTTGCATTTCTTGAACCCATTGTTCCGCTTGACGGATCAGAGGCGGCCGGTCAATCTTCCCGTTGGCATTGCGCGGCAACGCTTCAAGCAGTACAAGCTTCTGAGGGAGCGCATAGTCCGGAAGCCGCTTTCTGAGTCTGTCCATCATTTTTTCTTCACTGCTCTTTTCACACTGACCGACAAAAGCAACCAGCTGGGTTCCCCGTTTGGAGTGCACCGGGGCCACAAAGGATTCATGAACCGCTGGCAGAGATAGAAGCGCATTTTCTATTTCACCCAGTTCCACACGGAAACCCCGGATTTTCACCAGTTGGTCCCTGCGACCAAAAAACTCAAGATCCCCGTCATGATTCATGCGCACCAGATCTCCCGTCTGAAAGAAACGCATCCCTTTCCATTGATAAAAGCGTTTGGACACTCCTCCTTCCTCACTTACATAACCCTGAGCCACCTGAGGGCCTCCAATATGAAGCTCTCCAATCACGCCAGGCGGCACATCCCGTCCCGTTTCATCCACCACACGGAGATGTGTCCCCGGTAACGGTCGACCAATCGGACATAACCCGGATTTTGCTGTCTCTTCTTTGGGATGGCAGGGGTAAACCACGGATTCAATCATGCATTCACTCAGTCCATACCCGTTGAATAAACGGACTCCCGACCAGAGTTTCTCACACAGGGTCTGTTTCTCCTCGATTCGAAACGTATCGGAACCAACAATCAGCGTTTGCAATGTCCTGGGATGAAAACCGCTTTGCCGGGCATGGTCCACCCATTCTCTGACAAATACGGGGGTGGATTCGATCAGTGTCACATCATACCGGTCGGTGAGATGGTTTAAATAATCCATATCGATCCGTTTTTCTTCCGGACATACAATGAGGGTTCCGCCCGTAGACCAGGCCTTGATCAAATCACCCAGATAAACATCCGATGTCCAGCTGCCCAACTGCAACACGTTTTGCGGGCAATGAAATTCATAATATTGTTTCCAGCTTTCTGTCACCTGACAAAGTCCACCTGCAGGCAAGGCGACGATTTTCGGTACCCCGGTACTTCCAGAAGTAGCGATAAAATAGGCGATATCATCCGGCTGGAAAAACACTGTCGGCAAATCGGCATCCAGTTCCGGGTTTTGACCCAGTTCGCCCACCCGATTCAGATCCAGAATCACCTTGGGCTTTAAAATGTGCAACGTTCTCTGCTTCCTGCTCGCGGGATCATCGGCATCGATGGTACACCACGCCGCTCCCCGTTTCCAGACGGCCATCATCGCCAAGGCCACTTCGATCCCCTTCTTCCCAACCAGAGCCACCGTATCCCCTTTCTGCACCCCTTCATTCCGAAGGAACACAGCCAAACGGTGAATGGCACAGGCAGCTTCCGCGTAGGAGTATTCCCGCACTCCATCGGTAATCGCTCGTTTACTTTCCTGTCCTGAGTGCAACAACCACTCCACAGACCACCGGTCATCATTCGACGGGGACGGTCGTTTCAGGCATTGCTCCAGCATGTGACGCTCTTTTGCTGTAATGGAAAAATCATGGATATCTTTGCTGCCGATTTCCTCCAAGCTCTCCACCCATTCCTGCAACGATTGCACAAGGGCCATTACATCCGCTTCCCGATAGCGATGCTGATCCCATCCCATTCGGGTCAAGATATCGGTTTCCTGAACATCGATGGTGAGCGAAAGGGGATCGGAACTTGTGCCGATCGAGTCTACCAAGCGGGCTGGAAAAGATGTCCCTTCCAGATTGCCGGCAAAGTTTTGAAAAATGACTGTGGATTGAAATAATTCTGTGGCACCAGGCAACTCAGCAAGTTTTAACAGATCAGAATAGGAGATTCCCGTATGTTCAGAGACGTCCGACAGGTGCTCCATGATTTGTTTGCAGAGGTCCACCAGGTTGATCCGTTGTGAGACATCCACTTTCACCGGGAGGGTATTGATCAGCATTCCGCTCATCCGCTGTGCTTCCGACACCTGATGGGGACGGTTGGCAAATGTGGTTCCCACGAGTATCTCCCGATTGGACTGATAACGCTGGATGAGGAGCCCCCACACTGTTAACAGGACACTGGATGGCGTCAACCGATGCGTTCGGCAAAAACGTTTCAGGGATGCAGCGGCTTTTCCACCCAGCTTCCGGTCGATCACACGAAAATCCGGATGGGTGACAGAAGAGGGCGATTTTTCAATATGCAGTGATTCTGCTGCTTGGACACCTTGCAATGTGTTCCGCCAAAAATTTCTGCACTCATCTGTATATTCCCTGGACGTCATCCATTCAACGTATCCTTCGATCGTCGGGTGCTCATCCAGTTTTGCCTTTGGATCTTCCAACGCTTGAAAAAAGTCATTGAGGCACTGTGCCAGGGACCAGCCATCAAGCAGGATATGATGATGCACCCAGACAAACAGGGAGGTTTCTTTTCCCTGCCAATGATGAATCACAAACACCTGCTGGGGAATCTGTAATCTCTTTGCCTTCAATTGACGAATGACATGATCATACCAATCCTCCACTGTATCCCAACGCTGACAGAGATCTTCCCAGTCCACTTCCCTGATCTGTATCTCTTCATGCTGAATCACTTGTTTGGGTTCCGATACAGATTGCCAAACAAACCGGGTTCTCAGAGCCGGATGCGCTTGAACTGTTTTGTTCCAAGCCGCAGAGATGGTTTCCAACGGTATGGACTCCGGAAGTTCGTAAGATAAAACCTGCCAGTAGGCATTGGATTCTGGATCTTTTAACGTCTCCATCAACATGACGGACTGCAATGGGGTAAGTGGCAACTCCGTAACGGGTGCTTCCACACGTTCTTCCACCGCAACAGCGATCTCATTTTCCCCATCTTCACGTCCTTCTGCGATCCAGGCCTGCTCTGCGATGGTCGGATAACGAATGAAGTCCTGTGGTTTCAGTTCCACCCCGATCTTTTTCAGCCGGGTGATGATTTGCAAGGACTTAATGGAATCACCGCCACGTTCAAAGAAATGCTCATCCATCCCGATGCGCTTCTGATCCAGCACTTCCTGCCACACGCGGGCAATCGCTTGCTCCATCTCTGTTTGGGGAGACTGATAGGTCCCGGAGGTGTTTTGATTCAGCTGCTCACTCGCTTTGTGACTCAACCATTTGCGATCTCTTTTCCCGCTTCCCGTCAAAGGCAACGCATCCACCTCAAGTAAGAGAGCGGGTATATAGGCTTGAGGCAAATGCTCCACAATGTGCTCCTTGATTCTCCGTGGAAAAACAGACTCTCCCTGTTTTAAGACATAAAAACAGACCAGCGATCGTTCCCCGTTCTGACGATTCCCAATGACAACGGCAGCTTCCTGCACCCCAGAGATCTCTGTCACACAAGCTTCAATCTCCCCAGGTTCAATGCGAACCCCTTTGATTTTGACTTGTGCATCGATCCGTCCGATAAAGTCAATACTCCCGTCTTGTTCCAACCGGACAAGATCTCCTGTTTGATAATAACGGCGTTGTGAATCTTCCACAAAAACCCGGTCGGTTTCTTCCTGATGATGGATATATCCAATCGCCAATGATGGTCCGCCCAACCACAGCTCTCCCGGAAATCCCTGAGGAACTGGATTTCCTTCTTCATCTGCCACACGCACCTCTACATACGGAAGTGGAGATCCGATATTCACCCGATTGTTCACTTGACAACAGGTCACCTCAATACCGGTTTCCGTGGGTCCGTATAAATTTAGTAAGGTAACCTTTGGCAAACACTGCTTCAGACGATGGGCCATATGCGTGGGCAATGCTTCTCCACTGGTATGAACAAACTTCAATGGAATCGCATCGGCCACCTTCCCATTCGTCTCCAGCTCATCCAATACCGGATACAACACGGAGGGGACAAAGTGACACAACGTAATCTTTTCTTCCCGGATCAAACGGACCAACCCCTCCGGATCACGATGCATTCCCTCCGGAGCCAGGACAAGGGTAGCCCCTGCTGCCAAGGAAAAAAACATTTCCCACACAGACACATCAAATGTATAGGGGGTTTTGCCCAAAACGCGATCTCCCGGCAACAGATGTCCCTGTTTCAACTGCCATAAGACACGTAAAGAAGCGCCGGCATGTGGACAGAGGACGCCTTTGGGTTCTCCCGTCGATCCGGAAGTAAACATCAGATAGGCGGGATCGTTGATCTGGATGTCAACCGGTTGACAGCACAAAGTTGGATCGTTTTCCTGCATCCATTCCTCTACAACCCCTGTGTGCCATTCTCCATCCGGAACGTTTGCTTTTACAGTCTGAAGAACCACATCAGGATGAAGCCGCCTTAACAATTGCCGATTCCGCTCATAAGGACTTTCCGGATCAATCGGGACATATACGGCTCCTGCTTTTAACACACCCAACACCGCAGCAACCATTTCCGCCGTTCGATGCATCACAAGCGGAACATAGTCTCCCTTTGCCACACCAAACTGTTGCAATTTGAATGCAATCCACTCTGCCCTCTGGTTCAATTCTTGAAAGGTCCAGGTATTGATAGTGTCTTTCACAGCTGTATAACCGGCATATTGATCCGCTGCCCGCTCCACGAAATGATGCAGCGGAACCGCCTCATCCAGCCACGTCCTGGTCACACCCTCATCCGGTTGAATGATGGATTGGCGCGGATAGGCAACTGCCCAGGGTTGAAGTGGGTCGTGGACCATGTTCGTCAGTGCAGCAAAATAGGCATCCACGAAATCATGAATAACCGACGGAGTAAAAAGAGACGAGCTATATTCCACATGACCCGCAATGCGATCGTTTTGAGTATGAAAAAAGCCGTTCAGGGGAAACCGCGCTCCCCCCGTATCCAATTCCAGATAGGTTACTTTCGCCGACGACAAGGGAAGGGACAATGCCACTTTTTCGCTGAATGTTGTATTGACAACATCAAAACCGCCTTTGCGGTCCATGTTGCGTGCCACGTCGACAATGGAAAAATCCCCGTGATCCAACGACTGTTGAACCTTTTGCTCTACCTCCTTCACCCATTCCCGGAACGGTTTGCGACGATCCAGACTGAACGTGACAGGAACGAGATTCACAAACATCCCGGACCTCTCTATATAATCGTGATGGGACCGGCCATGAAAGGGGATGCCCACCGTCAACTCCTTTTGCCGGCAGAACGTGCTTAAAGTCGCAACCCAGGCCGCCAGCATGACAGTAAACCGACTCACTTTACTCTCTTTGCAAAACGCTTCAAGCTTCTCTCCCAATCCCGCTTCACTTCGGCATTCCAATATTTCTCCATGATACGGGTCCCCATCCCCCTGCTCCGAAACCGGAAACTCGGCCATGGAAAATGATTGCGCTTGCTCTTTCCAATAACGCGCTAATTCCCGATTATTGACCGCATTCCACTGCTGATCGACAAAATGCCGAAGGTGGTCAGGGCGCTCCCGCCCCTTTCTTTCCGGCAGATTTGGGGAAGTCCCGTGAAGGATCTCTTCATAGTTCATCGCAAGCTCTTTCAGTATCTTTTGCAGTGACAATCCATCACACACCATATGGTGGGCGGTAAGGAGAAAAAGGGTTTGCTGCTGATCCGTTTGAATCAGCGCTCCCCGGAACAACCGGTCATGTTCAAGGTCAAACGGCTGGCGAAACAATCGTTTGATCAGGGATAAAGCCGCCTCGGTTCCTTCCACACGGCTTCGGACCAACCGCTGGGCAACATCCGCCTCTTCAATGCGGCGAACCTTTTGTTGGATGGCTTGCCTTTCCGGATGCTCACGGAATGTTAAATGCAATGCCGCATGAGCGCCCAATGTCTCCGTCCAAGCCTGTATAAAGGCTTTTTCATCCAAAGCACCTTGAATGACAAAGGATGCGCCCACATGATAAAAAGCGTTCTCCGAGTTGGTTTTGCACAAATACCAAATCCCGCGTTGCATGGAAGTGACGGAAAACCAATCCTCATGGTCATCCTGGTCAACATGATCCGCTTCCTCTTTTCGATCAGCCGGCAATGATTTCAGCAACTCGGCCAAACGTGCGGGCGTCCGGTTTTGAAGGACATCCGACGGTCGACATATCACCTGAAACTGTTTCGATATTTGGGAGGCAATTTGCGCGGCATGGATGGAATCCCCTCCCATGGAAAACAGGTCGGAATGCGCTGAACAGGATAGATCCATGGTTTCTGCAAAAATGGAAACCATGTGCTGAAGCTCATCATTCCACACAACTGGACGCTCCATATCAGCCTTTTGCTTTTGCAAAAACGCTTCCCGCTGTTGCTTCTCCAATGTTTTGCGATCCACTTTGCCGTTTGTGGTTAAGGGAAGGGCATCATACGTCATCGTTTGAACCGGGATCATCGCTTTGGGAAGTCTGGTTTTTAAAAATTCTACCCACTCATCCACATCATAAGATAAGCCTGAAGGGACTACGGAAGCCATCAGTAGCGTTTTTGAATCGATATCCACCGGCAGAACAACAGCTTGGGATACCGCAGAATGCTCCTGTAAGATGCTTTCAATTTCCCCCAGTTCGATGCGAACACCATTTACATTCACCTGGGCGTCGTTCCGTCCATAATAGTGATACCGACCTGCCTCGTCTTTGCTCACAATATCCCCTGTACAATACGCTTTGATTTGATCTCCCTGAAATTCAATCATATGGAACTTTTCTTCCGTTTCCTCCGGACGATTCAAATATTCTCTGGCTAACCCAGGACCTGCAATCCACAAAAGACCGGGCTCGTTTATTCCCACTTCCTCTCCTGTTTCATCCAACACCAAGCATTTGACATGAGGGAGCGGTTTCCCGATCTCAGGTAGCGCATTCCTTTCTGCCGATGAAGGCACAACTGCTCCGGAAGTAGCCACCACACACCCTTCACTCGGCCCGTAATTGTTGACCAACTGAAAGGGAAGGGCCTCTGAAGGAAATTTGGTTAAGCGGTCGCCCCCCGTCAACAAAACCTTCAGTGTCGTTTCCTGAAGGTCCCATTCCAACTCAAGGAGCCGTTCCGCAATGGGGGTGGAGACAAACGAATGGGTCACGCCGTGTTTCCGCCAGCTTTCCTGCAATTGTTTGGGGCTCAGTCTTTCCTCATCCATCGTTACATGAATGGAGCTTCTGGCTGCCAAAGCCCCCCATACTTCCCAAATAGAAGCATCAAATCCAGGAGAAGATGTCAATGAGACGCACGATTGGTCACTCACCTGAAAGGCTTGTACATGCCAGTGTAACAGGTGTTCCAGAGCCCGCCACTCCATCACCACCCCTTTGGGGCGTCCGGTCGTCCCCGATGTATACACAATGTAGGCAGCACATTCCGGATCATAGTCCCATACCGACCGATCAAGCTCCGCAGAGCCTATTTCCACATCGTGCAAATTCTCATCGATCGTGATCACCGGCGATTCCACAGCATCAAAATGATGGACCAGATTTGGCTGGGTAATCATCAGTGCTGGTTCCGTATCCTCTATGATCTGGTTCAATCGGGCGGTTGGTGATTCGGGATCAACCGCAACGATGACTCCACCGGCTAGAAAGGTGGCATAATGAGCGGCTACTAAAGCGGGGGAGCGACGCAACACAATTAAAACCTTCTGTTCCTGACGGGAACGTATACCCTTTTGCCTACACTGGACAGCCAAGGATCTTGCTTTGGATTCCAGGTGTTTCATCGAATATTGAATGTCCCCATATATGATCTGCTGTGATGAGGACCGATAGCCTTCCGATGCCAAATTCCTCACAATCTCCATCTGTATGACACGCTCCTCTCCAATCATCCCTCAATCTGCATTTTCCGCCAGCTCGTTCGTTCACCCTTATGAAGGAAAATATTCGGGTAACTTCAATTCAATCGATCGATTGGACAACGCCTGTCTGAACAGCTTTAGACTCTCCTCTTTGCCCAGCCCTTTAGCACGCAGGAGACGAAACGTCTGTTCCGCCGCCTGTCTCAATTGAGAAAGACTCGGTTCCTCCCTTCCCTCTCTTAACGCATTCAGCTGAGTTACCAGCCTGCGGTAAGGGGCACGAATCGTTTGCTCAAAGCTTACAGTGCTTTTTGCTTTTTTTAAGGGTGTTCCCACAGCTACTCGCAAACACGCTTGCAACAGGAGGAGCATTTCATTTTTAGACACCGTTTCATCGGCTCGCTGATTGTTTCCCTGAAGAATCCGTTGCACCAATCCCTCATCTTCCGGTCCACCAAATGACAGGGCCCTTACTTGCGGAAATTCCAGACGAATAACGTCCCGCAAGACCTGTTTGGGCCCCAGTTCAATAAAGTTCTGCACCCCTTGATGGGTCAGTTTTTCCATGACCATGGGCCAATTGACACACTCTGTCAGTTGCATGCTTAACAGATTGGGGATGACATCTGCTTCCTGATACACCTCCCCAGTCGCACAAGAAACGATGGGATATTGGCACTTCGCCGGATTGGAAGACTTAACGGCCTTTTCAAAGGCCTCCCGCGCGGGCTGCATCAGCTTACTGTGTGCAGGAACGCTCACCTGGAGCATTTTGGTCACACCGTGCTGATCTTCCAATCGTTCGGCCGCTTGAACCAAAGCCCGCCTGTGACCACTTAACACCCATTGCTCACGTGTATTATGATTGGCAACCTCTACAGAATGGGTTTCTGTGGAGACACTTTCGCAAACGGAACGAATCTCCTTTTCGCCCAACCCGAAAACCACCATCATCCCGCCGTCATCCACGCATTCACTCATCAAGGTCGCCCGGAGCTTTACCAGTTCAACCGCCTTGGAAAAGGACAACCCCTGTGCACATACAACTGCTGATAACTCTCCCAAGCTGTGCCCTGCCAAACATTCCGGTTTCTGCTCACCCCAGGATTGAACGACATGCCAGCAGACTACACTGTGAACCAGAATCGCCGGTTGTACAATAATCGTACTGTCCAGCTCGTCACGCTTATTTTCACAGGCTTTAATCAGGTCATAACCCAATACCTCACTCGCTTCATCGTACAACCGCCGGGCAATTTCGTAACGTTCATACAGCTCTTTTCCCATTCCTTCATATTGAGAGCCTTGCCCCGGAAAAACAAATGCTGTACCCATGAAACCCCCCCTTTAAAATTCTTTGCCCGCTTTGTCAAGCAGTGTCAAAGCCTCTTCTGACGAGATTTCATCATTTTCCAAGGCATCAAAAATGTCATTCCATTCATCTTGGGGGAAATATTCATCCTTGCAAACCTTTACCTGAGCCGCAAATGTCGGGTTGCTGTATAAATCGGAAACCTCAAAACGGAGCTTGACAAAATTCTTTTTCATTAACTGCACAAACCGTAATGCACTCAAAGAAGTCCCGCCCGCACTGAAAAAGTTGTCTTCCGGTTTTACCGTTTCCATGCCGAGAACGGTTTTCCATATGCTCTGAATTCGGGTTTCAAGGTCCTTTATATCCAGATTTTCTGTCTCCTGGACCGTTTCAGGCGATGGCTGGCTTTCCGACTGAACGGCTTGCTCCACTTCCTCCCAAAACGAATCCGCAAACGGAATTTTGATCACGGGTTTCAAATAATGCACTTCATCAAGATCAAACCTGGATACCAGACTCCAACGGTGACCGTTGTTGAAGAAACGGTTCAAAGCATTGTGGAAGTCCACAAAATCGATCGGTGGAATCGCTGTTCTGCTCCCAAAATCCCGCTTGTCATCCAGGATCAGTGTAAGATTCAACACATGACCTGGAACCCCCCGGTGATTCAGAAATCCTGCCATGGCATCCAAATACTGATTGACCGCACAACATTCACTGGCCGATTTGGTTCCCATCAATGAGGAGATGGAGGAAAACAGGATAAAGAAATCCAGATCGGGCGACGCAATCTCTTTCTCAACGAGCCATGTGCCTTTGACCCGATTAAAGATTCCTGTTTGAAACTGTTCCAATTCCAGTTCTTTGATCCATAAATGATAGAGCTGTTTGACCAGCATAAACGCACCGTGAATGGGTCCGTACATCTGTTTGATTTTGGAAAAAGTCGCTTTTACATCCTCTTCATCCGTCACATCACACGTCAGCATGGAGACCTGGGAACCACGGCGTTCGATTTCCATGATTTCTTTTAACTGATACACTTGCGGATGCTCTTCCTCGTTGGCTCCGTTCACAATCTCTGCCCAATCATCCCGGCTGGGCAATGCATTTCTGGCCAGCAAAACCAGATTCACATTGGCTCTCTGACTCAGAAATTTACCGATCTGTACGCCCAGATAACCGGTTCCCCCGGCAATGACATAGGTTCCCCCTTCACGAACGGAAAGTTCTTTTTCCGTTGTATCCGCTTGTCGTTCAATCACTTTTCGATATCGCGTCTGCTTTCGATATGTCACTAACTCCGGGCGCGAATCAACAGGCTGTGCGAATTCGTCACAGATTTGTTTAGCCACTTCTTCAGCACTGCCACACAAATCATGATCGATCGCAAACGAAGCAATCGTGGGCTGTTCTTGCGAGACCACTTTGGCCAGCCCAAACAATGTCACCCTCGCAGGAATAATTTCTTCCTGTTCATCCACTTGTTCCGCATATGAAGACAATACATTCAATTGAAAAGGATGGGTGATGTCCAAATCAATCACGGTTTTCATCAGAGAGTAAAGGGAAAAGACACCCTCCTGTTGTGAATATTCCAGGTCTTCCAGTGACTGCATGGTTTGGTCCACTTTTCTCAATGTAAAAGCGTGAATCACTCCAGCCAATCGGTTGTATGTTTCTGCCCCCATCTCCTGAAACAGCTTCTCATATGCATGCTGATCATGAAGGTCGATTTCAAAACACTGCCGGGAATGCTTGTAAAACCGATCACCCGGAAGGACTTCAATCACTTCCGCCCCTCTTTCAACGAGGCGCTTTTTCAATGCACCCATTCTCGGATCGCCGTGGTGCGCAAAGAGAAGCCATAATGCTCCATTTCGCATATGCAAGGCATCCCTGTTTTTTTCATCGTTGGGAAGTGGCTCCCATTTGGCGGCATAGAAAAGGTCATCGAGATCCTGTTCAAATGTTTCCTGGCTGGCTGGCCAAATGCGTTTGGTATTAAACCATTCCACTGGTAAAGGCAACATTACTCCGTCAACAAAGCGCTCTTCACATGTGGAGCGAACATCCTCCCCCCTCAAAAATTGTTCCATTAACACCCGATCCGTTTCGCTCTCAAATGGATAGCGCTTCAGGTTACGCATGCTTTCCGCCTGCGTATCTGCTTCATCGGCCAGAAAAATGCCTTGTTCAAAGAAGGAATCAGGAGCTCTTTCAAATGTTCGCACACTTAAAAGCCTGTCCACTTTCTCGCTGAATTCCTGGGTCGAGGAGGCAAAAATACTGATGCGTGCTTGCTCATGGCTTCTGCGTACATTTAATGTATAGGTGATATCCTGTAAAGCGTATTGGGGATTTTCTTTCAAATGAGTGGCCAGACTTTGCACTTGATCCCATAAAGCGCGTCGGGAGCGACCCGATAGGAAAAGAGGAAGGGGCTTTTCTTCTTTCGTCTCCACAGGATTACGCGGGTACTCTTCCAGGACGGCATGTACATTTGTTCCGCTGATGCCGATGGAATTCACCCCTGCTCGTAGAGGCGCATCACCCGTCAAAGGGGTATGCTCTCCTGTCACGACAAAGGGGGTTTCCGCAAAGGGAATCTGCTCATTTGCTTGTTGAAA
The DNA here is from genome assembly GCF_900182565.1 of Melghirimyces algeriensis. Taxonomy (GTDB): domain Bacteria; phylum Bacillota; class Bacilli; order Thermoactinomycetales; family DSM-45169; genus Melghirimyces; species Melghirimyces algeriensis. The sequence goes on along the minus strand of NZ_FXTI01000001.1, from coordinate 38,672 downwards.
ATGCTGAAGTCCAGGAACCAACCGTTTTTCCAAAGAGAGTACCGCCTTGATCAATCCTGCAATCCCCGCCGCATCTCCCATGTGACCCACATTGGATTTGATGGAACCTAAACGGCACGCTTTCACCTGTTGGGATGAATGGTGATACGCTTTGCTGAGTCCCTCCACTTCCACGAGATCACCGATCGGGGTTCCCGCACCGTGAGCTTCCACAAACTGTACACTGTCAAACGAAACACCTGCATCCCTCAAAGCGTCCATGATCGCCTGGGACTGGGCGTCCGGATTGGGCACTTGCATGCCGTTGGATGCTCCATCACTGCTCATGGCAGACCCTTTCAACACCGCATGAATATGATTGCGATCCCGGAGCGCAACGGACAATCGCTTCAGCACAACCACAGCGATCCCTTCTCCGCCGATAATCCCATCCGCTTGGGCATCAAACGAAGCACAGCGATAGTGCGGGCTGCGTACGACATGGTCGGGAGCATCCTCATCCCAATAGGGGAACAGATTCAGATTGATGCCACCGACGACGGCTGTATCACAATCCCCCTGCCGCAGTGCATGTTTTGCAATGTGTACAGCCGCCAGAGAGGAAGAACAACTGGTATTTACAGTCATCACGGGACCGCGCAAGTCCAATGTATAGGCCAAATGATAGCCCATGTTGGCCGGAATGTTGGATATATAGGCCCGTTCATCCGGATCATCAAATAAACGCAAATAATCAAACGCTGGATAAGGGGTATGAGCCACATAGACCCCTGTGCGCGACCCTTTTAAATCATCCTGCCGATAACCCGCCCGCACCAGTCCTTCCAACGCTGTCTGCAAAAACAAGCGTTCAGCCGGCCCCATAAACTGTGCTTCATGATCCGTCAAACCAAATGCCTCCGGATCAAACTGTTCAATTCCATTTAACCATGCGGCATAGGAACGGGAATCTGATTCCAGTTTCTTTTCAACCGTTTGGTAACGTTTGTTTAATTCGGCTCGTGCTTTCGTAATCAAATCAAAGCGCTCTTTGGGAAAGGTACCGACCAAATCGCTTTTGTTCATCAGATGACGCCACAGATCGTCAATATTCCTTGTTTGCGGAAGCTTTATGGAAATCCCCACCACCGCCACAGGTGCCTGATCGTTCGAATCATTCCCATTCGAAGGAATTTCATCCAGCAGTGAAAGTGCCTCTTGAGGTTCAATCTTTTGCTCCTCGACCAAACGCATCACTTGCTTATAGAGCTTCTGAAACTTCATGTTTCTCTCCCCTTTCCAAATGGTTTAACAATTTGATCTGTGTAAAGGCAATCACAGTAAAAACAATCATCAAACCGGTAAAGACGAGAATCATGGAATAGATCGCACTTTTCCCTTCACCCAAAAAGGCAAAAGGCATAAAGCCATGCTGAATAAGCAGATCTGCCGCGATTGCCCCCAACACATAGGCAACCGGCAAAGAGATCCAGGCCAACATTCGGGCCATTGAAAAAACACGGCCCAGGAAACGGGATTCTGTATTGGTTTGGATCAATGTAATGGTCGTGGTATTGACCACGGGTAAAAGCAATCCCATACACAGCCAGAGCGCTCCGATTAACCACAGATAACTGGATAATCCGGTTAAGAGAATCAGAACACCCAGCCCTGCGTTTCCTGCCAGAACAATCCGTATCAAATGATTGTTCACTTTTTTTATGGACATCCATAATCCACCCAAAACCATGCCGGCTCCGAAAATGGAGCTTAAAAGGCCATACTGTTCGGTCGTACCCATGCTTAAGATGTACGGTTGGCCAATGACATGATTTAATCCCAACGCAAAATTTAAAACCGTAAATAGCATCACAAGCGTAAACAAGGCTTTCTTTGCAACCAAAAAGGACAAACCTTCCCTGATTTCCTGCAAAACGGAGGAGGGTGTTTCATCTTCAGTCAACCCTTCTTCCTTTGTCCGGATATAAAGCTTTGTCCATAACAGACAGATCATGGTGATGGCTACAGCGTAACTGATTAAATCTGCACCCACGACATAGGTAAGACTGCCAAACCCCATGATCACCCCCGCCAATACCGGACCCAATACATCGCTGGCAGAGGTGGCCATGGACAGGGCACCATTGGCTCTGGACAACTGGTTTTCCGGAACAATCAAGGAAACTAAAGACTGCAAGGCAGGTGTTTGCATGGTACTCACAATGGACAGAACGGCGGAAACGACCAATACCGCGATCATTGAAAGATTTCCGGTCAACAGAATGAAAAATATGATAAACAGCGCCAATCCGCCAAAAATATCACCCAAAAGAATCAGGGTACGCGGACCTTTCCGATCAATCCATACACCCACAAAGAGAGAAAACAGAATGCCAGGGAGAAAGCCGGCGATCAGAACGCCGGCAAATCCCATCACCTGACCTGTCGTTTGGTAAGCCCAAACCCCCATCCCAAACCGTGTCATGGCCGAGCCGAGCAAAGAGATGAAATGGGTAACCGCAACCGCCAGAAAAATGGCATAGCCATTTCTCGGTGATTGATTGCTAGTATCCTGATGGTTCATACATACAACTCCTTCAAATCACATAACATGTCAATCTCCGCTTCCAATCGTTTAAGCAGAGCATGTGCATCTTCTTCGTTCACTTCTTTTGGATCAATTTCAAGCATCACGTTCAGTTTGTCATCCAGGATATACAGGTTCAGCTCCATGCGGTAATTTAAGCGGTTATCCGGGTGGATCGGCGGTGCATGACCAAAATCCTCATTGTATTCAAACAAGCCTTGACCGTTTTGTTCGGTTGCGATCTCCCCATCAAAACGACCCAGATAGTTGAGCAAGATGGAAGACGTCAATTCTGTAAAGCGAACCGGTTGTTCCAGCCAGCGAGCAATCATAAAATCCACCCCACTGCCTGCTCGCTTCAGCGTTTGATGGACCTGCTTCAGTGTAGCTCGCCCAGAGTTTCCTGACTGAATCTTAAGCGGGTACATGGTGGTAAACCACCCGATCGTCCGACTGAGATCCAGCTCTCCTCCCCGCTCATCCCTGCCATGCCCTTCAAAATGAAAGAGAATGCTCTTTCCTCCGAACACAGCCTGAAATGCCTGGGTAAAAGCAGCCGCAATCACAACATCCGGTCGAAGTTGTTCAGATCGGTGACGCGCATGCAAAAAGCGTTTGGTAACCGCTCGACTGAAGGCTTTGCGGATGTGTATACGTTCATGAAAGGTATAATCCTGACGCACCGGTTTCAGACATAGAGGATGTACATCGTCCAGGGTTAGTTCATGCCAGTACGATAGGGCCTGCTCGTCGGCTTGCTCCGGCAAACCATCGATCCAATCTGAAAATTGGGCTTTTGGCAGCAGAGAAATGCTGGCTCCCTGAGACACCGCTTCATAGGCCTGTTCCAGGTCCTCCAATAAAATTCGCCATGAAACCCCGTCGATCACCAAGTGGTGGACGAAAAAGGAGAGAATTGGCCGATCTTTTGTGAGAAATAAGACAGCAAAGATGGGCAACCGTCGTCCAAAGGTGAATCGATTTTGAACGGTAAATTCGACTTCTTCCATGATGGAGGTCATGGAGTCTTCCGGCTCCTGTGACAGGTTATAGACGGGCATTTCAAACGTATCCGCCAAGGTCGGATCTACATACGCCTGCGGTTCGGTATCACTCAAGTCAAACCATGTAAGCAATGCTTCATGTGAAGCAATCACCTGTTTAAAGGCTTTTTCCAGATGCTCCCGGTTCGTATTTTCAGCCAACCGCACGGACATGGACAGATTCCAGTAGTGGGGTTGGGTGAAACCTTGGGAAAAGAACCATTTTTGCATGGGAGAAAGCGCCACTTGACGGTTTACTGCCTCTACAGGGTGATGTTCCGCTTCCGCATGGTCTCCAGACTGGGCTAAGAATTGATCGAGGGTACGAACCGTTCGATGTTCAAAAATATCCCGGATGCGCAGGGAAATCCCTTTGTTTTTCGCTTTCGATATCATTCGGAGCGCTTTAATCGAATCTCCACCCAGATGGAAGAAATCGGAGTCAATACTGTTCACATGCGAACCGAGCAGCTCCCGCCATATATCCATCAGCACCTGTTGTTGACCGGTCCAAGTATCCTGATCCAAACCTTCCTGTTGATCAAAAAACGAGGGCGCCGGAAGGGACTTCCGATCCACCTTGCCATTCTCCGTCAAAGGGAGTGCGTCCATTTGTTTATACCACCTTGGAATCAGTGCGGATGGCAAATGACGGGACAGCATCTGTTCCATCTGCTTGGGATCAATAGGATGTTCTGATTCCACATAAGCAAGCAATTGTTCGGTATCCACCCGTTGATCCTGATGCAAAACCACCGCCGCCGCTTTTATCCCCGGTACTTTTTGTAAATAGGTTTCAATTTCTTCAAGCTCAACCCGCATTCCTCGAACCTTCACCATTCGGTCCTTCCGTCCAAAACACTGAATCGTTCCGTCCGGCAGGATTTGACCCAAATCCCCTGTTTTATACAGATTGCCAGGGGTTAAGTAATCAATCGGATTAGGTACAAATTTTTCTCTGGTAAGCTGTGAAGAACCGATATAGCCTAACGCAACACTTTCACCGCCAAGTACGATTTCGCCTACGCCAAGCGGGGGAACCAGCTCTCCCTTTTCATTCATGATATATACCCTGGTATTGGCGATTGGCTTTCCAATCGGCACATGGGCTCGATGGACAGACAAGTCTCTTTCTCTTACTTCATGAACAATCGTTCCGACGGCCGCTTCTGTGGGACCGTATTCATTAATGATCCGGGCTTTTGGGAAACGCTTCACCATGTGATGACACAAGGAGGCCGGTAAGGCCTCACCGCCCAAAATGAAACACTGGACATCCGGTGTAAAATCTTCTCTCTCAAGCAAAAGTTGGATTTGTTTGGGTGTTCCTTTCAAGACGATTTTCTCATCCAAAGATGACAATTGATCCAACGCCTCATCCATTTCGCCGGAGCAACCGATCACTGTCCCTCCTGTAAGCAGAGGCAAAAACATGGAGGTGATGGTCATATCGAAAGAGATGGAGGTATAAAAGGGCATATGGATTCTTTCCTGGCGACTGGCAGAAACATAATAGTCTCTGGCCCACATCAAGTAATTGTTTAGATTGGCATGGGATACGGCGACCCCTTTTGGTGAACCTGTACTCCCGGAGGTAAACAGGATATAGGCTGGATCGGTGCACTTGATTGGAGGAAGTGGGACGGCGAGTGGTTCCCCGGACGTTTCCGCCATCGACCACAAAGATAAACCTTCCACCTGCTTTCTGTTTCCCCTGGTCCTGTCCACCGTTTTGTTTTTCTTATGAATCACCAGCATGGCATCAAAACGATATTCGGTCAATTCATTTGCTAGTGTATAATTCTTTTTGGAACAATCCAGTTCAATTTCGGCATCCAAATCGTTGACCAGCTCTTCCAGAATGGATTCACTCAGAAACAGATCCGTTTCCCAATCCAGCTTTGTCGGATACGCTTGTCTGATATTGGCTTCTTTGAAATCGAGCAGGGATTGTATCAAATCCTCTTTTCGTTGATGATCCAACAAATCCCCCAGAAAAATGATGCCGCCTTCTTTAACCGCCTGAACCGCCTTGGATAAAACGGCTTTCAAATAGCTATAATTCGGGAAACAGTGCACCACACTGTTTAGGATGACGGCATCCGCTTTTCCTTCCGGAAACTGTACATCGTGGGCCGCAGACACATCAAACGTCACATGGGAAAGGTGCTGATCCTGCGCCTGTTTTCGGTTTCTTTTCACAATATTCTCCGATAGATCATTCGCCACATACCGTTTGACATGGTTGGCCAAAGCAAACGTGGTCAGACCGGAACCGCAGCCAATTTCCAACACCGTTGCATCCGAACGGATATAGGGAAGCACTTTGCCGACGGCATTTTCTGCATACTCAGCCATTTCCTCTTCACTAAAGGGTTCACCGGTGTAGCTGTTTGCCCATCCGCTGGCCTCAATACTTGAATGCTCTTTTTCCGCAAAATAATTCCAAAGATCTTTATTCATCAATGCACTGGTTGTCGTGACAGCACAATGTTCCACATCCGCCGTATCAAGGACGAACACCGCTTTTAAAACATCCTGCTCAAATAACAGCCGGTCAGCCACAGAATAGGTGTCCTTTTCTGTCAACACCATACTGGCGTTACTCAAACGGGCGATGGACTGCAATCGATGCCGGGGAGTCCGGGGGGATACCGGAATAAATGTCATGCCGGCCAACATCGAAGCCAACATGGAACACAGGGTATAACGATTATTTTCCGTTAATACCATCACTCTCTCCGACTGACCAGCATATTCTTTTAGACGGTCCGCCAGCCGCATGCTTTTTTGCAACAGCTCCCGATAGGTGACGCTCCCCTGGTCATCCCGGATCACTACAGCATTTGGATTCTGCCTCGACAGATCCATCATGGTGGTTAAATACTCAAAGCCTGTCGGAAGTGCTTTAGTCATTCCCTGGCAGATCGCCCCCGAATGGGTTGGGTCATTGATGGGCAACGATTGGACTGGCTGTTCTTCCAGGTCCTGTTTGGTCACCACCTGGAGCAATTGCATAAACGAACGGATCATTTCCTCAATAAAATGTTCCGAATAGATTCCATCATAATACTCCAGATTGCAATATAGCTGTCCATCCTGCAATTCAACAAATTCAAACTCCAGATCCCATTTGCTTGTGCGATGCGTCGTTTCGATCGGGATTGGTTTTGCACCCTGAAACGTCTGTTCAATTTCTGTATCAAATTTAAAGTTTTGCAAGGCCACATTGATATTGAAAACGGGTGACCGGCTGGTATCTCTGGCCAGATTGAGACGATCCACCAGCAAGTCAAAGGGATAATCCTGATGTTCAAATCCTTCCAAAACCACTTTTTTCACATTTTCAAGCAATGTTGCAAACGAATCGTCAGGCTCATGTTTGACTCGCAGTGCAACCGTGTTGGCAAAAAGACCGACAATCGGTTCCAAATCTTCATGACCCCGTCCGGAAACAGGTGTTCCAATCACCATATCACGGGCTTCATTCATCCGATGAATAAAAGCAAACACACTGGCCATCAGTACCATATATAAAGTCGCTTGATGTCGGTCCGCCAGTTGTTTTAAATCCCTGATTAAATCCGGTTCCAGATCAAAGCGACGGATATTTCCCGTAAACTGAAATACATCGGGACGCGGTTTGTCACCGCGAATTTCTGTGACAGGAAGATCCTCTCCCAAGACCTTCAGCCAATACGCTTCCTGAGTGGCCAACCGCCCCTGTCGAAAACTGTTGACCTGCCAATCGCAATAATCGATATACCTTCTTTCGATCTTCGGAAGCTGATTCAAAACAGCAGGTGAATCTGCGTTGTAAATGGCGAGCATCTCATCAGACAATATTCGCAACGACCAGCCATCCACAATGATATGGTGCATCATAATCGATAAGAGGGTCTTTTCCTCGGAATACCGATAAGCGAACACACGTAACAACGGACCGTTCTGCAAATCATAGGGTGTCGATTTCCAATCGTCGACCAAAGCCAATGCTTTTTCCTTGGCCTTCTCTTGATCGGACAGATCCTTATACTCCAATAGATAATTGGGGAAATCCAATATCCGTTGTCTCAATTCGTTCTCTTCAGTGAAAAACACCGTTCTTAGCGCTTCATGGCGCTCCGATAAGAGATCAAAAGTGTGTTTTAGTCGCTCCTGATCCAATCGTCCCTGAACTTCAAAGACAAATGGAGTATTATATACCGTTTTATCATCGATAAATTGCTCAATCACCCATAAACGATTTTGTGCAAACGAAACCGGATAGTCCGTATTCTCTTCCACCATGGAAATCTCGGTCGTTTCGCTCTTTTTCTCTTTTTGTAACAAGGAGGCGATCTGTTGAAAATTATCCTGTGTAAAGACATCTTCCAGTGTGATCTCTGTTTGAAATTCTTTTTTCATTCTACTGACAAATTGAAGTCCGGCTAATGAATTTCCACCTACCGATAAAAAGTTATCTTCCGGGGTTAATCCTTTCACTTCCAGAACCGATTCCACAATGGACAACACGCGATCCAGATCGGTTTCTGCGACATCCGACCCTTGATCACTTCCCTGTTCTCCTATATAGGACCAGTAGGATTGTTCATCAAAAACATACGCAGGCAAAGAAACCTTATAGACATCCATACCTTTAAACTGTTTATGCCAAGCACATCGACGTCCCGCAATATAATCCTGTGCCAGGGAATCTACGCTTTCAGACGTCTTGGATAGGTCCGCATAAATGATATCGTCCCATGCATCCATCTCTTGTTCCAAAAGAGATTGGCAGACATCAACACATTCAGATGTTGTATTTGCGACAATGGCCAGGCGATGTTTAAAATGCTCCCGCCCCGTGGCCAAAGTATACGCTACATCCTTTGCTGGCAGTTGCTTTGCATCCAATGTTGCATATTTTGCAATCGTTCCATACAGAGATTTTTTCGTTCGCGCGGAAAAAGGAAAGACAAACGGCGGTTCTTCATCATTAGAGGATTCTTGGGAGGTTTTTCTTGGGGCTTCCTCTAGAACAGCATGTACATTGGTACCGTTAAATCCAAAACAACTGATCCCTGCTCTCAATGGCTCATCGCCATGTTTTCCATCGCGCACATTCCAGGGAAACGTCGGTACAAAGATGGGAGAATCCATAAAATCAATGTGCTGATTTGGTTCCTCCATATGAACCGTCGGTGGAACAACCCCTTTCTTCAGAACATGCAACGCCTTCACAATCCCCGATAGTCCGGCGGCGCCATCCAGCAAGTGACCAATGTTCCCTTTTACCGATCCCAGAGCAATAAATTGCTTCTTGTCCGTCTTTCGCCTCACTGCTTCTTCAATGCCCCGGATTTCAATCGGATCGCCCAAATGGGTTCCCGTTCCATGCGCCTCTATGTAATCAAGCTGTTCTGGCCCAATCCCCGCCAGCTCCCATGCCTTGGCGAGCAAATCGGCATGCGCCTTCGGATTGGGAGCCGTAATGCCCGCAGATGCCCCATCATTATTTACGGCCGTAGACGTAATAACGGCATGGATATGGTCGTGATCTGCTACGGCTTTTTTCAACGGTTTCAACAAAAGAGCCACCGTACCTTCTCCACGCCCAATCCCGCTGGCATTCTGATCAAACGGTCGACAGCGTTGTTTTTCTGACATTATACCGGCAGCATTCATAAATATTTCTTTTCCATTGATCGGAAAGGGAAAAAGGTTGACTCCACCCACCAATGCCAAGTCACAGTCCCCATTCATTAAACCCAGACAAGCCTCATGCAGAGCCAACATCGAGGAAGCACATGTCGCATTGGTCACAAAGCCCGGACCTGTCAGATTGTATAGGTAAGCGATTCTGGATGCGACAAAAGCGGGAACATTGCCGGGAACACTTAAAGGCGTATATTCGCTCAATGCATCCGCATAATTAGCCATGGCCGCAGATACATAAACACCCGTCCGAGAACCCCTCATTCGAATTCCGGCATAACCGGCGTCCTCAAAACATTGATAGGCAACTTGCAAAAATCTTCTCTGTTGGGGATCCATCACTTTGGCTTCAACCGGTGTTATCCCAAAAAAGTCCGGATCAAACCGATCGATATCATCAAGCCAAGCCGCATCCCAGTAAGGTTTCTCTTCAGAGATTCCGTATTTCTCCCAATAATACTGAACAAATCCGTCACATAACGCTTTTCGCTCAGAAGGAAGTTCAGCAATGCAATCTTCCTGTTTCATCAGAACATTCCAAAAGTCTTCAAAGGTTTTCGCTCCAGGCAGTTCACTGGCCACACCGATAATGGCCATCTTTCGGTCTCTGGCTCCAACACTCTTCGCAGGTGCATCATTGATCATCTTAATTAACTGTCGCGCTGCATCGCGCGACAATTCCTTTTTCTTCAATAAATCAAATATTTGCTGCACCATGTTATCCAATGGACAAACCTCCCCAGACGAAATCATGATTCGCATTCACCATAAAAGAGTCTCTGAACCCAAACGTTTAAACAGAATACCCAACAAGAGACATGACAAAAATCCACTCACAGTTGGAAATCATCCATGATATCATCAGCCCATCACCAAACGGCGAAAGAAACCGTTACAAAAACCGACAGGGAGTATGCCCATTTCTACAACTTTACAATTTAAATAGTAATTTATTATCATTATTACATCTTTTGAGAGACAGAAGCAACAAATTCCACAAATTTATACATTATTCAACATAATTGTTATATAAAAGTTCATATAAAAAACACAAAAAGTTCATATTATTTCCATTTCTATATGTAGGATCGCTATTACAGCAACTGAGCGAATAACCTATTCCTTCCTGATTCATGAGTTGGGATTATACATCTGAAGATCTAATTTCATCCATCTTTCAGAGTAAGTCTTTCGTCGGATGTTGAATTCCATCAAAATCCTGAAGAAATCCTTCCCAAAACAACGTAAAATATAATTGAGAACACAAAGCCATCAGTATTAAGGAAGTGATCGAGTGGCGAATCTATCCACGGAAAAGTTCTTTGAACGTATTCACTACCAGGGAAGTCATAACGTAACATTTGAAGATTTGCCTTCTCTTCAGCTTCAATTTACCAAGGCGATCCCTTTTGAAAATATGGATGTCATGCGTAAGGATCATCGTAAGGTAACCCTTGAAAACGTAAAAAAGAAAATTATCGACCAGAAACGCGGTGGAATCTGCTATGAACTGAATCCCCTGTTTTATTGGTTTTTGCAGCAACAGGGTTTTAAAGTCTATATGGTGGCTGGCACCGTTATTCGGGACGGTGAACCTCGTGGGCCGATTGGAACGCATGTCACAACATTACTTCTTCACAATGAAGAACCCTACATTGTGGATGTTGGTTTTGGCAGCAACCTGGCGCTTCAACCCATTCCAATGACAGGACAAACCGTTTCTTCTTTTACGGGTGAGTACCGAATCCAAAAAACTCAGACGCCCTGGGGAGACTATACCCTTGAAAAATATCAAAACGGAGAACTGAAAGTTCGATATAGCTTTTCTACCAAACCCGTTGATGAGACCTACCTTGATCAGGTGAAGGATCAAATCACTCATCACGAACAATCTCCCTTCAACAAATCCATTCTATTGACCAAACTGATTGATAATGGACACATCACCTTGACAGAACAATCTTTGACCACAACAAAAAACCAACAGAGAACCCAGCAAAAGATTGATCAACACTTGTTTCAGGAGCTGTGTCAACGTCATTTCGGTATCGCTCCATTGCAAGAGAGTTGTTAACCTGTAAAAAACCCCTTCTCACTCCTGAGAGGGGAGGTTTCGGTGGAGCATCCTTTTCCAACGACCCAGCGGACTCGCTTTCGCTCCCAACCGTTTAGCGGATATTTTGTCCGCTGGTTGGGACCGGAGGGGGTGAAGCGGACTCCTTTCACTTCGTTGCTGGAGGAAAAAGATAAGGAAACGGAAATCTCCCTTCCACCACTTTGTGAGGATCATAATTTTAGCATCAACCTACCATTTCCCCTTCTTCTTCTAGTCTCTCTTCCATCCACCAGACGAGCTTTCCCCACAGGTACCGATATATTAGCCACCACATCCCTGTCTGGATGACAAAGGCAAACATCACTGTTGTGACGGTTTCAACGGGAACCAGCAAATCCAAAAATCGGTGAATCAACAAGACATAGACACCTGTTAACAGCCACGGCAACATAAATAACAACCTCACTTCCCATCGGGCAATCCGCCAGCACTGTTCCCCGGTCACTCCCCACTCCCCCAGCAGGCGCCAGCGCTCCGGTTCCCGTATCACTCCTTGACGCAGACGAAAGGTGAGCAGGGTGGCGGAAGCCAAAAAGAACAATATGCTTAAGAACAGGCTGATGAACATCATGGAGGTAGATGTCTGACGAATCATTGCCCTTCCTTGTACCGGTGTATCCGCCAGCAAACCCTCTTTCTGCCAACGGTTATCCAATTCTTTCACCGCACCAGCGCTCTTCTTCCATGGGGACACCTTCCAGCCGTATATCCAGCGACGCTCCTTTTCAAACCGTTCCCATGCCTGTTGAAAATCTGACTCCGCCATCACCAACAACCATTCCGTCCGGGGATGACGATTGAATACGCGGACATTGGATCGCTGTACCACGTCCAGATCCCATGTCCCAGCTCCCACATGCAGCTTCCATCTCTCTGGCTTGATCGGCACAGAACCCTTTTTCTCTTCCTTTGCCCCCTTCCCATAACGAAACACATGCACTCCTTCTCCCGATCGGACCGGAATCGGCGCATAACCCCTGAGGCGTAACAGGCGGTTAAAATCATTGGACGATATCAAGGTGTAATCGATCCCCTCCGCTTTCGCCAGCAACATCGGCAACGACACTTTCTGTCGCACCGACAATCCCTCATTGGCCAAGACACGCTCCACTTCTTGTTCCGGCGCTTTTCCCGTCGCTCCCACCACCTGTACTGTCCAGGGATTTTGTTGCAATTCCAATCGATCCGCTTCTCCCCAAAGGAGAAAACAAACGCTTCCCATTCCCACCGCTGCTGTTATCATCGATGCAACCAGCGTCAACAAGCGGGCATCTTGGGGCAAATCGTGACGCAACCGCGGCAGCAGCAACCAGAGGGAGGGCATCCGGAGAAGGAAGGATTGCTTCATCATCCAGGCTCCTACATAACGTAACAGTCCGTACCCTCCGAAAACTGCGAACAGCACAAAGAAGGGCAGATGTAACATCAATGTCCATTCCGCCCAGGTGTCCGCATACATCCACCAGCCCAGTCCTCCCACACAAACCAGGGAGACTACCACACCTACCCCTTCGGGAATCTGTATGCGAAAGAAGCCTTTGGAGGAAGGCCGATCTCGGACCAAACGCCGTCGCACCCGCCAAGTCGCCCCTGCAAACAGCAATCCGAACATCCCTGCCGTCCAAACGACAGCCTTCCAGGAAAGATGAGTCGATAGCGTCTTTGGAAGAAACAGGACAAAAGAAACCCCTACATCAAACAGAGGAGTCAACAGGACCCCTCCGGCGATTCCAGCCAAGATTGATATTCCGGCCAAGAACCCATTTTCCCACAGAAGAATTCGGGTAAAGTTACTCGCTCCCATCCCCAGTGCGCGCAACAGTTCCCATTCTTCCTTCCGTTCACTGTAAAAGCGGCGATGGGACAAGGCGATGAATCCGGCTGTAAAGACGACTAACAGAAAGAGCGTCGTCATAAAAAAGGTTTGGTGAATATCCGAGGATAGATCCGGATGGAACAACACCTGGAGACAGAGAAAACACAGAGTCACCGCCCAAGTGCAACTAAACAGATAAGCTGTCAGCTCCCGCCAGTGATGACGCACATTATGAAAGGCCCATTCCTTCCAGGTCAAGGTGCTCCCCTCCCATCGCGGAAACCACGGTCAGGAGACGCCGCAAAAAATCCTGCCGCTTTCCTCCGTGCCGAACCTCGGTCATCAGCGCACCATCCCGGATAAACAACACCCGGTCACAGCGACTGGCTGCCACCGGATCATGGGTAACCATCAAAATTGCGCTATTCGCTTGTTGGCGCAAGGTTTCCAACGCTGAGAGCAACGCGCGAGACGCCTTGGAATCCAAGTTGCCCGTCGGTTCGTCCGCTAACACGAGATCCGGGCGGTGGATCATCGCACGAATGGCGGCCGCCCGCTGTTTCTCCCCGCCGGAGGCGTGACGTGGATAGCGATGCCATCCCTTGTCCAAACCCAAGGCAGCTGCCATCGTATCGCTACGTTCCTGCATCACCGCCGGATCTTCCCTTGACAGCACCAAGGGCAACCATGTGTTTTCCCGCAAGGTTAATGCTTCCAACAACCGAAAATCCTGAAAGATGAAACCCAGATGACGACGTCGAAATTGGGCACGCTCCTCACTGGAAAGTGTCGTCAGCTCTCGTCCCTGAAACCACAACTCCCCCGATGTAGGAAGATCCAGGGTACCCAATATACGGAGAAGGGACGTCTTCCCGCTCCCCGACGGACCCATGACGCCCACCCATTCTCCTGGATGGATGGATAAATGAAATCCATTTACCGCCCGATGCGACGGCATCCCTCCCTCACCCCCATATATTTTCGTGAGAAACCTGGCCTCCAGCATCCTTCTTCTCCTCTCCTGTCTCATTACCATTTGCACCCACACTTTGATAGGTAACACATACGCTTGTCCCGCCCTTGAGGGGGGATTTGATCCGAATCCCATGACCGAGGGAATCCACCACCTGCTTCACGAGATAAAGTCCCATACCCGTAGCTTGGGCAAAGCGACGACCATTTTCCCCTGTGAAAAACGGATCGAACACACGGGGGATATCCTGTGGGGGAATCCCTGGACCTTCGTCCCGGATCGTAAAATGAACCCTCTCTCCCTCTTTTTGCAGGGAGAGATGAAGATATTGGGAAGTGTCACGGTGTTGCGAAGCGTACTTGATCGCATTGTTGAACAATTGGTCTAAAACAAAGCGATTCCATTTGGAATCCGTATACACGTCCCAGGAGCCATCGTCTTCTTTCTCCCACCGAGGAAAGAGTCGATGCCGAATCCATTGTCGCTTTCGCTCCCCCACGATTCGGTTCACTTCTGCTTTTAAATCCACCCGATCCAAATGAAAATCGAGGGCAAACTCATTCAGTCGAGCCATATGAAGTACCATCTCCAACCCTTGGTCCAACGTATCCAGCTCTTCCTCCATCTCCGCTCGATACGAAGCGGCATCCGGATGTTGAGCCAGTAAAGAAAGCGCGGAAACGGGTGTTTTCATCTGATGCACCCACTGGTTCATAAAATCCAGATGCCGTTGCTTCTCCGCCTGGGCCCGGTGGTGTTCCGCCAATCGGGCACGTTCCAACTGACGGACAGCATCGCGGATCTGACGTTGAATATAGAGAGGTCCCACCGGAACAGAACGCTGCTGTCCCGCAGCCAAGTCTTGCAGAGATCGCCCAACCGGTCGCCACCGCAACCAGTCCACCAACAGGAACACCAGCAACAGGCCAAACGTGATCCCCCCTCCATAGAGAACAACGGGTCCCAATCTATCGAAATCCACCCCTTCCTGGGCAAAGGACAGGCTGAACCATGCCATCACCAAAAACGCATTTCCCAGCACCAGTAAAATCCAATCCAGCCGATCCCGCAGAAATCTTCCAATCTCTCGTCGGGCCTTCACTCTTTCCCTTCCAGGATCGAGGGATTTAGCCGACCTCCGCGATGGATTGGGACCACTCTGTCCAGCCCCCAGAGGATCGGTTTTTTCCGCAAGTGGATGACGCAATGTGTTATCATCTACAGACTGTTGATGTCCCAAGAATTCCATCTCCCTCTTATGGACAGGATCTCGATTGCGGATGATGGCATATCCATGACACACCTGAAAGACGTTTTGTCAGGAAAACGGATTACTATTCACCATTGCTTTTACCGTTTGATGTTTACCGTCGTAATGACAAATTTGTCGTAACGGTGTCGCGCAAACGAATATTCAAATGGAACCCCTGTATTTAAATAGCCCACTTGTTCGACTTCGAGAATCGGATCATCAAAAGCACACTCCAAATGCTCTTGATCTAAGTCCGTCGGCTTCGAAGCCCGTATTTTACGATGGAACCCACCAATCGACAATCCCAAGGTATCTTTAATATGCTGATAAACCGAGGAATGAAGGACGTCTTCGTTAACCCCTTCTATCACGTTCGTTGGCATATACGTCCGTTCAAGAACATAAGGTTCCCCTTCTACATTGCGAAGACGTACGATATGATAGATAGGTGTTTTGCTGTCAATGGACAAAAAAGACGCTATTTCCTCCGATGGAAACTGGACATCAAATTCAATAATCTTACTCGTCACCTTTTTATCTTTCAAAAGCCTCGTTAACCCTTGGATCTCTTGATCCAATACATTAACCTCGTGATCCTGAAGAGCAGATTTCACAATAAAGGTCCCATGTCCGCGTTTACGATACAACAGTCCTTCCATGACCAAAATGTCGAGCGCCCTCTTCATCGTCATTCTGCTGCATTCAAATTCTTTGGAAAGCGATAATTCATCAGGTATCGCCTCATCCATTGAATAAAATCCTTCTTTTATTCTTCTCCGCAATTCATTTGATATTTGTTCATACTTTGTCTGCTTCATGATAGCTAACCACCTACGTCATTTTCCGGATATAAAGGTATTCTATCATTTCTTCACACTGATATTTTTTGCTTGTTTCATCGACAACACACTTCTCCATATTTGTGTGGATGCTTCAAGAAAAAACGCGCCTCTATCCTCTTCCATCCATCTGTCAAATATCCTTTAAAAGAAAAACGCTTGATTGGCCTCCAATCCCTCCTGTTAATATAATTTATTTAAAAATACTTGTTTTTTAACGTTTTTCTATATAAAATAAGCGTGTATTTCAATAAACAGTAAAATAATTTATTAAGGAGGTAAAAAATGAGAGTGAAAACGGTTTTACCTTGGATATTGACAATCGCACTATGCGCATGGATGATCGTTCCGCCACCGATGGTCCATGCTTCCACAAACGGTTTTTATGTACATAATGGAAAACTATACGATGGGAATGGAAACCCTTTTATCATTCGAGGAATCAACCATGCTCATTCATGGTATAAAAACCAGTTAAACACCGCCATACCGGCTATCGCAAACCAAGGTGCCAATACAGTAAGGGTTGTTCTTTCCAATGGAGAACAATGGACAAAAGATGATGCCACCACCATACGGAACATCATCTCGTTGGCGGAGCAACACAATCTTGTCACCATTCTCGAAGTACATGATGCAACCGGTAGCAACGATGTATCCGATTTGGAGAAAGCGGTGGATTATTGGATTGAAATGAAGGATGCATTGATCGGCAAAGAGGATACCGTTATCATCAATATTGCAAATGAATGGTATGGAGATTCGGAAGGGGCTCGCTGGGCTTCAGGATATAAGCAGGCTATTCCGCGACTGAGAGCAGCCGGCCTAACACACACGCTTATGGTAGACGCAGCAGGATGGGGGCAATATCCCCAATCCATTCACCAATATGGAAAAGAGGTTTTTAATGCTGATCCCCTGCAAAATACGATGTTTTCCATCCACATGTACGAATATGCAGGTAAAGACGCTGAAACCGTGCGATCCAACATAGACGGAGTATTAAATCAGGGACTGGCCGTCATGATTGGAGAGTTTGGTCATCGGCATACAAATGGAGATGTGGATGAGGATACAATCCTGAACTATACAGCAGAAAAAGAGGTTGGCTGGACCGCATGGTCCTGGAAAGGAAACGGTGGTGGCGTAGAATATCTGGACCTGTCAAATGATTGGTCTGGAGACAGCCTAACGGACTGGGGAAACAGAGTCGTACATGGTCCTAACGGTCTTCAATCTACCAGCTCACGCGCCTCCGTTTTCATGAAGTAATCAAAGGGCGAATCCACAAATTCAGGGAAGGATGAATGTCATCCTTCCCTTTTTATGTCGTTAGCTCGGATTTTCTTGATCCGCCTGTTTTACCAAGAGAAGTGAACCAACGATGCCGGCGTCTAAACCCAGTGCAGGAGGGACGATATATTCGCCAATTTGGCTTGACGATTTTGGAAGGGAGACATAACCATTCAATAATGTTTCCACCCTCGTCTGTAACGGTACAGATAAATTTTGTTTCCTCCATAAAAAGTGATCCACTTTTACCGTTTAATGTTGACAGTTGAAATCACGAATTTATCATAGCGGTGTCTTGCAAAGGAATATTCAAATGGCTCTCCTGTATCCAGATACACCACATGCTCCACTTCCAAGATCGGATCATCCACAGCACATTCCAAATATTCTTGATCCAGTTTATTGGGTTTGTCCGCCTTGATTCTGCGGTGGGAGCCGGCGATCGTCAGTCCCAGTGTCTCAGTAATATACTGATAAATAGAGGAATGGAGAACCTCTTCCGTTATTCCCTTAATGAGATTTGTTGCCATATAGGTCCGCTCGATCACATAAGGCTCTTGATCCACAATTCTCAGACGAACGATGTGATAAACGGGAGTATTTTGATCAATGGATAAATGCCTTGCCACATCTTCTGTGGGAAACATCACCTCAAACGTAAGCACTTTACTGGTGATTTGCTTATGACGCAAAAGCCGGGTTAATCCAACCGTCTCCCTGTCCACTACATTGACCAGATTATTTTTTACGGCAGATCGCACAATAAAAGTCCCGTGCCCGCGTTTGCGATACAGCAAACCTTCCATCACCAATATGTCCAGTGCTCGCTTAATCGTCATTCTGCTACACTCAAATTCCTTTGAAAGGGTTAATTCATCAGGAATCACCTCATCCATTGAATAAACCCCCTCCTTAATCCTATCCCGTATCACATTTGAAATCTGTTCATATTTGTTCATGTCCATAACCACCTATTTATTTTCCATGTTAAACATCAGACCGACCACTTCATCCATCGATGGAGTTCCAGTGAAAAAGATGGTCCATCAGACCATCTGTCAGAAGCCATTATTCTCTGAAAGAGACTTAAACCAGTAACCGCTTTTTTTAATCGAACGTTCGCTATCCTTATCCAGATTTACCGATACAAGACCGTAACGATTTTTATAGGCATTTGTCCAGGACCAATTATCCATAAATGTCCATAGATGATATCCCTTCACATTACAACCTTCTTGAATCGCCTTATGCACCCATTTTAAATGTTCTTGAATAAATTCAATGCGGTAGTCATCCTGAATGGTTCCATTCTTATCCCGAAAACGCTCTTCCCCTTCCACCCCCATTCCATTTTCTGAAATAAAGCACTCGATATTCCCATAGTTTTCTTTTAAATTGATTAAGATATCGTATATTCCCTTTTCATAAATTTCCCATCCTCGATAAGGATTCATTTTGCGTCCAGGCATAACATAATGATCAAAGAAGCATTCTGGCATAAACGGAGCATCAGGGTTCGGCATATACTCTTTTGCTTTTACCCGTCTGGGCTGATAGTAATTAATCCCCAGGAAATCAACGGTGTTCTGCTCGATCCTATCAAGGTCTCCGTCTTCCATTTCAGGCCGATAACCCTCTTCATCCAGAATTTGAACCAATTCCTGGGGAAACTCTCCTGTAATGGAGGGGTCGAGGAAAGATCGGTTGAAGAATGCATCAGCAATCTTGGACGCCTGAAGATCGGCAGGATGGTGACTCCTTGGATAAGATGGTGTAAGATTTAGAATAATTCCGATCTTTCCATCTTGGCCAAGCTCTTTATATTCCTTGATTGCTGACGCACTTGACAACATCATATGATAAGCAACTTGGACCGCCTTTCCAAAGTCTACTTCATTGGGATAATGGAAGTCATAAAGGTATCCGCCTTCTACCGGAACAATGGGTTCATTATGCGTAAACCATTTTTTTACGCGGTCACCAAATTGCGCAAAGCATGTTTTTGCATACTGCACATAAGCGTTCACAACTTCACGATTGGCCCAACCGCCCATTTTTTGCAGTTCTAACGGCATGTCAAAGTGATAAAGATTCACAAAAGGCTCAATCCCATGTAAAATCAGCTCATCAATCACCTGGTTGTAAAAGTCGATTCCTTTTCTGTTGATTGATTTCCCATCCGGAAACATTCTGGACCATGAGATGGAGAATCGAAACGAATTGTGACCGATCTCTTTCATTAATTGAATGTCTTCTCGGAACCGATCATAAAATTGAGACGTTTTTTCGGGCCCGACACCGTTGAAAAAGCGGTTTGGTTCCTGTTCATACCAATAATCCCAAATATTTTTACCCTTGCCATCTTTATCAGCTGCTCCCTCGATTTGTGTGGCTGAGACGGCTGATCCCCACCAAAACCCTTTCGGAAAACGAAACTGTATGGATTCCTTTCTATTGTTAAACGCTATCATGATATTTTCCCCTTTGTTATGATACTTTTTGGTTTTCTTTATCTTTCTGTTGTTCTTTTTCCAGGTTCATGCGATCAATCAATTTTAAAAATGGGAACCAGATAATCAAAACAATCAGAAAGTTAACCAGTTGCATCAGTCCACCTGCGATCGAGTTGGTTGCCAATATCCCATTGACAATGACGGGAACCGTCCAAGGAATGGCCACACTTGTCGGTGGTGGAACAAGTCCCATCGACATCGCCAAATAGGTGACCAATGTGACAATCATCGGTGCAATGATCCACGGTACAAGGATGAGCGGGTTCATCACAACCGGCAGACCAAAAATAATCGGTTCATTCACATTAAAAATCCCTGGACCCAGACCCAGCTTTGCCACCTGCTTCATTTGTTTACTCTTCATGAAGAGGATGATTGCCGCAATGACCGCCAGCGTCATTCCCGTACCACCCATACCTACTGTGTAGACTTCTATGAATTGTTTACTGATAATATGAGGAACCTCACCGGTTTCTGTATAGGTATTTAAATTCTCAATCGAGAGGGTATTCCAAATCGGGTCCATCACGGAATTAATGATAATTTGGCCATGTAAGCCAAAAAACCACAGGATTTGGATTAAAAAGATCGCAATCAATGTGGGAACAATCCCGCTACCCAGTCCGACCAACGGAGCTTGCACGACGTTATAGATGACATCATGCATATTAGTTTGAAACACTTGTGTCACCACAATATTAACCCCAAGGAAAACGGATAGCGTAATGATGACGGGAATGAGCGCTGAAAAGGACCTTGCAACCGTAGGGGGCACTCCGGCAGGCATTTTAATGGTAATATTCTTTTGAACAATGGAACGGTACATTTCTGTCGAGAGAAAACCCACCATCATCCCCAAAAACATCCCTTTTGCACCCAATCGATCGATTGGGATGACATTTTGAATCGGGTCACCACCTTCTGGAGTCAGAAAGAAAGGGGTTAACAGAAAAAAGGATGTTAACGCAATCGCGCCACCGAATATGGCTTCCACTTTATAATGTTTTGATAGATAATATCCGATCCCAAACACGACAAATACGGACATGATCCCCATAGTCGCTTGAGAGGCAATGCCAAAAGCGGATCGAAAGGTATCTAAGTGATCCGTACTCATCATTTTTTCAAGAAATGGCAAATTCGTGAGAACGACGGCGATGGAACCGAAAATCGTGAGTGGAAGCGCTAACAGAAAAGCATCACGTAATGCTTTTAAATAGCGATTATTGTTTAATTTGCTTGCAATCGGCAACAGAAACTTACTCAGTTTATCAAACACTTTCGTTTCCATTTCGATCTTTCCTCTCTATAAGATCTACCGATTTAAAGACTTCAAGAAGTTCCTTCACCAACTCTTTCATCGTCAAGATGGACATCAAATGGTCCTCCGCGTGCATGAGCAGCAATGAAAATTCAGTCTTTTCTCCATTGGCTTCCTTTTGAATCATGTGAAAATGAATTTGATGCGCCATACTCAAGTCCCCTTCCACTTGGGTTAGGAGATTTTCCGCCTCGGAAACATTTCCTGCACGATACTCACGCAATGACTGGATGATTTTACTCCGCGCATTTCCGCTGTGAAGAATCAATTGAAACCCGATTTCCTCTTGAGTTAAATGTTCAACCTTCAGCCCATCCATCAGCGATTCCCCATTAAACGCAGGGCTTGGTCATAAGCTTTTTTTCCATCCGCCATTCCATATGCCGCCATATCGATCACGTCCACTTTGATGTCATATTTTTGGGCTTCTGTTTGCAATTCCTCTTGCAAAAACCGCATCTGTGGTCCGATCAGTACCACATCTGCTTTTTCCATTTCCTTTTTCGCCTCGTCTTGCCCCACTGCCCAAATCTCTACTTCATCTCCAACGGACTTCGCATACTCCAACATCTTTGTCACCAATAGACTCGTAGACATTCCCGAACTACAAGCCAACAATATTTTCTTCATATTCTTCCCACTCCTTAGATAAAATTGTTTTTTCAGATAACGCTTACATAATCAATTATATACATTCACGATTAAATGTCTAGTCTTTTTTGGATAAAAAACCGGTCATATTTTAGGAGCCTTTTTTTTCCGCTTTCTCTCTTCAGCATTTTGATGAACAAGCCAAATTAATCGGGTCCCCTTTGCATTTTTTCAAAGTGTCCATTTGAATCCCATCATACTCCGACACCTCCAGCGTGAAGGGGAAAGTTAAGAAAAAAAGCGCAAAAAAAATCGCCTGCTCAAACAATTCTTGTGCAGGCGACAATAGAGTAATAACATTTATCCCTTACCGATTCGGTCTTAAGAATAAAATGTCCGCTCTCCTTTCTACTAGGTATCTTCCAAAAGATTCTCCGGAAAGTACATTTGGCTCATCAATATGTTATAATCGAAATTATCCGAATCTGGTGTATGTTCTTGAAATCACTCCGACCAAAGAAAAGACAAGCTCCCAAGAAACCAGATTCTATGATTCTTGCGAACAGAATCAATAAAATCCTCATACCCATTATTTCTGCCTGGGTTTGAGTTGCAACCATGACTATCCAATGAAAGGAGAAGGGGCGGGGTCCTCCGGAGGTAATGGTTTCTCCGCCCACCTTCCATGAACAAATCCTGTCTGAAAGCCTATCGAAGCTGGTTGGAGGATCAGAAGCTGGATGAAGATTTGAAACAGGAGCTCCTTACCCTGAATGAAGCGGAAATCGAGGACGCCTTTTATCGGTACCTGGACTTCGGCACCGCAGGCATCCGCGGTCTGATCGGACCGGGTACCAACCGGATGAATCGGTACACCGTCCGCCGAACCACAGAAGGTCTAGCCCGCGTATTGCTTCGGCAGAAGGATGTCAACAAGAAAAAAGGCGTCGTCATCGCCTGGGACTCCCGCCGGAAATCACCCGATTTCGCCGCTGAAGCAGCAGGAGTTCTGGCCCGGAACGGAATCCGGGTCCACCTCTTTCCCTCCCTCCGTCCAACCCCGATACTCTCTTTCGCGGTTCGCTACCTGAAAGCCGCCGCCGGTATCATGATCACAGCCAGCCATAACCCCGCTCCGTACAATGGCTTAAAGATTTACGGGGAGGATGGCGCTCAGATGCCTCCGGCCAAAGTGAGTCGGATCAAAAAAGAGATCGAGGACATCGAAAATGAACGCGCTCTTCCCGTCTGGAGCATAAACAGGGGCAGGGAAGCCGGTTTGATCCGCCTTCTCCAAGATGATGTGGATCAGGCCTTCACAAAAAACGTTCTCAACCTTTCCCTGCGGGGTAAACGGGAGAGCAATGCGGAATTGTCGGTGGTATTCACACCTTTGCACGGTACGGGAAACCGACCCGTCCGCCGTATCTTGGACGCTCTCGGTTTCTCCCGACTCCATGTTGTGCCGGAACAGGAACAACCCGACCCGGACTTCCCCACCGTTTCCGTTCCCAATCCTGAAGAACCCGAATCCTTTACGTTGGCATTGCAACAAGCGCGCAAACTGGATGCTGACCTCGTGATCGGAACAGATCCGGACACAGACCGTCTGGGAATGCTGGCTAAAAACACTTCAGGGGATTACACCTGGTTCGACGGGAACCAAATTGGCGCCCTTCTTCTTTATTACCTGCTCTCGGAATTAAAGGGACGGGGGCAACTCCCTCCCGACGGGGTAATGATCCAGTCTCTGGTTTCTTCGGGACTGAGCCGGGCCATCGCCCAATCCTTTGGAGTCAATAGCGATGAGATGCCCACCGGCTTCAAATATATCGCTGAAAAGATCGAAGAATACGAGGTGGGCAATCATCATACCTTTCTGTTCGGTTACGAGGAAAGCCATGGTTATCTCCTGGGCAGTTTTGTCCGGGACAAGGACGCCATCCAGGCTGCCATCATGTGCTGTGAATTGGCCGCCCACTATCGGGAAAAAGGTGTTACTTTGGATGAAGTGTTACATCAAATTCATGAAACATACGGCTGGTACCGGGAAGCGATCATCTCTCATACCTTTGAGGGAAAGTCGGGACCACAAAGAGTGTCCTCCATCATGGATGCCTTCCGCAACCGTCCTCTGAAAAGTATTGGGGGTGTTGCTGTTCGGGAAATCAAAGATTATACCATGGGAGTGGACGGCTTTCCTTCCATCAATATGATCAAATATTTTCTCGATGACGGCGGGTGGATCGCCCTCCGTCCCTCTGGCACCGAGCCGAAGATCAAATTCTATTTCGGTGTGGCAGCCGATTCGGATCAAGCATCCCGATCCCGGCTGGAAAAGATGAAACAGGAGATCCAAAGAGCTTTATAAGCCATCTGATACCCAAAAGGGCGCTGTCCGTTCAGCGTCCTTTTGAATGCCTGTCGCTGATCCACTTGTTCATGTTTATTCCTTATTCCACCAGTCTTGATGGGCCACATACCATTGTACCGTTTGAGCGATTCCTGCTTCAAAAGCGTATTGGGGGTGCCAGCCTAATTGCGTCTGAATTTTTGTTGCGTCAATGGCATAACGGCGGTCATGTCCGGGGCGGTCTGGTACAAATCGAATTAAATCCTTGGGTTTATCCAATAACGCCAAAATCTTTTCTACGATTTGAAGATTGGTTTTCTCATTGTTGCCTCCAATATTATAAACTTCTCCATCAATCCCTTTATGGATCACCAGATCAATAGCGGCACAGTGGTCTTCCACATACAGCCAATCACGGATATGTCGTCCGTCCCCATAAAGGGGTAGAGGCTTATCTTGCAATGCCTGGATAATCATGAGAGGGATCAGTTTTTCAGGAAATTGATAGGGACCATAGTTATTGGAACATCGTGTAATGTTCACTGGCAGTTGAAACGTTTGATGATAGGCATGGACCAAAAGATCAGCACTTGCTTTACTGGCAGAGTAAGGGCTGTTGGGTGCCAGAGGGGTTTCCTCTGTAAAAAAACCCCTATCTCCCAAGCTGCCATAGACTTCATCCGTTGAGATTTGTACATATTTTTTGACCTGATATTTTTGGGCGGCTTCTAAAAGCATCTGTGTTCCCACAATATTGTTCTGCACAAAAATAGATGGCTCTTGTATACTGCGATCCACATGGGACTCTGCGGCACAATTGACAATGACAGATACGCCTTGGGCCATAATGGTGTCAACCAGATCCCGGTCGCGGATATCCCCTTTTATAAATTGCAAATTGTCATGCCCCGCAATATCCTGCAAATTTTCCGAATTTCCTGCATAGGTTAAACGGTCCAGATTCATAATATGGTAGGTTGGATGCTTTTTTAAAAGATACCGAATCAAATGACTGCCAATAAAGCCCATACCACCAGTAACCAATAATTTCATGAACAATGCCGACAGGTGATCGATCAGCCTGCCGTTCCTTCCCTTCCATTATGATGTTAGATCACACGTTTCCGTTTGCGCTACAGCCATTAAGTATTGCCCATATTCGTTCTGCTTCATGGGCATAGCGAGCTCCAACAATTTTTCAGCACCAATATAACCCATATTGTAGGCAATTTCCTCTATACAAGCGATTTTTAAGCCCTGCCGCTTTTCAAGCGTCTCTATAAATTGGGAGGCTTGCAAAAGCGTTTCATGGGTTCCTGTGTCCAGCCAGGCAAATCCCCGCCCCATGACTTCCACATGCAGGTTATCCATCTCCAAATACGCTTTATTCACATCTGTAATTTCCAACTCCCCGCGGGCGGATGGCGTCAGGCCTTTGGCAATCTCTATCACCTGGTTATCATAAAAATAAAAACCGGTAATGGCATAATTAGACTTGGGATAAAGCGGCTTTTCCTCAATAGAAACCACCTTGTTCCACTCGTCAAATTCCACCACCCCAAACCGCTGGGGATCTCGCACATTATAGCCAAAGATGGTGGCTCCCTCTCTTCTTGCTACCACATGATGCAAAAGGGGGGTTAAGCCATGCCCGTAAAAAATGTTATCCCCTAGGATCAGGGCCACTTGGTCCTGACCGATGAAATCTTGACCAATGAGAAAGGCCTGGGCGATCCCCTCTGGTGAAGGCTGGACCGCATAGGACAAATAAATGCCAATCTGTGCCCCATCCCCCAATAGTTGCTGAATGCGCGGAGTATCTTGTGGCGTGGAAATAATCAAAATCTCTTTGATCCCGGCCAGCATTAACACAGACAAAGGATAATAAATCATGGGCTTATCATAGATCGGCAATAGTTGTTTGCAAATCACCTTTGTCAAGGGATAAAGACGTGTGCCTGTCCCACCCGCAAGGATAATCCCTTTCACGTTGAAATCACCTCCTACGTAAAATCAAACTCCCTTAACAGGGAGCTGGGGGATTCAACCTTTACTCGACTTTTTCGCCTACAGCCAGACACAGTTGGCGAACAATCGCATGTTGCTCATCTTGCACCATCTTTCGCCAGCCAACCGAGATTTTCCCAAGGTCCTTGCTTGATAAATAGCCATCCTGCTTCAACTTATATGGAATCCCAACGCCTTCTGATTGAAAAAACATCTCATCCCCTAAAATGGTGCTATGGGCACTAATCAACTCAAACTGTACATTGGAAAAGCCGCCTTCCTTTAAAATACGTGGCAATTCCCGTCCGATTTTTGGATTGCCCCCTTCGGCAAACCGCGCCTCACAATAAGCATCATACAGTTCTCTTAAACCTGGAACAGATGGATAGGTCATAATATGCATTTCAAAGTCATTGTCCACCACAATCACTTTTCCTCCCGGCTTAACAATGCGATATATCTCCCGAACCGCTTCGATGGGATCAGTGAGATGCTCCAACACCAAGCGGGTTATGGCAAAGTCATAGGTATGATCCGTCAAGCCGGTTTGCGTGATATTTCCCTCATATACTTGCCATCTGCCGTAGTTTTTCTTTTTCAGATAATCCATGGCATAGTTAACCAACAAGGGGTCAATTTCCAGTCCGGTCACATTCGCTTGCGGGATATGGGTTAATAGTTTCTCCAATAGAAACCCTGGCCCAGACCCCAATTCAATAATGTTTCCTGCGCCTGCCAAACCATGCGCTTGATAGTGCTGCCATTCACTGGGCCAAAATAAATCAACCTGCGCCTTTAACCGGTTAATCTCCATTTCTACATTATTGTTAATGGACGTAATCCGATAGGAACCTGATGGATTCATGGTATTGTTCAACAGGAGAGTACTTGCTCCTGCCGTTCCTCCTTTCAAGAGCAATCAAGGACATAAAAACAGCCCTACAGGACGGGAACACATTCTGCCATCCTGCAGAGCCAGGATCTCAAGTCGTCGGTTCCTGACTTCCTGAGGAAGCATCAACAGGTTGTTCTGATGTGGCTTCTTGGTTCATCTCTTTACTCATCTGCTTTAAACTGATAACAACAAATGCCACAGAGATCACCGCCGAGCAAAAGTCTGAAATGGGTCCAGAAATGAACACCCCTTGAAGACCGAAGAATCGGGGGAGAATAAGCAATGCCGGGATCAGGATCAATACCTGACGCGTTAAGCTGAGGAAAATGGATTGCTTGGCTTTGCCCAATGCCTGGAAATATCCCGCCCCAATAATTTGAAAACCGATCAGTGGAGTAAGAAGCAGGAAAATCACCATGGCATGGCTGCCAAATTGAATCAATTCTTCGCTTTGATTGAAAATAGCCACCAGGCTTTCCGGGACAAAATAAATAAAGAGAGAGGCAACCGTCGCAATAACAGTGGAAAATGCAATCGCTGCAACAAGGATGCTTTTCACCCTTTCATAACTTTTGGCTCCAAAGTTATAACCAATAATCGGCTGAATTCCCAAGCTAATCCCCCAGATGGGCAGCATAATAAAGGTTTGTACAGCATTAACCACATTCATTCCTGCAATCGCCGTACTCCCGCCATAGTTTAACAACACATTATTCATGGCGATCATGAGCACACCGGTTGCCGTCTGGGTAATAAAGGACCCCACACCCAGCGCCAGAATCCGTCCCACCAAAGGACCACGGAGTCGCATATTTTTAGCACGAATCTTCAAAACACTCTTGCCTGTAAAAAAGTGTGACATCACCCATAAAGCCGATATCAATTGGGAAATCGCTGTCGCCAGGGCCGCCCCTTCCATTCCCCAATCCAATCCAAAAATAAAGATCGGGGCCAAAATCACATTCAGAATAGAGCCAATCAGCATGGTAAACATCGATTTTTTGGGACTGCCCTCAGCCCTGATAAAGTTATTCATCCCTGCTCCAATAATCATAAAAATGCTGGCAAAAAGGATAATGCGTGTATAATCCGCCGCAGGGCCCAATATTTCTTTGTTTGCGCCAAACGCAATAAGTACGGGGTCTAAGAAGATCAGACACAGCACCGTAAACACAACAGAAACTGAAAGCAGCAGGGTTAAGGCATTTCCCATGACCCGCTCGGCTTCAGGTATGTTTTTCTCCCCCAAGCGAATGGAAGTTAGTGCGGTTGCTCCTGTACCGATCAGGCTGGAAAACGCCATAATGCTCATCATAACGGGGAAGGCAACAGCAACGCCAGCCAATCCGATGTCGCCAACCCCATTACCAATAAACACCCGGTCAATAATGTTATAGGAAGCCCCGACAAATAAACCGATAATCATCGGCAAGGAATAGGTGAAGAGTAACTTAAGCGTATTTTCCTCACGCAAAGCGTCTGTTTTATCCATCTTTCCCCTCCGTTAACTATAATTTTTACTTAATAAAACGATATTTCCTCATAGTCAATATCATCGATGAGACGTCCAATTGCCGCGATGCGCTCATCGTCCAACTGCTGCATAAACGCAATATAATGCGTCTCCCACTCGCTCGCTGCTTCAGCTCCGTCAGCAACAATGTCCGGAAAATCCCGAACATCTCCCCGCATTTCCTCATAAAACACGATCTTGGCGAAAATGGCCAATTCAATATCCTCAAAGGTGGCAAAGAGCGCATGATATTCGTCACCAAATAGACATCCTGAATTCAGCAAATCCAGATAATCATGAAGTGAAGCGAAATGGTCTCTGATCAGGCGCACTTTTTTTGCTGTATTGTCACTTTCCATGATACGATCCACCAATTTCCGCATTTGCACATCACTCATGCGCTCATTCTCATTTAACATGAGCACCATCGGTTTCTCGCGCTCTTCCTTCTCCCTGATAACCAGCCTTTCCAGACTACCGTTTTCGGTTGCGTTATTTACCCTTTGAATCAATTCATCTCGGCACAGATCCATATAGCGGGTAAGTGCTTGATCCGTTTGCAGCGCTTCCTGTAACCGATCCACCGCTTCATGAATCACGGCAGCCCTTTGATCAGCATGACAAGCGGTTAACATCCGATTTAACCGATTATATTGATTTTCTGAAATTCTGACCTGATTGACATCCCCTCCTGATAGCAATGAAAAAACAGCATTGTTCATCATTAACTCAAATATGTTAAATAGCTCAATGCGATAATCAAAGCGGCATATCTTCCCGAAATTTGTCAAGACATACATTAAATCCTGATGACTGAAAAAGTGACAGAACCGCGTCTCCAATTGCAGTCGTTCTAAATACTGTTTAATATAAAAAACACCCTGAAGTCGCATATCATCAATGGCTAAAGGATAGTCAATACTCGCCATGGTATTATGGGCTTCAAAAATAATATTGTAGTTGTTCATAAATACGGGTAATGATTCATCGATCGTCATATTATAGGCATCCACTGGCACATCCAATTTCATCTTTTTTACATCTTGATACAGCTGTTTGGCATCCTCAAAATACTGACGAAGCAATTCAACCCCTTTGGCATGCATCGTCTTCACATTTTCCGATTTCAAATGGGCAATCGCCTCTTCAGGCTCCATAAAATGAAGGGCATAGGCATCCATGGCATACATCAGGGATACCATAATCCCTTCCGCTGTTTCCGAGGTAACCGATGTGCTTTCCCCCTGGGTATACCGCCGTATCAATTGTTGCAGGACCTCTATGATCCCAGCCTGTATCCGGTAAGCCTCCCGGCTATTGATCAGCCCTACACGCTGACCTTCCTGCAAGAGAGACATCACATATTGACTCCGTTTTAACTGTGATCGATCGACGTAAATGTTAGAAACGGAACGGGAACCATCCTGTGTGTTATCCAATTCCAAGCCTATTCATCCCCTTCAAATAACGACTCACGACGCATCATGTCCCTCCTGAAATTCTCGGCGAATTCCTCCATTTTACTCCTCAAAAGCTCCAAGGAACCTGCACAGGGGCCGTCAAAAACATCCTTCATCATATGAATAAGTTTCATGTCCCCAATCTTGTCTTCCGTTTCATTTCTGAGATAATAAAAAATCTCATGCAGCTCATTCAACGTATCAACATAATGATCCTGATCCATATAGGGTGAAGTGGAAAATACCTCAACCAATTCCTTTGTCACTTCAATGCCCAGCTCGATCCGTCCATGGTCACGCAGCACTTTATTTCTGGAAATGATTACTGTTTTTACATCATCAGGTGTTAAAACTAGGCCATGCTTTTTTGTTTTCTCATTTAAATCCAGTAGCTCTACCATTGTCTTGGACTGGGGTGATAGTTGGATAGCATTAAACATGCGGGATAAAAACATAGCCTCTCTTCCTTTCGAGCGATCTGTTTAAAAAAGGGGT
Source organism: Melghirimyces algeriensis (assembly GCF_900182565.1). Classification (GTDB taxonomy): domain Bacteria; phylum Bacillota; class Bacilli; order Thermoactinomycetales; family DSM-45169; genus Melghirimyces; species Melghirimyces algeriensis. The sequence goes on along the minus strand of NZ_FXTI01000001.1, from coordinate 7,929 downwards.
TGATTTTTCTTCTTCATTATGTTATTGTTAAAATGTACATTTCTATGTTATGCAATAATCATTTCCAATTTATCTTATTTACGAAAAAATGTCAAATCTGGTTAATAATTTCGCAATATTTAGAATAATAAAATAGGTAAACACCTGCTAGCATTGGCTAACAGGTGTTTATGGCGATTCTAACCGATCAGGATATATTTCTTTCCTTCTTAAAGGCACAGATTGCTTCCACCGCTTTTTTATAGCCACCCGCTTCCTCGAAGGAGTGTTTGATTTTTCTCAGATTATTGCGATATTCCGGCTTTTGCACCGTGTTAAGTGCTTCTTTTAATTCAACCGGTGACAGGGTCTCTTTATCGAGGGTGACAGCCGCGCCCAGTCTTGTAAATCGATCCGCCATATAGGGCTGGTCCCCGCCAATGGGCATCACAACAAAGGGAATGCCATGATAAACTAGATCACTTGTAGTATTCACTCCACCATGAGTAATCGCAACATCCGTATATTGGAGTATCTCCTCTTGGGGAACATAATGTTTCATTATCACATTATCCGGCAGTTCAAAAGAGGAGGAATCCGTATTATAGGCTGCAATAACCACCACGGTCTCTTCTTCATCCCGGAAGGCATCAAAAAATACATTGTAAATGTCTGGGTTCACCATATGAAAAGCCGTTCCCAGGGAGATATAGATCACTTTCTTATCTTTCAGCTGTTCAAAGGGAAAGTCAACTGTTTCATTTAGCATACTGACGGGCCCACCAATAAAGCAAAAGCTCTCATCAACATTCTCATGGTCGGAGAAGTAAGCAGATGTATAGACAATATTCAAGTCGCCATAATGGGCCATCATCCCCGTTAGATTGGGCATTTCAATACCATAGATCTCATTCATACGCTTTACCATCGCTCTGTATTCACCAAGCGCCGGATGATCTTGCATCATCTCCATGCCCACCATATTCTTATTTTGGGGTATCATTTCTTCCGGCTTGGCAACCACCGCATGGGAGACGACAGTCGGCACCTCTAAAATTTGACCAATGATATGACCGATGGGATACATGGAATCATAGATCAGGTAATCAATGGGTTCATCTGCGATATGATCCAAAATATGCTGAACTACCTTTTCCGTTGATAACATCATCCTTAAAGCAATATCAAACAATTGTTGGTTCTTATCCAGATCGGGGTTTCCTTTGGGCAGTTTGGCATGCTCCCCTAGGCTTTTAAAAATTGCTCCGGTGTTGGCAATCTTCGCCTGAAAATCATCGGTACAAAAGTAAATGACCCGTTCCCCTTGATTGACCAACGCAGTTACCAAGCCCAACGTTGGATTGACATGACCATGTGAAGGGCCATTTAAAAACAACACCGTTGCCATACATTTCCCACTCCTTTGTCCATTTTGGGGTTAAATGCTGCTGATTCCTGTTGTACTATCACATGGTCCAATCGCTCAGATGCGCCATCCCTTGTCAGAGAAACCTGTGAATCAATTATGAAATGAAATTTCATCCCACATTCAGCCCTTCGTTCAAAATGTTCTAATCATACAATTCCTGGCACAACAGTGTAATATCCGCTTGTGCCTCCGGTTCAAACAAGAGTGTCATATGGCTGGTTGATGCTGCATCCAACAGATAAAAACGGGGAAACACCCGCTCCCACTCTTCCCAGTAACACGTGTGATCAATGGTGATCTCATCTGCATCCGTCGTCAGATAGGGCGTGAGTTCACCATAAAAAGAACCGCTTTGATTGCGGACATAATGACAAGTGACCTCGGAAGCATGGGGAAGAGGAGAGAGGGTGTAGCGATTCAGTTCAAAAGCCGCCTGCATCCGCAAATGATGCTGAAACAGTGTCAATAATCCTGTCTCAGACAACGTTAAAGACAGCCCCCGCTCTCTTCCCAGACGGATCAGGTGTATCAATAGTTCCGCTTCATCGGTGTGCTCTGGGATTTCTTTGTGATGGATCAGCTTTTGCAGGATCGCTTCCGTTTCCTTCCGATTCCGATTTAGCAAGGCCATATTCACAGCCTGTAACGCTCTGCTCTGAGAACTCAGCCGAATTTTTTCCCAACTGGAGGGATCAGGTGTATCCAACATCACCAGGCTCTGAACCCTCTCACCCGCCTCCTGCAATTGGCGGGCCACTTCATAGGCCAATAGTCCTCCCAACGAATAACCGCCTAAATCATAGGGACCCTTTGCCTGTTTGCTCTGTATCATGGATACATAGTAAGCGGCCATGGCCTTTATCCCCCTGATCGGGGGATGTTCGGTCATATGCCCCCGCGCCTGAATCCCATAAAACGGGCGACGGGTTTTTTCTGCCACCCATTGATATCCCTCCACTCCTCCCCCTTCACCATGCAACCAAAATACCGGCCGTCCGGTAAAATGCTGATTCAGATGGAGAAGTTCGGGAAAGGCCGATGGATTGGAAGATGAATCAAAAGCCGGCATCATTTTTTCCAGTACATCCGATCGATGAACCAGGGTTTTTTCTTGCATCGCCCATTCCTTTTCTACTACCTCGGTTAAGTCCGCCTTTAAAGAAGTCACCATATGTTGCTTTAATAACATAAGTGATTCCCGCGGTTTCTCTGCCAACTCCCTCGCCATCTTCCGAGCATGGGGCAAAACCTCCTTTCTGGGAAGAATGGGCACCGAGGCTCCCCGGTCGGCCAATTCAGTTCCCTTGACGTTCTTTCCGGTAAATAAAAGCTCCTGCGCCAAAGGATAGCCCAAAACACGGGGTAAAATCAGTGTTGCTCCATCACCAGGGGTAAAACCATAGCTCATATGGTTACAGGCATATGTACTTTCCCGACTCATAATTACAAAATCACAAAACAGACCCAGACATAATCCCCCTCCCAACCCATGACCCTGCATCGCTGCAATAATGGGAACATCGCACTCCAACGGCAGGCTGTAAAGGTGGAGATCGGTCATTTTCGCTTTCCCCTCATACAGCGCCAGCAATCCTTCCTGGGTACCGCCGCAGGCAAAATAGGTATCATAGCCGGTAAGGATCACCACCTTGCAGTCCTTATTGGCACGCAAAGATTCAAAGACCTGCATGAGCCCCGTAATCAATTCCGTTGAGAAGGTGTTTTTATGGGTGCGTTCCTGCATGGTCACCTGGAAAATCCCTGATTCAACCTCTTGAAGTTCCACCACCGGGCCTTGGATCGGCTCGGCTTCCTCTTCATCATTTGATGTTCCTCTCTCATCTCCCTCAGGCGGACCCAGAAATGCTGCCAGTTCAGCATAGGCTTGTTCAGTCGTGATTTCGCCTGCTTGGAGCGCCCGAAATATCGCCTTTGTATCCATTCCGGCCATTTACTCCTCTCATTTTCCAAATAGGGTATGAATCCGCTCCCTCACCTCAGGCTGATGAAATGTTTTTTCATGCATCAGCACTTCCTGTTCGATGATGGCAGGCAGTTCCTTGCGGATCGGAGCAACCAAATGATTTTTTAACAAGATGAGGGAGTACCTTGGCTTTTCAGCAATCTCACGTGCCAAATCAATAGCATGATCCAACACTTCTGTCCGAGGCAATACGGGAAACGGAATCCCTCTTTTTTCAAGTTCCGCTCCCCGATAGGTGCCGGAGTTGATTAACAACTCCTCGGTCAAGCTAATACCCAACTTTCTTGGCAAAATGCAGGTGGCTCCCATACCCGGTGTAAAGCCATACTTCATAAAATTGGTTGTATAGACACTTTCTCTGCTTAAAATGACAAAATCTGCAAACAGGCCCATGATCAAGCCGCCTCCAATGCCATGGCCCTGCATGGCGGCAATTACCGGAATATCACAGTTTAACGCCAGACTGTAGATGTTCTTATCGGTAAACTTTTCTCTGCCTTCATGAATGGCCAACAAACCTTCCCGCGTTCCCCCTGAGGCAAAGTAGGTGTCATAACCGGTTAAAATCACCACTTTATAGGTATGACTGGCCTGAATGGCTTCAAAGGCATCCATCAGGCCATCAATTAACTCCTTGGAAAAGGTATTTTTATGCACCCGATCCTGCATCCTCAACAAGACAATCTCAGGCTCCAATTCTTGAAAATGTAAGACAGACGTCAACCGATCCACTCCTCTCTCACTTTACTCCCATGGAAATTTCCCTGTTTCAATATAACGGTAGATACCTGACAGATTTTGCGGATCTGAAAACATCGCCTTATTGGCTTCCACTGCCAGGGATTTGGCTTCTTCCAAAGGGGGATAAAGCTGATGGATATACTGTTTATAGCGTACAATAGCCCTTTTGGTTAATGGCTTGAGACGAAGCAGATGTTTGCGGAGCAACGACTGGCTATTATCCTCACAGGCATCAACCAATCCCCACTCATCCGCCTGTTCAGCTGAAATCGTTTTTGTCATAACCGTCATATAGTTGGCTTTGGCCACCCCCATTCGACGGATCAGAAAGGGGAGTACCGCTGCCGGAAAAACGCCAAACAACAACTCGGACAGACTAAATTGGGCCGAGCGCTCAGCCAATACAATATCGCTGGCGGCCACAAAGCCCATCCCGCCTGCGTTCACCCGTCCCCTGACATGGGAAATGGTAATAAAGGGGCCAGTTGCTAACCGTAGCCACAAATCATATAACCGCTCAGGATTTCGCTCACGGACTTGTCCGCTTGCCATAATGTCATGCATTTCCTGAAAGTCCGCTCCTAAACAAAAAACATCCGGAAGCCCTTCCAATACCAACAGGTTGATTGATTCCCCATAGCGATCCAATACCTGATGGCATTCTTCAATCATCTGGTCATTGATGGTATTGTTTTCCTTTGGGCGATATAGCTGTAAATGACAGACGGTCTGTTCCATCCGGACCTTCACCGTTTGATAGTCCATTACAACCACCTGTACTTGCGATGAAATTCATGAATCTCGTCCAATACCAAAAGACCCTGATCCTGACTCACTGACATTGCTCCCGGAATAAGATGAAGATCCAGCTTTACATTGCGTGTCCCAAATTTAACTGCACTGCTTCCCACCAACAGCGTTTCATATTCTTCCATCGATAACCGGTAGCGGTCATTCAATTGTTCTTCCACCCGAAAGTGACTCAGTTTTTCTTGGCCTTGGGGTGTCACAATACCGCTGTAAAATTCTGAACAGCAACCCGATCCATAGGAAAAACAGCCAACCCGTTTGGGTGAATCAAAATGCCCCTGGTCAATGGTACTCAACAGAGATAAGAGGACGCTGCCCCCCATGATATTGCCCACCCGTTGACAGTATTTCAGCCCCGGCAAGACACGCTGTTCAAAATCCGCCTCAATTTCCTGGGGTTTGGCTTTTACCATTTTTCGCATCATCGTACGATGAGCCCCTTTGACCATGCCGCCAAAGGGCGTATGATAACAGAGATACTGAAAGGTCTGTTGATAGTCCACCTCCGCTACCCTGCGCTGGTATTCCAAAAACGTCTGTTCACAACAATCCAGATAAGACAGCAGGGATAAATCCGCATTTCCGGCCTCGCTGTCTGGAATGGGACGGCATGTATCCATCACCTCATAACCATAATAGCCATTAGCACCCACATCCACCTGAAACAGATAGGGCGTCTCACTGACCAGCATAGCCACTGCGCCCGCTCCACCGCTCGGTTCCGCATAGGACCAATCCTGGGTCAGCTCATCACCGCCTTCTGCTACTAAAAAGCGAGAGATGTCACTGGCGATCACAAGGGCTTTTGCACCTGGAGAAGTCTGGGAAAGAATAAACTGAATCGCCATTTGCAAACCAGCTGTTCCTGAATAACAGGCTTGTTTCAGCTCAAACATACGGCAGTTTCGGTTAAGACCTAAGTAATGGTGAATATAGGTGCTGATCGATTTGCCAAAATCAATGCCCGATTCAGAACAGGTAATCAGCAACTCAATACGGTCTTTTTCCTCTGGCGATAATGCATCCACAATGGGTTTCGCCGCATTTACACCACATGTGACCGGGTCTTCAAAGGGAAGGGCCACCGCTTTCTCTTTCATCAGCAAATTTTCGAAGCGTGTCACATCCAATGACCGGTGTTTCGCCAATTCCATCACATCCAGATAAGCCGTGCCGCCAAAAGCATTCATTGCCTCAATGCCAACTGTCTTCATTCTCTCATCCCTCCTGAGTATCATCTTCCATTTCTATGGATACCAATTGCCTGTCTGGCCGTTTCATCCGATCAAAGACGTGCTTTCCCGTCAGCAAAGGGGAAAAAAGGCCACTTTGACTTAACCGATGACAGATGTCACACCCATTCCGATATCTCCCTACCCGTCCTTAAGTTCTAATGCCTCCCCGGCGCAGTAACTGATCCGCTTGTTCGATATCGATCTCACCATCCTGTACGCCTTGGATCAGCTTTTGCAAATGGAGGGGAACTTCCATTTGCTGAGATAATTGATCATGCAAAAAAGCGGCAAACTCACGAAGATGGGGATATTCATAAATGCTATTGGCTGTTAGCTCCACTCCATATCGCTCATTGATTGCTTGAATCCACTCCACACCAATAATGGAATCCAGACCTAATTCAACCAATTCTCCATCCAGATCAATATCTGCCTGATCCATAGACAAGGCTTCTGCCAGACTGGTAACCAGAAATGCTTGTACCGCTTCCATGCTATCCGCCGCCGGCTGGTCGCTTGGTTTTGGTGCTGGTGCCACCGATGGTGCAAGATTGCTCCTGGCATCGCTTATCTCTTCTGCCCTAGCGGGTGTGTCTGGGGACAAAAGCGCCGCAAATTGGCGAATATTGGGATATTCATAAATACTATTGGCTGTAAGCGATGTCTGATATCGTTCATTTACTGCCTGAATCCACTCCACCCCGACGATTGAATCCATACCCATTTCAATAAACGGCGTATCACGATCCACCGTGTCTTGATCCAATTCCAGGATTTCTCTCAACATCGATGCCAGCACTTGTTCAATGTCCCTGACATCCCGTGACAGTTGATGTTTTCCCTTCCCTGCTTTATCCCTTTCCAGTGAGGTTAATGGAATCGCTTCCGGCTTGGCCTTGGGTTCAGACGACCATGTATCTGCCGCTGTCAAGGGCGTTAGGACACGCTGTCCGGAAGATTCCTGTTGGATCACCTCTGTCTGTTTCCTGTCAGGTTGTACGGCCTCCTCACTCGGTAAATCTCCTTTTTGCCGAGAGGATAACGGCATCTCCCGTTCCTTCTCCGCTATCCAATAGGCATTTCGCGCAAAGGGATAGGTGGGCATATGCAGAGATTGGGGATCAGTACCCGCAAACAAAGCCGCCCAATCCATCTCATACCCCTGACAATACATCGCCGCTAAAGCCATTAAACTCTCCTGGTATTGTTGGGAATCCTTGCGAGAGACATGGCTTTGTTCAAGTAAATCAGCGATATATTTTATAATGGCCGTTTGACCTGTAAATGAAGGAGGCACCTGACCCTGAAAGAGATTAGGTGCCTGTTCTTTATTGATGGCCTGCTTCAACGCATATAGCGCATCTTCACGACCCTGGACCACCATGGCCCATCGATGACGAAAATGCTGGCGGCCCTGTAAAAGGGTATAACTGATCTCTAGAAGATCCGCCTCCTGCCCTTCCGGGCTTTCCAAAAAGGCGATCAGGTCTGCCATTTTTTCCGTTAAGGCCGCCTCGGTCTTGGCCGACAGTGCCAGCAGATAGGAAGGAAGTGCCCCATTCACCGCCTGTACCTCTCGCGGGTAGCTTTCCAGCACCAGATGCACATTGGTTCCACTCATACCAAAGGCGCTTACTGCCCCCCGGCGGGGTTTCCCCTCGCTGTCCTTCCATTCCCGATTGCTCTTATTCACATAAAAGGGGCTGTTCTGCCACTGGATATAGGGATTCTCCCGGTCACAATGCAGGCTG